>CAVXAG010000028.1:0-219396 GCA_963759655.1 uncultured Actinomycetota bacterium | reverse complement strand
TCGTCACGCCCCAACAACAGGATGACCCAGGCGCGCGTGCCGACGCTGCCGATCCTCGACCACCTTGCGGGCCATCCCCGCATATCGGAATCGCGTGATGAGCCTGTGCCGGCAGACCTCCATGCTTTCCCGGTATTCATCGACGAGAGCTCCCATCTGGTGTTCGTGGCGGCGGGCCTCCGCCTCGCCAACGAGTTCGTCGATCGGAACGAGCAGCGGTGGGTCGCTGGCCAGGCGACGCTGTCCGTCGACGGACGTCGTGAGTTTTGACAGCGCCTGGAGGTTGTCGCGCGTATGCGCTTTGGACGCGGTGCGACGAATGGCCTGTGCGTATTGCGGGTCGACGCCTGCCAACAGGGCGTCGTCGATCGTCGTGTGGGCGTACCACACATCGAGCTCCCGCATCCCGGCTAACGTCTGCATTCGTTCTCGATACGCCCGCGCGCAGGCGCGTACCACCTGCTCACGCTCACCCGGCGCAAAGCCATTGGCGCGGGCGGCAACCGCGACGCTGGCGACGAGTCGCTTGACATCCCATTCCCACGGCCCCGGCAGTGTCTCGTCGAAGTCGTTGACGTCAAAGACGAGGCTGCGTTCGGCAGAGGCGAACAGGCCGAAGTTGGATAGATGCGCATCGCCGCACAGCTGCACATCGAGCCCGGTGTGCTCGTGCCCGGCCAAGTCAGACGCCATGATGAGCGCTGCGCCGCGGAAGAACGCGAACGGCGACGTCAGCATTCGGCCGTATCGGATCGGCACAAGCTCGCTGATCCGCGAGCTGTTCTGGGACTGCAACAATGCGACCGGATCGGGACGGTGTGCGTCGGCGACGAAGTTCGCAAGATCCGGCCTCGGCAGCGTCGATCGGCGGGAACGACAGAGGTTGTGCCGTTCCTGCGCGGAGAGATACATGTTTTGTCGCCTCCCACGGCGAGGTTTGTCGCCGTTTGTCGCCCGGAGACAAGCATCCGCCGAAAGTTGGTGTTTCGCGACGTCGATGCGCGTCGGTCCGCCCGATAACTTTTGCGACGAACTCAACACCGAGTGTTCCACCACAACAGCAAACCTCCCGCCCCGGGAAAACAGAAAGTGAGCCGTCATGTCGAGCATGTTCTACCTCTTCGCGATCATCCTGGTCATGGTGTCGCCGCTGATCGTGCCGGTCAGCGTCGCCATCCTGCACACCGTCCGCGACTGGAAGCCGGCCGGCGCGCCGGCCTTCGCGGGTGCGGTGCCCGCGGCAGCCTGACCGCAGACGTCGAAGCCCCCGACACGCTGAGCGTGCGGGGGCTTTTACGTTGCCGCGAACTAGCGGGGGTCCAGCCGCAGTGCGATCGAATTGATGCAGTACCGCTGATCGGTGGGCGTCGGGTAGCCCTCGCCGGAGAACACGTGGCCCAAGTGGCTGTGGCAGTTGGCGCACAACACCTCGGTTCGGGTGATTCCCATGGAGTCATCTCCCCGCAGGATCACTGCATCGGTATGGCTCGGGTCGAAGAACGACGGCCAGCCGCAATGGGATTCGAACTTCTCGGTGCTTCGGAATAGCTCCGCGCCGCAGGCCCGACACTCATAGACGCCCTCGGCGGTGGTGTCGGCGTATTCACCGGTGAACGCCGGCTCGGTGCCCGCGCGCCGCAGCACCTCGAACTCCTCCGGGGTGAGCTTTTCGCGCCATTGCGCGTCGGACAGTTCGAGTTTCGGCCCCGACGTCTGTTCGCTCATGTCGTCACGGTAGCGGGCTCGTCGCGTGTCATCCAGCGTGGGTCGATGCCGAATTGCAAACGATTCTCGGCCTTGGCGTCGAGGTAGCGGAAGTACAGCACAGCGAACACCACGACCAGAATCAAAGACCAGCCCCACGTCACTCTCAGGTACTCCAGGGCCCGACCGGTCGTCGGCCAGTGCCCGAGCAGCCATCTGTCAGCGGACAGGAACCCGTAAATCGCCAGCCACGCCGGCCAGTTCCGGATCACGGAATTCGGCAGCACCACCGTCATCAGGAACGGGAACAACATCATCGAGTAGTAGCCCTGCCCCAGCGACAGCACCAGAAACGATGCGACCAACAGCACGCCCGAGGACGTGGTGAACCAGAACAACGGGTCGCGGGTGCGGTAGTACCGGTACAGCAGCCACAGCGATGCGACGGTCAACAGCCCGAAGAGGATGCGCAGCAGCATGATCAACCACATCGGCAACCCGTAGTAGATGCCGTTGCCCAGGATCGAGCTGTTGAAGTAGTCGCGGGTGCCCAGGAGGTACGGCAGCGTTCGTCGGAAGAAGTCCATCGGGTCGCTGACCAGCGGCAACGCTGCGAGGTTGAACACCAGCGGCACGGCGATCGCGGTGACGAGCGTGCGCCACTGCCTGTTGAGCAGCGGCAGCAACAGCAGCGGCGCGAGCAGCGGTTTGACGACGAGTGACAGTCCGATCGCGACGCCGGCCCACCACTCGTGGCTGACCTTGCCGTCGAGCAGCCACCGGAAGAACAGCACCTCGAGCAACAGGACGCAGCCGTTGATGTTGGCGAAGACCAGTGTGTTGATGACGGCCTCGCTGCAGAACATCGCGGCGAGCAACGCGGGCAGCGCAACCGAGCTGAACGTGAAGTTGAACAGTCGCACCAACAGATACGCCGCAAGCAACATCGCGACGGTGTTGAAGAAGATGAACCAGTACCGCGACGCGTCGACGGGCAGATATCCGAACGGCGCCATCAACAGCGTGCCGCCGGGCGGATACAGGTAGTGCGGATCGACGTAGTTGAGGTGCTCGTTGTAGATGTCCACGCCGCGCTTGAAGTTGACGACGGCGCGATAGACCGGTCCGTAGTCGTCGGTGATGTAGCCGTTGGTGGCCAGCACGTAGCTGCGGTGGACGATGAACAGGATCGCCAGCGGCCACAGGATCGAGCGCAGCACCTTCGACGTCGTCGGCGGGGTCGAGTCTGAGTTCGCCACCAGCGCACCGTACCTGACGGTTCACGCCAGGTCAGGCGGGGCAGTACGTGTCGGTGGTCGGCAGGTTTCCGCTGTCCAGGTAGCCGATCATCGGCGGCGCCGCGCAGGGCGAGTAGATGCTCACGCCGTGGCCGATGCCCTGCCATACCACCCTCTTGCTGGCCACGCCGGCGTTGATCACGGTGGCCGACACCGCCCCGACGCTCTCGTTGCCGACCACCGCGTCGTTCTGGCCGCCCATCAGCACCACGTTGACCTTGAGGTTCTTGGGATCCGGCGGCGCGGTGCCGCTGGGCCAGTTGAGACACTTCACCAGGTCGAGGGCCCCAACTACGCCGAACTGCGGGAACTCCTTGCCCCACTCGACCACGAGTTCGCGGACCCGATCGGGGGTCGGGCGGTTGAGCGAATCGGTGCACCTGTTGACGAACTGCCCGTCGGTCTGGCGCATCGACGTCGCCTGGTTGATCAGGTTGTTCAGCTGGTTGACGTCACCCGAGCGGGCCGATGCCAGCGCGGCGGCCAGGCCGTTGGTCGCCGCGACCCGGTCTCCGCGCGGAAACGCCAGGGCGGTGGCGATCGCCTCGGCGACGGCCGCCGCCGAGGCACCTCCGGGGCCGCGTCCGGCACGCGCGGCGACCAAAATGGAGTCGACTGCGGCCTTCGGGTCCGGGCCCAGTGGACAGTTGGCGGCCGAGCACTGTGCGGCGAACGCATCCAGCGCGGTTTGCTCGCCCTTGACCTGCTGCAGTTCGGCGCCTTCGGCGTTGATCGCCGGCGGGATCGGCGAGTCAAGGACGAGGCGGGCCACCCTGTCCGGGTGCCGGCCGGCGTAGGCGAGCGCGACCTGTGCGCCGTTGCCGATCCCCAGAAGAGCAAGAGCGGGTACGTCCCAGGTAGTGCGCAGCCGCTCGATGTCCTCAGCGGCATGCGAGTTGTCGTATGCCGAATCGCCAGGTGCGATGGTGTCGGTGCAGTTCGTGGTCGCGGTGACGACGACCGCCGCGAGGCTGGCCACCGGATCGTCGCCGGTTTCGAACTGGGCCTGGTCTTGCATTTCCTGTCGGTCGAAGGTGTCGCGGCAGTCGATTGCGCCCGACAGGCCCATGCCGCGACGGTCGACCGCCACGATCGGGCGGCTTTTCAGCATGTCGGTACCGGCGCGCGTCAGCCACACCGGCAACTGAACCGACGACGGCAGATCCGAGCCCGTGGTAACCACCAACGGGCCGGCGTCAGGGGGGGTCTGGGCAGACCGGGCGCGCACCACACCGATGGTCACGGTGCCGGTGGCGTTGTTGATCGAGTCCAGGTCTGCGTCGAACGTGGCGCAGTCAAGGCTGACACCGACGGGCGGAGCCACCGCCACATCGGAGAACAGTTTCGATGTGCAGTCGTGCCAGGAGAGGTCGTTTTTCGGCGCCTCGATCGCAGCCGGCCCACGAGGAGCCGGTGTCGACGCGGGGTTGCCCTGCGATCCGTGCCCGGAGTCGGTGGCGTACCTGGGGTTGGCCGCCAGTCCCGGCGCGCACCCGGCCAGCACAGCGACCGTCGCAATCATCGCCGCAGCGGCACGCGGCGACCCGGGAAACGGCATGGAGCCCAGACTAGCGATCGGTTTCAGTCACGCCTGGTGTAGCGCAAGTACAGATACCCGCCGTCGTCGGTCAGGATGTGCTCGGACCGAAGCTCGGTGCTGGCCGGGCTGGCGCTGCTGACCACCCGTGGCGGGGTGTCGGCCACCAGCATCGGGGCCACGGTCAGGGCCAGTTCGTCGAGCAGGTTCGCCGCGACGATGTCCCCGAGCAGCGTCGGGCCGCCCTCGCACAGCACGCGGTAGAGCCCGCGTCGTGCGAGCTCGGCAAGCACCGCGGCCGGGTCGACGCGGATGGGGTCGGCGGTCGAAGCGTCGAGGACGTCGGCCTGGTCGTGCAGTCTGTCCCGGGTCGCGGCGACGGACGCGTTGGTGGTGAAGATCAGCGGTGGTGTCTCGGTGCGCTCGAACAGGCGACTGGTGGGGTCAAGTGCGCCCGACGCCGTCACCACCGCGATCGGCGGGACCTCCGACTGGCCACGGGCTTGCCGCGCCTGGCGGGACGCGGCGCTCAGCTGGGCGCCGGTGTAGTTCTCCGCCCGGACCGTCCCGGCGCCGACCAGAACGACGTCGGCGATCTCGCGCATCACCTTGAACAGCACGCGGTCACCGGGCCCGGCCAGACCGCCCGCGCGGCCGTCGACGGTCGCGCCGCCGTCCACGCTGGCGATCATGTTGGCCCGGACCCAGCACCCGGTCAGGTCTTGCGGGTAGGCGTAGAGCCGCGGCAGTTCGGCTGCATCCACCGATGTGGTTGAGTCCAGCCTGATGAACCGCGCGGCAGCGTCGTCATTGGTCACGGAGAAGATTGCAACACGCCGTTACAGTGCCACCATGCAGCACCTGGTCGATCGGCATCCGAGCGTGTCGCCGGAGCGTCTCATTGCGCAGCTGCTGCCGCCGCCCACGTTCACCGCGGTGAGCTTCGACAACTACTTCCCCGATCCTTCGGAGCCCAGTCAGGCCGTCGCGCTGGCCACCTGTCGTGAATTCGGCGACGTGGCCGTCCAGCGCCGGGAAGGCAGAAAACGGCTACTCGGCAAGCGGTCCGTGCTGCACGGCGCCGGGCTGTACCTCGACGGCGGCTTCGGTGTCGGCAAGACGCATCTGTTGGCATCGCTGTATTTCGCACTGCCGGAAGACCCTTCACATCCCAAGGCGTTCGCGGCGTTCGGCGAGCTGACGCAGCTGGCCGGGGTGTTCGGGTTCGTCGAGTGCATCGAGCTGCTGGCCGACTACGTGATGGTGTGCATCGACGAGTTCGAACTCGACGACCCGGGCAACACGGTGCTGGTATCCCGGCTGCTGTCCGAAGTGGTCGCACGTGGGGTCTCGGTGGCCGCGACGTCCAACACGCTGCCGGAGCAGCTCGGCGAGGGCCGGTTCGCTGCGGAGGATTTCCTGCGCGAAATCAACACGCTGGCAGCGATTTTCACGACAGTGCGCATCGACGGCCCGGACTACCGTCACCGCGATCTGCCGCCGGCGCCCGCACCGTTGTCGGACGACGCGGTGGTCGCCCTCGCCGAGAAGACTGACGGCGCCACCCTGGATGACTTCGATGCTCTGTGTGCACATTTGGCCACCATGCACCCGTCGCGATATCTGACGTTGATCGAGGGTGTGCGGGCGGTGTTCCTCACCGGGGTTCATCCGATCGACGATCAGAACGTGGCGCTTCGGCTGGTCGCGCTGACCGACCGCCTTTACGACGCAGGCATTCCGGTGATGGCTTCGGGCACGAAGTTGGACACCATCTTCAGCGACGAGATGCTCGCCGGTGGCTTCCGCAAGAAGTACCTGCGAGCGACGTCGCGGCTGATCGCACTGACCAGTGGCATGATGTGACGGTCCTCAGAGGAGCCGCACCATCACGTAATCGTTCTCGATTCGGCCGCCGAGGTGAAATGTCTTGGTGCCGTTGATTGTAAATTCGTGTTTGGCGTAGAACCGCTGTGCGCGCAGGTTCTGCTGGTTGACGCCCAGCCAGATGCTCTTGGCGGCCATGGCGGCGGCGTGGACCAGGGCGAGTTGCATCAATGCCGCGGCGACACCGGCGCCGTGGTTGTCGGGCAGGACGTACATCTTCGACAATTCGACGCTCGGGCGCGTCGTGACCGCCCGCTGCACGTCGGCGTCGTCGTCCGGGACGCCGCGAATGAGCATGCAGTAGCCTAGAATTCGGCCGTCTTGGTCAGCGGCGAGCACCACGCGGTCCGGATCGGCGAGGTATTCGGCGAACCGCTCGGTCGACAGCTGGGTATCGATGAACGCGGCAATGTTGTCGGGCGTCGCGGCCGGCGGGCAGGCCAACGGAAACGTGCGGGCGGCGACGGCGGCCAGCTTTGCGGCGTCGGCGGGCTCAGCCGGCGCGACGTGTATAGGCACAACGGCTATCCGGTAGCGGCCCTCACAGATCCCACTGGGCCAGGTGGTAGCCGGTCTTCGCGTCGAGCAGCACTACGTTGGACACCAAGTCGCGGTACACGTCCCACCAGATACCGCCGGCCACGGTGGACCCCTGCGGTGCATTCAGCAATGCAAGCTGCAGCGTGTCCGGGGCATCGTTGTTGCGTTCGATGTACGCGTCACCGGTCTGGGTGACACCGCGGAATGCGAACCTGGGTGACATCGAGACCGGGGTGGGCACGCTCACCGCTGTGACGGTGATCTGAGCGCGCCACACCTCTTGGCGCGGCCAGCGGGGCGGGTAGCCCCAACCGGGCGGGACGTCGGACGGCAGCACATTGACCACCGTGACGTCGGCGACGATGTTCCCGTCGGTGACACGGAGGGTGTCGCCGAGGTGGCCGATCGGGGCGTCGCCTGCCGACGAGGGGGGTGCGAGCAACACAGCGACGGCCACCAACGTGGACAAGACCCCGGCGAACCAGCGGCGCATCATCGCCTCCTTAGCTGTCCCCGCATGATGTCACAGGAAACAGCTCCGGACGATGCGTTGAGCGACGTCATGACTGTGCTGCGATCAACCCGCCCACGGGCCGACGCCGCCGACCTTCTCGGGGGTGATGTGGGTGACGAACCCGGGCGGCGGGTCGTCCATCGGAGGGAACTTCGCGTCCGGGGCGATCATCGTCTTGGCGAGTTCGCGTAGCAGCTCGGGTGCGCCGCCCTCTTCGACGCGCGCGGTGCCGGTGATCGACAAGTACGGTGTCATCGCGCCGCCGCGATCGGGGGAGAGGACCGTGAGCGCCACGCGGTTGTCGCGACGAACATTGCGAACCTTCTTGTGTTCGTCCAAGTGCGCGGTGACGATCTCGTCGTCGCCGTCGGGGGTGGTGCGCAATGCGATCCACACGACGCTGACCTGTGGACTGCCGTCGGGGTTGAGCGTGACGAGGGTCGCATCGGCGCCGGATCCGATGAGGGCCCGCGCATGGGCGTCGAGTTTCATGGCGCGGACACTACGCCGTGGCGTTCCCGCCGGACGGGGCGAAAGACTGCAGCGCGGCGACGAGGTCGGCCTCCACGCGGGCCTTGTCGACTGAAAGCCGGTGGAGCGGCCCGTCATCGTCCTCGGCTTCCAACGTGGCGAGCAAAACGTGCTCGGTGCCAATGTAGTTGTGGCCCAACCGAAGCGCCTCGCGGAAGGTGAGCTCGAGGACCTTGCGGGACGGGCCGTCGAACGGAACCACCGCGGGGACGTCATCAGCTCGTGGCGGGAACGGCGCCGCCTCGCGAATTGCCGCGGCATCGACGCCTTGCCCGGCCAGAAGTCGGAATGCCAGCGAGGTTTCGTCGGCGGCCAATCCGGACAGCAGGTGGGCCGGGGTGATTTCGGCGTTGCCCGCCTCGTGGGCCTCGTTTTGCGCCGTCAGCACCAGGGCGCGCGCCCGGGGCGTGAAACGGTCGAAACCCTGGTCTGCGTCGAGCGTGGTGGCCGCCGCTTTGGGCACGAACCGTTTCTGCGCGGCCTGCTTCGACACGCCCATGCTGTTGCCGATGTCGGTCCAGGACGCGCCGGACCGGCGGGCCTGGTCCACGAAGTGGCCGATCAGGTGGTCCGCCAGTTCGCCGAGATGGTCGGCGGCGAGGACGGCGCCCGACAACTGGTCGAGCACGTCGGTGTGGACCTGCCTGATCGCGTCGATCAAGTCATCGAGGCGGACGGGGTAGTTGATCTGCGGGTTCGCTGTCATATGTCAACTCTAGGTTGACGCTATTTGTGCGTCAACCCAAGGTTGACGAAATGCTGACGAAAACCAGTGATGTGATTGAGGTAGTGCTGAGCGGGTAGTAAGTTCCGGCAGGACGGTTACCTAATGGGAGGCTGGCATGGGACAGAGTGAAGGGCGGCCTGTTCGAGGGGCTCGCCGGCTGATGATCGCCGCAATTGTCGCAGCGCTTCTACCGGGACTGGCGCTGCTCTTCGCGGGCGCTCCCGACGCCAGGGCGTTCTCCCGCCCGGGCCTCCCGGTGGAGTACCTGATGGTGCCGTCGCCGTCGATGGGCCGGGACATCAAGGTTGAATTCCAACCCGGCGGTCGGCACTCGGTGGTACTGCTCGACGGCCTACGGGCGCGCGACGACTGGAATGGCTGGGATATCGAGCTGCCGACGTTCGAGTGGTTCTACAATTCCGGACTCTCCACGGTGATGCCCGTCGGCGGCATGTCCAGCTTCTACACGAACTGGTATCAGCCGGCGGTCGGCAACGGGGGCACGTTCACCTACAACTGGGAGACGTTCCTGACGTCCGAGATGCCACAGTGGCTGTCGGCCAACCGGAACATCAGCTCGACCGGTAACGCCGTGGTGGGCCTGTCGATGGCCGGGTCGGCGGCGATGATTCTGGCCGCCTATCACCCGGATAACTACGTGTACGCCGGGTCCCTGTCGGGGTGGCTCAGCCCGTCAGACGGTATGTCGCCTTCGTTGATCGCTATGGCCATGAACGATTCGGGCGGCTTCAAGGCCGACGCGATGTGGGGACCGTCAAGTGACCCCGCATGGCAGCGCAACGACCCGACCGTTCAAATCCCTCTTCTCGTTAAGAACAACACCCGACTGTGGGTCTATTGCGGTAACGGCACCCCGTCGGAATTGGGCCACGGCGACGTCCCAGCGGTGTTCCTCGAGAACCTGACCCGGTCCAGCAACACAGCGTTCCAGGACAAATACACCGCCGCGGGTGGGCACAACGCGGTGTTCAACTTTCCCCCCAACGGCACGCACGACTGGGCGTACTGGGGCGCGCAATTGCAGGCCATGAAGCCAGACCTGCTGCGGGTGTTGGGCTAGACCGGGGCGGCGCCGCTGAAATTGCCAGGCCTCGAGAGGTTTTGGCGTCAGTAGGTTTTGGCGTAGAAGATGTCGTTGAAGTTGGAAACCCAGCCGGTGCCATTGCATGCCATCGGGATGCCGTCGGGTGACTGCGCCGCGTTCGGGTTCCCGTCGCACGGGCCGCCCTCGGGGCGTACACCGATCAACGGCTTGGACGGCACCCATTGGCCCTTGAGCGAGCAGATGTAGGTGCTGGCGGTGTCCACGCCGAAGACGTATCGGTCACCCGAGGTACAGGGCGCGCCCAGTGACGCGTTGTGAACCACGCCCGGGACGCATTCCACGCCATCGCACGACGACGCCGGCAACGCCCACCCGTTGCCGGCGGTGATCAGGGGTGCGGCAGCGAGTCCGCCTGCCAGCGCAAGTACCGTCGCGAGTCTCATTTCCGCCCCTCCGCTCGAACTGGCTTGTTTGCTGTGGTGTTCTCGACGCTAAGCGTAGGTTGCCGGTGGCGTCGGCGATAGCCATTCGTGCCAGCTCGCATGGTCCGGAATCGGATCTGGCCTTGAGCGGGTTAAGCCGTCAACTCACCCGGGTCAGCGTGAACTGGCCCTGGACGGCCGCGGGAGCGTCGCCACATTGCCCGCCGGTCGTGGCGTTGGCGACGCCGTGAAGCGTCGCGTTCCAGTTGTACTGGGCATCTGCCGGGAAGGTCTCGCCCCCTTCACAGGCGATCATGTCTGTCCGGTGCACGAACATGGTCCAGTAACCGTTCACCAAGTAGGCGTCCGCGTCCCACGGCCCAGAGTCCGCGTTCCCCGAGTCTTCTATGTGAGTGCAGGCGGTGCCGCAATGGGTGACTGTCCACGTGCTGGGTAGCTTTCCACCTACTCAGTTGAACGTGTACGTCTCGGGGGGTTGGGCGGCGTCGTCCGCCCATGCCGGACTTGCCAATCCGGCAGCAACGCCTGCGGAGATGGTTGATGCCGTTATCACCTTCGTGATGTTCATGGCCTTCCCTTCCCTGCGCCCCCGTTTCGGCTCGACAGGGCGGTGCCGTTGGAGTGTGGCGATGGATCCCGCCACAGACCAGTCGTCAGGTTAGCGTGGTGGTCCCTGGTCCCTGGTCCCTGGTCCCGGTAGCGGGCGTCGTCGTTTCAAAATCGACGTCGTTTCAAAATCGACGTCGTTTCAAAATCGTCGTCGTTTCACAATCGTCGTCGTTTCACAATCGTCGTCGTTTCACAATCGTCGTCGTTTCACTATCAATGACCAGGGCACAGGAACGCCGCCGCGCCGCCCACTACTGCGGTCGCGCCCTGCAGAGTCAGGCCCGATCCCGAGGTCTGCGCATCATCGAACAACGTCATCGCCACGACCGGGGCCTGGGTACCTTGCTGAAGACCCGAGCAAGCGTCATAGCCCACGTGGAGCAGGCTATCGGTGTCGCCGCCAACCCTTTCCGAGGCGAGGTATTTGAGGTAGTCGACCTCTGCAGGGGAGGGGTCCGCTTTCGCAGGCCCAGCAACCAGTAGCGCAAAGGGCAGGCTGAACAGCACCAATAGGCGTTTCACAGCGCAGCCTCCCCGAGCCGCCAAAATTCAGTACTCATCCCGGATTGATCGTGCACGCCGACGACAATATCGTCCCGGCGTTAAACATCGACCAGACCGATGCTTGATGTTGACCGACTAGAACCGACCCGCCGCGAAAGCGGCTGCCTGGCCCACCATTCCGTTCACGGGATATGCCGCGTGCGCGGCCCCGGGGGGTCCAACGGGGGCACCATTGCAGATGTTGTCGCCGGGAGCGCACAAGTCGATCGTTTTCGCCTTATAGAGCGGGCCAATGACGATCGGCGGCGCGCCGACATCGCGCATGAACTCATCCGACGGTTTTCCGAACAGGGTCACCGCGGCGACATGGTTGGCCACCTCCGGCGGCATCGGCGCGGGCACGAACGCGGGAGGTACTCCCTCCGGTACGACAGCCGAGGTGACGAAACCAGCCACGACCGCACCCTGGGAAAATCCGCCGAGCACCATCCTGGTATTCGGGCAGTTCGACGCCATGGACTGGACATGAGCCATCGCGTCTCTGATCCCGTCGACGACGGTTCTGGCGAAGTCCATGCCGCCGCCAAAATCGCCGCTGGCCGCGTAGTTGACCCCATACACGCCCATCGACCTGCTACCGACCTGCGAGCGCAGCGCGTCGACGAAGGCCTGTCCTACTCCGCCGACACCGGGTGGCTCGCCGGTCCCGCGAGCGAATACCGCCTCGACGTCGGGGCATGGGTCGGCGGCCGCGGATGGGACGGGTGCAACCGCCAGCACCGCCCACGTCACCATCACCGCGGCACCGACGAATCGGGCGAGCCGCCGTGCTGTCACATCGACCACCAGCTGGCGCGTCCGGTCGGCTTGGGAGAATTTGATGGCGACCATGTACAGCCCAAAGCAGGGAGCTTGCGCATGCTGGACTCCTCCCACCGAAACGGATCCTGCGGTTCACATACCCCAGCAGTCAACGGGCTCAAACTGCGCGGTCTCAAACTGCGCGGTCTCAAACTGTGGGTCCTACCAGTGTCGCAGCCGGGTCGGTGGCTGTCGCCATGGCGACCCGCTTTGGTTACGGCCACGACGCAGCCGGGGCACCCAGGTGCACGGTGCTCCTGAGCATGGATCCGCGCAATCAGGGGCGGTTGCCAAGAATCCTCCAAGGCCCCGCCGCCACGATGAGATCCGGCGGTGCGGGGACCCCCCGACACGGTCCCCGCACCTGCCGTTGTCCGCTGGCGGGTCCGCAGCGCTTTGGGCTTTGACCTCACCGCGAGGAAGAAATACATGGTGGTGGCATTCGTCGTGCACGCACGCCCAACAACAGCTTCGCGTTCGCCGGGCCCGGCAAGAACGCCATCGACGCCGTCAACCCGTAGCTCGGGGTTGCACACCGGCAACAGTGTTGAGTCGCAGCGGCTACGCGACGCCAAGAATGCGGCACGGCCAGGGGCTAACGTGAGTTCCATGAGCGATAACGAGGCATGGCCTTGGACGGTGTGGCAATGGGCTGTGCTTGTGGTCCTGGTCCTGCTCGCCGCCGCGGTAGTGGCCGTGGACACACACATCCTCTTCCGAGGTGGCTGGCCGCTCTGGCCGCTCTGAAGGCGCCGCGCGGTCGGATCTCCGAATCGTCAACGGCTACAAACCTTTCGGTGGTGGCGATCGAGGCGTGACTCGCCGCAACTCGGATTCCGACGTCCACGGGCGCCCTCTAACGAATCCGTCAATGCGGCCACCATCGTGGCACGGATCTACCTGCGGCTCGCGGGCGGAATTATTCCCTGTTGAACGATGCAGTTCTGGTACGTGCCGTACTGGGTGACGCAGCCGCCGTAACCGCCAATACCCGGGGTTCCACCGACTCCGCAATACAGGGAAGCTGAGCCGTTCGTGTTGACCTGCGAACAGGGGTCCGCGACGGTGCCGGAACCTGCTAACGGACCTGCGGAGATCTCGACCACCGGAGCGATGACGACCGCCACCGCGAAGGCACCAGCGCTGGCCACGCGTAATACCGAGTCTTTAACCATCCGCGCCGTTTTGATGGCCACCTTCTTCTTCCTTACTCACTGAACGCCTCGCGACTCACTGAACGCCTCGCGTTGGCACACCGTCAACAGCGTTCGCCGCGCCCAAGATAATTCCCCGGTCGCTGCTGGGCGCGGTGGCGGGGGCACATTGGCGCTGGGATCATTGAGCGGGGCCGGGGTGGCCGGGGCGACCTGTGTGTCGGTGGGGGGTAATGCCGTCGTCACCGGATCCGGAACCTGCACATCCGAAGGTGCGGGTGATGTCGCAATCTTCATCGGAGCCGGCGGCTCGGCGACCGCCGGCTACGTGGCCACCGACACCGGGGATCGCGCCATCGCCATCGGTAACTCGACCCAGGCGGGGGCGGGCATGGGCAACGGCAACACCGCCATCGCGGTCGGCAATCCGGGACCCAACGCCTTCCAAATGGGGGCCACCGAGCCCACCGGTGCAGTAGCCGGAAATGGCAACAACGACACGGCCACCGCCCTGGGAAACGGCACCCTGGCCGCAGCAGCGCCTGGCAGCCCGGGCACAGGCAGCAACATGGCGTTCGCCCTCGGCCACGGCAGCACCGCAGAAGCGCCGCTCTTCTTCCCCGGCGAGACGCTTGGCAGCGGCAATAGGGCCATCGTGGTCGGCAACAACAGCACCGCCACGACAGGCATCATTACGATGTTCCCACCCCCCATCGCGGGAAACTCCAACACCGCGTTTGTGTTCGGCAACAACAGCACCGCTACCGTGTTAGGCGGCAATAATTTGACCGCCGGGGTGATCGGCAATGGGCGGAACGCGACCGCCCCACCCAGCGTGATCGTCGTCAAGCCGTAGCCGCCCTCGGCGATTACCGGGTGTACTCACCGATAGGCACCCGATCATGACTCGGTCGGTTGTTGCGGCGCAAGCTACGACGCCCCCGTGCGGCTATAGCGTTGCGTTTCAGATAGCCGAACGAGTCGAGGCGGCCGATCGCCTCGACACGCTTCCCGTCTATAGCCGTCTGGTGCGGCGGAGCACGGTGACGAGGGTGTCCAGGTCATCGGCATGGACGAGCGTCATCCCTTGCTCATCGACGCCGTTGCGCTGCATCGCCTTCTCCAGCCGGTCGACGCATGCCTGCAATGCGTCGTGATACTGGTCGACGGCGCGCTGAAGCACCGCGTTCGCCTGCGCTCGGATTTCCCACTCTGACGGTATGGCACTCTCGTCGGTCATGGTTGACAGTCTTCTACGCGGAAAGGGTCGAGCTTCTACCCGGAAGGGGTCAAGCCGGTCGATCGCCTCGGCGCGGTTGCGGTCGGCCGACCGCGCATGGCGGCTGGAAATCATTTGCCTGATTGCTTTGGACAGTTCTTGAATCCCTTGGGCGTTTGCCATAAGGGTGGCTCAGCCTGGGGAATTTTTTCTGCTTGGCGTCAATAACGGCCATTCACGGGGCCTTTCGCGAACAAATTAATGTCCAGCTGGAGAATAAACGATGAGAGTAGGACTTTTGCTGAAGTGCACCAAAGCGCCGGTCCCATGGATTGGATTCGAGGGCCGTCGTCATCAAACACAGGAGAGCAACGTGACGTTGTCAATTCGCCCCTACCTCACCTTCGGCATAGCAGTACTTGGCGCAGGCGCCATCGTCGCGGTTTTGCCACCGTCGGCAGTGCTGGGCGGCAACCTGGCCGGGAGTCCGGGTGTGTCTGCTGCTTCTTCACGCCCGCTCCCGGCCCCTGCCAACGCCCCACTCCAGATCAACCCCCACCAACATCACAGCGTTCCTGCGTTTACTGTCAAGCGTTTCAACAGGACTCATACAGGTCTGATTTGTACGCCATTTTGAATTCTTTTCACCTATTTGCGCGTAGTGTCTGGATTATCTCTCCGGCACGGTGACGGAAATTCTTCCAATTGATCACCGGCCATCAGGGCCTCTAACACGCCGCCGCCCGAGTGCCCTACGAAAGAACGAGAAAATGAGGAAAGTAATTATCGCAGCCGTGGCCGCTATCGCCATCGCCCCGTTCACAGCGTCGCGTTGATCTCCATCGCGGCCACGAGATCCGCGTACGCGCGTGGAGTGGTGAGATGACGCCAGAAGAAGCGGACGCAACTCCGAACCGGGAGAGCAAAGCGGCCACACGTAGTAACGAAAGGTGCACGAAACGCGGACAGGACTCGCCGACCTTCCGTATCACCGGATTTTTCTTACAGGCCCTTTCCCGGATTTGTCCGTGCGGGCAAGTGTGGCGGGCGTATGGTCTGGTTCACTCGCATTGGTCAGAGTTTCTGCGGAGCCGCGGCGTTGTGATTGCGAGTCGTCGGCACGGTATCCGCCTCTGGCGTACCGCCTTGAGTTTTGCGGTCATACGTCCTGATCGGCCCGACATACTAGGGCCGGGGCAGCGATTCACGCCAACCGCGCATGGTTGACGTCGCCTAGTGCAGCCGTCGCACTCGGCGTGTGCGCGCTGCTGCTCGTGTTGATGTTCGTCACAGTCGAGGCCGTGCTGAGCCTCCGATGATCGTCTAAAAGAAAAGGGAATACAACAACATGATTCGCAAAACACTCGCCGCCATCGGCATCGCAGCAGCGGCAGAACTAAGTGGATTAGTCTGTGCCACAACGGCTCACGCTGCACCATGTACCGCCCCTCCAGGCCAGGCAGCGACGGGCGCCGAAGCCGGATGCGGCACCGCATGCGCAGCGACAGGCACCTGCGGGACGGGGCCGCTGGCTGCGGCCCCGCAGCAGGCGGCCCCGCAGCCAGCGGCCCCTGCGGCACTACCGCCAGCAGCTCTACCAGCAGCGCCAGCGGCCCCGCCGCCAGCGGCCCCGCCGCCAGCGGCCCCGCCGCCCTCAGCGCCAGCGGCCCCGCCGCCCTCAGCGCCAGCGGCCCCGCCGCCCTCAGCGCCAGCGGATTTGCCGGCGGGTTCCTGCCAAATTGGAACGGGTACTTGCAATCTCAATCAGCCATACACCCAGGCACCCGGCCAGCTTGGTTCTGAGGGATGGGAAGTACCGATTGGACCTGAGGGATCGCAGTAACGGCGGCCCGGTTGGGTCGCCGGGAGCGGTGAAACCTGCGTCCGTGTGTGCGCGCTGCTGCTCGTGTTGACGTTCGTCGCAGTCGAGGCCGTGCTGAGCCTCCGATGATCGTCTAAAAGAAAAGGGAATACAACAATGATTCGCAAAACACTCGCCGCCATCGGCATCGCAGCAGCGGCAGAACTAAGTGCCTGATGAGGCGAGCGGCGATTGCCGCATTAGGTGCGGTGTTGGCGTCGGGAGCAATCGCGACGATCCCTGTCGCGCACGCTGACTGGTGCACAGATCACGGCATGACCGGCGTCGCGTTGACAGCCTGCGAGAAAGGACGCTTGCTGGTGGGCACGCCGTGTACAGGGAATGTATGGGAACCCAACCCCAACGGGACGCTATCGCACCCCGTGCCCGAAGGCTGCGACCCAAGCCTGCCATATCAGGAGAACACGGGACAGTGATCGGCGATCACCGAGCTGTTGGCGCTGCCCGACCGCGCATCATGAGATGTCCAGTGCTACAAGGGATCTCGTCACCAGCGCATCGTGGAGTGCCACCAATCACGTTGCTACAGTGGCCAATCCGGTGTTTTGCTGGAGCGATGAGAAACCACAGCTGACCTGCGTAGACCCAGCCGGCCAAAGTTCGCCAGCAAACGCGCCGCTCTCGCGAAGCGGGTCTGCTCCCTCCGAGTGACGGCGATGCCCGTTTTGGGCCTCTTGCCGTGGCCACTGCCAGCTAACAGTGCCCCTGGACTGGGACGGTTGGGGGAACCAGGGGTCGTTGGCGGCGCATTTTGGGGTTGGTTGTTGTTGAGTGGGTGGTTCTTGGTTTCACGGCCTACCCAGACGCGCCAAATGTTGAGCCACACGACGGCGATGATGAAGGCGGCGAGAAGGTACGGCCACACGTAGACGATGAGGCCCAGCATGAACAGCAACCTCATCGCCGTGACGTTACCGACCAAGCGCGCCGGCCAGGATATGAACAATCGTCATCATTGATCGCCGCAGTGGACGGCGCGTAGGTTGCGGGTTCCGCGAAAGGCGCGCGTCAGAGAGAACGCTCTGTATTGGTTGACGCGGCAAGACTTCCCAGCCGCGCCCCGACTAGCCTCCGATTCGACGAAATCAGGGTTTGGCGACCGTTTGGTTGGGGCCGGCGATGGCGGTGAAGTCGCCGACACCGCTGACCCCACTGCCGGCCCTCGCAATGCTGTTGGGGCCGCGCGCGATGGCGGTGTTGTTGCTGGTGTTGCTGCTGTTGAGGCCGCCGGCGTTGGCCCTGCCGCCGTTGGTGGCGGCGGCGGTGTTGTTGTTGCTGTTGGTGGTGTCGATGGGCGCGGCGCCGGCGATGCTGTCGTTGATGGCGGTGGCGGTGTTGTTGCTGCTGTTGATGCTGCCGGTGCCGGCCTCGGCCCCGCTGTCGTTGATGGCGGTGGCGGTGTTGTTGCTGCTGTTGAAGTCGGAGCCGGCGGCGGCAGTGCTGCCGTTGATGGCGGTGGCGGTGTTGTTGTTGTTGTTCATCGCCCTAGCCGGGTCATACGCGGGAATGTCCGAAAAGCCGGCGTTGGCCCTGCTGCCGTTGATGGCGGTGGCGGTGTTGTTGTTGCTGTCGGTGTTGTTGGTGCCGGCGTTGGCAGTGCTGCCGTTGATGGCGGTGGCGGTGTTGTTGTTGCTGTTGGTGCTGCCGATGCCGGCGTTGGCAGTGCTGCCGGTGCCGAGGGCAAAGGCCCTGTTGCCGGTGCCGCCGGTGGCGTTGGCAGTGGCGTTGGTGCCGATGGCGGTGGCGGTGTCGCCGGGGCCGGCGGTCGCGCTGGCGTCCGCGCCGAGGGCGAAGGCCCTCGAATCCGTGCCCGACGAGGTCGCCGTCGCGCTGCCAAGGTCGATCGAGTGACCGTCGATCGACACGGCCACGTTGGGTCCGTGCGGCGTGGATACCGAGGGCTTTGCCGACGCCGCCCACGGCGTCGCCGCCAGCGCGGCTCCGATCCCCAACGCCACGGCCAGGCCCCCGACCCGACCGATCACCGTGGCATGTCCCACCGTGTGTTCTGCGGCGGCCGGCGCGCCTGGGCGGGCGCAAGTGTTGCGGCTCACCCGGGCAAGCGCGGGCTGTGAGATGTGTTCACGCATGGACTGTCTCCCGTGCCGGGGTTGTCGGTGATCACCGCACGGTATCCGCACCCGATACGCATCGGACGAAAATCAGCAAAATTGTCGCAGGAGAAATTTACGGTTTCACCGTGTTTCTCGATGACTATGAAACCCGCTGGTCAAACCCTCTACAGGGATTGCACAGTACTAACCAGCGATCGGCACCTGGTTGACCCGGCAAATAACCAGCGATGAACTTCGGCCAGACCCCAGGGCCGTGTGCCAGCCCTCGCCGGGGCCTTTTGACCCTTACGTAGCTCCTGACCAGACCGGCCAGGAGCAAACAAAATGTCGGTGCTTCATCTGCGCCGTACGGCAACCGGTACGGCAACCCGATTAATTTCGGGGGGGTATGCGGGTGTTCGTGGGTGTCAACGAAATGCGTTGACCTGCCGTGTTGCCTCACGTCAAGATGCGCGCGAGGGTGGGTTCGTTGCCTCATGTGATTGTGCGCGCTTGGGGATGCGGGCCCTGCTGGCGGGTTCGGACTTGCTGGTGGTCACTTTGAGGAGCTGTGCGGTCAGGGCCTGGATCTGACGCTGAGTGGCGGCGGGGTTGATCAAAGCGTGGGTTCGGGCCATGGACGCTATGCGGTCTTCGGTCATGGTTGGGTGATCGATCGCGCGGCGGAATGGGGTGGTCGCAGTGTCGTATTTCTTGGTCACCTTGGCGCCGTCGCGGACCTTGAATACTAGTTTCTGCTGCGGGTAGAAGTAGTTGGTCAACTGGGACTGCAGCTGCCAGATTTCGTTGAGTAGCAACATTTCTGGGGCGGTGTCGTAGCGGTGGTAGCCGACCAGGGTGCGGACCACTGCCCAGTTTTTCTGCTCGACGTGACAGCCGTCGTTCTTGTTCGTCGGCCGCGCCCGAGTGAAGGTGATCTGGCGGTTCCTGCACCACAGGAACAGATAGACGTTGATGAACTCGGCTCCGTTGTCAGAGTCCACACCCAAGATCGGGAACGGCATCTTGTTCGCGATGCTCTCTAGGGCAGCCAGGACGCACTTGGCCTCCTTGGTAGGCACGGAGCGGTTCTCGGTCCACCCCGTGGCGATATCGGTGACCGTGAGGGTGAATGCGAACGGCCCGATGGTGTTTCCGCCGTCGTGGGAGACCAAGTCGATCTCAACAAAACCCGGCTTCGCGTCGTCCCAGTCCGCCCAGGTGCGGACCGGGATCTGACTTCTCAGCAGCGACCCCGGCTTGGTGGCGCGACGCCCTTTGAGCTGGCGATTGGCCCGTTCACCTGCTAGGCGACGATCAATGGTGGCCGCCGACATCGACACTAAGAGTGCTGCGGTGTCATCGTCGATGGCCAGCTCGCCGAACTGCCGCAACACGGCCACGAGTTCGGTCAACATCGGCGCCAGCCTCTTGCCGGCCGGCATCCCCAGCACCAGCCAGCACGCCGTCAGTGCAGCAATGACATTCGGCCCGTATATGGGTGGCCGCGGACTTCGCCTCGGTGCCACCACCTTGGGTTGCAGCGCCGCCCTGAGCGCCTTGCGGGCATGGTTACGGTGCCAACCGGTGTTGGCGCACAACTCGTCCAGAATCCTGCTTTTGGCTGGCCTATCGGCCACCACGTAGCGGATCGCGGTCATCTCGGTCACAGCTCTGCGCTCGGCCAACGTCAACCCCATCGTCTGGGCCTACCGAGACCACCGCTGATCCCTCAGGTAGGCACGCCGCACGCGCGCATTTTGAATGAGGCAACGAATACCCACTTCGCGCGCATAAAAGGCGATTCAACGCGCTGCGTAGACTTTGCACCCGCACACGTGTGCGAACGTACTGCGTTTGACTGGGGGTAAAGTGGTCGCAGGTTCAAATCCTGTCAGCCCGACCAGGAAACTTGCAGGTGAGAGCCATTTCGATCGTGTCGACAGTCGTTCAAACCACTACCCCAGAGGGGTATGGATGGCAACGGGGATGGCAACCCGGTCGCAAAACGCGCGTCATGACTTGGACCCATCGGGATGAGTGACTTCCGCTCCGGCCGCGAAACCGGGTTGTAGTTTGAGCTGGGCCGTGGCCCCATGGACGAACTTGTCCAGATACCCCAAGACGTAATCCGTCGCCATGCCGGAGCGGCTACGGCTGATGGTCACTCTCGCGTCATGGTGTGCGATGAGATTCGGCGAGCTGGTGGAGTTGCGCCGCGCCGATGTCGACCTGTCCGACGAAGTGATCCGGATCAGGCGCGCGGCGGTGCGCGCCAATGGTGCGTATTCGATCACGACGCCCAAGAGTGACGCGGGCATCCGCGACGTCGCGATCCCGCCGCATGTGATCCCGATGATTGAAGCGCACCTGACGAACCACACCGGCACCGGCCGGGATGCCCTACTGTTCGCGGCCGACAATGGCGGGCACCTTCAGCCGTCGACCCTTTACAGGCACTGGTACCGAGCCCGCGACAAAGCGGGACGGCCGGACTTGCGTTTTCACGACTTACGGCACAGCGGTGCCGTCCTGGCCGCTGCCACGGGTGCATCCCTGGCCGAGCTGATCGCACGCCTTGGCCACTCGACACCGGCCGCCGCCATGCGCTATCAACACGCCGCACAGGGACGCGACCGCGAAATCGCCGCCCTGCTATCGAAACTGGCCGACTCGCCGTAGAACGTGCACGGAGTCTCGCAGAGTCGCCGGTAAGGTTCTGAGCTTAGAAGCAGGTACCCGGAACCCGGGTGGTCGGCGTTTACGTCGACCCGAGGAAGAAACTTCCACCAGCACGCGCCCGCCCTGCCAGGCTCGGTCAGTGGGCAGCCGAGACACCCTTGAAAGGGGCTGTCTCCGCCTGTCTACCAAAACTGCTGCGCCGCAACCGGGTCGCCGCTGGGCGTCTCGGCAGGCCACCGCCAAACATGTCGACGTCACCGACCGCACCATCCGCCAATGGACGGAGCCGGTCGGCTCCCTCCGAGTGACGGCGATCTCCGAAAAGTCCCCGTGGCCAGCAAACAAAGCGCTCTACCAGGGGTTTTAGCGAACTGGGCAGCGTGGGACAGGCGTGGGACAATGTGGGACAACGCCGAAGTTGGTTTGCCACAACGACATTCCGCCCCGTATTAGCGCTGAAAGGGTAACTCTCGCATGGTATTCGGCAATAACGGCGACAACGCCGCACGTGACGAGGAGGTCTGGCGATTGCACCTCCTGGGATACAGCGCCCGGGAGATTGAGCACGAGACCGGCATCCCGAAATCGACCGCTGGCCGCGTGATCCAGACCAGGAAGCGACTGGCCGCCGAACAGGCCGACGAGATCGACGCCATCGACGAACTGGCCGGGATCACCGGGGAGAACCTAGATCCGACACCCGACGAATACCGGCGCGAGCTGGAGGCCGAGCTGGCCGCCGATCCGACGAACGAGCTGGCGAAGTACCGGCTCCGGCACTTGCCGCCGGGCACCGACCGCGCCGACTGGTGAGTAGACGCGATAGCTACGGTGTGTCTACTCAGTAGCTCGGGCAGTCGATGACCACCCGGAAGTAGTAAGGGCAGTAGCTAGTTTGCCCGTCGGTGAAGCGGCCGGTTGCTTATGGTGAGCAGGTGGACGGGACGCCGTTCGGTCGCTACCGGCTGATCGAGTTGTTGGGCCGCGGCGGTGCATGGGCGAGGTGTGGAGTACTCGGACACGTCGCGTTCCATGGGCAGCTCGGATCACCGTTTACTCGGCTAACTAACCTCGTCAGTAGAAAGCTCGGCCAATGACCGAACAACCGCCTGTTCCGCCGCCCGGCGTTCATCCACCACCCCCACCGTCCGGGGGTTATCAACCGCCTTCGTCGGGCGCCGGGTATCCGCCGCCCCCAGGCCCATTGGATGACCTGCAGAGGGAGGACTATACCCCGTGGTTCGAGCGTGTCCTGGCCCCCATCATCGACAACATTCCCCTCGCGATCCTCCTCGGCGCAGGCCCAGTGATCGCCGGAGCGATCGGCGGCAAATCGTGCACAATCGACCCGAGCAGGGGCGCCACCTCGTGCAGCCCGTCGGGCATGGGTTCCATCATCACAGTGATCTTTTATCTGGTGGCGCTGGCGTACTGGTTCTGGAACTGGGGCTATCGCCAAGGCGCCACCGGCTCGAGCATCGGCAAGTCGGTGCTGAAGTTCAAGGTGGTCAGCGAACGAACCGGCCAGCCGATCGGCTTTGTGATGTCGGTCGTGCGCCAGATCGCCCACTTCATCGACTACATCATCTGCGGCATCGGCTACCTGCTGCCGTTGTTCACCGCCAAACGGCAGACGATCGCCGACATGATCATGGGCACGGTCTGCGTGCCTATCGAATCGACGTGGGCCGCGCCCCAGCAGCCACCCCAGCCCCCCACGGCGCGGCGCAGCCGCACGCCCTGGATCATCGCCGGTGTCGCGGCCGTCGTCGTTCTCGCCGGCGCCGCCGTCGGGATTTCCGCGATCGTCGCACACAACAAATCCCGGACCGCCCCGACATCCCAGGTGGTCGAGCTGCCGTTCACCGGGCTCCGCAATCCCGGCTCTGTGGCTGTCGATACCAGCGGCGACATCTACATCACGGACAGCAGCAACGACCGAGTGCTGGAATTGCGGGCCGGGTCGAGCACCCCCATCGAGCTGCCGTTCACCGGCGTCCACGACCCCACAGATGTGGCGGTGGACACCATCGGGAACGTCTATGTCACCGAATACACCAACAACCGGGTGGCGAAGCTGGCCGCTGGGTCGAGCACCCCCATCGAGCTGCCTTTCACCGGCCTCAACAACCCCGCAGGCGTGGCGGTGGACACCGCCGGCGACGTCTATGTCACCGACCGCAGCAACAACCGGGTGGTAAAGCTGGCGGCCGGGTCGAGCACCCAGACGGTGCTGCCGTTCACCGGGCTCAGCAATCCCCTCTCTGTGGCTGTCGATACCAGCGGCGACATCTACATCACGGACAGCAGCAACAACCGGGTGCTGGAACTGCCAGCCGGGTTGAGCACCCAGACCGAGCTGCCCTTCACCGGCCTCAAATACCCGGAAGGTGTCGCGGTGGACACCACCGGCGACGTCTACATCACGGACAGCAGCAACAACCGGGTGCTGAAGCTGGCGGCCGGGTCGAGCGCCCAGAGCGTGCTGCCGTTTACCGGCCTCAATCTCCCCGCCGGTGTGGCGGTGGACACCGCCGGCGACCTCTACGTCACCGACAATGGCAACAATCGGGTGCTGAAGCTGCCGGCCGGGTGATGCGCCGCACGGCGGACGCGCGAGGCTGCAGGGCCAGTCCGACCGAGCACCGTGAAACACCTTTCACTGCACAAGCTTCGGAACACGATGGACAGAAGACGGCCGAGCCTTCCGCTAACTTCCGCATGCCGCCGCTTAGTGCAGCCCGTCCCGAGCGCCGCACACCCGTTGTGCTAGTTGTGTGCACGCGAGCCCTAACGCCGCTTAGAAGTAGCCTCTGACCTGTATAAACACTGGTGCGCGATACTGGGATTGAACCAGTTCAATTGCTTTGCTAGTGTGGGCGTTGTGAGCAGCGCAAATAGTGGATCTACCTGCGTTACTCCCGCTCAGTGTAGCGGAATCTCGCGGAATGTCACGGAAATGTTCTACAGTGTTGTTAGCCCAACGCTGGCCCACGCTGGCCCACGCCAGTGACCACCAATGTATCGCGGGGAGCTGACAACATGACGCGCAAGAAGCGCACGCCGGGCACGTTCGGCGCCGTCGAAACACTTCCCAGTGGGCGGCACCGGGCGCGCTATCGCGGCCCTGACGGCCGCCGGTACACCGCGCCGACGCTATTCCTCACTCACAGGGACGCCCGCGGATGGCTGGCGCTGCGCCAAGCCGAAATCATCCGCAAGGCGTGGACACCGCCCGAGGCCGACGAGAAGCCCCAACCCAAGCTGACATTCAAGACGTACGCCGACGGGTGGATCGAGCACCGCGACCTCAAGGACCGAACCAGAGAGCACTACGAGAAGCTGCTCGAGGATCACATCCTGCCGTGGTTCGGGTCGCTTCCCATCGCTTCGATAACCGCCGACGACGTGCGGGCGTGGCACGCCAAGTTAGACAAGGACACACCGACCTTACGCGCGCACTGCTACGGGTTACTTAGGACCATCATGGGCGCAGCTGCCAGCGACGGGAAGATCGCCACGAACCCGTGCGTGATCCGCGGAGCCGGCACCGCTAGGCGCGTCCACAAGATCAGGCCAGCGTCACTTGACGAAATCGCGGTCATCGCCCGGGAGATGCCAGAGCAGTATCGGGCGATGGTGCTGCTCGCCGCGTGGTGCGCGCTGAGATTTGGTGAGCTGACCGAGCTGCGTCGCGCTGACATCATCCTCGGCGACGATGAGGGGATGGTGCGCGTCGAACGGGCCGTCGTCCGCGTCGAGGAAGGATTCCAGGTCACCACACCGAAATCCGAGGCGGGTGTGCGTGATGTCGCGATTCCGCCACATCTGGTGCCAGCCCTCATGGCGCACCTCGACAAGTTCGTCGACGACGACAAAGACGCGCTGCTCTTCCCGGCCGCCCATGGCGGTCACCTAGCGCCGGCGACGCTGTACCGACGTTTCTACACCGCCCGCGAGAAGGCCAATCGAAAAGACTTGCGGTGGCATGACTTACGCCACTCCGGTGCCGTCCTCGCCGCGGCAACAGGAGCGACGTTGGCGGAACTGATGGGCCGCCTTGGGCATTCGACCCCGGCTGCCGCGATGCGCTACCAGCACGCGGCGCAGGGCCGCGACAAGCAGATCGCCAAGCTGCTATCGAAACTAGTGGAGTAGATCAACGTCAGACGTTGATCTAACAGAAGACCTTATCGATCTGATCGCCAAGATCCGGATACAAACACGAACTTGGCCACTGAGGGCTAGCCGGCACGGTGCAACTTGCCGCATCTCGCGGAACCTCGTACGCTCGAAATCGCTAGCCCCGGTACGCAGGTACAGGTGACCGCGCCAGCTTAGGCGCAGACGGAAAGGGCGAACGGCGGAGGCACAGGCGGCCTCAGCTCCCAGGCGGAGAACGTCGAGTAAAGCAGATCGCAGAGCCCAGCGCGCGGAGGGGCGGCGACTCGCAGCTCACGCTCTCCGCCATCGCTTTTCTGGGAGACCTGCTATGCCTGTGCAAGATTCAACAAAACGGCGCCGCTACGCGAAATTCACCGAAGCGGCAGAGTATCTAGGAGTAACCGACCGCACCATCCGGCAGATGATCGCCGACGGTCGGCTGACCGGCTATCGCAACGGTGCCCGTCTTGTCCGCGTGGACCTCAACGAAGTCGACGCCGCAATGACATCGTTTGGCGGTGCGTCGTAATGGGGCCGCCGCCAAAAGAAACGGGCCCCTCAGCCCACCAGCCGAGGGGCACCGCCAACACACCACATACGACCAGCCACCGCCAAGCGACCAGCTACTGCCATTCTAACGGCGGCATCCGTCGGCCCGCAGACCTCTTCGCCGAGGGTTTCCGCCGCGGGTTCGCCGATGCGCTGCGGCTCGCGATACGCGAAATCGACGACCCCGCAGTCTGGACGGCGCTAACCGAGTTGGCGAACCGCTACCAGCTGGCGGGCGGTGACTCATGACCACAGCCGCCGTTTCCTCGCAGCAAGTGAGCTATGTCCTGTTCGGGGCCGGCAAAAGGCGCATAGGACCAGGAGACAAACTTGCCTAGCCGCGCATCCGAGCCGTCTGCGCTGGAAAACGAGCGTACTCTGCCGCGATCGGCCGCAAACTTCATCCAGAAATATCGGAGCAACGCGAGGTGCGACTGATCACCCGGCAGTCGCAGCAGTCGGCCCGTCACCCAAGCAGGACCGGTCGCGGTGCGCATCGGCACGTTCGATTCGGTGGCTGGGGCTGATGCGGCGGTGCGGAGCGTTCGGCGCGTTGCTCGGCCTGTTTTAGGGCTTAGTGACGTGTTGGTTGTTGCCGTTGACGATGGCGGTTGTCCCAGCCTGCGCACGTGCGCCGCTGCGACTGCCATTGACCGTGGCGGTATTGAAGTTGGAGGCGGGACCAGTAAAGGGTTCAGCAGGGGTTCCTACAGGAAAGGCCCCAGCAATGGCGAAGCTGTTATTACCGTCCACCGTGGCCGTGTTGTCGTTGCCGTTTTGTGCGTACGCGAAGCTGTCGTTGCCCTGAACGGTAGCGGCGTTGTGCACGCCTTGTGCAACAGTAAAACTGTCGTTGCCGTACGTGTCGGCGTGGGAGCTGCCACCCGATGCGGTTGCAGAGCTCCCGTTGCCCATCACCAGCGCGCTGTTGTTGTCGCCGGGGTCGGCAACTGGCGTGCCACCCAGGCCACCGGCTGCCGTCGCAGTGCCGTTGCTGCCGTAATAGATAGCTGTGTTGTTGTTCCCCCCTGGTGTAAAAGCGTGGGTGTTGGGCCCAACAGCCACGGCCCTATTGTTTGTCCCGTCGTCGGTCGCCGTGGCGCCCGCGCCGTCGGCGAACGCGACATCCCCCGTCCCGTCGTCGGTCGCGGTGGCACCTGGACCTATGGCGATCGCGATGTCGTCGGTGCCGGTCACCGAGCAGCCCGACCCGATGTCCGCCCCGTCGGCGTCTACGCAGGTAGCACTTGCCACCCCGGCAGAACTCAGTGCGGCCGCCGCCAGCGCGCCCGAGACCAACGTGCCGACCAGCAACCCGCCTGCTGGCTTGTGATTCCTGACTGCCCTGTGTCGACCCATGCTCCGACCCCCGACTAGATGTTCTCGGGACCATATCGCCCGCAAACCGCTTACCGGTGGGGAATCCGCGAAACTGAAGCAAACTCACAGGCACGAATGATCTGAGCGGCAGGAACTTTGAGGTCAACGGACATGAACAAATAGGTCGGCCCGCCCGAAGGATTAAGGGTGGTTCCTCACAGCCCCAGCACCGTCGCGGCGATGCTCAGCGCCGCGCTGACGAACGTTCAGTCCCCGACCGCTGCCACCATCGCCGCCCGGATCTCCGAATCGTCAACTGCCAGATAGCGTTCCGTTGTCGCTATCGAGGCGTGCCCGAGCAGCACTTACACCGCCCGCGGATTCCGGCTGCCGCGGTAGGCGCGGCTGGCCATTCTGTGCCGGAGGCTGTGCATCGACCATTCACCTGGCAGCGCGGAGGCGACAAGCAGCCCGACGTACTGCGCGCTGATGTGGACACCATCACCCCTGCGGGGAAACAGCCAGCCCTGCGGGCGCACCGGGGGTGTGGCCTTGCGCGCCAGCGCGGATCGCATCAGCCAGGGAGCTACCTCTCGGTTGAGTTGCTAGCGCCGCAATCGGCTGGCCCATGTCTGGCCCATGCGACCCGATTTTGTTCTCAGAACTGCTGTGACCTGCATTGAGACTGGTGCGCGATACTGGGATTGAACCAGTGACCTCTTCCGTGTCAGGGAAGCGCTCTCCCGCTGAGCTAATCGCGCATTGGTGGAGGTGGAGACGGGAATCGAAGCCGTCTAAACCCCCTGCTAACTTGGTGTTTTGACCTCTCCGGTACGCACCGGGTACATGCACTCTGCACCTATTTGCTGCGCCACCTGATCCAGTTCGTCCGGGTACAGGTGCCCGTAGCGGTCGAGGGTCATAGTAGCGGTCTTGTGGCCAAGGAGCCGCTGCACGGTCTTGATGGACGCCCGCGAACGGATCGCGAGCGACGCACAGGTATGCCGCAGTTCGTGCGGTGACAGCCCACCCAACCCGGACGTGGCGGCCGCCACGTCGAACACCTTGCGAAACTCGTGATTCTTCAGGTAGCCGTCCACGCCGGAAAACAGAAGGCTCTCGGGCGATCCGGTCCGGCCGCGTAGCAGTTCCAGCACCGGGGGAGGGATGGGCACCGAACGCGTCTCATGGGTCTTGGTCGGCCCAATCCGGTATACACAGTTGACCCGCTCCACCGACTTGTTCACCGCGATTCGGGCACGGTTCAAGTCAACGTCGGCCCACTTTAACGCCGTGACTTCGCCGTAGCGCAGACCGCAATACGCCAGCACCAGCACCAGCGTGTCCCATTCGCCGCAGCCCGCCGCGAGGTCGGCAACCTGCTGGTGGTCGAGGTACCGCTGTTCACCTTCGGGCTTTCGGGGGAGGTCGATATCGGTGGCCGGATTGACCGAGAGCATCCGCGACCGCACCGCATAACCCAGGACGCCACGGAATACGTGATAGGTCTGCACCACCCGCGAGGCGGATAACCCGTCGCTCTTCCGCCGGGTGGGCTTGGTCCTGTTCAGTTCGCCGACCCACTTCTGGATCGCCTGCCAGGTGATGTCACCCACCGCCGTGTTCTCCCACTTGGGCAGCACATGGGTGTCCAGCAGTGAGCGGTATCCCTCCAGCGTCTTGCCCTTCACCTTGACCGATTTGGACTCGTACCACTCCTCGGCCACGTCACCGAACGGCACGCGGCCCCCTGACCGCGACGCGTAGGTGCCCGCAAACAGCTTGGCGGACAACTCTTTCTGCCGGTTCTCGGCCGCCCTCTTAAGGGCGTGGTGCTCAGTGGTGATCTTGCCCGATGGGTCGACGACCGTCACGCGATATCGCTTGCCCCTGCCCTTCCGTGCGGTGGGCCGGCTCAGGTCGGCCTTGCCGTCCTTGTTGGAATACCAGAGGTCTTGAATCTTCACACCGGGCTCACGCATACCAGGAACGGTACACCAAAAACCCGTTCGCAGGTTGTGATCCGGGCACTGTCCCCACGCGAATATGCCAGGTCTTTGTGGACCGACGTTGGCGCCAATTCCCAGCCGTCGCGTTGGGACCACAGGTACATTGCGACCGACCTTGCACGGGTACTGATCCAGTCCCGGCAGAGTTCATTGGGGATGCGCGCGTAACTTTTCCGCGGGCCCGTGAGTGTTAATGGGTCTCAAGTCTGTTTGGACGCGGTACTGGCGGAACGCGTTGATTTCGCGGGCGAGGAAGTCGGGCTGGTCAAGGCTCACGTAGGTGTAGCTGTCGGGTACTTCGACGAGTCGGGCGTTGGGCAGCAGTTCGGCCCACCGCTGGGCGTGCCGGAAGGGGAAGTAGGGGCCGACACTGCTCACCCAGCTGGGACGCAACGTGCTGCCGCCGATATGTAGGAAGGTGCGTTAACAAGCCCCTATCGTGTGCCCAAGAAATGCGCCATGCATCCCCCGCTGACCATGACGGCGCCAATTCCCGTAACGCCAAGCCCGGGAAAGATAACGACCAAGTGAGATAGTTCGAGCGGAGGCAGCCATGGCACATCAGGTACCACGGGCGGGGCGGCGGGTGGCGTTCGTGCTGTCCGGAGGTGGCAGTATCGGCTCGATCCAGGTCGGGATGGTGCACGCCCTCTATGAGCGCGGCATCGCCGCGGACCTGTTGGTCGGCTCCTCGGCCGGGGCCTTAAACGCGGCGTTTCTGGCGTCGCGGCCGGCGACCGTAGCAACGGCGGACCAACTCGCGAAGATCTGGGCGGGAATTCACGCCCGGGATGCGTTCCCGGTGCGGCACACCATGGCCGGGCTGCTCGGTGTCCTCGGCGCCCGCAATCATCTGGCGAGTTCGCGCGGGCTGCGCACCCTGCTCGACAAATGGGTCGAATTCGATTCGCTCGAACAGTCGCCGATCCCGCTGCATGTAATCGCGACCGACCTGCTGAGCGGAGCTGAGCTGCGGGTCTCGACCGGATCCACCATCGCCGCGGTCCTGGCGAGCGCCGCGATACCCGGTGTGTTCTGTCCGGTGCACCGCGACGGCCGCGACCTGATCGACGGGGGCATCAGCAACAACACCCCGCTCACACACGCGGTCGACCTCGGCGCGTCGGTGATCTACGTCCTGCCCACCGCGTACGCATGCGGCCTGCGCGAGCCGCCGCGCAGCGCCGTCGGCGTCGCCGTGCAGGCCCTGAGTGTGCTCACCCAACAACGCCTTGTCCGCGATATCGCGGCGGTGCCCGACCATCTCGATCTGGTCGTGCTGCCACCGCTGTGCCCGCTGAACGTGTCGCCGGTTGATTTCTCTCGCACCGCCGAATTGATTGAGCGCAGCCGCGAGAAGAGCCGGGCGTTTCTCGGCCGACTAGACACCGGCACGCACCGCGCCGTCCCGGACCTCATGCGCACCGTGGTACACGCGCACGCCGCCACACCCAGCCCAAGGCAAACGGTTTGAGGCCGGTGTCAGGTCCGTGCGGTCGTCGCGGCGAATCAGCGGTAGTTGGCCCACGCGTTGGCGAGTCGGCCGCACACGGAGAGGCTTGCCCGTTTGTGACACGTTTTGAATGCATGACCAGAAGTGCGCCAGGAGGCCATGGAATCCCGATCATGTGGGACATGACCTCCGATGGTTTTAGTTGTCAAGTCCTGGGACGAGGAATGGGGTCGGCGCCGGATTGATTGGACGTAAAGTTCGATCAGGTCGGCTTGTCGGACTGAGCGTCGTCATCGCCACGAAGTTTGCTCACGGGCTTTGTCGTGGGATTGGGCCCATCCAACGTCTCATACGACGGCGGTCTCCACCGCCATCTTGATGGCGTACAGCGTCCGCTTCATGTCACGCCTCATCCGTGGGCCGCGCACCCACCCAAGCGCCCGCCAATAGAGCCGCATCGCTGCAACGTCCTTCAACTCGAACGACTCGGTGACATCGGTGCCACCGGCCATGGAATGACTCACGTCATAGCGCCATGTCACTTGGACGGTGTCACGCGGCGCAATCGGAAGCCCGAACGGCCGGGACCGCACGGCAAACGCGAAGACCTTGTCGGGCTCGCACTCCGTAACGGTGCAATCGGTCCAGTAGATCGGGCCTTTCTCGTTGCGCTTGACGTGGCCGCGGAATCGCGCGCCCACGGCCGGACCATCGGCACCGTGAAGCCATTGAGCCTCGAACGTCTCGGGGCTGAATCGCCCAATCTGCTCACGTCGCTAATCAATTGCCACACCGTCTGTGGCGGGGCGTTCATGTAGAGCTTCGCCGATCCACGCATGGCATCAACCCTAACGGGATTTTCATGGGCGCCCAGACTCCTAGAGTGATCCCGTGTTGCGTCCTGGTTGCGTCCAGCAGAGTGGTGTACGAGTCGGACCTGATGAGCGGTACCGGCGTGTCGTAGCCGGATGAATGAAGGTCATCGCGTGATTCTTCGAGAGACCCGTCAAAGTCACTCGAGCAAAGGAATACACGCGATGACCACTGCCCACGATATCGACTGGCCGACCGTGCTGGCGGATCGACTCACCACCACTCACCCCGACGTACTACGCGAGCTGTTGACCATGTTCATCCACACCCTGATGGGTGCCGAGGCCGACGCGCTGTGCGGCGCCGGGTATGGCGAACGCAGCACCGAGCGCACCAATCAGCGCAACGGCTATCGGCACCGCGAATTCGACACCCGCACAGGGACATTGGATTTGGCGATCCCCAAGCTGCGACAGGGCTCCTACTTCCCGGACTGGCTGCTGGAACGCCGCAAACGTGCTGAGCGGGCACTGACCACGGTGGTGGCGACCTGCTACCTGCTCGGGGTGTCGACCCGGCGGATGGACAAGCTCGTCGGAACCCTGGGCATCACCAGCCTGTCGAAGTCGCAGGTGTCGGTGATGGCCAAGGAACTCGACACCGCCGTCGAGGCGTTCCGCACCCGACCCCTGGATGCCGGCCCGTATACGTTCGTGGCCGCCGACGCGCTGGTGTTGAAGGTCCGCGAGGCCGGCCGGGTGGTCAACGTGCACGCCCTGATCGCGGTCGGGGTCAACGCCGAGGGCTACCGCGAAATACTGGGCATCGACGTCACCACCGCCGAGGACGGCGCCGGCTGGTTGACCTTCCTGCGGTCGCTGACCGCCCGCGGGCTGTCCGGGGTCAAACTGGTCACCTCCGATGCCCACGCCGGGCTGTTGGCCGCCATCGGCGCCACCTTGCCCGGGGCGGCCTGGCAGCGCTGCCGCACCCACTACGCGACCAATCTGATGGCCGTCACACCCAAGAGCTCATGGCCGTGGGTGCGGACCCTGTTGCACTCGGTCTACGACCAACCAGACTCTGATTCCGTTGAAGCACAATATGATCGGATAATCAACGCGCTGTCCGACAAGCTACCCAAGGTCGCCGATCACCTCGAATCAGCCCGTGCGGACCTACTGGCGTTCACCGCGTTCCCCAAACAGATCTGGCGCCAGATCTGGTCGAATAACCCCCAGGAGCGACTCAACAAGGAGATCCGACGCCGCACCGACGTCGTCGGCATCTTCCCCGACCGCAACGCGCTGATCCGCCTGGTCGGCGCTGTCCTGGCAGAACAGCACGACGAATGGGCCGAATCCCGGCGCTACCTCGGCCTCGACGTCCTCAGCAAATCACGGGCCGATACCAACCCCCAGACCGAACAGGAGGACACCCCTGCGGCACTGACCGCCTGAACCCACGAAACGAAGAATCACACGACGACGTCGTACACCACGTCTCTGGACTTGACCTGCGTCCTGAAAGTTGGACTGGACTAGCGGGTGGAAGTCCCGTCCCGGTAGGTACCGGAGCGCCGGGTAGCAGGCCCCGGTCCGTCGTGGAGACGCGGTGGGCTGAGCGGGGTGTCGAGAGCCTCTTCGGAGGGAGCAAGTGTGCGGGCCGTAGCGTCAAGCGAACTCTGCAGCCTCGTCAAATTCACAACGGAGGAGCCGAGCCGCTGATGTCACGGCGAAGGCCATGTCCGGCGGGCCCTGGTCCGGGGTCAGTTCGTCGGGTCCTTCCGGGGTACGGGAGGCGGCACGTGCACACAGTCTGGTTCGGAACAGGAGAGACCCGTCTGCCTGGCCTTCGTCGGGCAAAGACCAAGGGTATAAGCCGATGGTGAAAGCTCTTGGAGGGCAGCGGGAGTCCGATGGGGTCGTAGTACCGCTGATCGGCGTGCAACATAACGCGCCGGGAGGAAAGGGCCCCAACTTTGATCACGCGGGCGACGTGGGTAAGTGCGAGGGCATGATCGGGATCATCCGGTCCAACCACCCCGGCAGGCCAGTGCTTGCCGTAGCCGACGATGAGCCGTTGGGTGCATCGCCGGTGAAAGTACGAGAACTTCAACGCACGCTATGGGCTGCGGCCAAGCAGTCTGAGGGTCGGCGTTTCCACGCCCTTTTTGACCGTATCCACAGGGGTGACGTCTTGTGGGAGGCGTGGGAGCGGGTGCGTAAGAACAGGGGTGCGGCCGGGGTGGATCGGATCACCCTGGTCGCGGTGGAGGACTACGGCGTGGACCGCATGTTGCGTGAGTTGCGTGGTGACCTTCGCCGAGGTGTGTACCGCCCGGCGCCGGCGCGTCGGGTGGAGATCCCGAAACCACGAGGTGGTAAGCGGCCGTTGGGGATTCCGACGGTGCGGGACAGGGTGGCCCAGGCGGCGGCCAAGATCGTGCTGGAACCGATTTTCGAGGCGGACTTCATGTCGTGCTCGTATGGGTTTCGGCCGAAACGGTCGGCCACACAGGCGATGGAGCGGTTGCGTACCGGATTCATCGCGGGTCACACGTTTGTGGTGGAGTTTGACATCGCCAATTTCTTCGGCGAGATCGACCACGAACGGCTGCTCACGGAGGTGAGTCGGCGGGTCTCGGATCGGCGGGTGCTCAAACTGCTGCGGTTGTGGCTGCAAGCAGGGGTGATGGTCGACGGGGTGGTGACGCGGACGGTCGCGGGCACCCCGCAGGGCGGGGTGATCTCGCCGTTGTTGGCCAACATCTACCTGCACGTGCTCGACACCGAGCTGACCCGACGCGATGTGGGTGAGTTGGTGCGCTACGCCGATGATGGTGTGGTGTTGTGCCGCTCGGCGGCACAAGCAGAGCACGCTTTGGCGGCAGTGGGAGAAATCCTGGCGTCGTTGGGGTTGCGGCTGCATCCGGATAAGACGAAGGTGCTCGACCTGCGGGACGGTCGCGACGGCCTGGATTTCCTGGGCTGTCATTTCCGGGCCCGTATGTCGGGGCGGCTGTGGGAGCAGAAGCGGATCGTGCGCTACTACCTGCATCGCTGGCCCAGCCAGGCGGCGGTGAAACGGTTACGGGACAAGGTCCGTGACCGCACCGGCCGCAACCGTGTCGGAACGGATATCCGTGAGGTGATCGCGGAGCTCAATCCGGTCCTGCGCGGCTGGGGTAACTACTTTCGCACCGGCAACGCTGCCGACAAGTTCCGCCAGATCGACTGGTACGTGACGTGGCGGCTGTTCCGCTTGATGGTCAAAAAGCGGGGCCGCAACCTACGTGCCGGGCAAACCGATCAGTGGACCGAGGCGTGGTTCAACGGGCACGGCCTGCACCGGCTTCGCGGCACCATCTGCTACCCGAAGGCTGCGTAACCATGCACAGAAGATCATCGGTAAGCCGTGTGCGGGAAAACCGCACGCACGGATTGAAAGGGGGATGGGGAAACGGACCCGCACTGCGGACACCGCGCCCCTGACTACCAATGGCGCCTGCAACGCTGGCGGCCGCCGTGCCCGCGCTGGTGGATTGGGGACGATCGGGACGTGCGCGCCGTCGGCGATGGCCGCCGGCATCGACCAGGTCCGTCAGGAGGCGCCCGGGCGGGCCGTCGCGGTCAATCTGCTCATGCCGGTCGTTAATTCCCGTCATGTCGAGGTCTGCATCGCGCACCAGATCGAGGTTGCCGTGGTGGCTTTCGGAGGTGACGCCGAACGTCGTAGGTTGCTGTGCCTGTCGGCGGCGGGCGCCCGACGGTCGCGCCTGGGCACCCTTGTGCGCTGGAACAGAACCGCCGAACGCGGCGGCGGTAACGTCGGTGGGCTGACTTCGGCGGCTGGCAGCTGCCGTGCGCATCACCGTCGCCGACGCGGTCCGGCCCGGCTGACAGGTGGGTCGGCGCGAATGTCGTGCGATAGGGCGCCGGGGCGGCACCCTATCGGCGCCCTACGGTCGAGTAGTGGACGGGTATTGCTGCTAGCCCGGCGCGCGCCGGATCTCTGTGGCAGAGGTGCGGCGCTGCCACGGAATCGCCCGGCTAAGCAGTGGCATTAACGAATTCGGCAACGACTCGGGCGAGTTCTTCGCCGTTGTCTTCCTGCAGGAAATGCCCAGCCCCTTCAATGGTGACTGGCGGGTGGTCGCATGCACCGGGAATGTGTTGCGCCAAAACCGTGTCGGCGCCGCGGGTAATAGGATCGGAGTCGGAGAACGCGCACAAGAAAGGCTGCCGGTATTCTCCCAGGGCAGCCCATGCGGCGCGGTTGGCCGGCGCGGCGGGATCATCCGGTGAGGTGGGCACCAGCATCGGGAACTGGCGAGCACCGGCTTTGAACGAGTCATCAGGGAACGGCGCGTCATAACCCGCGATCACCTGGGTGGACAAGTCGGTGCGGCAGCCGCCGTTGACGATCTGTCCGACGTTGAATTGCGGGGTTTCTTGGCTGTAGCGCTGCCACGCCAGGAATGCCTCGCCGGGGTGAGTGTCGCCGGTGGGCAGGAATGTATTGGCGGCCACTACCCGGGCGAATCGATCGGGTTGTTCCCCGACCAGACGCAGACCGATCAGCCCGCCCCAGTTCTGGCACACCAAGGTGATGGCTTTCAGACCGATGGCATCGATCGCCGCGCGGATCCAAGTGACGTGGGCCTGGTAGGTGTAGTCGTGGCGGTCAGCGGGTTTGTCGCTGCGGCCGAACCCCACCAAGTCGATCGCGATCGCACGCAGGCCGGTGTCGATCAGCACCGGGATCATGTGCCGATACAGATACGACCACGATGGCTCACCGTGCAGCAACAGCACCACCGGGGCATCGGCGGGTCCCTCGTCGAGGTAGTGCAAATGTAAATGCCAACCCGCGCCGCTATCGACCGGCACATAGTGTGGGGCAAACGAGTAGCCAGGCAGATCTACAAAACGCTCGGCGGGGGTTCGCAATATTCGCAACGCTGCTCCCTGTGGCGGCCGTAAGGTCAAGGCGGCGGACTTCGGCACGTCAGTGGAGCGCCGCACCGGCACTGTTAGCCCAGCGCTCGGCGTTGTGACACACCACCTGACGCCAATCAGGCTCTCCTACTCACACTGTACTGTCAAGTACAATGCGAGTCTATGCGAAACGACGTTCGCGGGGGCGCGGACCGGACGGCCCGGTGCGATCCCCACCCTGCGCGATGGGTGATGCGCGTCTTCGGTGCGTCGATGCAGATCACGTGATCGGCCGCGTCACTAACTGATGACTTCCGCAGCAACGCAGTCCACAGGCCCGGGGCGGCGGGCCCGGTCACCGGTGCGCTGGGCCGTCTCGTCAGTATTCGGTAATAACCGGTCTGTGACGGCTGCACGCGAGCGGGCCATCAATGGCCCGGCAGATTCCAGTCAACGTCGCAACACCGAGGTTTCGGAGGTTGCGGTGGGAGCTGTGCGCAAGACTCGACGTGGCGTGATGTGGGTGGAGAAGCAGGAGTGGTTCATTCGGCTAATCACGCAGGGGGTGAGCAACGCCGAGGCATGCCGAATGGTGGGAATCAACCGCAAGACGGGGACACGCTGGCGCTACGGGCGCACAATCCGCAACACCGCCGGTGAGGCGGTGCACTATCCGCCGGTGAGACTCACAACGCCCACGGTGCCGCATCCTCGCTACCTATCGATAACCGAGCGCACGACGATGGCCGATCTCCACGATGCAGGTGTGGGTGTGCGCGGCATCGCCGCGGAGTTGGGCAGGTCGGCATCGACGGTGTCGCGGGAGCTTCGCCGCAACACCGATGGTCGTGGCCGCTACCTGCCCGCCACCGCGCAGCGGCTGAGCGCTGAGCGGCGATCCCGGGCGTTGGCGGTGCGGACGCGACGCGTGGTGCGTGACGCGCAGCTTCATGGCGTCGTCACCGAGTTGTTGGGCAAGCGGTGGAGTCCCGAACAAGTTGCCCACGAGCTCCGGTTGCACTTTCCTGGCCAACCCGAGCGCCACCTGTGTACGGAGTCGATCTATCAGGCGATCTACGACCCGCGGATCGCGTTGACCCGCCCGGTAAAACGTCGTCGTCGGCGGCGGCGCCGCAGGATCCAGGGCCTGGAGCGACGGGGTCGGATCGCCAACATGACGATGATCGCCGATCGGCCCGTCGAGGCGAGCGACCGGGTGCAGGTCGGGCACTGGGAGGGTGACTGCATCATGGGCGTTGGAAACCGTTCGGCGATAGGCACTCTCGTCGAACGCACGACCCGCTTCGTAATCCTGATCCACGTACCCACTGGGCGCCCGACGGCCGCGGCGATGCGCGACGGCATCACCGACGCACTGGGTGCTCTTGCGCCCCCTCTTCGACGGACACTGACCTGGGATCAGGGCAAGGAATTGGCGCTGCATCACCAGATCACGGCCAACACCGGCACCCGCGTGTACTTCTGCGATGCGCACTCGCCGTGGCAGCGGGGCAGCAACGAGAACACGAATGGTTTGCTGCGCGACTACTTTCCCAAACGTACTGACCTGAGCACCATTTCACCCACGGAACTTCAGCGAGTCGCCGATGAACTCAACAACCGACCCCGCAAGACTCTGAACTGGGCCCGACCCGCCGCCCTGATCACCGACGTGGCGACCAAGACGGCATGAGCGAAGACCTTAGCCCCAGAAGATCGCCGTGGGATCGCGATCCAGCTCAGCGAGTAGCTCCGCGATACTGGCCGTAGGCGCCAACCGATCGTAGGCATGGAACCGCAGGTTGCGATCCCGCCAATACAGCGACCACACGCCGGTGGTCTTCACATAGCGCAGTCGCGCGATCGGGAACCGGGTCCACTCCGCGCCCAGATCGGCCCGCCACGGCGGCCGGCACTCCACGATCGTCAGATGCCGATCAGCGACATCCACCTCGACTCGAACCTCACCACGGACACCCTCAGGTACCCTGCCGCGGCACCACCGCTGCACTCGGGCCACGTCAGTCTCCGGCAGAACACTCACCCGACTAGTGTGCAATCCGTCCCGTTGCGACGTTGACTGGAATCCGCCCCCCGATGAGGGGGACACTGTGGGTGTGGAGCGCAACGAGTTGGGCCGTGAGGTGCGAGGTGTGAGCCCCGCAAGTTGGTATATCTGGCGATTGGCCTCGGACTAGTGGTCATCGCGGCGGCGGTGCTCACCGAGGCACCGGCGGCGATGCAGACCGGTAGCGCTTCAGCGGAGTCGATCGCAGTTCCGGCACCCGCTGTCGACGAACCGCTGCCGGCCGGAAGTCCAAGCGAGACAGCGGTACTGGCTGGCGGCTGCTTCTGGGGCGTACAGGGCGTGTTCCAGCACGTCAAAGGGGTAACCCGGGCGGAATCCGGGTACGCCGGGGGCCCGCGGGAATTGCCAGCGGCACGAGCGCCGAGGGGCTTTCACCCAGCCATGTGGCCAAGGCTCGCCCGCGCGGCAACGGGATCGGGCGCGCCGGTAAAGAGTCGTGGCCTCGAGACACGCTAGCATTATGCAATAATTGCAGCTCGCCATCTTGGCTAGGCCGCGGCCATTGAGGCCGCCGTAGATGCACGCCGCCACGGAGGGAGCTCAGATGACCGCCGCCAAAGCGACCCAGGCCGATGAGTCGCTGGATGAAATCACCGATGCGTTGCTGACGGTCTCGCGACTGCTGGTGGCGATCTCTGCCCGCTCGATTGCCCTCGTCGATGACACGATCACGATTCCCCAGTTTCGAACGTTGGTGATCTTGTTCAACGAAGGGCCGGTCAACCTGTCCACGCTCTCTGGTCTGCTTGAGGTCCAGCCGTCGACCACCGGGAGGATGGTTGAGCGCCTCGTCGGCGCTGGGCTGATTGATCGCCGACCGCACCCGAGTTCGCGGCGGGAGCTGGTGGCAGCGCTGACTCCGCGGGGACGTGAGGTCGTCCGCAAGGTCACCGTTAATCGCCGCCTTCAGATATCCGGGATCGTCAAGAAAATGCCGCTGCGTGAACGACGCGGTTTGGTGCGGGCCCTGGCGGCGTTCAGCGCAGCAGGCGGGGAGCCTGCTGCGCGTCTCGACATCGACTGCTAGGCCGATCCGTGCGCCATTACATCTCGCACCTGTCGCTGATCCACGGCTGGCTGCCGGCAGCGTTGCAATTGCTTGCCGCGGCAGCCTTGGTGTGGGCGACCGGCTGGCGGTCACGGCGCTGGAGAACGTTCGGGTTACCAGTGATGTTGCTCGGCGGGGGTGTGCTCGCGCTGTGGGCGCACTGGTACATCGGCTCGTTGGGGGTGGCCGGTGACCCGGCACCGCCGCTGCTGTGGATCTGGATCGCCGCTACCGGCCTGGCGGTAGGAGTGCTGATCCTCGGCTGGCGCGGTGCGCAGTGGTGGCGGCGCGGAGTGTCCGTTCTAACGGTGCCGATGTGTGTGCTTAGTGCGGCACTTGCAGTCAACCTGTGGGTCGGGTACTTCCCCACTGTGCACACCGCATGGAATCAGCTCACGGCCGGCCCCGTGCCCGACCAAACGGATCGGGTGACGGTGACCGAGATGCAGCTGGCTGGCGTGAGGCCGGTCAAGGGTGTGGTTGTGCCGGTGAGCATTCCGGATGACGCGTCGAAGTTTCACCACCGCCAGGAGCTGGTCTACCTGCCGCCGGCATGGTTCGCAACCTTCCCGGCACCTCGGTTGCCGACGGTGATGATGGTCGGCGCCGATCTCAACACTCCCGCTGACTGGCTGCGCGCCGGCCACGCGGTGCACATCATCGACGATTTCGCGGCCGCCCACGGTGGCAACGCACCGGTGCTGGTGTTCGTTGATGCCACCGGAGGATTCAACAATGACACCGAATGCGTCAACGGCAGCCGGGGCAACGCGGCCGACCACCTTACTAAAGACGTTGTTCCATACATGATTTCGAACTTTCGGGTCAGCGCCGACCGGGCCAACTGGGGCATTGTGGGCTGGTCGATGGGTGGCACCTGTGCGGTCGATCTGACTGTCATGCACCCAGACCTGTTCACCGCCTTTGTCGACATCGCCGGAGATGCCGGACCCAACACCGGAACCAAGGACCAGACCATCGCCGCATTGTTTCGCGGCAACCCCAGCGCCTACGCCGCGTACGACCCGACCACCGTGATCACCCGACACGGCCGCTACCACGCGGTCTATGGCTGGTTCGATATTCCTGGAACACCGCAGGCACAACACCGCCTCACAACAGCCGCGGGGGCCGGCGCAGTCGCCGTCGGCACCCATGACACGGCCGCCAACCCCGAGGGACAAGACTTCGCCGCCAACTCCCTGTGCACCACCGCCAGCTCGCACGGCATCCGATGCGCAGTGGTTGCACAACCAGGACGGCACGACTGGCCGTTCGCGGCCAAAGCTTTCGCGGCCGCACTGCCCTGGTTGGCCGGACGCCTCGACACGCCCGACGTCGCCACGGCCGCGCTGCCCGGACTGGTTCCCGAAACGGTGTCCCAGATCAGCGCGACATTAGCCGCACCTGCTGGTCACAGTGCCGCCAATTAACTCAGCTCACAGCATGTCGTCGATATCGAATGCCAGCTGCTCACTGGCGTCCGCAAAGGCTGTGAGCGCCCGGACAAGGTGATGTCGATGCTGTGGCGGCATCATCGACACGATCTTTGCGATCGCGTCTCGACGCCTCGCGGTAACTCCGTTGACCACCCTGCGGCCTCGCGGATACGTCGGCCACTTCGTGGCGGTGCGACCCTGGATCAGTTTGGCGCACGACCAAACCCGCCGTCACCGAGGCTCTCTAGGATCCGTCGTGTCGCCACCGGACGCAGCCCGAGTAGTTGTGCCAGCGTCCTCACATTCACTGGGCCCACGTTGGATAGGAGCACCAACGACCCGAACTGCGGGATGGTCAGCGTGTCATCGACATCGGCGATGGACCGGGCGGAAACGGCCACCAGCACCCGGGACACGACCAGCAGCGAATCGGTGATGGCGTCCAACGAGTCATCGGTTGGCTTAGCGGCGGTCACCCGAATTTCTCTTTCGCAAACGAATCACGCTGCCATACCCTCGATTTAGAGAACGCTCGAAAGTATCTAAATTGACGCAGGGGACATCGGGCGGCGCCGACGTTGTCATGATCGTGCGTTCGGGTTCTGGGCTACCAAAACCCCCAAGCCCGGTGGCCGATGACGCTCGATTCCACCCGAACACGTGATCTGGCGAGGCTGACTAAGGGTCTCGGTCACCTCCTAGCGTCTCATGTCCGGCCCATCGGGTGAGCCACCGACCGTCACCTATCGCAACTATTGCATAGTGCTATAGTTGTTCCGCGGCGATAGTGGACTTGACGCCGAATCGTTACATGGGCCAAGCGGCACGTGCGGCCACGAGCGCTGGCGATCGTCATATCTTCAACCCGAAGGATGGAGGATGAAATAGTGATCACCGGTGGCGGTATCGCTGGAAACTAACGGGTGCGACAATCCGGGCGGAATGCGACGCGCCGCTACGATGATTTGACCGGCGACCACTTGGCCCCCAGTAAATGCACGGTACTGCATTTCTTCGCCGGGGCGGAAGGGTGACGGCGAATGGAACACGCTAAGGGGGCTACTGATCGGGTGCGGGTGTCGCGATTGGTCTCCGACGTGGTGCGACGGCTGGCCGGCTGGCTGCGCGCAAGCCGATTGGGACTGTTCTGCGTGGCGATCGTGGTGGGGGTTGGTGCCGGGCTTGGTGCGGTAGCGTTTCGCCGCCTGATCGATGGGTTCACCTGGCTGGCCACCGGACACACCTCGTTCGGTCAACAGGGCTGGGTGAGCAGCGACCACCTGCCCTGGCTGGGGGTCGGGTTCTTCGTGGTCATCCCAGTCATCGGCGGGTTGCTGTACGGACCGTTGATCTACCGGTTCGCCGGTGAGGCCCGCGGCCACGGCGTGCCGGAAGTGATGATCGCGGTGGCGGAGAACGGTGGTCGCATCCGTCCCCAGGTGAGCGTGGTGAAGGCGCTCGCCTCAGCGCTGTGCATCGCCACAGGCGGCTCGGTCGGCCGGGAAGGGCCGATCGTGCAGATCGGCGCGGCGCTGGCGTCCAGCCTCGGCCAGTGGGTGCGGATGCCGGAGAACCGGCTGCGGGTGCTGGTGGCCTGCGGCGCGGCCGGCGGTATCTCGGCCACCTTCAACGCCCCGATCACCGGGGTGTTCTTCGGGGTGGAGCTGATCCTGCGGGAGCTCTCCGTTGAGGCGATCTTCACCATCATGCTGTCGGCGATGCTGGCCGACGTGATCTCCCGGGTCTTCTTCGGCTCCGCCCCCTTCTTCACCCAGCTGCCACCCGGTATTGTGCTGAACCACATCGCCAACTACGTCTTGGTGGCCCTCCTGGCGGCGATCGCCGGATTGCTCGGGGTCGGCTTCACGAAGGTCCTGTATAAGACCGAGGATTTGTGCGACTGGGTGTGGCATCACCGTCCGGAATGGGCACGGCCGGCAGCGGGCGGCGTCGTGCTCGGCCTGCTGCTGTTGGCAGTGCCGCAACTGTACGGGGTGGGCTACCCGGTGATGTACGCCGCCTTCGCCGGCCACTATGCGCTGTGGTTCCTGGTGATTCTGGCCGCGGGCAAGATGTTGGCCTGCAGCGTGAGCATCGGCATCGGCGGCTCAGGCGGCGTGTTCGCACCCTCGCTGTTCGTTGGGGCTACTTCGGGCATGGCCTTTGGACTGATCGTCAACCACCTGATCGGCCCGGCCGCCGGGGAACCCGCACTCTACGCGATCGTCGGCATGGGCGCGGTGTTCGCCTCCGCCGCCCGCGCTCCGCTCACCTCGCTGGCCAGCACGGTTGAGATGACCGGTGACTACACTCTCACCCTGCCGGTCATGTTGGCCGTCGCCGTCGCCACGACCGTGTCCCGCGTGCTGTCCTACGGCACCATCTACACCACCAAACTGTTGCGCCGCGGTATCGACATCGACCGCCCCAGCCCCACCCATGCGTTCGCCGCCCTCACCGCCGCCGACGCCATGCATCCGTTCACCGTCCCGCTCGATCTCACTGATCGGGTAGCGGACGCGCACCGGGACCGGACGGCCTCGCTCGGCCCTGTTACCCGCGTCCGCGACCCCCAGGCGCTGTTCGCCAACGACAGCCTCGCCCAATCCCTGCGACAGCTCGTCCTCTACGGCCGTGACGGACTCCCGGTCGTCGACACCGATGCCCGGCGCGTCCAGGGCTGGCTGACGAACCAGAATGTGCTGCGCGCAGTGGCTGCGTATCTCGGCGCCGCCGAACCGGACATCGCCGCCAGCCACCGAGCCGCCGATTGGGCCGACCGACAGGCGGGAAACGCCGAACACGATCCGCGTAGCCAGCTCGCCGGGTACCGCATCGTCGAACACACCCTCGCACCCGACTCGGCCGCCGTCGGCCGCACCCTCGGCGAACTGGACTGGCCAGCCGGGCACCTCCCCGTGTCCGTCCTCCACAACCGCCGACTCATCGACGCCGAGCCCACGGTCCGGCTCACCGCCGGCGACCGGATCAACATCCTCGTCCCCACCAGCGGCGACAGCGACGTCGAGGGCATGGCCAACGACAGCGGCAAATCCGCGGCGAACCGCAACCCCGGGCAAACCTGACCGACCCGCCAACAGAACGAGGCGAGTTCGGCTGGCTTTCTGATCTCGTAAGCGGGCGGCTGTGCCGCGTTCGGCGGTGTGGGCGTGGCGCGGAAATTCGCGTGAGACGGGAACCCGATCGCCTCCGTGTCTGGTGCTACGCGTTGCTATCGATCCCGTGGAAGGTGGTGGCGACCCCACCGGCCACGCTCACTTCGACCCATCCTCGAAGCAGGCGCCGAGTCGGTAAGCAGCCGTGTCAGCTGGCGCTCGTCCAGCGCGCTCCAGCCACCGCGGACAGCCGGCCACCATGCGCGGTCGTCCTCTGGGCCCGCGGGCAGCGAAACGCAGGCGTCGCGCTGGTCCGAGGAGGCCGATGGCGTCACCTTCTCGGCGTGCCACGCCAGGATGCAGTATCCGAGTATCGAGATGCACACGAGGGCGTGGATCATAGCTGGCTCCGTGGGTGGGATGAGTGGTGTACAAGTTGGCAGGTGGAGATTGAGTCGGCGTTCTCGCGCCATCTGAGCGGGCCACTAGCGGCGCTCGTACGCTGCTGCCGGTGAGTGACTCGCCGTGCTGGCGAGAGTGGATGGCTGGCGACGGTGCGCTCGGTGGCCATGCGTCCGTGTGGGTTCGGTCGTTGGGCCGGGATTCCACCCGCGAGCCTGACCAAGCTTTCAGGGCGCAACATGGCACGGATGCTATCGCCTCGGCGTCAGATGAATGCCATGTCGGGGGTGCCGAGTACCTGGCGTCGGCTTGCAGTTCAATCATCGCGACGTCCCCGGCGTTCAGCGAGAAGTCGAACACCACGCGGGTTTGGCCCCGACGGACCAAACCGTACCGGGAAGACATCGTCGATAAGCGCGAACTGTGCGTCCTGGGCGTGACCGGAGAAGTTCTCCGCCACCGTGGTCGGTCCGTGATCCGCCGGCGCCTCTGGCCCCAGTACCGCCGCGGCATCGGCGCCCAGAATGACGTCGGGATCCCCCACGGTCCCCTTGTGGCGAATCTGACAAATGAGAGCGATCATTTGTTGTCTCAGGTGACGCGATGGGCTGCGCTCAGAAGTAGGCGTCAAATGGTCCGATGCGGTCCATGTCGCGTACGGCGCGCAGCCGGTAGGCGCTGAGGTCCGACAGTTCCACTGCGGGGATGAACGAGTTCAGCGCTCGCGTTTGCCTGGCGGGCGTGCGCCACTGGCGATTCCGAGGCCCTTGACCGGCGAGGCCCGGTATCTGAGAGTCAGGTCTCGCCAGCGGCAACTGCAAAGACAAAGTGGGCTGCGACCGCTCGACGGACTCGCTCAATGGACGACGTTTTGGGGTTCGGTGGGCCAAGGTGTGTGGTTTTGTGACCGCGAATTCGCACCAGCGCGTCGGCCAGCGCTGCGCCAGCTGTTAATGGGTTTCACTGAGTCCTGCTTCTGTGAGTCCGATTTGCACCGCGTCGCCCTGCAGCTGGTCGGCTCGTATGACCGTGAGGTGGCCGTTTTCCTCGTAAAGGGCGTATTCCAGCGTGTTCGGATCGCCGTGTCCGGCTTGACGAAGCAGTCGGTAGACGTCGCTGGGCGTCAGTCCGGCTGATCGCAGTGCGGCGGGTTGCAGTCTTCCGTGGGCCAACAGGATCAGTGGGCGCCGGTCGAGCAGTCCGGCGAACCATCGGCGGCGGTGCAGTTCGGCGACGACGCGGTGGGCGACGAGCAGCGTGGCCAGGGCGACGGTGCCGGTGGCGAAGGATGTGGTCGAGGAGGTTGCGGTGCGGCCGATGATGGCGCCGACTGCCACGATGACGGCCAGGTCGAACACGTTGAGTTCGGCCAGAATGCGCCGTTCTGAGAGCCGCAGACCGATCACGGTGACCGTAAACAGCAGGAGCGCCTTGAGCGCGGTCCAACCCAGTACAGAGCAGTGGCCGATGAGGTAGGACATGGACGCCTCCATGGGATGAGTTTTCGTTGGAGTTGCTGGCGGATCGTGCTGCCGGTCATGACGTTCCGGTCGGCGCGACAGCGCTGCGGTGAGGTTTTCACTGGCGGTATTGGGCGGCGGTGGCCGCGAGGGTTATTCCGTGGCCGGCCCGGGTGGTGTTGGGGGTGAGTGCTCCTTCGGCCGCCGGGGGTAGCCCGTCGAACAGCTTGGGTTCCAGTCGGGTGTGGTCGATGAAGTATTCGATGTGGCGCAGGTTGATGATGGCGGCGGCGACTGGGGCGTGCAGTGCCGGAGCGCAGTGAGCCGACACCTGCAGGTTGTGGGAGGCGGCAATCGCTGAGGCGGCCAGCCAGCCGGTGTAGCCCCCGCAGCGGGTGGCGTCAAGCTGCAGGCAGTCGACCGCAGGCGAGAGGTGGCGCGCGTCGTAGAGGTCGGACACGTACTCCCCGGCCGCGACGTCGCAGCGCACGGCGTTTTTGACGACGTGTAGGCCTTCGGTGTCGTCGCTGCTGACCGGTTCTTCGAACCAGATGACCCCGAGGTCGTCGAGTGCCGCGCCGACGCGGCGGGCCTGCCCAACCGAGTAGGCCCCGTTGGCGTCGACCATCAGCGCCACGTCGTCGCCAGCGAGTTCGCGCAAGTGGCAGACGCGTTGGAGATCGCGGGTGATGTTGGAGCCCCAGCCCTGTCCGATTTTGATCTTCATCGCGGTGCACCCGGCGGCGCGCCAGGTGGCGACCTGTTCGCCGAGCTCGTCTTCATCGAGGGTGGTGAAGCCACCGGAGCCGTAAATCGGCACTCTGGAGCGGGCTTGGCCTAGCAGCGTGGAAAGCGGCTCGTCGCGCTGCTGGGCCTTGAGGTCCCACAGGGCGATGTCCACGGCGCTGAGGGCCTGCATGACCAGCCCGCGGGTTCCGAAGTTGCGGCAGCTGCGGTGCATCGCCTGCCAGGCGCCAACGATGTCGAAGGCATCACGGCCCATCACGACGGGGGACAGCTGCTCGGTGATGACGGCGGCCGCTGCCGGTGAGCTGTAGGTCCATCCGAGCCCGGTTGCCCCGCCAGCATGGGCGTGCACGGCGACGGCGGTGGTGGCGTCCCAGTGCAGGGTGCCGTCGGCCTCGGGTTCGGGAGTGTCGACGGTGTAGACGTCGGCGTCGACCCGGTCGATGGTGCGGCAGGGCAGGCTCATGCGGATGATTTTTCTGGCTTATCGGCGCGGCCGGCGGCGTGAGCGGTCATCAGCTCGGCGGCGCGGGCGGCCAGGGCCATGATGGTCAGTGCGGGATTGGCGGAGCCCTGGGTGGGCAGTGTGCTGCCGTCGACGACGTAAAGCCGCTCGATGCCGAACACCCGATGCTGGGCGTCGATGACGCCGTCTTCGGGGCGCGCGGCCATGCGGGCTCCGCCGACAAGGTGGGCGTAGCGCTCGATGGTGATGACCTCCTGGGCGCCGGCTGCGCGCAGGATGTCCTCCATGACCGTGGCGGCGGCTTTGATGAGTTGTTTGTCGTTGTCGCATTGGCTGTAGGCGAAATGGGCCACCGGCAGACCATGGCGGTCGGTTTCCTTGGCCAGGGTGACCCGGTTGTCGGGTTGGGGCAGCAGTTCGCACAGCGCGCCCAGGGTGGCCCAGTGGATGTAGTCGCGCAGGTATTCGCGTAGCGTCTGGCCCCAGTGGCCTTGCGCGCTGACGTGCTCGGCCCACGTGATCGGCAGCGGGCTGACAGTTTGGATGGACCAGCCGCGTTTGTAGGGCTTCGCGGGGTCGGTTTCGTAGAAGACCTCGGTGCTGACCTCCGGCGGCGGCGATTTGTACATTCGGATTTCGTCGCTGAAGCGTCCCGCCACCTGGGGGGCGCCCTGCACCATCAGGTAGCGGCCCAACTGGTCGTGCTCGTTGCCCAGTCCGCTGGGAAACCGGTTGGTGGCCGACAGCAGCAGCAGCCGCGGGGTTTCGATCGAGTACCCGGCGACCACGACAGCGGCTGCGCGTTGGCGGCGCAACGCGCCGCCGTGGAAGTATTCGACGCCGGTTGCGCGTCCGGTGCGGTCATCGACGAGCACCCGTGAGACGTGGGAATCGGGTCTGATCTCGGCGCCGTGGGCCAGCGCGTCGGGGATGTGGGTGATCAGCGGGCTGGCCTTCGCGTTGACCTTGCAGCCCTGCAGGCAGAACCCGCGGTAGATGCAGTGCGGCCGGTTGCCGAAGCGGCCGTTGGGGATGGCGACGGGGCCCACCCGCATCGGGATGCCCAGCGCGGCAGCGCCTTTCAGCGCGATCAACCCGTTCCCACCCACAGGGTGGGGGCTGTGAGGGTAGTGGTGGGGGTCGCCCCACGGCCAGTGCTGCCCCGCCACGGGCAGCTCGGCCTCAAGCTGCTGATAGTAGGGCCGCAGCGCGGCGTACTCGATCGGCCAGTCGGCGCCGACATCGTCGGCGCTGCGGGTGTGAAAGTCCGAGGGGTGAAACCGCGGCACGTAGCCCGCGTAATGCACCATGGACCCGCCCACCCCGCGCCCGGAGTTGTTGGACCCCAGCGGCACCGGATCGGCGCCGCCGATCTGGCGGGGGTCGGTCCAAAACAGCACGTGCGATCCGCGTTCGTCGCTGACCCAGTCGGTGGCGGGATTCCAGAACGGGCCGGCGTCGAGGAGCACGGTGCTCCATCCAGCCCGGGCCAGCCGCTGCGCTAGCGTGCCGCCGCCGGCGCCGGCGCCAACGATGACGACGTCGACTTCGTCGTCGGGGGCGTATCGGCGCATGTCGGCGCGCAACTGGTGGTTCACCCGCGAGCCGTCGTTGGGGATCAGCCAGGCGGATTCGTTACGGGCGCGCACGGCGCGGTAGTTAGTCATCGCGGTTTGCCCCTGCCAGGTCGTCATCGGCCTTTCGGGCCCGCTCAACCCGCTGCGCGAACGGGACGGGGTCGGCGTCGTTGTGGTCGGCGACCTCCCATTTCTCGCGGGCGTTGACCCCGGGGTTGAGGTATCCGCGCGGGTAGGCGGGCCCGCTGAACCCGATCTCGTTCCACACCCAGGGGTGGGAATAAAACGCGGTGTTGGCATAGCGCGTCCACAGGCTCCACACGTGGTTGGCGGTCAGCCCGTGCCAGCAACCCCCGCTGCCCGCCAGGTCGGCTACGTCCTGCAGCAGGCGTGCCTGATCAGCACCGCTCAGTTCGGCGTAGCCGGCTCCGCGGCGCTGATAGGCGTCGGTGTCCAGGTGCGCCAGGCTGTCGCGCCAGGCCTGACCGTCTTCGGGCAGGTCGTCGTAGTGCCAGCCGTCGGTTTCCCCGGTCGCCAGGCGAGCGTCGATCAGTGGCAGCACCGGCACCCGCGGCTCGCAGTCCTGGGCCAGCAGCAGATCGAGCATCGGTGCGGCGATCCCGACTTCTGCGGGGGTGAAGAAGGACAACATGTTGGGCAGTGTCAGGCGCGCCAGCACCACCCCGGCGGTCACGTCGTCCCACATGTGTGCTTGGTCCAGCACGTCGAAACCCGGGAACCGCCCGCGCCCCTGCGGGGTGACTGCGTGCTGGGTCGGGGGACGAAACGGCATCAGTGGTCGGTCCCGTCGCCGGGCAGCGGGAGGTGTTCGCGGCGCAGCAGCGCAGCCAAAAGACCCATCGCGCCGACCAGCGACGCCAACAGCGGCGCGAACATCGGCGGTCCGGACTCCATGTTGTACTTCGTGAAGCCACCGGGTCGCTGCTTGATGCCACGCCAGTGCAAATACGTGCCTTGCAGCCCGTTGACCACGATCGCCGCGCTGGCCACCGGCAGCACTGTCTTTGCGGCCCGCCGGGAGAAGAATCCGGCCACCCCGGCCGGAATCGCGGTGGGCACCACCACGATGGGCCACCACATCATCTTGTTGCCGAAGCTGGCGCCGTCGTGGGAGAGGTAGATTTCGCCTGCTGTGACCGCGGCGCCGGCAGCGGTCAGCCCCGACAGGGTGCGCTCGAAGCGCCCGGTGCGGATGTCACGCAGGGCCGCGTGCACCACGGTCATGCCTGGTCCTCCTTCTCGCCCGGCAGGTACTGCTGCAACTTTTGCTTCACTCCCTGCTTGATGAACCCGGCCGCGTCCTCGTCGCCCCCGAGCACCGCTTTGGCCAGCGATTTGGCCTCCTCGAAGGTGGCGTGCGGCGGGATGGGCGGGACGTCGGGATCGCAACGCACATCCAGCACGGTCGGGCGTTCGGCGGACAATGCGCGTTCCCACGCGCCGCCCAACTCGCCGGGGTCGTCGAGGTTTTCGCCGTGCAAACCCACACTGCGGGCGAAGGCGGCGTAGTCGACGTCGGGTAGCGACTGGGAAGCGGCGAACTTCGGCGAGTCCTCCATCGCCCGCATCTCCCAGGTGACCTGGTTGAGGTCGTTGTTGTGCAGGACCGCGACGATGAGCCGGGGGTCGGTCCACTGCCTCCAGTACTTGGCGATGGTGATCAGCTCGGCCATGCCGTTCATCTGCATCGCCCCGTCGCCGACGAATGCGATGCCCGGCCGGTCGGGATGGGCCCATTTCGCGCCGATCACATAGGGCACGCCAGGGCCCATGGTGGCCAGCGTGCCCGACAGCGATCCCCGCACACCCTCGGTGAACTTCAGGTGGCGGGCATACCAGTTCGCCGCGGACCCGGAGTCGGCCGCGACGATCGCGTTGGGGGGCAGCCGTTTGGACAACTCGTGAAAGATCCGCATCGGGTTGACCGGGTCGGCGTCGGTCATCGCCTGCCGCTGCGCGGTGTTCCACCACTTCGTCACATGCTTTTCGACCTCTTCGCGCCACGAGCAATCGGACTTGGGCTTCAGCAATGGGATCAACGCCTGAAGCGTGGTCTTGGCGTCGCCGACCACGTTGAGCTCATAGGGGTAGCGCATGCCGATCCACTTGCCTGAGCGGTCGATCTGCACCGCGCGAGCTTGGTCGAGTTTGGGCAAAAACTGCGTGTAGGGGAAATTGGATCCCACGGTGAGCAGCGTGTCGCAGCCCATCATCAAATGCCAGCTCGCGGTGGTGCCCAGCAGCCCGATAGAGCCGGTGACCCACGGCAGGTCATCGGGCAGCACATCCTTGCCCAGCAGGGCTTTAGCCGCGCCGGCGCCGAGCAAATCGGCGACCTGCGTCAGCTCCTCCACGCATCCGCGCGCGCCCTGACCGACCAGCATCGCCACTCTCTCACCGGCGTTGAGCAGCTCGGCGGCCTGCCGGACCACCTCGTCGTCGGGCGCGACTCGCGCCAGGCTGAGCCCCAGACTGGAGGGCACCTGCTTAAACGCGTGACCGGGCGCCTCGTAGGTGAGCTCAAACACGTCGGAGGGGACGATGATGCAGGTCGGGCATCCCTCGCTGAGCGCGATCCGGATCGCCCGGTCGATCAGGTTGGGCAGCTGCTGGGGCACCGTGCACATCTGCACGTACTCGCTGCACACGTCCTTGAACAGGCTGATCAGGTCGACTTCCTGCTGATAGGAGCCGCCCATCGCCGAGCGCTCGGTCTGCCCGACGATGGCCACCACCGGGACGTGGTCGAGCTTGGCGTCATACAGCCCGTTGAGCAGGTGCACCGCGCCCGGACCGCTGGTGGCCACACACACCCCGAACCCGCCGGAGAACTTCGCGAAGCCCACCGCCTCAAACGCCGCCATCTCCTCGTGGCGGGCCTGCACGAACTGGGGCTTGTCGCCGGCCCGCTGCCACGCCGCGAGCAGACCGTTGATGCCGTCCCCGGGAAACCCGAAAACCTGACCGACATCCCAGTCCCTGAGCCGGGACAACAACACATCGGCAACGGTGTCAGACACTATCCATCACTCCTTTACGATTGGCTGAAAGGTGATCAACGAAAAATCCCGGGCGGTTGCGGGTGCCGCGAACCTGTTGTGTGCTAACCAGTTTCGCCCGGCCCGCGATGTTGGGTTGGGATGGTTGGCGGCGGCGACACGCCGCGGGTCGGATTGAGCGCGGCCCACGTGCATGACCCGGCGGGAATGAAACTCTAAAGTCATCGTCAGACCCTGTCTTTCGGCGAGACGGCGCGCAGCGTGCTAGGCGGATAGCCAGGCATCGCCGAGTCGGCCTGCGGGCGCGGGCCGGTGTCGGCGGCGTACCTTTTGGGCGCTGGACCACAGTCGTTGACCGCCGGGCAGCCGTGGCAGGATTGCCTGCGCGAGCCGGTCGCGGCGCCGCTGGTAGTGGTTCGGCGGTGGGGTGGCGCCGGTGGTGAGGTCGTGCGCGCCCAACAGCGCCCAGGCGGCGGCGACGACGGCGTCGGTGAGTGCGGGTCGCGCGCGGCGGCGGTTAACCGCGGCCAGACCCAACGCGGTAAGCGAATGGACGCTGTCGACCCAGGTGCCGGTGGCGATCACTTCCGGACTGGGGTTAATACCCGACAAGGTGGCTTGGGTGAGGTGCCGGGCGCCCAGGATGCGGGTGACGACGACGGCTTTGCGGTCGACGTCGATCCCGTGAACCGAGGACAACACGAAGCGCGGCGCGGCCAACAGTGCCGCTCCCCAGAAGCCCCGAACGATTTCGATGAACCTGAACTGCATTCTCACTGACCCTTTCGTTGCGACTCGCGTGTGTTGCCCGATGGGTGGCCACGCCCTTCCGGGATGTCTGACGCGCTCACCGGCGCCGTCGCAGCGCCAACGCCGCTGTGGCGGCGAGGGTTGCGGCACCCGCGCCGGCCAGCGCCGCCCCGACGTGCCTGGATAGCCACAATTGCGGTGACCGCTGCAACGCGCGGTTGTCGAAGACCCCGTGTGCGCCGTGATCACCACCGGGGTCGTCGTCGCGCGGTTCCCACAGGTTGTTCGGCCGCTCTGGGCTGACGCGTTGGCTGGTCTGCTGGGAGGCGTAGCCGGTCTTGGCCAGATAGCGGTCCAACAGCGCGGGCGCGCACCGCTGGCCCAGGACGGTGCCCGCGGTGCTTGCCCCCACCCAGTACTGCTTGCGCTGCGGGTGGTCGGCGGCGAACAGCACGGCGCGCGCAGCGACCTCGGGCTGATAGATCGGCGGGACGGGTTGGGGATGGCGGGGCAGCCGCGACAGCACCCAGGTGAACTGCGGGGTGTTGACCGCGGGCATCTGCACCACAGTGATGTGGACGTTGCTGTGCTCATGCAGCAGTTCGGTGCGAACAGATTCGGTGAATCCGTTGATGGCGTGTTTGGCGCCGCAGTAGGCCGACTGCAGTGGGATGGCGCGGGAGCCTAACGCGGATCCGACCTGCACGATGGTGCCGGCGTCGCGACTGCGCATCCGGGCCAGCGCGGCCATGGTGCCGTGCACGAAGCCCAGATAGCTGACGTCGGTGACGCGGCGGTATTCCTCCGGGCTGATCTGGTGAAACGGCGCGAACACCGAGGTGAAGGCGACGTTGACCCAGACGTCGATAGGTCCGAACGTGCGCTCGGCTTCGGCGGCGGCGGCGTCGACCGCGCCGTAGGCGGCGACGTCGGTGGGAATGGCCAGCGCTTGGGCGCCGGCGTTGTGGACGTCTTTCACGGCGCCGTCAAGTCCGGCTGTTCCGCGGGCCAGCAGGGCGATGTTGTCGCCGCGGGCGGCGAACAGTCGTGCGCTTGCCCGGCCGATCCCGGCGCTGGCTCCGGTGATTACGACGGTGCGGGGTGTCGACATGGAAGGCTCCTTCATGGTTGAGGCGGTGGTGTGCGGTGGGTGGATGTGCTGGCGGGGAAGCGGTGCGGTTCATATCGCCGCCGGCGCCGGCGCGGCCAGCCGAAGGGAGGACTCCAGCATCAGGGCATGCACGAACGCCTGCGGCAGGTTGCCGCGCAGTTGCCGTTGAGCGATGTCGTACTCCTCGGAGAACAATCCCGGTGGCCCGCACGCGGCGCGGTTGCGTTCGAAATACCGGGCGGCGGCTACCGCGTCGCCCTGTTGGTGGGCGGCCAGCGCCATCAGGAAACCGCACAGGGTGAAGGCACCCTCGGCCTCGTGCAGTGGTCGCGCGTCTTGACGGAACCGGTAGACGTAGCCCTGGTCAGCGAGGTCGGTGCGGACCGCGGCCAGGGTGGCCCGGCAGCGCGGATCGGTGGGCCGCAGAGCACCACGCAGCGCCGGCAGCAGCAACGCCGCGTCGACCCGCGCGTCGTCGGGTGCGCGTTGCCACCGGCCACTGGGGTGCTGGCAGTCCGCAGTGTCGGTGATAATCGCATCGGCCAGCGCGCTCCACTGCGCGGCATCGGCGGCGGATGCGTGGCCGGCGACGGCGCGCAGGCCGGCGGCGCAGATTAACCGGGAATGCGCCCAGCGCCGGTTGTCCAGTTCCCAGATGCCGGCGTCGGGTTGCTGCCAGCGCTGCTCGATTGCGGCGACGGCCGCGTTGATCGCCCGTTGGCCCTCGCTGTCCAGGTGGTCGTGGCCCGCGGCGGCCGCGAACAGCAGGAGCGCCTCACCGAAGGTGTCGAGCTGAAACTGGCTGTTGGCGTGATTGCCGACGATGTCCGTGCCGCCCGGATAGCCGGGCAGCTGAAGGGAATGTTCACCGGGCACGGCGCCGCCGGTGATCGTGTAGGCGGGTTTGAGGTCGGGCCCGTCGGCCAAGAGGCGTTCGGTGACGAAGCGGACCGCGTCATCAAGCAGCGGATGCGGGCCGTCGACGGCGACGGCTTGCCCGGTATAGCACTGGTCGCGGATCCAGACGTAGCGGTAGTCGTAGTTGCGGCCCTGCGCGGCGCGCTCGGGCAGGCTCATCGTGGCCGCGGCGACCATCCCGCCCCCGGCGCTAGTCAGTCCCCGGAGCACCGCATAGGAGTGTCGGGCGTCGTGGGCGGCGATGCTGGCGTCGAATGTGGGGATGGCCTGTGACCAGGCGGCCTCGGTGGCCTCCCACAGCCATTCGGGTCGGGGCAGGCCATCGGTGGGCGAGCTCTCGGACAGTTCAAAGACCAGGTCGTGGTGGGCGCCTTCGGTGAGGGTGAGCGTGGTTTGCAGCCCTGGTGCGTCATGCCGAGGCTCGGTCAGCGACGCGTCGGGCGCCCCGACTAGCCGCATCCACAGGTCGCCGACGTTGGCGTGCCAGCACCCGGCGTCGTCGCGGCGGGCATCGCACAAGCCGTGGCGGCCGAATCCGGCGGCGGGCGCCAAGAACATCTGCACTTGGGAGGCACCCCGAACGGCGATCACCCGGCGCAGGAAAACCACCCGGTGCCGGTCGCCGGGGAAGGCCAACGCGTCGCGGCATTCCACGATGCCGGATTCGGTGACCCAGCGGGATCGCCAGATCAGGCCGTTGTCCTCGTAGTGTCCACCCCAGACAAACCGCCCGGTCGGGGTGATCGAAAAGCTGCCCCGCCCCCCGATCAGCGAGGAAAACACCGCATCGTCGTCCCAGCTGGGCGCACACATCCAGGCCACGTCGCCGCGGGGCCCGACCAGTGCGCCGCGTTCACCGTCGGCCAGCAGCGCATATTCACGCAGGGTGTGCGGCGGAAACCGGAAATCAGTCATGCTGGATGGCACCGCGGCTCCCGGCACTGTTTGCGTCTGCGGGCGGCCACTATGTACATGCCCGGGCGCGGCGCACGTGGTCGCCGACTTGGCGGTCACGGCGTCATTCCGCGGTGAGTACGATTTGTGAGCGGACGCCGGCGGCGTGGGATCCATGCCGGGCCCTCCAGCGCATCGGGTACCAGCCACATCAACACGGCCAAATTCAGCCCCGCCAGAACCCCGTAAAGCACGATGTCGGACGCATCCAACCCGGTCGATCGCGCGCCCCGGGCGGCGGCCACGCTGCTGATCACCACCATCACCACGAACAGCATCGCAGCGCCCGCGGTCAGGACCACCGCGACGCGGCGCCAAAGACCGGCCACGACGGCCAGCACGCCGACCCCCAGGAGCAACCCGGCCTGCCACAGCGGCAGCTCGACCCCCAGCGCTCGGGCGCCGCCGGGATGGGCTGTCGATGAGACGACCCCTGCGATGCCCAGCATGCTCAAGACCACACCCTCGGCCAGCACCAGCCATCGCCCGCTGCGAAAATGTGACGGGTTGAGGCTGACGCGCTGCAATCCGGAGGTGAAACCCGGGACCGGTCCCTGGGTGGCGGGGGTCATCGTTCGGCCAGCCCGGTGGCGCCAGCCGATCGAGCCGGGCATGCCCGCGCTCCGTCATCAACAGCACGGATGTCGTTGGCTGTGATCAACACCCTCGCACCCCCGATCAGTGGTCTTCCCCAATTGACGATACGCGCATGTCATGCGTTATGCACGACGTGCGTTTCACAGGAAATGCCCGGCGCGAGAAGTGCGGAATGGGAGTAATGTGCGCATGTCAAGGAAGGAGCGGCATGGTTTCGGCCCGCAACGACACCCGTCCCGACGCCGCGCGGGAAGGGTCCGAGTACTTCGTCGTAGAGCTGGAGCTGGCCACCCGCGGATTGCTCGAACTCAACGTCGCCGTGCTCGAACAGATGGAAAAAAAGATCGGTCTGGCTCCGCTGCGCGCCCTGCAATCACTCGAACGCCTCGGAGCCAGCTTGGTGACCGAACTCGGCGACGACCTGGACCTTCTGCCCTCTACCGCGAGCCGGCTCAGCGACCGGCTTGCCGAGGCCGGTTGGATCACGCGTAGCGTGTCACCAACCAACCGGCGAGCCACCCTGCTCGAACTCACCGACACCGGTCGCGCCGTGCTCAGCGAACTGCTCACCCTCCGCATGCATGCGTTGAACACAGTCGCCCAACGGATGAGTAAAGACGACCGCGCGGCACTGCTGCAGGGCACCCGCGCGTTTACCACCGCCCGCCAGCAACTAACCGATCAGGGACCATGATCGGCCTTGATAGCAGATGCTAATGGGTGAGTCGGACTTGTTCCGACACGCAGGAGGGGTCCGGCAGGTGGTCACTGAGATGCTCCTGATCGGGGCGCAGTCTGGCTGGTGAGCTATCGGCAGGTGATCACTGCATGTGATGACCCGGACCGCGTCAGAGATCTCTACATAGACGGTGGCCCTGCCGGTCCGCCACGAGGTGAGTGATCGGCTTGTGAGATGCCGCGCCATCGAGCGCTGTCCATTAGGGTGCCGCACCAGCCTCGAGCTCGAGCACGAAGGAGAACACGACACGGAACGGAGACTTGTGAATGACACTCACGTGCGGGATCGATTGGGCCGAGGCGCATCATGATGTCGCGCTTGTCGATATGGACGGCGCTGTTGTGACGCGGTCCCGGATCGATACCGGCGCCGGCGGATTCAACGAGTTACTGGCGCTGGTCGCCGAACACGGCGGCAGCGCCGAGGACACGCCGATCGCGATCGAGACCGACAAGAACCTGCTCGTCGTCGCGTTGGTAGAGGCTGGCTTCAGGGTGTATCCGATCAACCCGCGTGCGGTGGCGCGCTATCGGGAACGCTACGGCCAGGCCGGCGGCAAATCCGACCCCGGCGACGCCGCGGTACTCGCACACATCCTGCGCACCGACCGACACCTGCACCGCCCGCTGCCGGCGATCAGCGACCAGGCCCGCGCAATCAAGACACTCGCACGACAGCATCAGGAGGCGATCTGGGCGCTGCAGCACACCGTCAACCGCCTGCGGTCGGTGCTGCTGGAGTTCTATCCGCAAGCGCTGCAGGCGTTTCCGAACCTCAAACACCGCGCTGCGACGACCGTGCTGGCCGCCGTTCCGACCCCGGCAGCCGGGCAGAAGCTGACCCGGTCCCGGCTGGTGACGCTGCTTGCGCCGGGCCGGCCGCGGCAACCACCCCGCGCTGGTCGAACAGATCCTTGCCGACCTCCGAACCCCCGCGCTGCGGCAACCAGCCCGCATCGAGGACGCCGACGGCATTACAGTCGGCGGGCTGGTCGGGATCCTCGTGGCCCAACAACAGGCCGTCGACCAACTCCAAACCGCGCTGGGACACGAGTTCGGTACCCACCCCCAGGCAGTTATCCTGCGTTCGGTTCCCGGTCTCGGAGCGATCCTCGCCGCCCGCGTACTGGCCGAGATCGGCGATGACCCCACACGATTCACCGATCCGAACGGTCTGCGCGCGTTCTCCGGCACCGCGCCGGTGACGATAGCGTCCGGACGCTCGCGCTGATATAGATCGTGGGTCCTTCACAAACGCCTCCGGGGGTGTCAGGAAGGGATTGTTAGCGATTCCCTTTGAGGACCGTGAGCGTTGCCGCGCTCGGGTTCTCCTGGCAGGCCCCCGGAGGTGTTGTTGTGTCTGTGCATCATGCTGCCCCAGTCACGCCGTCCACGATCGTCGTTGCCGTTGATGTCGGCAAGTGCTCGGCGGTGCTGTCGGTGACCAATTCTCAGCGGTCTCGGTTGCTGGGTCCGATCGGGTTCGAGTTGACGTGCTCAGGTATGTCGGCGGTCGTTGAGCTGATTGATTCAGCGATTGAGTCGTCGACGCAGGTCAAGCTGGCGGTGGAGGCGGCCGGTCATTATCACCGGCCGGTACTGGACTATGGGTGGCCGCCGGGGTGGGAGGTGCTCGAGCTCAATCCGGCCCATGTGGCCGAGCAGCGCCGAGTTGCCGGTCGGCGTCGGGTGAAGACCGACGCGATCGATTTGGAGGCGATCACCGAGCTGGTGTTGGCCGGCCGGGGACAACCGGCGGGAGCGACGCCGCAGCTGCTGGGTGAGATCGGGGCGTGGGCGGCCCATCGTCATCGGCGGATTGCGGTGCGTGCGGCGACGAAGAATCAGTTACTGGCCCAACTCGACCGCGCGTTTCCCGGGTTGACGATGGTGTTGCCGGATGTGTTGGCCACCAAGATCGGTCGGCTCATCGCCGCGGAATTGGCCGATCCAGTCCGCGTGCGCGCATTGGGGCCAAGTCGGTTGATCCGGTTTGCCCGTGCCCGTGAGGTTAGGCTGCGCCGGGAGTTAGCCGACCGTCTAGTGACCGCCGCCCGCGAAGCGTTACCGGTCGCTGATGCAGTGGTGGCGCGGCGGGTGTTGGCTGCCGATGTGGCGCTGCTAGCCGACCTGGATATCCAGATCGCGGCCGCCGAGACCGAGTTGGCTGTGCTGATTCCCCACAGCCCATTTTCGACGTTGACCTCGGTGCCGGGCTGGGGAATCGTTCGGGTGGCCAATTACGCTGCGGCCCTGGGTGATCCAGACCGGTGGCCGGGCCCACGGCAGATCTATCGAGCCGCCGGGCTGTCCCCAATGCAATACGAATCGGCCGGTAAACGCCGCGACGGAGCGATCAGCCGCGAAGGCAGCGTGGCGCTGCGCCGAGCGCTGATCGATCTCGGTATGGGCCTGTGGCTGCACGACGCGGCCGCCAAAGCCTATGCCGGCGCCCTGAAATCGCGCGGCAAGCGCGGTGGGATCATCGGATGCGCCCTGGCGCACCGCGCCACCCGCATCGCCTACGCGCTGGTGCGCGACCACGCCAGCTACGACCTATCGCGCTGGAGCTGACGCACCAGCCCTCTGGTCTTCCTCGGTCCCGGCCATCAGCCGCCGGAGACGCAGGAGCTGTCCACCTGCAGCGCCCGCAGCGCAGCGAGGACGAACGACGTGGACAGCGACGAGCACCGGCGCACTATGTGCCGCCGAGGAAACTCATCCCCCCGCAACAGAAAGGCGCGAACGAACTGCCACCTTCACAACTACGGTCGCGAGTGCGAAGCTGGAACCAACGAAGGGCCGGATCAGATGCCGATCGCGCTATGGCGGACCTCAGGGTTACGCCGTTCCTAGCTTGGCACCCGGCCCTTCGCCTGACCGCAGCCCGAACGACGCCAGATGACCCGCCAGGCGGTTGAGGTCGCATAAGTCAGCGTGGGCGCTCACGGCACCAATCTCTGGCCAGCCCAACACCCGGACCATCAATACCGACAAAACGACAACGGGACCGGCGCTATTGCTCTCGGCGAGCACGCCTGCGCCCACATCGCACTTGACAGGACATACCGCCAGCTACGTCAAGGCCGCAACGTCCGCAACAAACGCCTCGCTGACGCCTGCCACTGGTGGGCCTTCGCGGCGCTCACCAGATCGGCGGGCGCCCGCGAGCACTACGACAGACGCCGAGCCGCCGGTGACCACCACAACGCCGCGCTGCGCAACCTCGCCAACAAGCTCCTCGGCCGCCTGTGGTGGTGCCTGGCAAACAACCAGCTCTGGGACGACACCGCCGCCTGGCCACACCGAACCGAACATCCAAATCCGGTCGCTGCTTGACAACTCACTCGCGTGGGATGTCTATGTTGCGGCAATGGTTTTGGCGGTTCCCGATGGTTGGAAGACCACTTGATTCCCAGGAAGTAGCGGAAACGCATCCCGCAGGTCACTGTGCGTCTGCCGGGCGAGGGGCAGCGTGCATCACGTGTACAGAGGTGTAGGTCGTTCACCATGACGTAAGACGTGTGGTCCCAGACTGGTCCAAAGCGGCGGTTAGCTTCTCAATCTGTCGCAGTACATGAAGGGGGGCCGGCTGGTTGAGACACAGCCGAGTCTCATAGTGCCTTGCCTGTGAGCGGTCGCGACCGCATTAGGACGAATCCGGCGATCCTAGTGTCGCGTATCTGAAGTGACTTTACGGTTGGCTTTGGTGAGGATTTCGTCGGCGGTCTTGGTCCACACGAACGGTTGGCAGCGGTCGTTCCAGGCGTCGATGAAGGTTTCGATGGCGGCGATGAGGTCCTTGACCGAGGTGAACGTGCCGCGCCGGATCGCTTGGCGGGTAATGATTCCGAAGAACACTTCGACCAGGTTCAGCCACGATCCGGAGGTCGGGGTGAAATGCATCCGCACTCGCGGGTGCTTGGCCAGCCAGGCTTGAATGGCTGGGTGTTTGTGGGTGGCGTAGTTGTCGGCCACGACGTGCAGCGGCACCCGCGGATAGGCCTTGGCGACCTGTTTGAGGAACGCCAGGAACTCGGCGTGGGTGTGGCGCGGGTGGCAGGCGTCGGTGACCTTCCCGGTCGCCACCTCCAGGGCCGCGAACAAGGTGGTAGTGCCGTGGCGCACGTAGTCGTGGGTGGCTTTCTCGGGCAGCCCGGGGCGGATCGGTAGGATCGGCGAGGTCCGGTCCAGCGCCTGGATCTGCGATTTTTCGTCGATACAGACCACCACCGCCTTGTCGGGGGGGTTCAAATACAACCCGACCACATCACGAACCTTGGCGTCCAACTCGGGGTCGGTGGAGAACTTGAACGTCTCGCGCCGCCACGGCTGCAGATTCCATTCCCGCCAGATCCGGGCCACCGACGCGAACGAAATACCCAAATGCTTGCCCAGCAGCCGAGCCGACCAGTGCGTGACCCCCAACGCCTCGGGCGGAGCCTGAACGGTCGCGACGACCACCGCGACATCGTCGATCACCGGCGGACGACCAGAGCGGTCCAGATCGCCCAGCGCCGATATCCCACCCGCCTCATACCGGTTGCGCCACTGAATCACCGTCGGACGCGAAACCCCCGCCCGGCGAGCGATTTCCGCGTTCGGCACCCCCTGGGCAGCCAGCAGCACGATCCGCGCCCGCTGCGCCAACCCCGCCTCCACCGTCGAGGAACGCACCAGCGAACTCAGCCTCGACTCATCACCGGACCGAAGAACAAGCGCAGCGGCAACAGACACACATCATTGTCCCAAAGTCACACCGTAAAGTCACTTCCAACACGCGACACTAGCCCATCGTTGCCCTGGGCCTCGGACTCTTGATCGTTGCCCTGGGTTTTTGGCTTTGACCTTGGATCGAAAGAGCGTAGTGCCGTCCCCTTGGAGGGCTCAGCGGTGTCACGGACAGCTGAAGATGCTCCTATGTTGTGGCAATGGTTTGAGTAGGGATTTCTTGGCGCGTGGGGCGCACGGCGTGGTAGATCTCGCGGGCGATGTATCGCTTGATGCAGCGCATGATTTCGGGTTTTGTCCTGCCTTCACCAATGCGGCGGGCGAGGTAGTCGCGGGTGGGTTGGTGGCGGCGGAGTCGGACAACGCAGATGACGTGCAGGGCGCGGTTGGCGTCGCGGTTTCCGCCTCTGTTGAGTCGGTGCCGCACGGTTTTGCCGCTGGATGCTTCGATGGGCGAGACCCCGCAGAGTTTGGCGAACGCGGCGTCGGACCCGATGCGTTGCGGGTTGTCGCCCAGGGCGACGAGCAGGGTGGCGGCGGTGTCGGGGCCGACGCCGTACACCTGGCGTAGAGCAGGGCATGCGTGAGCGGTGAGGGCCTCGATCTGGGTGTCCAGTGTCTTGGTTTCGGCGTCGAGCTGCAGACAACGCTCGGCCAGCGATTTCACCGCAATGGACACTGCTTCTGCTGGGGTAGAGGGGATTTCGGATGTGGCCAGGGCGGCACATGCGCCGATGAGATGAAGTTTGTGCTGGCCGGCGAGCTGTTCGCGCAGCTCGGCCGGTGCGGTGACGATGAGGTCCTTGAGAGCGTTGAATGCTTTCCCTCGGGCCCGGACGGCGCTGACCCGGGCGATGCGCAGCACCCGCAGCATTTCGGTGATCCCGTCGGCGGTCTTGGGGTCGCCGAGGTCTTCGCCAGCCAGCACCATCGCGGCCGCGCCGGCGGCATCAACACTGTCGGTCTTGCCGTGGCGGGCGCGGCGTTGCCGGTTGGGGCGGCCAACCTCGGTGACCCGCACCCCGGCAGCGCGCAGGGCCCGGCCCAGCCCCGCCCCATAGTGGCCGACACCCTCGATCCCCACCACCTGAAGCTCACCCAGGCCCTGCGCCCAGGCCAAGAAGTCGCGGTAACCGACGCCGGTGGTGGGCATCGTGTAGCTGCCCAGGGGTCGGCCGAGCTCATCGGCGGCGTGCGCGACATGAAAATGCTTGTGAGTATCGACCCCGATGATGACCTGTGGGACACTAGCTGCTGCGGTGGATGTCATTGCGGCCCTTCCGATGTGCGGTTGTGAACATGTCATCGCGGGTCCGCCAGGGTGGGGACGGTACTGCTACGGGACTCTTGGTCGGGCTCCTATGAAGTCACTCCATCCTGGCGGGCCGCATCACGCCGCCACTGGTCGACGAATCTGCATTCAAGGCACGCCCCCAAGGGAGCGGCCGGTAAAGAAATGGGTCAGACCAGCAGCGACGTGACGCGGACCCTACCGACGAACCTTTCGCCCGAAGCGGAAGGAAACACCGGTGGTTCTTTAATAGCAGTAAGGAAATTCGGCCGTGATCCGCGCTGGGTCGGGCGCGACACCGGCGCCCAGCGGGGAGTTGGTCAACACCGACAGCACATTGTCCAGCACGTTGTCCATCAGCCCGCGCCCGTTCATTCCGGTGTAGTCGAAGGATGCGGGCGTGCCCAGCTCGTAGGGCAAGGTCATCGATCCGAACAGGTCGGCCACGCGGCGCGCGTAGGCGGCCGGATCAGCGGAAGTGCCGGCGAGTGTGACGTATTTGGTGACGGTGTCGATGGTGCGCGCGACGAACCGCGAATTGTCCCCGGACGGGGCGGTCGAGTTGAACGCCTCGCTCAACTCGTCGTCGTTGAGGTGGAGGTGGGTGAACATCGGCAGGCCCCAGCGGGCCACCTGCTGCTCAGGCGCGTGGCCGCACAGCGACACCGTGGCCCAGGCCTGCACCCTGGTCGTGCTGCTGATCAACTCGTTGGGCGCCTCGACGACAATGCCGGCGACGGTCCGATCCCGGAAGACGTTGACGTGATTGGCGAAAGCCTCGGGTTTGTAGACGCCGGCCGCGGAGGCATCCCTGAAGTCATTGAGGCCCGCATTAGCGCCGAACACATCATTCACCACTCCGGCGAAGACGCGCACCCCGCTCTCACCGGCGACTGTGACGCCGGTCGTTCCCGACGCGATCAACTCGCCAGATCCACCCTGAGCTGCGTCGGCGCCGGTGGCGAGGCGCAGCTCGAAGGTCTGTGCGTGTCCGCCCGCGGCGGCCGCGCTGTGCACCACCTCAGCGAACTTGAGTTTGAAGGACACCTCCTCACGGGCGTCACTGTCTGTGTCGAAGCGAAACACGTAGAGAGCCTCATCGCGAAAAGGGGCAGACGTCTCCGCGGTGGCCGCCGGGTTGACCGTCATCGCCATCACGGTCTTTCCGGGGTCGCCGGCGAAAAGATAGAAATCGCAGAGATTCAGACGGGGTCTTCGCGACCCGTCGGGGTGTCGAAATGATGGGACATCGATCTCGGCTCTCCTGAATCCGTCAGCGACAGGCATCGTGAGACGTCGGCGAGCTGCGATCGCACGAGTCGAAGGGCTCCCTGCACGTACGGTAACACCGGTTCGCCTGCTCTTGCTCGATCAGAGCTCGCGCCGCGTCGCCGAGTCTCAGCGGGTTTCAGGTGCTTTCGCCCCCTGTGACATCGTCGTGACACCCAGGACCGCCCCGCGGTGAGGGAAGCAAGGTCAGCCGCCGGATAGGTGCGCCTTCGTCGCGCGTGTTAGGTCGTCGGCGAGGATCTCCGGCTCGCCGGCGAGCAAGCCGTCCAGCGCGAGTCGGGCGACGACCGCGGGATCGGTCTTTTGATCTGCTGGTGCGAAGGCGGCCATGTCGGTGTCTATGTAGCCGACGTGCACGGCGGTGACGTGGATGCCGCGAGGCGCCAGTTCCTGCCTGATTGCATCGGTCATCGCCCACTCGGCCGCCTTGGCTGCCGAATAGGCGCCGGAGGCCGGATCATGCAGCCAGGACAACACCGACAGCATGTTGAGGATCGCTCCTCCGCCGTTGCCTTCGATGATCGGGGCGAAGGTGCGGATGACATTCAGCGTGCCGAAGTAGTGCGTCTCCATCTCCAGCCGGATGTCCTCGAACGCCCCGGACAGCACTGACGCGCGCGTCGCGGTGCCCGCATTGTTGACGAGAACTGTAACGTCGCTGGCCACGTCCGCGGCGCGGCGCACTGAGGCCGGGTCGGTGATGTCCAGTTGGATGGGTTCGACGCCGGACACGTCGATCGTTTCGGGTCGGCGCGCGGCGGCGTAGACCTTCGCTCCCCGCTCGATGAGTTGGGTTGCGAAATGCTTACCGAGTCCCCGGTTGGCGCCGGTGACCAGAGCGGTGAGCTGGTCGTTGTTCATCGTGGTCTCCTTCGAGTAGTCGAGGACTGAGACGTTCCCAACACGCATTCTTTCGTAGTGATCGCAGGGATGGTAGGTGCTCTGCGTCCTCGCTGAAGATGCACGATGGCTGCATGCGCCGCTCTAGGAAACTCCTGAATAATTCCGCGTGGCGATCGGCCGGTTGGTCGGTGTTGTTCGGGATGATTTTGGGGTGCAGGGTCGGTCTGATGATCAGCGTGAGTTGTTGGATGCGGAGTCGGTAGCGGGGCATCTCCTCAAGGCGGGCAGCGTGTTCGGGTTCCTGGCCGCGCGTCGGCGGGAATTGTTCCCCGATGAGATGTTCGCCGATTTGTTTCCAACGGGTCGGGGTCGACCCAGTGTGCCGGCCGATGTGATGGCCGCGGTGATCACGCTGCAGGCATTGCACGGCTTGTCCGACAGCGAGACCGTCGATGCTGTCACCTTCGATCTGCGGTGGAAGAGTGCGTGCGGACTCGCGGTGAGCGATGACGCATTTCATCCGACCACGTTGACGTACTGGCGGCGCAGGTTGGCGGCCTCAGATGCCCCGAACCGAATCTTTGAGGCTGTCAAGGCGGTCATCGCCCAGACCGGGGTGCTGGCTGGTAAGACGCGGCGGGCGTTGGATTCCACGGTGCTCGACGACGCGGTGGCCACCCAGGACACGGTGATCCAGTTGATCGGGGCGATCCGGCGGGTGCGCCGCGAGGTGCCCGGTGCCGGCGAGGTGATCGCGGCACAGTGCCATGCCCACGACTACGACGACCCGGGTAAACCCGCGATCGCCTGGAACGATCAGCAAGCCCGGGATCAGCTGGTCGACGCACTGGTCGGTGACGCGCACCGGCTGCTTGGGCATCTGCCCGAGCAGGAAATGGGCCCCAAAGCGGCCGACGCGCTGGCACTGTTGGCGTTGATCGCCGGCCAGGACGTCGAACCGGTCGAAGGATCCGATGGCACCGACGGACGCTGGCGCATCGCCCAACAGGTGGCCCCCGACCGGGTGATCTCCACCGTCGACCCCGAGGCGCGGCACGCCCACAAAAGCGTTCATCGTCGCCAGGACGGGTTCAAAGCTCATGTGGCGGTCGAACCTGACACCGGGATCATCACTGATTGCGCACTGACCAAGGCCAGCGGGGCTGATACCGGTGACGCAGCGGTCGGGCTGGCGCTGCTGCAGACCGAGGATGCACCGGTGACGGTGTTGGCCGATTCGGCGTACGGGTCCGGCGAGTTCCGCGCCGAGCTGGCCGAACGCGGCCACGCAGATCTGGTCAAACCCGCACCGCTGCGTTCGGCCGTCGCGGGTGGCTTCACCGTCGATGACTTCGTCGTCGACGACACCAACCGTCTGGTGACCTGTCCTGCCGGGGTGGTGCGGCCCATCACCGCCGGCGGCAACGTCGTGTTCGGCGTTGCCTGCAGCGGCTGTGCCCTGCGGACACGCTGCACCACTGCCCTCAGGGGTAAATCCTTGAAGCTGCGCCCCCACGACGCGCTGCAACGTGCTGCCCGTCAGGAGGCGCGAAACCCGGACTGGCTCAACCAGTATCGTCAACATCGGCCAATGGTCGAACGCACCATCGCTTGGTTGACTCGCGGCAACCGGAAACTCCGCTATCGGGGCGTCACCAAAAATGATCACTGGTTGCATCACCGCGCGGCAGCGTTGAACCTGCGCCGACTTACCACTTTGGGCCTCGATCACACCGGAACGAACTGGGCCATCGCCTAGCCCAGACGCTTGCGTCACCGTCGACTCGGCTGCAAAACTCGAAACGGCGGGGCGACCTCTGTGTCGACCGCAAGGTCTGACTTCACAGCGCCACCGAGCGCCTCGAGGCGCCCCGCCCCAAAGGCACTAATTCAGCAGCTTCCTAGAGCGCCTTGAGCTGATCGGTCGGATGCTGATCTACTCGATAGCATATGCTCCTATGCTGTGGCAATGGTTTGAGTGAGGATTTCTTGGCGTGTGGGCAGCACGGCGTGGTAGATCTCGCGGGCGATGTATCTCTTTATGCAGCGGATGATTTCGGGTTTTGTTCTGCCTTCGCCGATGCGGCGGGCGAGGTAGTCGCGGGTGGGTTGGTGGCGGCGGAGTCGGACAACGCAGATGACGTGCAGGGCACGGTTGGCGTCGCGGTTTCCGCCTCTGTTGAGTCGGTGCCGCACGGTTTTGCCGCTGGATGCTTCGATGGGCGAGACCCCGCAGAGTTTGGCGAACGCAGCGTCGGACCCGATGCGTTCGGGGTTGTCGCCCAGGGCGACGAGCAGGGTGGCGGCGGTGTCGGGGCCGACGCCGTACACCTGGCGCAGAGCCGGGCATGCGTGAGCGGTGAGGGCCTCGATCTGGGTGTCCAGTGTCTTGGTTTCGGCGTCGAGCCGTAGACAACGCTCGGCCAGCGATTTCAGCGCACTGGACACCGCTTCTGCTGGGGTAGAGGGGATTTCGGATGTAGCCAAGGCGGTACATGCCCCGATGAGATGGAGCTTGTGCCGGCCGGCGAGCTGTTCGCGCAGCTCGGCCGGTGCGGTGACGATGAGGTCCTTGAGAGCGTTGAATGCTTTCGCGCGGGCGCGTACGGCACTGACCCGTGCGATACGCAGCACCCGCAGCATTTCGGTGATCCCATCGGCGGTCTTGGGGTCGCCGAGGTCTTCACCGGCCAGCACCATCGCGGCTGCTCCGGCGGCATCGACACTGTCGGTCTTGCCGTGGCGGGCGCGGCGTTGCCGGTTGGGGCGGCCGACCTCGGTGACCCGCACACCAGCCGCGCGTAGATGGCGGCCCAGCCCGGCCCCATAGTGTCCGACGCCTTCGATTCCCACCACTTCGAGATGCCCGAGGCCCTGTGCCCAGGCCAGGAAGTCGCCGTATCCGATGCTGGTGGTGGGCATGGTGTAGCTGCCCAGGGGTCGGCCGAGCTCATCGGCGGCGTGCGCGACGTGAAAGTGTTTGTGGGTGTCGACCCCGATGGTGACCTGTGGGACACTGGCTGCTGCGGTGGATGTCATTGCGGCCCTTCCGATGTGCGGTTGTGGACATGTCATCGCGGGTCCGCCAGGGTGGGGACGGTACTGCTACGGGACTCTTGGTCGGGCTCCTATGAAGTCACTCCATCCTGGCGGGCCGCATCACGCCACCACTGGTCGACGAATCTGCATTCAAGGCATGCCCCCGAAGGAGCGGCCGGTAAAGAAATGGGTCAGACCAGCAGCGACGTGACGCGGACCCTACCGACGAACCTTTCGCCTGAAGCGGAAGGAAACGCAGGTGGTTCTTTAAAGGCGGGCCGGCTCGGCAGGATTCAACGCCTGGTGGCGGCGCGTCGAGGCAGTCGGGTTCTGCGCCAACCCGATCCACCTAGCCGGCCGTGACGAACTTGGCCGCGAACATCAGGTATTCACGCGATGCAACAACCGACGAGCCATCGCGTGCCCGTCCTGCTCAGACCTGTACGCCCGCGACACCTGGCAACTCGTGCACGCCGGCCTACACGGCGGACACCACGACATGCCCATCACCGTCGCCGAGCACCCACAAGTGTTCGCTACCTTGACCGCACCCAGCTTCGGTGCCGTGCATACCACTAGTGACGACACGCACAGTAAGCACAGTCGCCGCTGTCACGATCCCGGCCGTCGCGGGTTCAGTCGCTGTCGGCATGGGAAACCGTTGTGGTGCAGCACCATCCACGGCGATGATGATGCGCGGGTTGGTCAACCGCTGTGCGATGAGTGCTACGACTACACCGGGCACGTCCTGTTCGCCTGGTATGCCCCCGAGCTGTGGCGGCGCTTCACCATAGCGTTGCGCCGACTCATCGACAGCCACCTGCGCGCGATCGGTGAACCCGCCAGGAGTGTTCGCATCAACTACGTGAAAGTCGCCGAGATGCAGCGCCGCGCCGTCCCGCACTTTCACGCCGTGATCCGCCTGGATGGGCCACCCGCGCCGGGCGAGCCGCCGACGGCGCCCGTGTCCTCGATCACTGCGGCAGACTTGGCCGTGCTGGTTCAGCGGGCCGCCCGCACCGTCACGCTCACGGTGACCGACCCTGACAACGCCGACGACGGCGATGGTCCGGTGCTGCGGTTCGGCACCCAAACCGACACCCAACCACTGGAGCCGACCAGGGGGACTGGGGCCGATGAGGTGTCGCCACGGCGATCGGGCCGGTCGGTGGCGACCTATTTGGCCAAGTACGTGACGAAATCGGTGGCCGAATTCGGTGTCGGCATCCGACGCATGTCACCGTTAGCCGTCGCGGAATTAGACGTCACCGCCCATGTGCGAGCCATCCTGACGACCATCATGGACATGGCCGCCCGCCACTCCTACGACGGGATGGACCGCTGGCTGCACACGCTGGGGTATCGGGGGCACATCACGACCAAATCCCGGCTGTTCTCCACCACCATGGGCGCGCTGCGCGCGTACCGCGCCACGTGGACTCGCCAACATCACACTCAGCAAGCCACGGGAACCATGGATGCCGTACATGGTCGGGCGACAGCGACCATTGATGCGATCGAGTGGGAATTCGATCGGGTCGGCCTGTGCAGCCTTGGCGAGCGTGCCCTGATTCTGTCGGCGGCCCAGCGGATGATCGAACACCGCCACACCGCGCGCGATAACCTGCGCGCCCACCATCCGCCCGCTCACCGGGAACAGACGACATGAACACCCAGCCGCCGGCGTCGTCGGAGGGTCCGGGCCAGCCTCCTCGGTGCGGCGAGTGCGAGGGCGAGCGAGCCGCCGATGGTGAGGATCACCCTTTAACTGAAATGGAGAAGACAAATATGGACCTGCTGACTATTGAGGAAGTCGCCGAGCTAACGCGACTTCCGGTTGCGACGCTTAGGTGGTATCGGGCGATGGGCGAGGGTGGCCCTAAGTCCGGCAAGCTGGGCCGCAGGGTTGTTTACCGGCGCGCCGACGTGGAGGCGCGGATCGCCGCCGCATTCGACGCGACAGGTTCGTGATGAGCGCCTGTAACCGCAGTGGATAACCAGGAGCCAGGGTGTTGGAGCCGGTCAACACTTCAGCGTCATCTGTAACGGCCGCTCTAGTCCTCTAGTCCCGAAATGACTTCCCCCGTCCTTCGGTTATTTCTTGCCCTTACCCTTGGCCTGAGCCAAGTCGCTCATCCCGTTCGGCATCGTCGAGGCTGGTTAACACTGCGCTCTCCTTCTATCAGGGTGTGTCGAATAGTCCATGCTGGTCGGGTTTGACCTGGATACGGAGCCCTTTGCGGCGTCCGCGGTTGACGTGGACGGCTTGCAGTTCGCCGCGTTGGACCTTGTGCAACACGGTTTGTCGGGCAACGCCAAGTGCCGCGGCGGCCTCGTCGAGGCCCAGCCAGCCCTCGGGAACCTCGGGTCGGATCCGATCACGCAGGGCTTGGTCGATGCGGATGCGCCAGGGTGCGCCGGGGGTGATCTGCTCGGCGGTGACGAATCCGTCGCGGATCCAGCGGTACAAGGTCGTCCGGGCGACGCCGAGGATCTGTTCGGCGGCGGTGATGGTGACCACGACGACATCGTCGCAGCCGGGCCCGACATCGGGTATCGACGGTTGGTAGACCGCGATGTCGTGGCCGGCGCGCAGGATCGCTACCCGCGCTCGGGTGAACGGTAGGCCGGTGGCGGTGCGGCGTTTCTGTTTGGCCAGGATCGCCGCGATAGTGCGGTCGTCGTAGTGTTCGGCCAGGCGGCGCACTAGGGCCACAGTTGCCTCGTCAGTCACCCGTAGATGCTGGCCAGGCTTGGTCATCGGCATCGACACCTCGGTGCCCGCGCCGCCCTGCCACAGGATTCGCAGCTGCGCGACGCGTTCTTCGGCGCGGACCGTGATGGCGATCTCGTCGATCACCGCGCGGATGAGTTGCTTGCGTTCGCGCAGCGTGGTGGTGGGGGCTTCGAACACCGCCCGCACGTCCGCGCCGGCAGTGGTGATCCAGGCCAGTTCCTGTTCGGTCAGCGCCACCGGGCGCCGGGCGCGTTGGGCGGCCAGATTGTTCTCCGCGGCGCGGACCGCGGCCAATTTGGTTTCCAGTGTTGTTTCCAATGTCCTTGCCACCAAACGGTTCTCCGGTTCAACGTTGTCGAACTGACGCTGCGCGCGGTCGGCTTCGTAGCGGGCCCGTTCGACTCCCAACTCGAACACTGCGAGATCGCGCCGATGGTGGGTGTCTGCGTCGGCCAGTGCTTGGGCGGTCGCGGTCAGCGCCGCCGGTTCCAGGACGGTGAACAACTCATCGAGGACGGTGTTCTCCAGCCGGACACCACCGATGCTCTGACAGACGTGTTCACCGGCATAAAGCTGTTTGGCGCGAGCACACACATACCGCGGGCAGTTGCCCTTGGTGCCCGAGTAGGAGGTCTGCATGATCCGCCCGCACCGCCCACAGCGCAGCAGGCCCTGCAGCAGCGCCCGGCCCTCCCGCACCGCGCCACCGGCCAGCCCACCGGGACGGCGCCAGTTGCCGCGCAGCCGTGCGGTGTTGGCCTCGAAGGTCTCCCAGGTGATGAACCCGCGATGGTGATCGGGGATCAGAACCTCCCACTGCTCACGCGGCACCAGCCGATCCCGAGAATGCACGGTCCCGGTTTCGGGGTCGACCCGCTTCTCAGTGCGGGTACGACCGAACACGAACGCCCCGGCATAGGCCGGGTTGGTCAACAAGTCGTGCACCGCGGGGTAGGTGGCCTGGGCCCAGAAGATGCGCTTGGATCCGTTGCGCCGGCGCGGGAGCAGCACACCGTCTTCACGCAACCGGATCAACACCTGCCGGCCGGAGCCCAGTTCATCGAAACGGCGGAACACCGTGGTGATCGCCTCGCGCACCGCCTCGTCGGCGCACAGCATCACCTTGTCGTCCTCGTCGTAGTCCAGCCCGACTGGAAGGCCCTGGCGCAGTTCACCTTTGGCCGCCTTGTGTTTGAGGCCCGCGGTCAGCCGAGACCGGATCAGATGCAACTCGGCCTCCGACATCGTCCCCTTCAGCCCCAGCACCAGGCGGTCGTTGAAATCGGCCGGGTGATACACCCCGTCGGCGTCGGCGATCAGCGTGTCGGTGATCGCGCACAGATCCAGCAGTTGATACCAGTCGGCGTTGTTGCGGGCCAGCCGCGACACCTCGATGCCCAGCACGATCCCGACCTTCCCGAGGCCGACATCGGCGACCAACTCCTTGAACCCGGTCCGTCCCGCGGTCTGCGCTCCGGAGCGGCCCAGATCGGCGTCGATCACCACGACCTGATGGGCGGGCCAACCCAGCATCACCGCCCGCTCACGCAACTCGTATTGGCGGGCAAGGGATTCGGTGTGATGAATCATCTGTGACGGCGTGGATTGGCGCACATACACATACGCATCCCGCGAGCGGTGCGACGCGGTGACCTTCTCGGTGGACAACAGCAGCGACGGCACCGATGCCCCCGCCGACACCTGAGCGGTCATCGCTCACCAGCCCCTGGGTGCGGGTTCTCGGCCAAGGCGCCGCGGGCGATCAGCCGGGCCAACAACCCCAGCACCTGGGTTCGGGTCTCCTCGGGAAGTGCCTGCCAACGACAGGCCGGCACCGGTAAATTGCCCAGCCCAAGGGCAAGCTGGCGTGGAACAGCTACTCTCATAGCGCGCAAGTGGGTTCACTCTCCTGTAGTCGTGACCGCGATCAGGGACGAGGCGAACCTACTTGCGCGTCCACCCCCGACACGCCCACTTCGGCACGCGTCGCCACCTGCCCCACCAACCGGTGCAGCGCCCGCAGCCCGGCACCGTCCAGCACCGACCGCGGGCCCGACTCCACGACACCCAACACGTCGGTGGCATCGCAGCGGATCGTTCCCGGCGAACCGTCGGGCAAATCGATCACCAACAACAACACGCCGTTCCACCGCTTGAACGACTTCGCCGCCAGCAGCCGACCGAACAACGGGTGCGTCTCGGCCACCACCCGCACCTCACACGGCAAGACCGCACGCAACTGTTGCAGTCTGTCGCCTTCACTGTTGGTGGGCGTATCTACCATGTGCTCACCGACCCCGAGCTGTACTTCTCGTCAGGACATGATCCGGTCCAAGCGCTCTACATCTGGGACGGCGGCCAGTGTATCTGGGATGCGGTCGCGCTCGGCGCCGTCGGCGCGTGGATCGGCTGCCGCCGACACAACATCAACCTGCTCGAGCTCGGCGACGCGCTGGCCCCGGGCCTTGTGCTGGCCCAAGCCATCGGCCGGTGGGGTAACTACTTCAACCAAGAACTCTACGGTTCGCCCACCACGCTGCCCCATCAAACGACCTCCTGTGCACTGACTGAGGGCTCGGTGTGCCCACCGAGGTCCGGTCGGATGACCGCCGCTACGGCCACGCGTGGTCGTCGGTGATGCGGGGTGGAACTCGGCGGTGTGGATGGACCGACGAGAAATGAGATCGCCAGCGCGGAGAGCGCCACCAGCAGAACTGCGGTGACGACGGCGTAAGCGAGCAGATTGGCTGGTGGGACGCTCCAGTCGAGGGATCTCGCGGCGGCGCCGGCCGTTTGGTGGCCGAGCCGCCCCTATTGCGTCGACGTCCAGACACGCTGGTGACGCTCGTTAGAGTCGGCGATTCTGCACGGCAGGCAAGGCATTACATCTGACATCCGGTTGCCGCTCGAGAGGTTAGCCGAGAAAGATGTTGGGGCGCTTCATCATTAGCCGGAAGACGGTCTGCTGAATGGTCTCGCGGACCTGGTCGGCGAGTTCGAAGATCACCATCGGATCCTCCGCCGCGGTGTCGTCGAACTCTGCTGTCGCGATCGGGACGCCGAACTCCATGTACCACTTCGACGGCAACGGGATCACGCCGGCCGGCCCGGCCAGCGGGAACGTCGGGGTTATCGGGAAGTACGGCAGCCCCAGTAGCTGCGCCAGCAGCTTCGACTCGCCGATCATCGGGTAGATCTCCTCCGAGCCGACGATTGAGCAGGGGACTATCGGCACCTTGGTCCGCAACGCAACCGACACGAACCCGCCGCGGCCGAACCGCTGCACCTTGTAACGGTCCCCGAATCGCTTGCCCAGCCCCTTGTAGCCTTCCGGGAACACCGCGGTGAGTTCACCTTGAGACAACAACCGGTGCGCGTCGACCATGCAGGCCATCGTGTGGCCCGCCTTGCGCGCCGCCTGCCCCAGCAGGGGGGTGTCGAACACCATGTCGGCTGCCAGCAAGCGCAGCGCACGGTGGGCGGGATGCTGGTCGCGCACCGCGACCGAGGCCATCAGGCCGTCGAGCGGCAGCACCCCGGCGTGGTTGGCCACCACCAAAGCGGCGCCGGTCTGAGGGAGGTTCTCGACGCCGTTGACGTCGACGCGGAACCAATACTTGAACAATGTCCGCAGCAACGGCATCACGATGGCGTCGCTGAAGTGCGGGTCAAAGCCGAACTCGTCGACCGTGTAGTCACCCGTCAAACGCTGGCGGAGAAACTCTGCGACCGCGGCGACGCGCTGGGCCAGGCCGTTGGGCACCTCGCGCCCCTCACCGGTCTCGGCGTCATCGGCGCGCGGGTCGATCTTCCGGACGACTGCAGCGACCTCGTCGCCCGAGGCGCTACCGTGCTGGCGCGTCGCTCGGGCCAGTATTGAAGGGTGCCGACGCATGTCATCGGCACGCTGCTGAGGCCGCCGCTCAGCGGCCGTGCGAGCCGGATGCGCGTGCAGAGAAATGACGGTGGCTTCGGGTTCGCTTGCCATGCTTCGTAGCTCCTCACATAAATCCCACCTCAGACGACGCATCCAGCAGAGGCGGATCGGACCGGCATTGTGACTCAGTCACGGCTTTGCCGGGTGATTCCCGTTCCGCGGACCGGGCTGCATGCGACTCAATGCGTCGCGAATATGTCTCTGTTGCAGCGACTTTCCGGGTAGCGACCTTGTTGCGCTGGTCGTCCGCGCGTGGCAGCGCGACGGTTTTGGGCCTCGGCTGCGGTGGTCGATGCCAGTATGCGATGCGCAGTTGTAGCCATCACGCATCCACCATGGTGAGTTGAACCTGGACAACATGGTGAGTGCCCACGTCGGAGTTCTCCCGCGTTAGCACAAGGCGACCATCAGGACGCAAGCTGACTCGCATCCCGCATCCGTACCAGGTGTGCCGGGAAGTGCGCGATGGGCTGGTTGTTGTGGACACGGTTGCGGCATGGCTGACCTTCTCGCGCGCCGCAGTAACGGCACGGGACGCGCTGCGCGACGGCTGCCTGAGCCGCCAGTTCGGCATTCACATCGGGCCGTTCAGGGATGGCGCTGACTGCGCCCGAGACAAGGAGCATCTCTGCGGTATGAGCAACGGCCCGTTCCGTCGCACACCGGTCCCACGGTCGTTTGCCACCACCATTAGAGGGATTCCCTTTCACCCTGACCACACTGGGACGGCTAACCCGTGGAATCGACGATGGTTGTGTGAAGATTCGCTCAAGACCTCGTCGGTTGGCGCGCACAGTTGCGCGCGGCACCATGAAGCCATGGAGAAAACGCCGGGCGCGCCTATGGGGGGCTACCGGGCATTGGTGGTCGACGACGAGGTGCCGTTGACCCAGGTGCTCGCGAGCTACCTCGAGCGGGAGCATTTCGAGGTCAGCGTGGCTCATAACGGGGCTGATGCCCTGGCCCTTGCCCGCGAAACTCGTCCTGACTTGGTGATTCTCGACCTTGCGCTACCCGGGCTCGATGGGCTGGAGGTGTGCCGGGTGCTCCGCACCTTCTCGGACGCCTATGTAGTGATGTTGACGGCCCGGGACGCCGAGCTGGACACCGTCGTTGGGTTGTCGGTTGGCGCCGACGACTATGTCACCAAACCGTTCAGCCCGCGCGAGTTGGTGGCTCGCATCCGGGCGATGTTGCGGCGGCCGCGCGATACGGCGGCGCCGCACACCACAGCGGTCAGCACCGAGGCGCAGCCCCGCGTTTTCGGGGGTTTGTCCATTGATATCGGGCGCCGCGAGGTGTTGCTCGACGGTGAGCCCGTGACGCTGACCCGCACCGAGTTCGATGTGCTCGCGGAGCTGTCATCACGGCCCGGTGTTGTCTTCAGCCGCCGCCAGCTCCTCGAAGCGGTGTGGAGCGACACGTGGATTGGCGACGAACACCTCGTCGATGTACACGTCGGAAATCTGCGGCGCAAGCTCGGAGACAGCCCCGGCGATGCGTGCCACGTGATCACCGTGCGGGGGGTCGGGTATCGAATGGGTAGCGGTCGGTGACGGTTCGCACACGCCCTGCCCGCAGATTGGAACCGCCGGAGGTAAGGCCGGTTCCGGGCATCGCCGTCCGACTCTTGCTTGCCCAGACCATGGTGCTTGTCGCGGGGGCCGCCACCACATGGATTGTCGCCGCGATCGTCGGGCCAGTGTTGTTCCGCGAATACTTGCATCGGGCGGGGGTGGCCCACGCTTCCGCTGAGCAGGTTCGCGCCGAGCAGGCATACCGCGAAGCCACGGCGATCTCGGTTGCGGTGGCTTTGGGCGTGGCCGCGCTCACTGCGCTGGTGGTGACCTGGTACCTCAGTCGGCGGCTGCAGCGCTCGGTCGCCGAAGTATCGTGTGCGGCGACCGCAGTCGCCAACGGGCACTATGATATTCGAGTATCACCCCCGGGTCTGGGTCAGGATTTTCAGAGTCTGGCCCACGCGTTCAACCAGATGGCCGAACGGCTGGAATCGGTGGAAACAACCCGTCGGCAGCTGTTGGGCGATCTCGCCCACGAGATCCGCACGCCGGTGTCGGTTGTCGAGGCATACCTCGAGGCACTTGAAGATGGCGTCAAGACCCTTGACCCCGACACCATCACGATGTTGCGTGACCAGGCCCGTCGGCTCGTTCGGTTCTCCGATGACTTCGCGGCGCTCGCGATGGCTGAAGACGGTAGGACAGTCGCCACGCCGACATGGATCGCCCCAGCCGCCCTAATCTCAACCGCATTGGCGGCCGCCGCAAACCGCTACCAGGCCAAGAACGTCGAGTTGACATCGCACATCGCCGCCGACCTGCCCCCGCTGAACGCCGACCCACAACGACTTGCGCAGGTGCTCGCCAACCTCCTCGACAACGCTCTTCGCCACACCCCGCCATTCGGTCGTGTGGAAGTAATCGCGACGGCCGACACAACCGATCTCACTATCAAGGTCGCCGACACCGGCGAAGGGATCGCCGCCAAGCACCTCCCCCACGTGTTCGAACGTTTCTACCGAATCGACGCCGCCCGCGACCGCGAACACGGCGGCGCGGGAATCGGACTCGCGATCGCCAAGGCCCTCGTCGAGGCTCACAGCGGCCACATCAGCGCGTGCAGTCGGGGACCGCGAGCCGGAACAACGTTCATCGTCACGCTGCCCATCAAGCACGAGTGAGTAGACACCCGACCAGGTTGCCGCGTGCGAACTTAGCCGGTGTTCCAGGGCACCGCGGCGTTGATGACGAGAGTGAGGCATAGCGCCTAGTCGATCGCCGGGAAAGCATCCTCACATGGAAAAGCGCTTTCCCACAGTGCAGGCCCTGCTGACAGGCCTTTCCAGCGGTGACATTCCCATCAGCCACGACGGCCTAGGACGCGGTGGGCCAAAGTAGACAGATCTCGCATCTGCGCAGCGGGTTTGGTTCCAGTTAAGGTTGAAATTCCAATTTCATTGGTACGTAAAGACTTTACGAGGTTTTCTGAAATATTTCAGTAATGTTTGCTCCGAGGGTGGACTTGCGCTCCGGTTCCTCGAAGGCTGGAGGCGGCCGCTCCACTCAGAGCGGGAATCCACCTAACGAGCAATAAGGAGTACGGAAATGGCCCAGACCACAGGTAGTGAGAGCACGGAAGAGGCACGACGCGAGGCGGAGGGACAAGGCAGGCGGGAGTGGGACGATCGTACGCTGAGGGAGCTGTCGGCCCGGGAGCACATCAGCCAAGACGTGGGTCGGGTCCTGGACCGGGTCGATATGGCTCGGCAAGAGGCGCAGGGTGCGCGACAGCAGGCACAGCAGGCCAAGAGCCACGCACAGCAAGCGCAGAACGCTGCACGGCAGGCGCAGAACCAGGCCAACCAGGCCAGCCAGGCCGCGCTGCAAGCGGCGAACGCGGCCAACCAGGCCGCGCAGCAGTGTCAGCAGGCGCAGAATGAGGCCAACCAGGCCAACACGCGCGCGCAGAACGCCCAGAACCAGGCCAACCAGGCCGGGCAGCAGGCGCAACAGGCGCAGAACGAGGCCAACCAGGCCAACACGCGCGCGCAGAACGCCCAGGAAAACGCCGAACAGGCAAATCTGCAGTCGCAACAGTCCGAAGACCAGGCCAACCGGGCGCATGAGCTGGCCAGCCAGGCCGACCAGCAAGCACAACAGGCTCGACAGAGTGTACAGCGGCTCCAGCGCGCTTAGCGCCCAGAAGTAGCAGCAGTCGGGGGCCACCCGCAACAAGGTGGCCCCCGATTTTTCGAGAACCGCCATCGGATTTGCGGTGAACGGCAGGCGGACTTGAAAGAATGCCTCGACGAGTGGCTGCAGACTGCGATCAGACACAGAAGTTAAGGAAGAAACCGGCCTCGATGTCGAGGTCACCGCACTCACCGGCATCTACACCGATCCCGCCCACATCGTGGCGTTCTCCGATGGTGAAGTCCGCCAGCAATTCTCACTCTGCTTTATCACCCGGCGGGCGGGTGGGACGCTGGCCATTGACCACGAGAGCACCGACATTGCTTGGACACACCCCGACGACATCGCCACGCTCGACATGCACCCATCGATGCGGCTCCGAATCAACCACTATCTCGAAGCCCGCTCGAGCCCCTACCTCGGATGATCGGTTGTCAGATCCACGCGTGTACCCGCTCGACAGTCGCCAGAAGTTCGTTGCGCGCAGAGTGGACCGCCCGATGGACGGGATCATCGGGGCCATAGCGTTGCAGCACCTCTTCCAGCCGGTCGTGGGCCGCCACTGCCGACCCGTCTGGCCCGGTCGTCAGATCGCAGAACGTCAACGCATCCAGCATGTGTTGCGGTGGCTCGGAGAACGCCGACAAAGCACTGATCCCGCGCTCCTGCGCCTCAGCCGGCGCACCCGAATGGAAGGCGACCAGCGATACCACCAGCTCGTCAAACCCCGCCCGGCGCGCGAACATTGCGCCGTCGACCGGATGAAAACCCGTCATCCGCAGAGACGGCGCATAGCCGATGTCATGCAGCCACGCTGCCGCTACCAGGCACTCGCCAGCCGCCACGCCAAAATGTCCGCGAAGCGAGGCGTCTGAGATAGCCGTCAGGCGCAATGTGGGGCTGGGACTCGATCGCTGCGGTGACGTGTGCGACGACTTGATTGGGGTTGCATGCTGGCCTCCTGCCGGGGTGTTGGTGTGCGTGCGAGGCGCACGGTACCGCCAGCCACCCGTACGGGGCTAGCACACTTCGCTGTACGGCTTGTTTGCTGATCAGTCTTCGGGTACGTGCTGGGTACACACGGAGCGCCAACTACGTGCCATTCGGTTCCGTGGCCGAGCGTCATTAATCAACACCAGATATACGCTGCTATGAGCGTATATAGGCTAATCTGTCGACTGTTTCCCACAGGTGTCAAATCTATCCAACGGAGGTGGAGACGGGAATCGAACCCGTGTGCACGGCTTTGCAGGCCGTTGCCTCACCACTCGGCCACTCCACCGCGGGGGTTGATGCGACTGCACCTTTCGAGCGGATGACGGGATTCGAACCCGCGACCCTCACCTTGGCAAGGTGATGCGCTACCAACTGCGCTACATCCGCGCGCCACGGGCGAGATGTCGCCACGTGCGAACCGAAACGATAGTCCACCCCAGCATGGCCACACAAATCTCTCCGCGGCTTTCCGATCGGCCCACCGCCCACTGTATTCTGGCCGAAAACACCGATCATGTTAGTCTTCGACCTCGTTCGCCCGCCGGCTCCTGGTCCGGGCGAACGGTCCCGTGGCTCAGTGGGAGAGCGTCCGCTTCACACGCGGAAGGTCGCTGGTTCGATCCCAGCCGGGACCACGGGGAATCTTCGCAGTTCCGCCGCCATAATTAGGAGCGATGCCGTCGGCCGGAGACGCTAGAATCGAGCTCTATAGGGCCAAAATGGGGCCAAACTTTTCAGGCCCTACTGGTCGGAAGGTCGTCCAGCTTGTCCAGCGCCGACGCGATGTCATCGAGCTCGTCGTCGTAGAGATCGGCGTAGATGTGCGCGGTCACGGTGATCGACGCATGGCCCATGGTCTTTTGAAGCAGACGCAGATCAGCGCCCGCCCGCCGGGCCAGCGAGGCGTACGTGTGCCGCAGATCATGGACCCGCAGGGTGGGGCGGCCGATCTCGGCGATCGCCTCTCGCCATCTCACCGAGCGCTTCCAGTTCTCCAGACCCAGCCGCGAACCCATCGGAGATGTGATCGCCGGATCTGCGGGTCGCCGGCCGGCAACGCGGCCCGCCAACACAGTCGATAGCCGTTCGGGTATCGGAATCGAGCGGCGCCCGGCGGCACTCTTGGGGTTGCCTTCAATGAGCTTGCCGCCGACCTGGGTCATCGAGCGGCGGACTCTGATCCGCCGCGCTTTCAAGTCGACGTCCTCAACGTTGAGTCCGGTGAGTTCACCGAACCGCAGACCGGTGTAGGCGAGCAGAGATACCACGTCGCCCTGGGCATTACACGCCAAGGTGAGCGCAGCGACCTCGGCAGCTGTGAGGTAGGTGTGCGCAGTCTGTCGCAGCGGGGGGAACTTGGTGCGCGCCGCCGGGTTGCGCGACACGAGCAGAGCATTTTCGGCGGCGTAGTCCAGGCACATCTTCAGTACCGAATGAACCGATCGCACGGTCCGAGGACTCAGACCCGACTCTGTCATCTCATTGACCCACTTCTGGATCGACTGATGGTCGATCTTCGAGATGGACCACGCGCCGAACTGCGGTCTAATTCTCAGGCGCCAGTTGTCCTCGTATCCGCGTCGCACCTTCGGGCTGAGGTCTGGGCGGGAAGCGATCCATGATTGGTACACCGTGGCCAACGTGACCCGGCCGGCACGGGGATCGACGACGTCGCCCGCCGCCGCTCGGGTGAGGATGGTGGCCTCGAAGATCCGGGCTTCGCGCTCGGTCGTGAAGCTCTTGCGCCGCTTAGAACGGTCCGGCAGCCGCCACTCGACGTCGAATCTCGGTCCACGCGCCGTCTCGCGCCTCGTTATGGCCATTTCACGTCCTCTCCCTGCGGCTGCCGACCGCTAAGCCAAAGTGGGCAACAGGAATTCGGCCAATAGCGACACGCAATGCCACTGCGTTCCCCTCGGAGCTCGCAGGTCCGTGAACTCAGCCAAGAGAGCGGAGGCCGCCCTAGACACGGGCCGACCGAATCCAGTCGTCAACGTCACTTCGTGCCCATCTTCGATGCCGGTCGCTGAGTCTGATGTGGTGCGGACCAGGCGCCGCAATTCCGCGTTCGCGCTTCGCCGCCCAGTCGTGCAACGTCGACACAGGCACGCCCGTTAGGTCGCGAACCTGGTCGGCCGTAAGCATTTCGTGCCCATTAGTACCGTTGCTGGCCACCGTCACTCACCTCAAGGCCTGGGTATGGGCCACGACGAACCGATGGATCTCCGCAGCGGTGACTCGCCGGCAGGCGCCGACCTGGACCCATGCCAACTCGCCAGCCTCAAAGAGTCGATAGACCGACGAACGAGAAATGCGCAGGGCTCTGGCTGCTTCCGGCACGGTCAGGAGCATGCCAGTGGAGGCAGGCAGAGGGTCAGGTGCGCGGTGGTCGCTCATGGCAGGCTCGAAAGATTGCGTGGGTCATGGTGTCCCCTCGTGGTTATGCGGTCTTCCGTCAGTGTAATTCGTCCCCACGACAGCCCCGTACACAATTTTCTGAGAGCAGCGAAGCCCTGATAACGTTTGACGTTAATAACGTGTGCCGTTATGATCAGTGAGTGATCCGGTCGTTCCGGGACAAGGACACCGAGGCGATCTGGCGCCGCGCCTACGTCAAGAAGCTCAGCGCGGAGCTCAGCCGACTCGCCTACAACAAGCTTGTTCTCATCAACGCCGCCGAGAGCATCAACGACCTACGGGTGCCGCCGGGCAACCGCCTGGAGAAACTCGCGGGCGTCCGTGCCGGCCAGTACAGCATCCGCGTCAACGACCAGTGGCGCATCTGCTTCACCTGGAGTGCCAGCGGCGCCGCAAGCGTGGAACTCGTCGACTACCACTAGACAGCTAGATAGAAAGGACAAACCAATGGCAGACTTCGCCCCCACTCATCCGGGGGAGATCCTTCTCACCGAGTTCCTCGAGCCGATGGGAATCTCGCAGTACCGCATCGCCAAAGCGATCGATGTACCGCCCCGGCGCATCAACGAGATCGTGCACGGCAAGCGCGCGATCACCGCGGACACCGCGCTGCGACTGTCTCGCGCTCTCGGCCTGAGCGACATGTTCTTCGTCAACATGCAGGCCCACTACGACGCCGAAATTGCTCGCGAACAGCTCGCAACCGAGCTGGCCACGATCCACCAAATAGCCTGACGAGAACTCAGACGTCGGGCGAGGCAGTCTTCGTGTGATCGCGATGCCCCGCCACATGTGTTAGCGGTCTGACCTGGCGGACACGCGCCTTGTCACGTCGGTGATCAGAAGGACGCCGCTCAGCATCTGCCAGATCAGGGTCGAATACGCGCTCATCCGTTCCCAGACGCCCTGCTGCGGGACGCTCGTCGCGGGAGTCGAAAAGGCTCGCACCAACATCACCAGGCCGAGAAACCCGAGGACGGCCAGCCCAATTGAGACGGCCCGATACCACCACACGCCCACCGATTGCGCAAGACATGACGATCCGGCGACGATCGCGGCATTGCCTGCCACGATGGCCAGCACTGCGCCCAACCCGTGAAGGCAGGCCCACCCGTTTGCCGCCAGGCCCGACCCACCGTGAACGGTTGCCACGCCAATGTTGCCAACGGTGTTGGTCGCCACCAGGGACAGGAACAGCCACGAGTGACGCGCTCCGGTGCCGCGGACCACGAGCACCGCCCCGACGAGAAATAGAATCCCCTCCGCATAGAAGGCCGTGTTCATTGCCGCAGCCAGCGGCGACCGCGCCGGCACTCCCAGCGCGCTGATGTAATTTTCCGCGTAACTGTAAGAGGGCACGGCCGCCGCCGCGGCGACGGCCTCGAGAACGAGGAACCCGACCGCCGCCCCGATCCACACGACGGCGCCGCCCACTTGAATTGGCCGTGAAGTTGTCACTGCGCAAAACTTAGGGCACCAGCGCCGCACACATGCCCAAGCCCCGGCGAGCGGGTCGGGACTCGATGGTCATCGAGACCCGCGAGGCGCATTATGGCACGCTCAGTCTTGCAGGTGGGATGGTCGTCGATTATCAGTCCGGCGCCAAGGATTTCGTTGGCCAGTATCCGCTGTCCGCCTAGAGACGCGCCGAGGTTGTTGTCATCCACAAACTTCTCGGAATTTTCCTGGCCAGGTTTGTGATGCCAGAAGCACGTCGCGCCACGCCGGACGCAGCGCGACCGAATGAAACGGTCGGCCGCCACCGATGACGATGGACAGAGGGGAAACGGGGGAGCTGCCGCCGAAGGCGCGTCAGCCTGCCGTCCAAACACCTGCTCCACCCCAAATCCACCAATTCCCAACCCCTTCGAAATTCGTCTCAACCATTCCCCCCGCATCGCACCACGTATCATCCAAACCAACAGCCCCACAACAACTATCGACGCCAACATCGCCTCACCAGGACACTCCAAAAATGTGTCGGCACATTGGCACAAGTAGTGCAATACTGATTTCGGGCGCGCAGTACAGTCCCGAAATACGACCCGCTGCAGGCGGTCTCGTTCCCCCGGATCGTGAGGTGGTCGTAAGTGTTGACGATCTCACGGTTGTCGCGGTGGAGCATCAACTACTACAACGACACTGCCCGCGAAGCCGAGCGCGCTGGGATTGATCGTCAGCGCGCCAACGGCGGGTTGGGGGAGTACTACTCCCAAGGCGACACCCGGGTGCCGACGTGGCTGATCGCCGGGGACGCTGCGCAGACCGCAGAGTTGGTAGGGCTGGACGGGCGCGCCGCCGATGGAGGCACCGCTGCTCGCGACGTCATACGACGGTGGCTGGATGACGGGATCGCGCCCAACGGCGAAGCCGGCCGCGCCTTCACGAAGAGCAGTGTGCATGGCTTCGATTTGACGTTCGCCGCCCCCAAAAGTGTGTCGCTGCTGCGGGCGCTGACCGATGACATCGGGGAGAAGGTGATGCAGGCAGCACATCAGCGCGCCATCGCCGCTGCCATGGCCTACCTGTATGAGCATGCCGGCTACACCCGGGTGCACAACCCGCTGACCGGGGCCAAGGATCTGCGGCGGCTACCGGGGTTGGTGGCCATCGCCTACCAACACGAAACATCGCGATGTGGGGACCCGCATTTGCACACCCATGTCATTGTCCCCAACCGCCAGGCCCGCGCGGACGGGACGCTGGTGTCGATCGATTCCAAGTCGCTGTATCACGAAGCCAAGGCCGCCGGGATCATCTATCAGGCGACCCTGCGCCACGAGCTGCACGCCGAACGGGGCCTCGAGTGGAACCCGGTCGATGAGCACACGGGGATGGCCGAGATCGCCGGCGTCGACAAAGAGTGCTTGAAGGCGTGGTCGCAGCGGTCCACCCGGCTACGGGAATGGGCCAACCATAACCTCACAGTTGTGGACGGGAAACTGAGCGCGGCGCAGACCGCGGCCGCCCAGAAAGCCACGCGCCCCGCCAAACCCGAATCGTTGGCGTGGGAGGCGCTCAAGGAGCAGTGGCGCGTTGATGCGCGCGGTCTGGTGTTGGACCGCGGCGCGCATTACGCGGCGCGCGCTGGGCGCGGGCGCGCTGCGCGGCGCGCCCTGGACCGCGCGCGCATCGCGGCGATGGCCGCGCGCATCGACAAGGCCGCGTTCACCCGCGCGGACATGGTGGAGCTGATCGGCGCGCAACTGCCGGTGGATGCGCCCGGGGACGCGCGCGGGGTGATTGAGCAGATCGTGGACGCGGTGGGGGTGCGCGTCAGCGCGCCGCGCGGCGCGCATGAGCGCGAGGGCCACGAGAAATACACCCTGGATGTGATCATGGCCGAGGAGCTGCGCATCTTCGACCTGGTCGACCAGTCCGAAACCCGGTCGCGGTTGGATGTGCGCTTTGAAGACGTCCAGGCGCTGGCCCCAGATCAGGCGCGCGCGGTGGGCAACATCGCGGTCTCCCCGTTTTTGGTGCAGCCGCTGGCCGCGCCCGCGGGCGCGGGCAAGACCCACGCGCTTTCCGCGCTGCGCGCCGCGGCCGCGCGCACCCACAAACACCTGCTTGTGTTGGCGCCCACGGGTAAGGCCGTCGATGAAGCACTGCACAGCGGTGCTGGGGATCGCGGGTTCACGGTCGCCAAGGCGCTGGGGCTGCTGGACGCGGGGGAACTGGGGCTGGATGGGCGCACCGTGGTGGTCGTTGATGAGGCCTCCATGGTGGGCACGCATGAGCTGCGCCGGCTACTGGAGGCCACGACCGCTGCGCGCGCCAAGACGGTGCTGGTGGGCGATCCATATCAGTTGGCGCCGGTCAAGGCGCGCGGGGGCGTGTTTGAGCAGCTCTGTGACGAGTTGCCCTGGGCGCAGCGGCTTTCCCAGGTGTGGCGGATGCGCAACCCGGAAGAGCGCGATGCCTCCCTGGGGTTGCGCGCCGCCCACGGCAACCGGCTACGCAAGGCGGTGGGCTGGTATCGCACCCACAACCGCCTGCACACTGGTGATCAGGTCGCGATGGGCGCCGACGCGCTGAACGCGTATTTGGCCGACCGGAACGCGGGCAAGGACTCGCTGCTGGTGTGTGACAGCTGGGAGATGGCCGACGCGCTCAACCGCCGCCTGCACGACACCCTCACCAGCGACGGGCCGAAAGCGCAGGTTGCGCGCGAGCAGGCTGTGCGCGTCGGCGACATTATCGTGAGTTGCCATAACGACTCCCGCATCCCTGTCAGCGCCGCCCACGGCCGTGACCATGTTGAGCAGGTGCGCAACGGTAACCGCTGGCGCGTCGCCGGCATCGACGAGCACACCAACCGCATCGCTGCCGAGCGGCTCACCGACCACGCCCGCGTCGTGTTCCACGCCGACTATCTACGTGAGCACGTCAGCCTGGGCTACGCCATCACCGTGCACGCCGCCCAGGGCGTCACTGCCGACACCAGCCACGCTGTGTTCGGTGAAACCGCGGGCCGTGCACTGGCCTACGTCGGTTTGAGTCGCGGCCGCGACGCTAACCACGCCTACATCTACACCCAGTTCACCGGGGAAGGCGACCACGAACACACCAGCGCAGCCGCCGGCCAGGACGTGCACGTGCTGCGGCGCGGCAACAACTACTCCGCCGCGCACTACCTCCGCGCGGTTCTGGCCCGCGACGAGCGGCCCCGCAGCATGCACGCCGAAGCCGCCCGCGTCGACGCAGAACTATTGCCCAACATCGTCAGCCGCCTGTTGGAGCTCCACGCAGAGCGCGGCGCCGCGCGCGCCACGGTGTGGCGCGAACACACCGCCCAGGCCCGCGCCTTCCAAGCCGCCTACGAGCGCATGGCCGACGCCGCAGCCCGAGGTGCCGAACGCAGCCGACAGCGCGGCCTCGACGTCGACGGACTCGAACTGTAAGGCGCGCCACTAACGTTCAACCGAGCTGCCCCGTGCCGCCAACGGCGGCCAGCCAGCACAACTACCCCACCACATCCGCGGCAGCGTCGATGCCGTGCGGCAACCCCGCTTCGGGTTAGCTATTGGTCGGCGACCGACACCAAGGGCGTGTTGCGCGCACCACGACATGTGTCGCCTAAGGCGGCGCGAGCTCTCGGTGAATTAGCTAACTGGCCGGGATGTCGGCTCCCGACAAGTCAACGCCGAGCCGGCCAACCACGGAGAACAACTCCTCGTAAATGTTGGCCGGGATCGTGAACGGTTCTGTGCCCGAGACCCGGGGGAAATGAGCGGCGATGTCGTCTGCGGTAGTTACAGCGTCCGTGTCGGCTAACCAGCCGTCACCTAGCCCGACGAAGACCCGCGCATACCGTCCGGCGCAAGCCGAGTAGTTCTCGTGGCTTGATTCGCACGCGCGACTAGCCAGGTAGGTCACGATGGGCACCACTTTTTCTGGTCCGATCAAGTCCAGAAGCCCCAAGTTCTCGAGCGTGTTCGAGTCCACCGTCTCGGTGACCATCCGCGAAAACCCAAATGGCAGTACTGTATTCGAAAGAATGCCGTGGTCAGCTCCCTCCAACGCGAGCACGTTGCTCAGCCCAACCAATCCCGCCTTAGCAGCACCGTAATGCGCCTCGAGATGCTGGCCGAACATACCGCCGGACGAGGAGACGAAGACGAATCTGCCGTATCCCTGCTTCTTCATTACCCTGAACGCTGGCTGACTCAAATAGAACCCACCGTCCAAGTGAACGGCGAGCATCTGCCGCCACTGGGCCGGCGTCATCTCGTCGAAAGCGATGCTGTTGAAGATGCCAGCGTTGCTTATCACCGCGTCGAGCCGTCCGAAGTGCTCGACGGCAATCTGCACAATCGCCTCACCACCTTCGGGACTATCCACTGAGTCATGAGATGCCACCGCCGTCCCGCCTGCGGACCTGATCTCTGTGACCACCTCGTCGGCGACTTTGGTGTCCGCTCCCTCGCCGCGCATGCTGCCGCCGAGATCATTGACCACTACCGAAGCTCCGCGCTGCGCCAAGTCCATCGCATAGAGTCGACCGAGCCCACGACCCGCCCCGGTGACTACCGCCACTTGATCCTCGAAATCGATCATTGAACCGCTCTCGCCGTCGCGAATGACACCCCTCGTTACCGTCTTACGAAATTCGGCCAGGTCACGCCTCCACGTTTTAGTCGTTGCCAGCAACAACTCTCCGCCGGAGATTCGAATCCGAGCACAACGTAGACCGGAACATATATTTGGTCAACCGCACAGCCCGGTCCGGGGCGGCCCGTTACGACGGTAGGCCGGTCGGCGACCGCCATCGACCGCCATCGATCGCCTACATGAGTCACGTACTGGACGCGGCCAGTTCCCGGTGCAACAGTTGCGCACGACACGGCTAGCCGACATGGTCAACATGCTCGACCCGAAGCTCGTTGCCGCAGCATTCGGGGATGACACCCGAAGCAGCGATGATTTACCTCGCCGATCACGTCGATCCGCAACGGCTTTCGCCTTAGTCGACATAGACCAGATCACAGCGTGCGGTGGGGATGAGCAGCTCGTCGGGCCAAAACCCCAACTCGAAGACGTGCCTGAGTCGCTCGAGGGGAGCCATGCCCGCGACGGTGGCCACCGCACGCGCGTAGGGGCCCACCCGACCAGCCGGCGACCGCGAACTCACCTAGATGCAGCAGGTCAGCGACCTGTGCGACGGTGCGGCCCCACTGGCCGATCGAGGCGATGCTCCACAGGTCACTGCGCCCGATCCCGGGCCGGTCAATCGCGATGATCTCGGCGCCGCAGCGACGCCCGGCCTCGTCCATCACCGTGGCGTCCAGACCGCAACTGAGTCCACCGTGATTCCACACCAGGGGCCACCCACCGGCTGACCCGAACCGTACGCGATGCATCGGCTCCGGCATCGGAATCGATCACTCGAAGGTGATGACGCCGCGGATGTTATTGCCCGCCCGCAGATCCTTCATGGCTTCGTTGATGTCGTCGAGCTTGTACTTCTGGGTAACGAGTTCGTCGAGCTTGAGATCTCCAGCCTCATACATCGACAACAGCATCGGCATGGCATCGCGGGGGTTCATCTCCCCGTAGAGCACGCCCTTCAGCGTCTTACACGAGCTGACCATGTCGGGCAGGATCAGAGGCACCATCATGTCGGAGAGCTTCGCCATCCCGGTCAGCACGCAGACGCCGCCCTTGCGCAACAGCATCATCCCCATCATGACGAGATCGGGCGGTACCACACCGGGGGCCAGGACGACGCGGTCGGCCATAACGCCCCACGTGAGCTCCTTGACCAGTTCGACCGCCGCTCCGGCGTCGACCGCAGTGTGGGTGGCGCCGAAAGTTGGTGCGATGTCCCGTTTGAACTCGAGAGGGTCGACGGCGACGACGTGCTTGGCACCGGCTGCCCGTGCTCCCTGCACCGCGTTCATGCCGATGCCTCCGACGCCGATCACCACGACGGTGTCACCGATCTGTGTGCCGGCCGCGACGGAACCGGACCCGAATCCTGTTGTAACGCCGCAGGATACGAGCGAGGCCGCCTCCAGGGGGATCCAGTCGTGGATCTTGACCAACGAGCGTTCCGAGGCGACGACGTACTCGGAGAAGGTACCGACCTGCATCATGGCCATCAGGTCCTCGTCGCCAAGATGGCGGCGCGGTGTGCCATCGGTGGTCATGTTCTTGCTGTAAATGTCGGCGCCGACATCGCACAGATAGGTGTGTCCGGTGACGCACCACCGGCAGCTGCCACAGGAGGGAAAGAACGAGATGGCCACGTGGTCACCGGGTTTGAGGGATCGGACCTCCGGTCCCACCTCCTCAACGATGCCCGACCCTTCGTGCCCGCCGAGCAGGGGGAACCACTCGGGCACCGTCACACCGGCGGCCCGCATGATCGCCTCCATCTCCGCGCTCGGCACGCTGTCCCCGGAGTGGAAGTGCTCGTCAGAGTGGCAGATGCCCGCGTAGGCCATCTTGACCAGCGCCTCGCCGGCTCGCGGCGGATCTAGTTCTACCTCGGTGACTTCCCAGTCCACGCCGACGCCTCGCAACACTGCTGCTTTGGATTTCATCAGGTCTCCTTCGTTGGCGTGGGCGCAGGACGGCTACAAAGCCGGCCAGCCGACGGTCTTGGTTTCGGTGAAGATCGCGAGCCCCTCGATGCCGCACGCCGGCCGATACCGGACTGCTTGTCGCCACCGAACGGTGCGTCGGCGCCGTACCAGGGGCGCCGTTGATTCCAAGCGTGCCGGTTCCGATCCGGCTCGCGACGGACTTGGCGCGTCCGAGATCGTTGGCGAACACCACGCCGGACAGGCCGTCGATGGAGTCGTTGGCGATGCGCACCGCATCGTCGTCGTCGTCGAAACCGATCACCGACAGCACGGGGCCGAAGATCTCCTCCTGAGCGATGGTCATACGGATGTCGACGTCGGCGAACACTGTGGGCTCGACGGAGAACCCCTTGAGCAGGTGCTTCGGGACCCCACCGCCGGTGACGAGGCGCGCGCCCTCCTGCCTGCCCGTCTCGATGTAGCCGAGCACGCGTTCCTGCTGCCCCTTGGACACCTGTGGCCCCTGGAGCACCGACGGGTCGGTGGGATCGCCGTACTTGTTCTTCTCCATGGCGACCTTGACGATCTCGACGGCTTCGGCGTAGCGGGAGTTCGGCACCAGCAGGCCCGTCGGCATGGCGCAGCCCTGCCCGGCGTGCATTGAGATGAACGCGCTGCCGCCTACGGTCGCCTTCGTGTCGCCATCGTCCTCGAGCACCAGGTAGACCGACTTGCCTCCAAGTTCGAGGAATGTCGGCTTCGCCGTCTCGGCGGCGGCCTGCATGATGCGGCGCCCGGTCACGGTGGAACCCGTGAAGGCGACCATGTCGACCAGTGGAGAGGTCGAGAGCACCTCGCCGACAAGGTGATCCGACGACGTGACAATATTGATGACGCCTGGCGGAATGTCCGTCTCCCCGGCGATGATCCGCCCGATCCGGGTCCCGTTCCACGGTGTGTCCGGCGCCGGTTTGAGCACGCGGGTGTTGCCCATCGCCAGGATGGGCCCGATTTTGTTGAGTGTGATCTCGAACGGGAAATTCCACGGCACGATGACGCCGATGACGCCGACGACGCCGACGGGCTCCTTCCACACCTCGCGCGTGGCAGGCGTGCCCATGCCGAAGGCATCCTTGTCGGGAAGTGAGCGCTTCCAGGCGAATTCGCTGATCATGTGGGCGGGCCAGGTGAGGGCCTCGTTCAGCGGCACATCGAGCTGCGGGCCGTAGGTGCTCAGCACTGGGCACCCGACCTCGGCGACGAGCTCACTTCGGATGTCCTCGCGCTCTGCCTCCAGAGCCGCCTGCAGCTGACGCAGCCCGGCGGCTCTGGCCTCACCGTTGCGCGACCAGTCGGTGTGGTCGAACGCGTGGCGGGCCGCGGCCACGGCGCGCTCCATGTCCGCGCGGGTGCCGTCCGCGGTGCCGCCGAGCACGTCCTGGTGGCGGGGTTGACGTTGTCGAACTGACGTCCGGTCTCGGACTCGACGAGCTTGCCGTCGATCAGCATGCGGTGTTCGTGGGTCACTGGATGAGTTCCTTCACCACTGTCGGAGTTCCTTGACCGCGTCGGCTGGCCGGGGCGCCATGGTCAGGTAGGGGATGAAACTGCTTTTGCCGCAGTGGAGTACGGAGTGCACAACCTCGACGAGATGGTTGGCATCGATCAGACCGCCCAGCATGTAGCCGTGCTCCATCCAGAATCTGATGGCGGTGTCCAGCGCCTCGGGGTCCCAGTTCTTGTTGAACTCCGTCTGCGAGTCGCCTGCACCGCCGAAGCTGTCCCCCACGGCCAGCCGGGTGAAGCCAATGCCGGGGTGTTCGGTGCGCCAGGCCTCGACGAGCTTGTCCAGTGCGGCCTTGCTGACCGCATAGGCGCCGAGCATCGGCCACGGCGTGGAGTAGGACGCGCTCAGCGACGACAGGTAGGCCGCCGATCCACCCGTCGCAGCCAGGTGTGGTGCCGCGGCGGCGGTAGCCAGGGAGGCGCCGGTCACGTTGGTGGCGAACAACTGTGCCCACTGGTCGGCGCTCATTTCCGCTATGGGCGAGAGGACGCCCATTCCAGAGGTGTAGACCATGGCATCGAGGCCGCCCAACGCGTCGACGACCTCGGACATCGCCCGTTGGCAGGAAGCTGCGTCGGTCACGTCGCAGACGACTGCGGCAGCGCCGTTGCCTGCCTCCTTGGCGGCGTTGACCAGTCGGTCGTGCCGGCGTGCGAGGAAGGCGACGTGTGCGCCCTTCTCGGCGAGGCCGATTCCGATGCAACGGCCGAGCCCTGCGGAGGCGCCGACGACGGCGACGCGGAGCGCGGGCGACTCAGACATTGAGCTTGGCGCCGACGGATCCGAGCGACGCACCTGCGGTGCGCTCAAAGCGTCCATGGTCGAAAGTACGGATGGCCACATCATGGTCGCTGGCCTCGGCCCGCAATGCCCTCACACTGCACTTCTCGCGCGTGCGGTGCTTGAAGGGGTCGAAGTTGTACCAGCGGCACGCGTTCTCGTAGGTGATCTTGTTAATCTCGTCATCGGCAACACCGTCGGTCACCCCGGCGAGCTCGAACGTCCATATCTCCGAACCGTCCCCCTTTCGGATCACCTTCGGTGCTTCGTCGGCGAACTTGCTCAGCATCTTTCCCGCGAACAGGTTCGGTGGTGCGACGAGGTGGTCGTCGACGCTCACCAGGATCATGTCTTGGGGCTGCATGGCATCTCCTCGTGCACAGGTCGAGAGTGACGTTATCAGGGCTGTGAGGAACTATATGCGATAATCGGAAATGATCATTTCCGCGCGGTGTGCATCGGCCTCGGCGCTTGGTGAAAGGATCACCGGCGGACGGCTTTTCGCCTGCTACGCGCGAAGGTAATCAGCATACGGTCGAGAACCCGCGCCGCCCGCTCACGAGCCTCCAGGGGCACGTCGGAGTGCGCCACTAGCAGCGCGGCCTCCTCAAGGGCCGCCACCAGCATGTGGGTGAGTTCCTGTACGGGTTGCTCGTCGATGATTTCCTCGGTCATCGCTTCGCGGACGACCTCGTCGATGAGCGCGATGCTGTTGCTCTCCTGAATCGAGCGCAGCGTTTGCCAACCCAGGACGACCGGACCGTCGACAAGCATGACGCGTTGGACTTCGGGTTCTAGTGCGGCCTCGAGGAAGCTGTGCAGGCCACGGGTGAGGCGCTCCCACGGGTCGGCGCCCGCGGGCGGCGCGGCGATCGACCGCAAGGTGAGGTCTTGTTCCACCTCTTCGAACACGGCGCGGAACAATTCTGCTTTATCCTTGAAGTGGTGGTAGAAGGCGCCGCGTGTGCCCACCCCAGACCTGGTAACGAGGTCGCCGATGCTGGTGTTGAAGAACCCTTGCTCCACGAACAGTGCCCGACCCGCTTGGATCAGATCGCGCCTGGTCTGGTCGCCACGTGCCCGACGTTCATCGTCGGTCCCGCCTCGCTTGGCCATGGAGGCATCGTAGCAACCTTCATCATGCATGTTGCGTATGGCAGACGCAGAGGGCTCGCGTGATCGTTTCCGCGAAGGTGCTTACGCCGACAGATCGGCTGCGGAACGCTCATCGCCGGTACCACTCGCTTCGCCATGCCACGATCGCGCCAACATTCATGCTGTATGTTGCCGGTATGGCCGACAACGATGTCCGCGCATACGGCTCGGTGGCACCGTTGAAGGTGGGGCTGCTCAACGACTATCCGACCAAGGGCGACACCGACAACGACGCCGTCGACGCGTTGCGGCTGGTGATGGACGAAGCCGTCGCCTCGGGCCTGCTCGACCGGCCGGTCGAACTGGTCCAGCGCAACGTCGTCGGATTGCCGAACGGCACCTACAAGGCAGTCGAACGGGCCTTCGACGAACTCGTGGCCGAGGGCACTCTGGCCATCTTCGGGCCGTGGGTCTCGGACAACGTGGTGCCGCTGCGCGCCCATGTCGAGGCAACCGCACAGGTCCCGATCGTCACGCTCTCGGGTTCGGAGGGCGCCCTCGGCGAGTGGTGCTTCGCGTTGAACAACGGCTCGATGCCCGAGGAGCCCGTGATGCTTGCTGCTGTGATGATCGGTGACGGTCGGTCCCGCATCGCCATCGCCTACGAGTCATCCTTGATCGGTAAGGAGTATTTGGCCTTTGCCGAAAGGGCTTATGCTGCTGCGGGTTTGAAGGTCGTCACCACCGTCGCGATTCCCCAGGTGGAAGCCGACAAGTCCGAGGCAGTGACCGCGCTGCGGGCATCGGAGCCCGACGCGCTGGTGCACGTCGGTTTCGGGCACGGCCTGTGGGGCTTCACCGATGCGCTGCTGGCCGCCGGCTGGGATCCACCGCGTTACACCACCACCGCCTTCGAGATGGCCCACATCAGCGCCGAGTGGATGCGGCACCTGTCCGGTTGGATCGGGCTGGATAGTTATGACGAGCGCAACGAGGTTGGGCAGGCCTTCCTGGACCGCTTCAAGATCCGCTATGGCCGCAGGCCCGGAAACTCGATGCCGGGCCTGTGCCATGACGCGGCCACTGTGATCACGCGTGGTCTTGCGGCTGCGCGCCCGTTGACCGGCGAAGGCGTCAAACACGGTATAGAGCAGGTGAAGCTCATCCCGTCGGCCAGTGGAGCCCCGGGCACCTTCCTGCGGTTCGGCCGCTTCATCCGGCAGGGCTGGATGGGCACGGACTACCTCGTGGCCCGTCGGGTGCTCCCCGACGGGACCGCGCACGTCTTCCACGCGGCGCCCAGCGAGCACATCTCACGCGCGGTTGCCGCCGCCTCCGGATAGCTGGATCGCTCCGAAAACCGGCGCAGTCACGATCCCCGGTGGCTGGGCCAAGACATACGGAATGGCGCGGACCGCGCCCATGGCGATCATCAGGTGGCCCGGCATCGCGTGCTGACCCGTCGCTGGCTCGCCGTCCCAGCCCACATCGAGCTGCAGTTCGAAGCTCGGCACTCCCTTGATGACCGCGCGGATCAACGGCGCCTTCTCGCCGGGAGCCGACGGTGCCATCCCCCACTGCGGAAGGTCGCGAGTGAGCACCCACTCCTCGTGGATTGCCAGCAGCGGACGGCCGGACCAGTGTCCGGTCCACGAGAATCGCTGCCCGACAACTGTTCCCGCTTCGATGGTGCCAGCCGACACTTCGATGTCGCGAGGCAAAGTGGTGGCGTCCACAGACACGTCGATGTGCGACAGAGTGATGCCAAGAACCTCAGCCGTGGCATTCAGTGCCTGGCGATAGGCCATGTCGAGCTTCTTGATGATCGGGGAGTCGATGCTGACGTCCTCGGGTGGGCGGCCCATGCCCATGAGGTCGATGAGCATCGGCCGACTTTCGACGGCCGACACGTCGGTGGCCTCGTAGAGATCGATGCGGTCGATAGTCTTGCTCAGACCGGTCACTGTCGCGACGAGCCGCTCGAACATGAAGCCGGGATTCTCCCCGGCGGCGTGGAAGCGGGACTGACCCATGCGGCACGCCTCGGCGAAGGCCGCCTCGGTTTCTGCACCGTAGGTGGGCAGGTGGTTGTACGACGTCGTGCTGATGACGTTGGTGCCCGCCGCGAGTAGTCGGCAGATGTCCTCGGCGTTGGTTTCGATCGCGTGGGCCTTGCTGGCCGCGTGTACGACGACGTCGGCGCCGAGCCCGATGATCTCGTCCTTGTCGGACGTGGCAAGTACGCCTGTCGTAGCTGGCACGTCGCAGAGCTCCCCGGCGTCCAAGCCCGCCTTATGCTGGTCGTAAACCAGCACTCCCGCAAGCTGAAATTCGGGATTCTCGATGAGTTCTTGCAGCGCGGCCCGACCGACCGCACCCGTGGCCCACTGGACTACCCGAATTGCCAATCAAACCCTCCTAGTTGCACTTTCGTCGTGAAACGATTCCCAAATTGGTCAACATACACCATGCAGGGTTTCCAACCACCAAGGTGTATGTTGGGCGTGCCGAAGCATCGGGAGGAGCGATCACGTGCAGGAGCCGACAGCCGTCGAGGACCTCGACCAGAGCATCCGGGACGCGCAGGACAAGTTCAACGCGGGCATGGGCGCGGACGGGGACGCGACACCGTACCCGTTGCTGCGTGAGCTGCGGGCCGAGGGCCCCGTGCACGCCGGGTGGCCCGAGATGGGGATGGTGGGGAACTCCGGCGGCGGGCCGCCGACGTTCACCGCGTACACGTTCGACACCGTCAAGGCCGTGTTCACTGACAACGTCACATTCAGCACGCGGTGCTACGAGGACGTCGTGCGGCCCCTGCAGGGACCGACCATCCTCGAGATGCAGGAACCCGAACACGCCATCTACCGCAAGCTCCACGAATTCGCGTTCGCGCGTTCGTCGATGAAACGGTGGGAAGCCGAGCTCGTCGGTCCGTTGGTTGACGGCACCATCGAGAAGTTCAAGGGCGCCAAGCGGGCCGACCTGGTCGACGCGGTGTTCATGCCCATCCCAGTGCGGGTGATCGCCGCGCTGCTAGGCCTTCCCGACGCCGACGTCGGCCATTTTCACCGATTGGCCATCGACCTGCTGGGCTTCAAGGCCGACATGGAGTGTGCGATGCGAGCATCCGCCGAGATGAAGGAGTACTTCGTCGGAATCCTCGCTGAGAAACGCACGTCGCCCAAGGACGACATGGTGTCGATTCTCGCGGAAGCAGAGGTCAACGGTGTCAAGATGTCCGACGAGCAGATCTACGGCTTCATGAGGAACCTACTGCCCGCGGGTGCGGAAACCACCTCGCGGTCGACCGCCAGCCTGGCCCTGGGCCTGCTGGCCCATCCGGACCAACTCGACGCCGTGCGCAACGACCGCAGCCTGTTGCCACAGGCGATTGAAGAGGGAATTCGTTGGGAGACACCCCTCCTGAACTTCATGCGCGAGGTCACCACGGACACCGAACTCGGCGGCGTCGCGATTCCCAAAGGCGCCACCATGATGCTCAGCTTGGGTAGCGCCAATCACGACGAGAGTCGGTGGGACGATCCCGAGACCTTCAACGTCTTCCGGGACCGTAAACCCCACATCGGGTTCGCCCACGGTGCGCACGTGTGCCTGGGCATGCACCTGGCAAGGCTGGAGAGCACCAAGATCTTCAACGCCCTGTTCGATGAACTGCCCGGCCTACGCCTAGATCCCGACACACCCGCTCCATACGTGACCGGCACGATGTTCCGCTCACCGCCGCGGCTCGACGTGGTGTGGGACTGAGAGACGACGATGATTCGGGTAATCCAGTGGGCCACCGGGGTGACCGGGACCATGGCCCTCCGGCACGTGCTCGGCCGCCCCGACCTCGAACTCGTCGGTGTTCGCGTCTACGGCCCGGCCAAGGTGGCCGCCGACGCCGGCTCGCTCTGGGGGCTACCAGACACCGGCGTAAGGGCCACCGACGACCGCAACAGGTTGATCAATGCCAATGCCGACGTGGTGCTCTACATGGGCAAGGTCGAGACGGACACGCCGGGCTGCTTCGCCGACGTCTGCGACCTGCTCGCATCCGGAAAGAACGTGGTGGCGACCGGGAGCCGCTTCATCCATCCTCGCTCGTTGGACGCGTCACTCGCCGACGGCATTGAAAGTGCTTGCTGTGCGGGCAATTCGTCCTTCCTGGGTCTGGGCCTGTATCCAGGTTTCATCGGTGAGTCACTAGCGCCGATCCTGTCGCGTCTCACTGCGCGCACCGGCCGAATCAACGTCCGCGAAGTCCTCAACTACTCGACCTACGCCAGCCACGATTTGATCTTCAACGCCATGGGCTTCGGGCATGACCCCGACGACAGCTCGCCGCTGTTGACCAACACCGACTACGCGGCAAGCGCGTGGATCGGCAGCGCCACCGTGCTTGCGCAGGCTCTGGGACTCGAGATTCGCGCCGTCGAGGGGTATCGCGAGGTCGCGACCACGCCGCGGGCGCTATCGGTGGCCGCGGGCGAGATTCCCGCGGGGACCGTGGGTGCCATGCGCTTTGGCGTGGTGGCCGACTGTGGCGAAACCACCCTGGCCGTCGAGCATCTCACTCGGATGGCCGACGACCTCGCGCCCGACTGGCCGTCGGAGATCGGATACGAGGTGACCTTCGAAGGGGAGCCCAACATGAGGTTCCATCTCGTGATCGGTTCGCACGACGAAGATCACGCCGAGCAAGGGTGTTTAGCCACTGCCATGCATGCGATCAACGCGATACCTGCAGTGGTGGCCGCCGAACCCGGACTCTACGACCTGTCGACGATAACCCCGTTCGTCGCGCACTGGACCGAGCGCACCACGGTCCCATCCCGTAGAAGTTACCAGGCGGGAGTTGTCAGCCCTGCCCGCGCTGTTCAGGCGTCGACGGCGGCCGCGGGGACGTCGCCGAAGCCCGTGTAACTGCGGATCAGCGGCGGATCCGCCATGGTCGCGAAGCCTGCGGGCGCGGCGCATACTGCGGGTATCGCGTTGACGACCTGCAGCGCAACGGCAATCAGTCCGGCCCGGACGTGCTCCTCGACTGTGGCCGGCCGCGAATAGCTGGCGAGGCAGAAAAAGTGTGCGCGCATGGACGGATCGCCCTACGACGCCGACCGCACCGAACCACTCGAGGAAGTATTGCGAGCGCGGTAGGTCCAGTAGCGGCTGCGCGGTGCGGATGCCAATGATCACCAGCGCGCGCCAAGATCGACGAGGCTTTCCTGGTGACGTTTCAGGACTGGCCAGATGCGGTCGAACTGCGCGATCCGAAACTCGACGGTGAAGATGTAGCTGCGAGTGGCGGCGCGCATCATGATCCATCTCCTTCGCGTGCGTCGTGGCCGCTCCTCGTTGACGAGCTGCCTATGCTAAGGCCATTCTCTCATGTGAGAATAAACGTTCTCAATCGGCCGAACGGTGTCGGTTTCCGGCCGCCTGCGACGGAAGGAGCGAGGGTGATCGACTTCAGCGGCAAGGTGGTCCTGGTTACTGGGGGAGGTGCTGGCATCGGGCGCGCGACCTGACTGGCATTCGCGAAGCTCGGCGCGACCGTGGTGGTCTTGGAGATCGATCCTGCGCGGGCCGGCGACCTGCGTTCCCACTTGGGCACTGAGGCGCTGGTGGTGGAGGGTGACGCGACCGATGCCGCCGACGTATCGGCGCTGGCCAAGCAAGTCGGCGAGCGGTACGGGCGCGTCGATGCCCTGGTGAACAACGTCGGCCACTTCATCACGCGGCCGACCCGTTTCGAGGAGCTCACCGATCACGAAATCGAGGACGTCTACCGCGTCAACCTGAAACATGTGTTCGTGGTCACTCGGACCATGCTGCCGCTGCTGCGCGCCGCCGAAAGCGGCGCGAGCATCGTCACCGTCTCATCGATCGAGGGCTTCCGCGGCATACCCCGCTTTGCGGTGTACGGCGCCTTCAAGGCGGCGATAACCGGCTTCACGATGAGCCTTGCCCTCGAGTTGGGGCCGGAGAGCATCCGGGTCAACGCCGTTGCGCCGGAGACCACCGACAGCGCCCAGGTGCCACTCGACCGCATGATCCACGAATCACAACGGCACCACATTCCTCGGTGGATTCCGCTGGGCCGCTTCGGTACCCCGGAGGACATCGCGGGCTGTGTGTTGTTCCTCGCCAGCCCGCTGGCCGCTTGGGTCTCAGGGACGGTGGTGCACGCCGACGGTGGAGCGCTGGCCGCGGCGGGTTGGTACCGCGACGACCGGGGTACGTGGACGAACATGCCGGTCATCAAGGGCAACAGTACTCGGGCGGCCGTGTGTGGGTGAGCTCGGAGGAGCCCCGTGTACGAGACGGTGGCCGAAACACCGATTTCTTAGGGAAACATGCTTTGCGATTTCCGATAACACGTATTCTCGACGGGTCGGAGGGTGACGTTCGACGCCGGGAGGAGCCGCCGCGTGACGAAAACGGTCGACGCCGAGCCGTATTACGACCCGTTCGACTTCGACATCGACGACGACCCTTACCCCGTGTGGAAGCAGTTGCGTGACTTCGCGCCGCTCTATCACAACACGAAGTACGGCTTCTACGCGCTGAGCAGACATTCGGACGTCTCCCGAGAGCTGGTGAACTGGCAGGACTACCGATCCGGCCGGGGCACGATCATCGAGGTCATCCTCAACGGTGTCGACGTGCCTGCGGGGGTCATCCTTTTCGAGGATCCGCCAATTCACGACCTACACCGTCGGCTGTTGTCCGGGGTTTTCACGCCACGGCGCATGGCCGCCATCGAACCCTTGGCCAGAGAGTTCTGCCGGCGGTCGCTGGAGCCGCTGGCGGATACCGACACCTTCGACTTCATCGCCGACCTTGGGGCGTGGATGCCGATGCGCACCATCGGGTACCTGCTGGGGATTCCCGAGGAGAAGCAGGTCGCCATCCGGCAGAGCACTGACCGGCTGCTCGAACTCAGGGACGGGGCGCCTGGCGAAGTCGCCGGGGACATGATGTCGCGCAGCGGGCAGATGCTCGAGGAGTTCATCGACTGGCGCTACGACCACCCCTCCGACGATTTGATGACCGAGTTGGTCAACGCCGAGGTGGAGGAACCGGACGGCAGCCGCAGGCGGCTCACCCGCGAGGAAGTCCTGACCTACACCGGAACTGTCGTCGGCGCGGGCAACGAGACTACGACACGACTGATCGGATTCGCCGGGCAGTTGTTGGCCGATCATCCCGACCAGCGCCGCGAACTCGCCGATGACTTTGGGCTGATCCCCGGCGCCGTCGAGGAAGTGCTCAGATACGAGGCGCCGTCACCCGTACAGGCCCGCTACGTGGCGCAGGACGTGGAGCACTGCGGCCAACGGGTTGCCGAGGGTTCGGTGTTGTTGCTGCTCAACGGATCCGCGAATCGCGACGAACGCCAGTTCCCCGACGCCGACACGTTCGACATCCACCGGAAGGGCGGCCATCTCAGCTTCGGGCACGGCATCCACTTCTGCCTAGGTGCGGCCCTCGCGCGGATGCAGGCGCGCGTTGCGCTCGAAGAGGTGCTCACCCGCTGGCGGGACTGGGACGTCGACTACGACAACGCTAGGCGCGCCCATACGACCAGCGTGAGGGGCTGGGCGACGCTTCCAGTGAAGGTCTGACATGACCAAATCGGTGTATCCCGAGGCGGACTCGGTCCCCACGACCCGAGTCGAATCGTCAAGCTCGCGGTGGCCGATCCGACTGGGCTGGGGCGTGTTCGTCATCGCCTACCTGGTCTTCGCCGTCGCCGCCATCGCCACCATGCAGACCGGTCTGCACGGCGATGCGAGAACCACCAACCCCAACCCCGGGCCGGCGCCGTATCCGCCCTTCCTCGGCTTCGACAATTGGCCGCTCGTCATCGCATTCACCTCGATTCCGTTGGCGATCGGGATGATCGGAACGCTGTCGTGGCTCTCGATTCGCCAGCGGCGGGTGCACTGGGCCGTCGTCATCGCGTTTGCGGGCCTGATCACCGGTGCGTTGGATCCGCTGGCCAACTGGGCGACGTTCGCCGTATTCGATCCGCGCATGCTGCACTTCCCGCTGGCGTGGCCCTACGTGAACATCTCACCCAACCTCGAGCCCGCGCTGTCCTTTCTCGGCGGATACGCCGCCTACTACCTGTTGAACGGGCTTGGGATGCTGCAGGCGCACGACCGTCTCTTCGCCCCGATGATCCGGCGCAGCGGCTGGCTGGCCCGTCATCGACTGGTCGCCGTCTTCATCGGCGCGTTCATCGTCGCGATCCCCATCAATGCGTTCTTCCAGTTCACCTGGTTGAAGGCCGGAATCTTCGTCTACACGGAGGCCGTCGGCCCTGTACTACAGATTGGACACACATATCTGCCGGTGATCATGGTGGTCTACGACTGTTTTATCTTCGCCATGGTCGCCGTGATGTGTGTGCGTGACGAGCACGGCGAGCTGGTGCTGATCAACCGGATTGCGCATTGGCTTCCGGCGCGGGCGGGGTGTCGGAAGGTCACGTTGAACCGTCAACTGCTCATCTCGGTTGCGGTCGGCGTGCTGTCATTCGCGGTGCCGCTGGCAGTGCTGGCTGGGCTGCGGGTAGCGGGCTTGTCTGAACCCGCCTATGCGCACTTTCCGTACCCGGATGTCAAGGTGAACGACCCGTACGGCCACCTCGAGGAAGCGGGCAAGCCGGGACCGTTCTACAAGTGAGCGGCGACATGCACGGGCGGAGCGCATGGCTCGGTCGTGAGAACGCGGCGACCCCGTGTTGATAGGTCACAGTCGCGCGGTGGTGATTACCGGATCCTCGCGCGGACTCGGGTTCGCATCGGCAGTCGAACTCTACCGACGCGGCTGGACCGTGGTGGGTGCCATGCGTTCGCCAGACGTCGGGCTCGAAGGCATTCGCGCTGTGACTGGGGCAACGGCCGACGATCCGCGCCTACTCGGTGTGGCGTTGGATCTCGTTGACCCCGAATCGGTTTCGTCCGCAGCGTCAGAGATTCTCGATATCGTCGGGCCACCATATGGGGTCGTCCACAACGCCGGGGTTGCTGCAGTGGGGTTTGGAGAGGAGACGCCAAATGCTGCGTGGGGGCGGTTGTTTGGGACTAACCTGTTCGGGCCGGCTGCCTTGACCAATGCCTTGCTGCCGGCCATGCGATCGGCGGGGGAGGGTCGCATCGTGGTGGTGTCGAGCACGGGCGCGATCCGGGGAATGCCGTTGGCTTCGGTGTACTCCGCGACCAAGGCTGCCGCCGAACGGTGGGCGGAAGCGCTGGCGGCCGAAGTGGCCCCGTATGGATTGGGCGTGACAATCCTGCTGGCGGGCACGTTCGATACCGACATCACCGGCGACGGAACTCCGATCTACCGCGACGAAGCCGGACCGTACGCTGCACAGCACCCGCGCATCGAAAAGCGAGGTCGCCTCGCGATGCGGTTCGCCAACCCGCCCGAACGATTTGCGTGGGCGCTGGCGAAGACCTTGGAGCGTGACCGCGGTCCGATGGTCCACCGCGGCATAGGTGTCGACGCCAAGGTGTTCAAGCTCGTCGGTCGAGTCCTGCGTTCGGCCGCTTTGCATCAAATGGCTCGAATTGCACTGGCGCAACCTCGATTCGGCGCACTCCGTACGGGAACTGACTACGTCGAGTGAACAGAGTGAGGAGATTGACATGAGTATCATGGGTTCCCGCCGCTGCCGTGTGGTCCACGTTGGTACGGGCCTGACCGGCAAGGAAGCGCTTCGCGGGGTAATCGACGATCCCGCGCTCGACCTCATCGGAGTAAAGGTCATCAGTCCGGACAAGGTCGGAGTCGATGCGGGTCGGCTGTGTGGGCGGTACGAGGTCGGAGTGCTCGCGATCGACGACGTCGAGGCAGTCATTGCGATGGCCCCCGACTGCGTGTCATATTGTGCGACCGCGGTTCGGCGGGAAGACGAGGCGGTCGCCGACATCGCCGCCTATCTTGAGGCGGGCATCAATGTCGTCACGATCTCGACGATTCCCATGGTCTATCCGGCTGCGGCCCCGCAGCGGTGGCGTGACACTCTCGAAGCCGCAGCGGCGAAAGGGAACTCGACCTTCTACGCCACGGGAAGCGAACCGGGATTCATCAGCCTCAACATTCCGACCGCGCTACTCACCGGTGCAGGCACCGTGGACTCCTATCGCATGGACGAGTACGCCGTGGACCTGGACAAGTCCTATCCGATCTGGGATGTGCTGCACGAGTCGATGGGATTCGGCAAGCCCGACGGTCACGTGCCCGCGCGCATCGCCTCGGGCAAGGTCAACCACGACTGGGAAACTGTGGTGCGGTACCTTGCCGACATTCTGGGACTGAGGCTGGATGGGGTGGAGTTGGATTGGGAGACCCTGCTGGCGCCCGCCGATCTGCCGACCGCGATCGGCGTTATCCCAGCGGGAACCATCTGCGCGCATCGTTGGCAACTCGCTGGGATGATCGGCGACCGGGCCGTGGTCGCCGTCCAATACTTCGCGACCGTCAGCTCGACCCCGTGGCCGGACCGTTGGCCGAAACCTGCGCGCGAGGGCGAGGGCGGCATGGTGTTTCGCGTGGAGGGACGTCCGAGCATGAGTCTGGAACTGCACTTTGAGCGGTCGGCTGCCGATCGCGTCAACCCCGGTATCACGGTAACGGCGATGGCCGCAGTCAATGCAATCCCGGACGTCGTCGATGCACCGGCGGGCGTGATCGCAAAGCCGTTGGCGGGGCCGTCGATCGTCAGCCGACTGTCCCGGAGTAGCACGCACCGGTGACGTTGTTCGCGCTGTTGCACGGCGGCCTGCACCGCGGTTCGTCGTGGGACCTTGTAGTTCATGAACTGGACGCACGTGGGTACCGTACGGTTGCACCGGATCTTCCGGTGGACGACGCTGCCGCGGGAGCGAGCCAATGGGCGCGGGTGGTCGTCGACGCCATCGACCGCGCGGCCGAAGCCGAAGGCGATGACGTCATCGTGGTCGGGCACTCCATCTCGGGTCTGTGCGTACCCGTCATCGCGACCAATCGTCCGGTGCGCAGGATGGTGTTCGTCGGCGGTCTACTGCCCGTGCCAGGGCAGTCGTTCGCAGCGCACCTCGCGGTCAACCCGGATGCTATCTCGTTCCCGGCGCCGCAGGCTGCGGGCAGCGGTCCGCTCGGGCTGACGTGGGAGTCGGTGCGGTACGGCTTCTATCATGATTGTCCTGAGCTACTGGCGCGGAATGCCTTTCGGGATCTGCGCGGTCAGGCATTCACGGTCTTCACCGAACAGTGCCCAATCGACCGCTGGCCGGATGTGCCCACTACCTATATCCTCCTCCGCCACGACCGTGCGGTGGGTGAGTCCTGGGCGCGACGCAACGCCGACCGGGTGGGAGCGGAGTTGGTCGAGTTGGACGGTGGCCATTCTCCGTTTTTTGCGCGTCCGGCTGAATTGTGCGATGTCCTGGTTAGGGCGGCGAGTGTCAACGCCGACTAGCTCTGCGAAACCCCGACGTCGACGGAGATCGCTGCTGCAGTGACGAATTTCGACTGATCCGAGGCCAGCCACGCGACGGCGTCGGCGACGTCCTCGGGCATCGTCACGGCGTTCGGGAGGAACTGCATGTTGAAGCCATTGAGACGGGGGTAGGAGTCTGCTGCTGCCTGCATCGCCTCCAGCATCCGGCCTGTGCCCATTGGCGTGACGACCGATCCCGGGTGAAGGCTGTTCACGCGGATGTTGTACCTGCCGAGTTCGGCGGCGAACGCGCGGGCCAGTCCGGTGACTGCGTGTTTGCTCGCGGTGTAATGCACCATGAACGGCTCCATCTTCACCCCCGCGGCCGACCCGATCAGAATGATGGATCCGCCGCGTCCTCCAGCGATGACGTGCTTGGCTGCGGCCATCACGGTGTTCCACGTGCCGACCAGGTTGATATCGATGGTGTCCCGAAAGTCCTGGGCAGAGATCTGATCCCACGGCGAAGGACAGCAGATGCCCGCGTTGGCGACGATTACGTCGAGTCGACCCAGCTCGGTCACTCCGTTTTCGACAGCAGTACACAGCCTGTCGAAGTCGCGGGTATCGACGATCGCGGACACAGCCCGTCGGCCGTTGGCCGTCACCAAAGCCGCCGTCTCCGTGAGTTCTTCAGGCGTGGCTGAATCGTAAGGCACGCTTGGCGGCAGGGGCCCGGCGATGTCCACGAGGATGACATCGGCGCCATCGGCGCTGAGTCTCGCCGCGTGCGCACGACCCTGCCCGCGTGCAGCTCCGGTGACGAGCGCTACCTTGCCGTTCATAACTGACACACGCGTACGTTACACCAGCAGGAGCCTACTGAGAACACGCGTTTATGAAGAGCGATAACAGGTATTTCCCGCGATGGTAGCGTGGCCCTGCGTAATCCAATTGGCTTGCAATGCCGAGGGACATGAACACGCGACGGTGAGCCCTCCAAGAGGAGGGCTTCACTGCTTGAAAGCACGCAGGAGAGGGAGAACCAGATGGGTGCGCTCGACGGTCAAACTGCTTTCATCCTGGGAGCATCGGCTGGGATCGCCCAAGCGACCGCCAGGCTCTTGGCCGCTGACGGTGCCACGTTACATCTCCTGGGCAGGTCGATGAAGCGCCTCGAGGCTACGCGTGACGGCATCCTCGACGTTGCTCCGAAGGCGGAAATCACATTGCAGAAAGGCGATCCGGAGGACGAGTCGACTGTGGTAGCAGCCGCGCAGGCGGCTCATGACGTCAAGCAGCGGCTGAATATCGTCGTCAGCACGGTGTCCACCGGAGGCAAGGGGCCCCTTGTCGAGCAAGACCTTACGACGTTCACCACCTGGGTTATGGGAAATCTACGATCGAACTTCCTCGCTATGCGTTATTCCGTGCCGCTGATGAAGGGCGGGGGCTCGATCGTTTTCATCTCCTCGACGTCGTCGAAGATCCCGATGGAGGGCTTGGGTCACTATTCGGCCGGCAAGGCCGCACTCGAGATGCTCATCCGGGTCGCTGCCTCCGAGCTCGGCCCACGAGGCATCCGCGTCAACGCGGTGCGGCCGGGGTTGACTGCAGCGGCTACGACCCAGGGATACATCCATCTGGAGGATCTGACCAGCAGCTTTCTCGAACGCGTGCCCCTGGGCCGGCTTGGCGTGTCGGACGACATTGCTCCAGGCGTGCGCTACCTAGCAGGACCGGAATCGAGTTGGGTTACCGGGCAAAGCTTTGCGATCGATGGCGGCAACGAGGTCAGGGGAGCGCCACGCGGTCCCATGTTCACCGTATAACCGCGCGCTGCCCTTAACCTTGGACTTACCTAGGCCGTAGCACCGTATGCCAGCGCATTCCGCGGCGCGGTTATCGGCAGGTCCAGAGATGTGGCGATGCCCGCGGAGGCGTCGACCACGTACGGGATGGCATTGACGACGCGCATGGCGGTGGCCTCCATGGCGTTGTCATTGGCCGACGCAGCGGTGGCTTCGGTGCCGAGTCGCAGGTCGCACTCGATGTGCGGCTCACCCTCGATGACGATGCGGTAGGTACCGTGAGGAGCGGTCGCCCACTCCGGCGCCAGATCGGGTGCCATCCGGTTGATGTGCTCGATCGTGATCACGGGGTGGCCGTCGACTACGCCGTTTGTTTCGGCGCGCACTGCTCCGCACGTTCCCGCCGGAATGGTTCCGCACGCCACCTCGAGATCGCGCGGTGTGATCACCCGTTCGTAGCGTTCGGTGACTTCGTCGAGCGTGACGCCGAGGGCACGGGCCACCAGCCCGATCGGCGGGCCCCACGCGAACTGCTGCGCGCCCTCGAGTTCGAGCAACGGTGTGAAGTCGAGCGGGTGACCGAACCCCATGGCGTCGAACATCAGGTACTTATTCGGGTACGCGGAGTAGTCGAAGATCTCCTGCGCCCGGATCGACCGGATCGTGTTGGACAGCGTCGACAACAACACAGCGAACTGATCGCCCGCGAACCCCGGCTCGATACCCGAGGTGTAGATGGTGACACCACCCGCGAGTGCCGCGGCTCGCACCTGGTCTGCCAGCTGTGGAATCCATCTGTCCGGGAATATCATTCCGGGAGTGTTCGTAGTGACAACGTTGATGCCCGCTTCCAGGAAGCGGACGTAGTCGCGGACCGCGGCCGTATCCATCTCGTCGCTGGTGGCGGTATACATTACGCAGTCGGGCTTCAGTGCGATGATGCTGTCGAGGTCTGCCGTGGTCGTCACGCCGATCCGACCCAATCCGACGAGCTCGCCGGCATCGCGACCGGTCTTCTCGGGGCTGTGTACCCACACACCGACCAGGTCGTAGTTCGAACGTCGGTTGATAGCGCGCAGTGCGAGACTGCCGACGCCCCCAGTGGAGATGATGGCAACCCGTAAGACCTTGTCGTCCATGATCATTGCTGCTCCATTCGGTGTCTTCGCTACAGGTCGGGAATCGGAATGGGTGAGTTCGGCCCCTGCAGGCCGCCGTCGACGACGAAGACCGAATTGGTGGCGTAGCAGTCGCGGGTGGACAGGTACAACGTGAAGCGTCCGACATCCGCCACGTCGCCGATGCGGTGCAGCGGCGTCATCGCCTTCATCTGCTCCTCGGAGCCCGGCAGCATGTCCAGACTCGACTGCAACCCGGTCGTCATGAACGAGCCCAGTGCGATGGCGTTCACTCGGATCTTTGGCGCGAGCTCTTGCGCCATTGCCCGGGTGAGTGCTTCGAGCCCGCCCTTGGCCACGCAGTAGGACAACAGCCCGCGGATGCCGAATCGTCCTGCACCGGACGAGATGTTGACGATGGAGCCCCGACCTGCCTCCAACATGTGCGGTACGGCGAGCTGACTCATGATGAAAGCGGATGTGACGCAGTAGTCGAACGTGCGGCGCAGGTTGTCATCGGTGAGCTTCAGGAACGGGGCGTAGGTGGCGAAGCCCACGTTGTTCACCAGGATGTCGATGCGGCCGAACTCGTCGATCGCGGTCTGCACCACTCGTTCGCTGTCGGCGCGTTCGAGCGCATCCGCCGTGAGTGCCAGGCCCTTGCCGCCGGCGTCTTGGATCTCCTTGACCGTTTGGTGCACTTCGGAGGACGTGCGGGCGGTGCCCACGACCGTCGCTCCGGCCTCCGCAAGCACCTTCGCGATGCCTTCGCCAACGCCGCGACCTGCGCCCGTCACGATCGCCACTTGTCCGTCCAGCTTGAACTGCTCGAGTGCCACGGTGAGCGCCTCTCTGAAGGGATGGGTCGCTGTGCGGCAGGGGGCGTCCCAACCTCGACGCAGCCTCAGCCGCCGCCACGAATCTACCGCAGTGAGAATGAAGACTTCCGGTAAATGGAAACTCTGACTTTCAGATCGGCATTAAGGTCGACTGCATGACGCAGTCACTGCCGCTCCTCCATCACGTTGTCTTCGCGATCGATAGCGAGCGACTCGATGCTGCCGCCGACTACCTGACCGCGCTGGGCTTTCAATTCCAGGCGTTCGAACTTGAGGAGCTGGGCCTTCAGATCAGGCTCGATTGGGACCACGGCTTCGAACTCATATCGCCGACGGCCGATGCACCGACCGACGCGGGAACCGCGGCCGACTTCCTGGCCCGGAACGGCGACGGCCTGTTCTCCGTAGTCGTGCGAACGGCCGATTGCGATGCGGCGGAGCATATCGCGTTGCGCTATGGCGCCAAGTCCGATTTCCGACAGCATGTCGAGGGGGATGCGTTCGCGGTCACCGAAGTGAAATTGGAGCCGTTGTTCGGGATTCCGTTGACCTTGTTCAAGACCAACCTCCCGTGACGCGGCTCAGTTACCGGTGGGCCAGCAGACCGCTCAGCTGATTGGCCAAGTCGGACTTCTTGATCTTGCCCGTCGCGGTGAAGGGCAGCTGCCCCTTGTCGGTGACCCAGATGAACTTCGGCACCTTGTACGCAGAGATTTGATCGCGCAACTGCGTTTTCAGGGCCTCGCCGTCGAGCACTGACGCACCTCGTGGCACTACTGCGGCGGCGACCACGGTGCCCTGGTCGCCGTCCTCGGCCCCGACGACGTACGCCTCGAGGACCCCGTCGCAACTCGTCAGTGCGAGTTCGACTTCGGTCGGGGTGACGTTGGTGCCGCCACCGGTCTTGATCAGGTCGCCCAACCGGCCGGTGAACGTGATCCAACCGTCCTCGGCCTGGATCCCGCAGTCGCCGGTCCGGTAGTAGCCGTCCGGAGTGAACACGTCCTCGCGTTCGCGCTTGTACAGACGTTGCATCAACGAATAGCCCCGGACCCAGATCTCACCGGCTTGCCCGACCGGAGCCGGTTGTCCCGATTCGGGGTCGACGAGCAGGTGGTCGAGCCCGTCGATCGACAACCCTCCGGTTTCGGATCGTTCGGGCGGCTGCGGCACATACGGATCGACTCCCACGTGGTTTCCGCAGAGTTCGGTCATGCCCAGCGCATTGGGGCCCTTTGGTCGACGGTCGTCCGGAACCATCGCAGGCATGCTGGTGCGTCGCACCGAGCTGAGGTCGCGGTTGGTGAAGTCGGGATGCTCGGCGAGTGTCTTGCCCTGCTGCGGCCATCCGAGGGTGATGGTTGCGCGGTGCGCTTCGATGAGCTCTAAGGCTTCGGCGGCGTCGAAGCCCGGCTGCGTGATCAGCGTCGCGCCGTGATGAATGACGGCGTGCAGGCCGGTGATGAGACCCCCGACCCAGAAGAACGGCATCGCCGTGAACATCACCGAGTCGTTGGTCACGCCATAGTGGAACGTGAGGTTGTAGGTGTGGCGAACGAGGGCGCCCTGAGTATGCACCGGCGCCTTCGGAGGACCCGTGCTGCCCGAGGTATAGATGATGGTGATGTCGTCAGCGGGTGTCACGCATGACTCGACGTCGACCAGGAAGTCCTCGTCGATGTTCGGCGCCGCAGGTGTCGCGTCATCGTCCAGCTCCGTCGCCCACGCCCGATCGCATCCGCCCCACACGGCGATGGTGCGCAAGTAGGGCGCCCCCCGTACTGCGATGCGGCCAGGGCTGCGTTGGTCTGCGAGTCCGGGTAGCGCCTCTTCGAGTCGCTGCGGGAAGTCGTGGTTCCGAAACGTCGACCACGCCAGGATCGCGCGCAGATCGGCGTGCCGGGCCGTCCATGCCAGCTCCGACGCCTTGTAGAAGGTATTGAGCGGCACGGCGACAGCGCCGATGCGTGTAGTGGCGAACCATGCGACGGCCCACTCGATGCCGTTCGGCATGAGGATTCCGACGTGATCGCTCTTGCCGACGCCATCGGCCAGCAGGGCCATCGCCAGCCGCGCCGACCTGCGTTCGAGGTCGACGTAGGTCAGCTCGTGTCCGTCGGCGACGACAAAAGGCTTGTTGCCGAATCGCGCTGCACTCGACCGCACCAGCGCTGGGATCGTCGGGGTGATCGTCGGAAACGGCATAAGCGCAGGATAGTTGCTTTTCCGAAATTCGAGAACATCGGTTCTCGCGAGCGGGCGGCTGGCCGTACGATGCCGACATGGCGGGATTCGACGATTCGACGGTGGCGGCTCGACTCAATCGGATCGAGTCGAGCCAGGCGATCGACCAGTTGCCCAGCCGGTACGCGATGGCGCTCGATGCGCGTGACCTCGACGCATTAGTGGCCCTGTTCGTCGACGACGTCGACGCAGGTGCGGAAGGGCGTGGGCGGGAGGCCTTGAAGCGTTGGTTCGACGGCGTGCTGCGACGGTTCTATCGGAGCATTCACCTCGTCTGCGGTCACCAGTTCGACTTCGTCGACTCCGATCATGCGACCGGCTCGATCTACTGTCGTGCCGAACATGAGGACGGCAACGGGTGGTTCGTGATCACGATGCGATACGAAGACACCTATGAACGCCGCGACGGGCAATGGCGTTTCGTGCATCGGCGCGAGCACCCGTGGTACTCGGTCGACGTGACCGAACGCCCGGGCCCGGACTTCATGCGCTGGCCTACCGACGTTCCCCTACGCGCGGCCATGCCGCAGCGGATGCCCACCTGGCGGGCCTTCTGGGACGACGGTGATCCGTCCTTGCCCGCGCGGCTATCGGCGCAGCCCTAGCGCCTGCCGGCGCGCCTGGCGCAGTTTACAATCAGGCTCAGAACTGCCATTCTCACGCAGTGTAAACACGCGTTATCGCTGGGTGAACGCTTGTTTCGCTGCCGATAACTGCAGAGATGATGGAGGACGTCATTTCAGACGACAAGGTGCTCAGCGGGGTACGCGTGCTGGAGGTCGCCGCCTGGACGTTCGTCCCCTCGGCCGGCGCTGTGCTCGCAGAGTGGGGCGCCGAGGTCATCAAGGTGGAGCCGCGGAACGGAGGCGACCCGCAGCGCGGACTCGTGACGATGGGCATAGTGGATGCGGGCGGCGGATCGGTCAACTACATGATCGAGATTCCGAATCGTGGCAAGAAGTCCGTCGGCATCGACCTGATGACCGCTGGCGGCCAGGAGGTCGTCCGTGAGCTCGCCAAGACGTGCGATGTGTTCCTGACCAGCTATCTGCCGAATCGTCGCAAGAAAATGGGCATCGACGTCGCCGACATCCGGGCAGTCAACCCGAGCATCGTGTACGTGCGCGGGTCAGGTCATGGCCCGAAGGGCCCCGATTCCGACAAGCCCGGGTACGACGGGGTGTCCTACTGGGCGCGTGGCGGTATCGCCACAGTGCTCACTGAGGAAGCAGCCGAGTTGGTGCGTTCTCGTCCGGCCTTCGGGGATCTGCTCGGTGGGATGACCATCGCGGGCGGAATCGCCGCGGCGCTGTACAAGAAGGCGACCACCGGTGAGGGGTCGGTGGTCGACGTGTCGCTCCTCGGCCTGGCCGCGTGGAACCTCAGCCCCGACGTCGCCGTGAGCCAAATCCATGGTGGCAGTGCCATTCCGAAGTACGGCCACGCCGATGCTCCCAATCCGCTAGTGGGGACCTACCGCACCAAGGACGACCGCTACGTTCAGCTGATGATGCTGCAACTCGACAAGTTCTATGCAGAGGCCATGCGCGCGATCGGACTGGCGGAGTTGATCGACGATCCACGATTCGCCGAGCCGGTATCGCGATACGAGAACCGCGCCGAGTTGATCGCGTTGATCGACGATGCCTTCGCCCAACGCACCCTCGCCGAATGGCGCGAGACACTGGCCGGCGTTTCTGGGGCCTGGGGGGTGGTGCAGACACCGGGTGAGCTCTGCGAGGACCCAGCGGTGACGGCGAACGGCTACCTCGCCCATACAACGACGATGAACGGTGTCCCGTACGCGATGCCGACGAACCCAGTTCAGTTCGACGAACGGCACGTGGTACCGGCCGGCGCGCCCGAACACGGCCAGCACACCGAGGAAGTGTTGATGGAGGCGGGCATGGAGTGGGACACCATCATGAGGTACAAGGAGTCCGGAGCGATCCTGTGAGTAGCACTACCCCGTCCGCCGTCTCCGGAGATTCGGTCGAGTTCGATCCGTTCTCCGAGGAGTTCTTCAATGGTGCATACGGCACCTACCGCAGGCTGCGCGACGAGGCGCCCGTGTACTACAACGCCAAGTGGGACTTCTGGGCGTTGACCCGATACGACGACGTGGCGCCCGCAACCAAGGACCACGAAACGTACTCCTCGGCCAAGGGTGCCACTCTCGACATGGTGAAGGCGCACGACGACGCCATCCCGGTGACCAGGGTGATCATCTCCATGGACCCACCCGAGCATCAGAAGATGCGCAAGCTGGTGAGCAACGTGTTCACCCCGCGCGCCATCGCGTCGTTGGAGGACATGGTGCGCGAGAAGGTGTACGAGCGCATTGAAGCGCTCGACCCGTCGTCGTTCGACGTGGTGGCCGACTTCTCGGCGTTGTTCCCGAACGAGGTGATCACCGCCATGCTTGGGGTTCCCGAGGAGGATCGCGACCAGATCCGGCTTTGGGTGGATCTGCTGCTGGAGCGCCACCCCGGCGAGATCGCCACCACGGCAGAGGGCTTCAAGGCCTCGATGAACACCGGCATTTACTACTACAACCTCATTCAGCAGAGGCGCGCTACACCACAGGACGACATGATCAGCCGGCTCATCGAGACCGAGATCGAACGCGACGGACAGGTGGAGAAGCTGACCGACGTCGACATTGCGGGATTTGCGACGTTGCTCGGCGGAGCGGGCGCGGAAACCGTCACTAAGTTGGTTGGCAACGCGATCGTCGCCTTGGCGGACTTTCCCGACCAGTGGCAGAAGCTGCGCGACGACCGCAGCAAAATTCCCGCCGCGGTCGAGGAATTGCTGCGGTTCGAGGCGCCGTCCCAATATCAGGTGCGCACCGCCATGCGCGATGTGACGTTGCACAGCACCACCATTCCCGCAGGCAGCGCGGTCCTGTTGGTGACGGGCTCGGCGACACGCGACGAGCGGATGTTTCCCGACCCAGACCGCCTGGACATCGATCGCGAGCGCAAGATGGGCTTCAACCTCGCGCTGGGGTACGGCATTCACAGCTGTCTGGGTGCCGCCTTGGCGCGAATGGAGGGCCGCATCGCGCTTCAGGCCTTGCTCGACCTGATCCCGGAATACGAGATCGATCGCAGCGGACTACGGCGAGTGGCGATGGCGAACGTCTGCGGGTGGTCCAACGTGCCCGTGCGCAAGGTGAATTAGGGGCACCGCACGGGAACCGGCGGCAGTAACGGCGCAGCGATGCTGAATCGCCGTACTCCGCTATGGAAGGATTCTGTAGGCTTCACCTGGGGCGCAACACCTGCTGCGTCCATCGCGTGCATTTTGAACGCCCGCGCTGCGGTGCTGAGTCGGTGTTCGACTCGGCCGACACCGGGCGCCAACTCGGCCGGCCATTCGCCTCCCCAGATCGCAACCTCGGTGAGGTGACTGCACGATGCCGCCGCAAAGAAACGGCGCACGTTGGTGTTCCCCTTGTACAGCTCCCCTGCGATTATCAGTGCATCTGGCCACTCGGTCGGAGTCCCATACGCGCAGGGCAGTATGTCCGAACCCACGCCCAGGATCTGCAGCGGACGTTCGTCGCTTGGCGTTGCGAGATAGACCTCGACCTCCCAGCCTGAACTGACCCGATCGAAGATGAGTCCACCGGCACCGGTCACCGCGTCGACGGCATCGGCGGCCAACACCGTCAGCCTGTGTCTGGTGGCCCGACCTCGGTTAGGCCGCGACGTCCGGTCTCGTCCGAACCCGTCGTCGTATTTCTCAGACGCCACGGTCATTCGTGTTCCGACTTCAACGTGTGCATCGCGCGCAGCCGGCTTCTGGGAAGTGACAGTTGTGTGAGACCATGGGGATAATGATTACTTCCAAAAGTGAGAATGTCTATAACCGCAGGAAGGGAGCGCGTTGAAGGCATTCGCGAGCGGAAGGGCGAGGCGGTGAGCATCGCGCTGCCATTGGAGATGGCGGCCTCGGCGCATCCTGATCGGGCCGCGGTCGTGTCTGATGACTTTCGGCTGAAGACGGCAGAGCTAAGCACCCTGGCAACTCCGACCGGCAATGTGTTACGACACGCGATAGTCGAACAGTTGCAACTGGCGTTCGCCGATCAGTAGAGGAGTCACAATGATCAAATCGGGCACACGACTTCACAGCCAGGTGTGCGATACCCAAGTGATCGTGGTGAAGGCTGTGGACACCCTGGAGGACCTGCGCTGCGGTGGAGCGCCGATGGTGCCGCTGGATGCGCAGATCGACTCTGCGGCAACACTGAATCCCCAATTCGCCCACGGCACGGTGATGGGCAAGCGCTACGTCGACGCGTCTGGTGCCGAGGTCTTGGTGACCAAACCCGGAACTGGCACGCTGACCGTTGGTTCAACACCGCTGATCCTGAAGGAGGCCAAGCCCCTTCCCGCCAGCGACTGAATGCGGGCGCAAGATCATCCTGCGGTCTCACGGCGCATCTTGGTGGTGCGGCCGTCGACGAAGCCTCGGACGACGTAGGGCCGCACAAAATCCGCCACGGCGTCGTCGTCTCGCATGTCGACGCCAGGTGAGGGAGTGGTGAATAGCGAGAACAACATTCGCGCGAACCACTCCGTGGCTGAGGCGATGTCGAGTTCGCTTCGCACCTCACCGGTCACTCTTGCGGCAGAGATATAGGGCGCGAGAAACTCGCTGCACTCCTCAAGCAGAGTTGCCGCATTCTTGGTCAACATGAGGTTCACTTCTTGCTGATCGAAGTAGGCCTCGGGCTCGACGACCTGGCGGGCCTGGGTCACAAATACGGCGGCCCTCACCAGCTTGTCCTCTAGAGTGCTGCCGCCATCGCGATCGATGGCCTTGGCCATATTGCGGTAGAAACGTTGCGATGCGGCTTCCGCGCAGGCCTCGACGATGGTCTCTCTGTCCCGGAAGTACTCGTAGAAGGTGCTTCTGGACAAATCCGCGGCGCGGGCAATGTCGACGATCGTGGTCTTGCGCAAGCCATGGTTGCGAAAGCACGCAAATGCGGCCGAGATGATCGCATCCCGGGTGTCGGTCGCCGTCGATTGCGTCATTTGCTGGCCAGGGTCTCATGCTCGCTGCGTCTGTGGCGTGATCTCATCGGTCGGGCGCGAGGATGAGCCCGCTGGTCGGGACCCCGGTGCCCGACGTGACAAGAACGTGTTCGACGCTGTCGACCTGGTTGTATGACGTGCCGCGGACCTGGCGAACCCCCTCGGTGATGCCGTTCATGCCGTGGATGTACGCCTCGCCGAGCAACCCGCCGTTCGTGTTGATGGGCATGCGCCCCCCGACAGAGAGTTCGTCCACCGACACGAAGTCCTTGGCCTCGCCGCGTCCGCAGAAGCCCAGTTCTTCAAGCTGGGTGAAGACGAACGGCGTGAAGTGGTCATAGAGGAACGCCGTCGAGATATCCGCCGGCTTGAGTCCGGAGTCACGCCACAGCTTGTCACCGACGACGCCCATCTCGGGCAGGCCGGTGATGTCATCCCGGTAGTAGCTGGTCATCACCTCGCCGTCGTAGGCGGCGCCTTGTGCCGCTGCCGTGATGACGGTGGGCGGCTTGGCCAGATCGCGGGCGCGTTCGACGCTGGTGACCACCATCGCCACGCCGCCGTCACTTTCCTGGCAGCAGTCGAGCAGTCGGAGCACCGGCTCGACGATCCACCGCGATTCCTGGTGCTGCTCAAGCGTAATCGGCTTCTCGTAGAACCAGGCGTCGGGATTCTTGGCCGCGTGCTTGCGGTCGATCACGGAGATCTTCCCGAAGTCGGCGTTGGTCACACCGTAGGCATTCATGTACCGCTGGGCGTGCAATGCGACCCAGCCGGCAGGCGTCATCAACGCGAACGGTGCGTAGGGCGCCATCCAGAGTGGCGTCACACCGGGTTGCCTGCCCGCACCGCCGAACCGAAATCCGGAACGTTCGTTGAACGCTCGGTAGCAGACCACGACCTCGGCCACGCCCGTCGCGACGGCCATCGCGGCTTGCAGGACGGTGCCCGCGGCGGCTCCGCCGCCGTGCGGTACCCGCGTGAAGAAGGTGAGGTCCTTGATGCCGACGTTGCGGGCGACCTCGATCTCTTCGTTCTCGTCGACGGTGAAGGTCACCATGCCTTCGACGTCGGTCGGTTTGAGACCGGCATCGGCGATCGCGGCCTTCACGGCCTCGCAGGCCAGTTGCATCTCGCTACGGCCCGACTCCTTCGAGAACTCGGTCTGGCCGATCCCGACGAGTGCGGCCTTGCCGCCCAAGCCGTCGGTCATTTCTCGACTCCCGCTCGCTCGGGTCCTCGCTCGTACGTCGCTGCGATCCTCACGCGCGACCGTCTTCGGGCGCTCACGCGTCGACCCCGCCGAGCAGGCTGAGCACCGCGGTGCCGGTGACGTGGTCGCCAAGGCTGTTGGTGCCCTTGAAGGAAACCTTCACCAGGCCCTCGCCGTCCGCGGAAGACTTACCCGTCACGCTTCCGGTGAACCGCATCGGGTCGTTCGGGTAGGCAGGTACGCCGAGGCGAATGGCCAACTTCTTGACCATCGCTTCTGGACCGGCCCAGTCGTGCAGGAACTTCACGCACAGCCCGTTGGTCGTGAGGATGTTGAGGAAGATGTCCTTGGACCCTTGCGAATTGGCGAAGTCCCGGTCGTGGTGGACCGGCATGTAGTCACGCGATGCGATGGCGCCTGCCACGATCAGGGTGGTGGTCACGGGCACGTCCATCGGGGTAACTTCGTCGCCAACGTTGATGGCGTTCCACGCAAGCGTGGTGGTGCGTCCGACTGTAGAGGTCATTTGATTCCTTCTGGGTAAGCGCTGCCGAGGCGGACCAGCTGTTGCGGGGCCGATCCGAGGGCGAGTTCGATCTGCTTGGCCCACAGGAAGTACCGCGAGACCGGGTAGGTGACGTCGATCCCCATGCCGCCGTGGACCTGCTGAGCCGTCGCCGTAACCCGGGCTCCGGCTTCCGCGGCCCAGAACTTGGCGATGGCAGCCGCACGGTCAGCGGGTCGGCCCTCGCCGACGAGCCAGGCTGCGTGCCAGGTGGTCCAGCGGATGGCTTCGACGTCGATGAAGGCGTCGGCCATGCGCTGCTGGACAGCCTGGAACGAGCCGATGGGCCTGCCGAACTGTTCGCGCTCGCTCGTGTACGACGCCGCAATGCGCAGCGCGCGCTCCGCGACGCCAACCTGAATCGCGCACAGCCCGACGAGCGCCCGGGTATACAGCGATTCGATGAGCTTCGCCCCGTCGTCTGTGCCCAACCTGCGGCCCGCCGCTCCGGCGAATGCAACGTCGGCATGGGGTTCACCGTTGGTGGTCCGTACGGGTTGCACATCGACACCGTCGGCGTCGGTGTCGACGACGAACAGGTTCGGTCCGTCGTCGGTCTGAGCCGAGACGACGATCGCCTTGGCCAGCTGCGCGGCGGGCACGAGTTCCTTGGTGCCGTCCAGCCGCCAGCCATCGCCGTCGCTGCGCGCGGTGGTTCGGGGTGTGGTCGGGTCGGAGTTACTCGATTCGACGAGGGCCGCAGTCAAGATCGTGCTGCCGTCCACCACCCCGGAGAGGTATTGCTCCTGTAGCGCCGAATCGCCGTGTCGGGCAATGGTGTCCGCGCCGAGAACGAGTGTCGGGTAGAGCGGTACCGGTGCGACGCTCCATCCGACCTCGGCGAGCAGCACACCGACTTCGAGGAAACCGCGGCCGCTTCCCCCGACTGACTCGGGCAGCGCGATGCCGAGCAGGTCCGAGAAGGCCAGTTCGCTCCACAGGGCAGCGTCGTAGCGGACTTCGCCGGATTCGAGCTCGGCGAGATGTTCGGGGGTGGCGCGGTGTTCGAAGAGCTGCCGCGCGACCTTGCCGACGGTCTCTTGTTCTTCAGTGAAGGAGAAGTCCATTGTCTTCGTTGTCCAGTCGGTTAGCGGGCGGGTCGGAACTGGTGGAGCACGAGCTCGTCACCGCTCGGGAGTGCTTCGAAGGTCTCGTAGAACACCTCGACCGGGAGTCCGTTCTCAATGGCCTTCGGTTCGATGTCACACAGGTTTGACACGATCCGCACTCCTTCGTCCAGCTCGATGAGCGCGACGACGTAGGGATACTGGATGAACGGCAGCGGCGGATACTTGGGCATCACGAAGCTGTACACCGTGCCGCGGCCGGTGGATTCGACGTAATCCCAGTTCAACGATTGACAATTCCCGCACATCGGCCGTGGTGGGACCCGCAGTGTCTGACAGTCCGTGCAGCGTTGGATGCGCAGCTTGTGTTCCTTCAGGCCTGACCAGAAGAATTCGGTGTCGGGGCTGATCGAAGGCGCGAGTCTGCTGGCCATCAGCTGCCCGTCTTGAATCGCAGCGTGCGGAACCGTTGGCGCCCAACGACTTCACCGTTCTGATCCCGATAGGTCGTGACCCACGTGACGAAGTACCCGTTGCCCATCGCGGTCTTCTTCTCGTCGGAGATCGTTTCGAAGACCGTTTCGGCGGTGAGCTCGTCCCCGACCCGGGGATACCGTTCGAGTTCGAACTCGGAATTGGTGGCGACGGTACCGGTATAACCCGCATCGGCAAGGAACTGAAGTGGGCTTTCTTTGATCTCCACGGGAACGCCGCCTCGCTCGTGGATGCCGACGAGCTTCGGCGGCGCCATGGTCCAGGACTGGAGCATCACCGGTGGGGAGACGAGGCCGCCGTACCGGGAACCCTCGGCGAAATCTGCATCGAGGTACGCCGGGTTCAGATCGTCGAGCGCGTACGCCCAGTGCCGGATCATTGCTGCATTCACCGGATCTGGTGCCTTCACGGGTTGACCCGAACTGATCGGCTTGCCGATGAGCGCGTCGAGGCGCCGGCGCAGTTCGTCCTTCGCTACTTCAGTCACGGACCTGGGACCTTCCTATGACGATGCGGTGGCTCGCATGTCGCGGGGAGCCCGCGGCATACCTAGGCCGGCCATGGCGATGATGTCGCGCTGAAGCTCGTTGGCGCCGCCGCCAAACGTATTGATGACGGCCAATCGGTAGGCGTGCTCGAGTTCACCCTTCAGCGGAGCCGCGGAGCCGGCTCGGGTGCCGTCCTGCCCAAGCACTTCGAGCAGTTCGCGCGCGACCTGCTGGGTGAGTTCGGTGCCGAACACCTTGGCCGCTGAAGCCTCGCCCATGCTGAGTGCGCCGGAGCTCATCGACGCGTTCACCCGCAAGTTCAGTAACTCGTAGGCCGCGACCTGCGCCTCGACTCGCGCCAGCGCTTGTTGTACCCAGGGCTTGTCGATGACCGTTCCGCCGTCCAGCGGGGTGGCCTTGGCCCACTTCAGGGTCTTGTGGAACAGCGGCTCGAGGGCGCCCAGATTGCCGAGCGCGGCGCGCTCCAGATTGAGCTGGTTGGTGACCAGCTTCCAACCTTCGTTCTCACCCAACACGATCGAGCTCGCAGGTACGCGAACGTCGTCGTAGAACGTGTAGTAGGTCGACACTCCCGGCATGGTGTGCAGCGGCTTCCAGGAGAAGCCCTCGGCGTCGGTCGGCACGATGAACAGGGTGATGCCCTTGTGCTTCTTGGCCCCCGGATCGGTGCGCGCGGCCAGCCAGATGTAGTCGGCGAACTCGGCGCCGCTGGTGAACATCTTGGAGCCGTTGATCACGAACTCGTCGCCGTCGCGCACTGCCGTCGTGCGCAGCGACGCGAGATCGCTACCTGCTCCGGCTTCGGAGTAGCCGATTGCGAAGTCGACGGTGCCCTTGAGGATGGCGGGAAGGAACTTCTCCTTCTGTTCGTCGGTGCCGAACTGAATGAGCGTGGGGCCAACCGTGTTCAGAGTGATCATCGGGAGCGGAGCGTTGACTCGGCGCGCCTCTTCGCCGAAGATGTACTGCTCCAAGGCGGTTAGGCCGCCACCGCCGTACTCGGTCGGCCACGCGACGCCCAGCAGGCCCGCCTCACCGAGCGCGCGTCGGCAGTCGGCGACGGCTGCGCCGCCCTCGGTGGGCGTCGCCACAGATGCCCGCCGCTCGGGCGTCATGACGGCTTCGAGGCGGGTCCGGTAGTCCTTGCGGAGTCGTTCTTGTTCGGGGGTGTAGTCGAAGTCCATGATTCAGTTCGCTCCCAATCGGACGGGCATCCGTTTGACGCCGGGAGTCATCGTTGCGCGCAGACGCGTGACGTCCCCGACGAGTTCGATCGACGGAAAGGTGCTCAGCAGCACCTCGAACATCACTCGCGCTTCCAGTCGCGCCAGTTGCGCTCCGAGGCAAGCGTGTTCGCCTGCGCCGAAGGCGATGTGCGGGTTGGGGCTTCGGGTGATGTCGAATGTCTCGCTAGTAGGTCCGAAGACGTCTTCGTCGCGGTTTGCCGAGCCGTAGAGCATGACAATGGTGTCGCCCGCCTTGATGAGCTGACCACGGATCTCGACGTCTTCGGTGGCCTGGCGGGCCATGTGGGTGACGGGGGTGGTGAACCGGAGCATCTCCTCGACAGCGCATGGGAGGAGTGACGGATCGGCCCGAAGCATCGCGAACTGGTCGGGATGATCGAGCAGCGCCAAGGTTCCCAGTGTGATGAGGTTGCGGGTGGTTTCGTTGCCTGCGACTAGAAGCAGAAAGGAGAAGTTGAGCAGGTCCTCGTCGGTGAGCATCTCGCCATCGACCTCCGCCGCGGCGAGAATGCTCAACAGGTCGTCCTGCCCGGGGATAGCGCCCGAGCGGCGCGCATCGATCAACTTCGTGAAGTATCCGTACAGTTCGCCGAGCGCAACCAGACTGTCCATTTCGATGTCGGGATCGGCGGTCCCCACCGCCGCGTCGGACCATTCCCGGAACCGCTCCCAGTCGTCGGCCGGTGCGCCGAGCATCTCGGCGATCATGCGGGTGGGCAGCGGCGAGGCGATCTCGTCGGCGAACTCGTACTCGCGGGAGGGGTTGATCTCATCGATGATTCCCTTGACGATCTCGCGCACCTTCGGTTCTAGCAACATCACCTGGCGACGGGTGAAGCCCGAGTTGATGAGCTTGCGCAGCTGCCGGTGTCGAGGCGGGTCGGTGAAGATGAGGTTGCCCTCCTGAACGGGTACAGGCACCGCTGGGTCGGGGATGCTGATGCCCTTGGTCGACGTGAACACCGCCGGGTTGCCTGACACGAAACGAATGTCTTCGTACTTCGTCAAGGCCCAGAAGTTCGTGACGTCGTTCCACACCACCGGTGTGGTGGCACGAAGTTCGCGATAGGCGGGGTACGGGTCGCCGGCGTAGAAGTCCGGCGAGTGCAGAGGTACTGAAGTCGTGGGCACTGCACGCCTTTCTCACGCAATGGCGGATCGGACAGAGAAGAGGGAAATGTCCGTTTCCAGTGTGTCTACAGGACTGCGACCATGCGTGTCAAACGTCGGATACATAGATATATGTGATGGTCATTGACCGTTGACGACGCAAAGCCAGCCGGTGTACATACAGTGTGGATATGTATGCTCTCAAAAGTCGGGTGTGACAGTCGCCAGGCAACGCTGATGTACTTAGGAAGGCCGAGAAGAGATGACTGAATCGCGCCCACTCGTTGACGAGTACGGTGTTTATATCGACGGTCAATGGGTCGAACCAGACAGTGGACGGTACGACGTCGGGAATCCGGGCAACGAAGAGGTGATCGCGACTGCCCCCAATGCAAGCGTGGCTCAGGTCGAGCAAGCGATAGCCGCCGCGCGCAACGCGTTCGACTCGGGACCCTGGCCTACTGCCGAACCGTCTGAGCGAGCCCGTTGCTTGCAGCAGCTTAGCGACGCACTGTTGGCCCGCGGTGAGGAAATCTATGCCCTGGCGCAGTCGGAATGGGGCTGTTCAGCAAACGAGCGGCTGATTCACGTCGACGGCCCCGCCTTTATGGTCGGACACGCCGCGGAGCTCGCGCTCGAGCCTGCCGAGGGACCGATGGACGCGTGGGGCGCAGCCGGGACGACGTTGCTGCGTTACGAGCCGCTCGGCGTGGTGGCGGCGATGACTCCGTGGAACTTCCCCCACACCCTCAACGTTATCAAGCTCGGCGCGGCACTGGCGGCAGGCAACACGCTGGTGCTCAAGCCATCTCCGTTGACGCCACTGGCGGGGCTGGCGCTGGCGCGAATCATCGACGAGGCGACTGACATTCCGCCCGGGGTCGTCAACGTGGTCACGCCCACTTGCGTCGAGGCCAGCAAGGTCCTGACGTTGGATCGACGCGTGGACATGGTCAGTTTCACTGGAAGCTCAGCCGTGGGCCGCGATGTGATGGCGGGTGCGGCCACCACCATGAAGCGCGTCCTGCTTGAATGTGGCGGCAAGTCGGCGAGCATTTTCCTCGAAGACCTCGATGTCACCGACGAACTCCTGGAGCGAGTGCTGTTCGAGGGCTGCACGATGCACGCAGGACAGGCGTGCATCCTCAACAGCCGTCTGCTTTTACCCGACTCTATCCACGACGATGTCGTCAGTCGGCTGGCTGAATTGGCCCGTAACGTTGTGGTCGGCGATCCTCGCGACCCGGCCGTAGCGATGGGTCCACTGATCAGTCACGAACACCTTGGCCGCATCGAGGGTTTCGTCAAGCGCGCCGAAACAGACGGCGCGACGCTGGTCACCGGCGGACGGCGTCCGAAAGACCTAACCATGGGCTACTATTTCGAGCCGACGATCCTGACCGACGTGTCCGCCGAGTCCTACATCGCGCAGGAAGAGGTGTTCGGCCCAGTCTTGACGGTGCTTCGGTACCGCGATGACGACGACGCGGTGGCCGTCGCCAACAACTCCGCCTATGGGCTCGGCGGCGCGGTGTGGGCTACCGATGTGGACCGCGCGCTTGCCATCGCGCGAAAAGTCAGAACGGGCCAGATTTCGATCAATGGGATCCTTCCGGGAGACGCTCCGTTCGGCGGATTCAAGCAAAGCGGCATCGGTCGTGAGGGCGGTGTGATGGGCCTGCGAGCGTACATGGAGCCGAAGGCAATCGGGATTCCCGCGTGAGCGGGCCCCTGGTTGGACTGCGGGTCGTCGAGCTCGGCAGTGACATCGCCGGACCCTATTGCACCAAGCTGCTCGTCGATCTCGGTGCCGAGGTGTACAAGATCGAGTTACCGTCGGGAGATCCACTACGCCGGTGGGGACCCTTCGCCGGCGCCGAGCGCGACCCCGAAGGCAGCGGGCTCTTCGAATACCTCAACGCGGGAAAGCGCGGTGCCACACTCGATCTCGCATGTCCGAGTGATGTCAGGTTAACCCACGAGTTGATCGCCCAGGCCGACCTTTTCGTGGAGAACCTGCCCCCGGGAGTGCTCGACCGCTGGGAGTGCGGCCTCGACAGGGACAGCCTGCTGCGGATCAACCCCCACCTCGTCATAGTTCGCGTCTCAAACTTCGGCCAGGAGGGACCACTTCGCGACCGCCGGTCGACCCCGCTGACCATGCAGGCTGCGTCGGGCTGGATCAGCAGGCGCGAGCCGGATCGCGCCCCGGTGCAGGCAGGTGCTCGGATTCCCGAATACGTAGCCGGCGCCTACGCGGCACTGGGCGGGCTGACTGCACTGCGGATCGCCGGCGGAGCGAATTGCGTGATCGAAGTGGATGTCTCGACGTTCGAGTCGCTGCTGTCGACGCTGCCGTATCCGATGCTCATGGCCGAGCGCTTGAAAAGTCTCGGGCGGCCAACCAATTCCAAAGCCGCCCCGATGCTGGGCATCGTGCGGGCCGCCGATGGCTGGATCGGCATCAACTGCCTGACGGGACAGCACTGGCTCGACGTGTGCGCGATGATGGGCCTGCCGGAATACGGCGAACATCAGCTCGCGATCATGCTGGGCGGAGCCGAACGGGACGAGTTCTTCGCGAAGGCCCAGCCGTGGCTCGACGCGATGACCGTGGGCGAACTCGTCGAGCTCAGCCAGGCCATGCGCATACCCGCCGCACCGGTGACCGACGGCGAGTCCATCCTGGCGTGCCCGCAATACGCCGAGCGTGGCTTCTTCATCGAAGGGGGTCGGGAAGCGCGACGATTCCTACGACCAGGACCCCCCTTCCGGCTGTCGAAGACGCAAGTCGCAAAGCCGCTGCCCGCCCCACGGCTGGGCTCAGTTGCCGACGCCCACTGGAATGATGACGGAGCAGCGACGACCGAAGTAGGGGTTGCGGATGTGACGCTGCCCTTCGCGGGCCTGAAGGTATTCGATCTGAGTACATTTTGGGCGGGCGCGTATTTGACATGCTATCTCGGGGCGTTCGGCGCCGACGTCATCAAGGTCGAGTCGATTCAGCGTCCCGACGGGCATCGCTACTCCGGTTCGATGCTTCGCGAGGGAGACGACTGGTACGAACGCGGACCCCTTTGGCAGGGAACCAATCTCAACAAGCGAGATATCACGCTGGATCTCACTTCCGAGGCGGGCCGCGAGCTTGCCCTGAGGCTGGCCGGCCAGGCCGACGTCGTCGTCGAGAACTTCTCGCCGCGGGTGGTGGAGCAATTCGGCTTGGACTACGACTCGTTGGTCAAGGTCAATCCCGACGTCGTCATGGTGCGCATGCCGGGATTTGGGCTGGCGGGCCCGTGGCGGGACTACGTGGGTTGGGCACTCAACATCGAACAGCTGTCGGGGATGTCCGCCTGCACGGGTTATGCCGATGGCCCACCCTGCAATCTTCAAGGGCCCGCCGATCCCATTGCGGGCGTCCACGCCACAATCGCCCTTCTGGCCGCGCTCGAACACAAGCGTCGTACAGGCGAGGGCCAGCTCATCGAAGTCGCACAGGTCGAAGTGGGCGCGGCGGTCACCGCCGAGCCAGTCATCGAGTACTCGCTGACGGGAAAAGTCCGCCAACGTGAGGGAAACCGACACCGCACCTACGCCCAGGGTGTCTACCCGGCGAGCGGCGAGGACGAGTGGGTGGCCGTCTCAGTCCGACACGATTCGGACTGGGCAGCCGTCGTCGAGGCCATCGGTCGCACCGACCTGCAGGATGACGCGCGATTCGCGTCGCAAGCAGCTCGGCTCGAAGACCACGATGCGCTTGACGAGGTGCTTGCCGATTGGACTCGGACGTGTGGGCCCGACGAGGTCGTCGAGGATCTCGTCCGGCGAGGCGTACCGGCTGAACGGGTGCTCGCCGCGGACCGCATGTACGACATCGAACAACTCGACGCCCGCGGATACTACGAAGAGTTGGTTCACCCGATCACTGGCCGACATCGTTTTCCCGGTTGGCCATTTCGCATCACTCCCGGGCCGGTGCGCCACCATCGACTGCCGTCGCCAACGCTTGGACAGCACAACGCTGAGGTGCTGCAGTCCTTGGGGCTAACAGCGGACGAGATCGCCTCGCTGCGGCAGCGGCGTGTCATCGGTGAACAAGTCTTGAATGCCTAGCCGAGGAATCGTGGTCGTGGGGCCGTCGGCGTGCTATGCGATCGCTGCGTAAACGCTGATTTCTATTAAGCGATAACCGCACTCTCTTCTAGAGCCTGCTTTTGCAGGCGAGGGGAAGGCTGCTGTTCCGTGTGCGTGGGCTCTGGCCGCCCTCAAGCTCATCCCGATCGGCTGATTCGCCTGGCGCGAAGCCCGAACGGGGCTCGCGGCGTCGGTACTAGGCGTCCACCATCGCGGCGATCGTGTCAACTACGCAGGCGGGCCGGTCCGACCCCTCGACCTCGACGGTGACCCGCACGGTGGCCCGACCGCCCTTGTCGTTGCGATCCATCTTGACCAATACGGCACCCGCCCGGATGCGAGAGTCAACTGGTACCGGTGCGGGGAACCGGAGCTTGTCGACGCCGTAGTTGACCTGCATCGACAGCCCGGTCACCTTATAGATCTGCTGTACCAGAATCGGAACCAGCGACAAGGTCAGGTACCCGTGCGCGATGGTCTTTCCGTAGGGCCCACTTGCCGCCTTCTCGGGGTCGACGTGGATCCACTGATGATCACCCGTCGCGTCGGCAAACAGGTCAATTTCTTTCTGCGTGACCTGACGCCAATCGCTATAGCCGAGGTGCTCGCCGACATGGGCCTCGAAGCCCGAGATCCCCTCGTAGACGACGGGACCCGTGTGCACCTTGGTCATGCCGGCACGGGAATACCGAGCAGCCCCATGGCATTACCGCCCATGATCTTGACCTTGTCCTCCTCGGAGATACCTTCTAGCCGGTCTACGAAGCTGAGGGGATCGCCGATGCCTTCGGGGTGCGGGAAGTCGGATCCGAACAGCACGTGGTCGGCACCCATGATGTCGACGATGCCCTGCACGTCGTCCTCGAGGAACGGATGGATGTAGATATTCCGCTTGAAGACCTCGACGGGGTGCTCGGTGAACTCCTTGGGCATGATCTTGAAGGCGGAGTTGAGTTGGTCGATAAGGCCCTTGACCCATCCGCTGCCGTTCTCGACGACCAGGACTTTGAGGTCGGGGAAGCGTGACAAAGCACCGTGGCAGATCATTGCAGCCATGGTGTCCTCGATGGCGCGGTGTCCCATCACGACCTCGCGCAGCGCGCTTGGCTTGAACGAGAGGTACTCGCCGCCGCCCTCCCACTCCATCAGGTGCTTCTGGTAGCCACTGTCGGATGCGTGCATGGTCACCGGAATACCGGCGTCGACCACCTCCTGCCAGAACGGATCGAACTCGGGCAGGCCCATGGACCGGGATCCACCGAACCGGCTGGGCACCGGGGCGGGTCGGACCAGGAATGTCCTCATGTTTCGCTCGAGGCACCAGTGCAGTTCCTCGATGGCCTGATCGACCAGCGGCAGGGTGATTACCGGCGTGGCGAAGATTCGGCCCTCGTAGTCGAACGTCCAGTGCTCGTGCATCCACTCGTTGAGGCCGTGCATGACAGCGTGCGTCAGAATCACGTCGTCGGTGGTGCGCTCCTCGATGAGGCTCGCGAGGGTCGGATACATCACGCAACGGTCGATGCCCAGTTCGTCCATCAGCTCGACCCGCGGCGCGGGAGACTGGTAGGCGGGAATGACATCCATTGCTTCTCCGACGAACTCACGGAAGTTCAGGCCATCGGGATTGTTGCCGAGGAAATAGTCCTCCGCGCTACCGGGCTTGGCTACCCGCGCGAACGTCGGATTGGGGATCATATGGCTGATGTGGTCCTTAACGACGAGCTTGGGTCGCCCATTGACCTCGACGTAGCCGACCTTTCCCTTGTGCTCCTTCGGCAGGTACTTGGTGAGTGCCTCGGGCGTCTCGTACATGTGGTTGTCCATGTCGAAGACGGGGTAGGGAAGTGAGCGCGGAGACATGAGTCTGGTCCTCCTCGGAGCAGCGAATATGACCGTTTACGCCAATTGAGAATGACGTTATCACTATCGCGTAGCGCTATCCAGATGAGGTCAGGCGCTGGCCGGTTCGGCCCAGGTTCTGACCACCGCGTCCGTCGTCGTCACCGTTGCGAGCAGTGCCAACGTGTTGTCGATGACGGACTCCGCGTATTCGCGCGGGTAGCCGCTGACCGCGTCGCGGGGCAGCACGAATTGGTAGCCGCGGTTCACCGCGTCCATAACGAAGTTCGGAATCGCGACATTCACCGAAACGCCAACGCCCACAATCGTCTTGATTCCGAGATTGCGCAGGACGGAGTCGAGATCGGTGCCGCACATCGGGCCGACTCCGTGCAGTCGGCTCAGCACCACGTCACTCGGCAACGGGCCGAACTCCGGTAATACCGAAGCGCCTGGGCTACCCGGGGTTAGGTCGACAGTCAACGACTTCCCCGCCGCGAACAGCCTGGCGTTGTTGTTCGAGCCCCGGCCGTCTGCACGCCGTTGGGCCAGGCAGTGCACAACTGCAGCGCCGGCCGCCCGCGCAGCGCCGAGCAAGTTGGCGATGTTGGGAATCACTTCGCGGCGGGCCTCTTCGGCGAGCATCGGAAGGCCGGCCTGGGGGCCAATCACCCCGCCCTGGCATTCCTGTGTCACCAGTGCCGTGGTCGTGGGATCGAGTAGTTCGTAAAGGCTCGGTTGCGGCATGAGAACAGACGTTATCGTGTGCCGGAACACAATTTCCACGAGGAGTACAGATGGACGCTTGGGAACTCGAGATCCGTGAGTCGGTGCGACAGACGCTGGCCGACTACACCGCGGCTACCGATCGCTTCGACCTGCGCGCACTCGCTGCGTGTTTCGCGCCGGCCGGTGTGCTCGAATTCACCGGTGGTGCCCAACCATTGACTGGTCCCGCGGCGATCGAGGCCGGCCTGGGTGCTGCCATGGGCGGTCCACGGGGTCCTGGCAAGCCGATGCCGACCCACGTTCGGCACCACGTCTCGAGTATCCGGTTCGGGTCGGTTGCACGGGATCGAGTTGAGGTCAGCAGCTATTTCGCCGTCCACACCGACGTCGGGCTCGACCACTGGGGCCGCTACCGCGACGTTCTGATGCCGGTCGACGAGAGATGGCTGTTCGCCCACCGCCGCATCACTGTCGACGCCTTCTCGCCCGACAGCCTTATGGCGGGGTGAACGCACTTCAGGATTCGGTGAACTCCTTCGCAAACGCCTGCGTGCGTTCGATCACCTCGGCGCGATCGTTTCCAGTAGGCGCAACGGGCAGCCAGGTCACGCCCGCCGCCGCCAGTCGCTCGACGGTGGTATGGCGTTCGTCGACCGATCTGCTGTCGTCCAATAGATTTCCCGCCGAAAAACAGATGTCAAGTGGTGCCGTTCTGCCGATCTCGGTGGCGTAGCCCTTGGCCCACTCGATCGCGGATTCCAACTCGTCGAGCGTCGAGATCTCCGCCGTCCGCGACGCTGCCGCGTAGCCGAAGGTGTTGAACGGGGCCCAGCCCTGGCCGCGGGTCACCGCGCGGCGGACAGCCGGCTTGCTGTTGCCGCCGATCCAGACCGGAGGCGGGGCGGCGGGCACCGGGCGCAGGCGCACGCCGCGGGCGGCGAATGACGTGCCCTCATAGGCGATGTCCTCGCCCGTAAGCACCTTGTCGAGCACGTCCAGCGCCTCGTCGAGTAGTGCGCCGCGATTGCCGAAATCGACCCCAAGGGCATGGAATTCGGGTTTGAGGTAGCCTGCGGCCGTTCCGATGATCAGTCGGCCTTCGGACAGTAGTTGGAGGCTCTGGATCGACTTCGCCCCGAGGAAGGGATTGCGGTAAGCCGCAATGTAGACGTTGGTCAGCAGCTTGACGTTGGTGGTCGCGGCGGCCGCAAACGACAGTGCGACGAACGGATCGAGTGCGTGGTGGCCGCCGTGGTCCAGCCATTTCGCGTCGGGCGCGGGATGGTCGGTGACGTGCACCGCGGCGTAGCCGCTGGCTTCCGCGGCGCGTGCAATGTCAGCGATGGCCGCCGCCGACACGAACTCCGTCGGGGCATCGATCCGCTGGGTGGGCAGTTCTAGGGAGTACGAGACGGTCATCAAGAGTCCTTTCATGTGGTGATGAGGCTTGCGAGGCGCTGGGCGTGAAAGTCGGGGCTGCCGAACGTCAGCTGGGATGCCTTGGCGCGTCTCACGAAGAGATGGGCATCGTGCTCCCAGGTGAATCCGATGCCGCCGTGGATGCGCATGTTGTCCAGCGCGACGTGAAGGAACGCCTCCGAACACGTCATCTTCGCCACCGACGCCGCGGTCGCTAGCTCGCCGGTGTCTGCCACCTCCGCTGCGTGCATGGCGGCCGAGCGGGCGCCCTCGACCTCAACGAGCATGTCGGCGCACCGGTGCTTGACGGCTTGGAAGCTTCCGATGGCCCGGCCGAACTGGATGCGGTCCTTGGCGTAGCCCACGGCCATGTCGAGGCACCGCTGCGCCGCCCCAACCTGCTCTGCGGCCAGCGCCACCACGGCGAGGTCCGATGTGCGGGACAGCCCTGGTGCCGCGTTGCCGTCGGTCCCGATGAGCCGGCCGGCTACGCCGTCGAACCGAACGCACGCGACCTTGCGGGTGCGGTCGAGGCTCGAGAGTGGCTCGCGCTCGAGTCCGTTGGAATCCGCGGCGACCGCGAATAACGACGTACCGGCGTCCGTGTTGGCCACGGCGAGGATGACATCGGCGGTGTGACCGTCGAGCACCAGTGGCGCGTCACCAGACACCCGATAACCACCGCCGCCACACTGCGCGGTCAGCGTCACGGCCGCGGCGTCCCAGGGGTTGAGCTGCCCGTTGAGGATCAGCGTCGCGGTAGCGGTGCCGTCAATGAACGTCGGGAGGAACTCCTGCATCGCGGCGTGGTCACCGCTGGTGAGAATGGCCTGAGTGGCCAACGCGACGGTCGAGAAGAACGGTGAGCACAGCAGCGCGGCGCCCATCTCTTCGAATACGACGGCGAGTTCGGACATGCCCGCGCCCGCTCCGCCCCACTCCTCGGGGATGGCGATGCCATGAAGGCCGAGCTCGCCGGCCATTTGGCGCCACACTCGCTCGTCGTAACCCGCCTCGGTGGCCATCAGTTGGCGCACGGTGCTGCTGGGTGATGCCACTTCCAGGAACTCCCGTACGGCTCCCCGAAGGTCGTCGAGTTCAGTCATGGGCGCGCGCCGCCTCGAGCGCCGGCACCAGCGCGTCGAAGCGGATCACACGCGTGCACGCCGCGCATGACGACGTCCCACGCATCGGCCGATGCCAGCGCCTCGCGGAGCACGTCCTCCGCGGGTTCGGGACCGAGCGTCACCACGGTGCACTCGCCGCCGTGCTCGTTGGCCAGTTCGACGGCCTTGGCGACGGCTCGGCGGCCATAGGCGTTCATCTCGGCCGCGACCGGAATCTGCTTGACCAGCACGGCGATGCGAAGGGTCATGTCTTCCTTACGTGTGTGATCGCTCCCAGAATGAACTGGTCCGAAGATGCGGCGCACCAATCTGGTGGCGCTCACGTCGGCGCCCTGAGCGGACGTCCTGGTGGAGTCGGTATTCCCGACCTCTGAGATAGGCATTGCCGGATCAGGATAGTATCTTTTCTGAATACAGAGAATATTCATTCTCGCTGGAAGGAGCCGCGCCGTGACGGCGAAACTCGATTACGGGATCTTTGACTGCGACACCCACTGCTATGAGACGCGAGACGCGTTTACCCGGTACCTCCCCAAGGAATTTCACGATCGCGCCATCACGCCGGTGCGGGCGGCCGACGGCAAGGAAGTCATTCTCGCCGGTCACCGCGTAGCCACATTCAACAGCGAGGCTGGACTGGGATTCGATCTCGCTTATCGGCCGGGTTCTCTGAAGGAGATGCTCAAGCAGATGGGTTCAGGAAACCCGGACGAGACGTATGAGCCCCAGCCGATGCAGCCGGAGTACCTCGAGCGGGGACCCCGCCTGAAGGTGATGGCGCAGCAGAACGTCGAGCGCGCGGTCATCTTCCCTGCCGGGATGGCCCTGGCCGCCGAGCACTATGTCGACGACACCGAGGCCCTGTACGCGAACCTCCGCTCCTTCAACCGCTGGTTCGACGAAACCTGGGGCTTCAATTACGAGGACCGCCTGTACGCGACGGCACTGCTCTCGCTTCGCGACCTGGACTCGGCCGTCGCCGAGACCGAGGCGATTATCGCTCAAGGTGCGCGTCTGGTACTGCTGCCCACGGGTCCCGCCTACGGTCGCTCACCCGGAGATCCGTACTTCGATCCGATCTACGCCCGGCTTCAGGAGGCCGGGTGCATACTCGTCTTCCACATTCAGCCCTACTGGTACTTCAACGCCATCTCGCCGGATTGGGGCCACAACCCCGACCCCGCCGCCTGGCACATGTCGGCCTGGCAGTGGATGAACATCTACGGTCAGCGCCCGATCGAGGACACCCTGTCCGCGCTCATCTTCGACAACCTGTTCGGACGCTTCCCCGGACTCAAAGTGCTCGTCGCCGAGCACGGTGCCGAGTGGGTGCCGCAGTTCGTCCGGCACATGGACAAGAGCCGCGGCATGGGCCGCAACGGACCGTGGATCGGTGGCAAGCTGACCGAGCGCCCGTCTGACATCTTCCGCAGGCACGTCGGTGTGGTGCCATACCCGGAAGATGACGTCCCCGAGATCGTGGAACGCTTGGGCTACGACGAATGCCTGCTGATGGGCTCCGACTACCCCCACGCCGAGGGGTTGGCAGAACCCGCCGACTTCGTCAAGCTGCTTGACCCACTCGACGACGCGGCCAAGAAGCGGATCATGCGCGACAACGCCGATCAGCTGCTGCGCCGGAGCTAGTACCGCATGGGCCAATGGGATGTGTCCGGCGACATCGACCTCGATCTATTGCGCGATTCGGCGCGCGACTTCCTGACAGAACGGACAGAACGAGATTCCGTCAAGGACCTCGCGGCCATGGACTGGACGGGTCTGCTGGTCGACGAGGCATGTGGGGGTGCCGGATGGCGTCCCGTAGAAGCGACCGTCATCGCTGAGGAACTCGGGCGCGCGGGGGACACCTCGACGTGGTTGGGCTGCGTGATGGCCGCGGCGGCACTGGCCGCGGCGCCGCACGAGGTGCAGGGGAGGTGGCTGCCCGCAATTCTGGGTGGCACCGCGACGGCTAATGTCACCGTTGCCAACGACGTCGTTCGGGTGATTGGTGATGACACCACCGATGTGCTCGTCACATTGGGGCGCAACGGTGTTCATCTGATCGAGCCAACGGACGCGCAGAAGCGGCGGCCTGACACGGACCTGTTGGATGTTACTCGCCCCGCGTGGTGCGTCGACATCTCCGGCGCGCCGAGCATGCTGATCGGCTCACCAGAACGGGCCGACCAGCTGCTCGCAGTGGCCCGGGTGCTGCTGAGCGCGGACACCGTCGGAGCCGCCTCGATGACGCTTGCGCGACTCACCGGGTACCTCAACGAGCGAGTCGCCTTCGGCGTGCCCATCGCCAGTTTCCAAGCGGTACAGCACCGGCTGGTTGAACTCCTCGTCTTCGAGGTGAAGGCCCGCGCGGTTGTCATGAAGGCGGCGCGCGCCGCCGCTGCCGATGATGACCGAGCGGTCGCGTTGTCGGCCATCGCTCATGCGTTCGTGGCGGCGAAGGCCACCGCCGCCGTCGACGAATGTATGCAGCTGTCCGGTGGTATCGGGTTCACCTGGGAGTATCCGTTGCACTACGAACTCCGTCGGGTGTTCACCAACGCAAACTTGCTCGGAACCGCCCGATCCAGTCATGCGTTGGTGGCGGAGGTGTCGGGTTGGTGAGCGCGGCGGGTACTCGCCCCAGCGAGGAGCAGCTCAACGCGTTCCGCGAGCGGGTACGGGACTTCATTGCGGAACACGCCCCACCTATCGAGGCCCGCGAGGGCCACCGCGCGCCCGAGGACTCCAGGCAGGAAGACTTGCTGCGCAAGTGGTTTGCCGGGTTATTCGACGCGGGCTTTGTCGGTGCGGACTGGCCCGTCGAGCACGGCGGCCGGGCTGATTACCACCCGCTCCATGACCGCATCGTGAGCGAGGAGATTCTGCGCGCCCGCGCTCCGCGGCCCGTCGACCAGGTCAATCTGGCAGCACACATCGTGCTGCACTTCGGCTCGGAGGAGCAGAAGCGCAAGCTGCTGCCACCCATCAAGCGCAGTGAACACATATGGTGTCAGCTGCTCAGCGAGCCCGACGCGGGAAGTGACATCGCGGGCGTCCGCGCCCGCGGTGTTCAACAAGCCGACGGCAGCTGGGTCCTCGATGGGCAGAAGACCTGGATCACCGACGGCCATTGGGCGGACATGGGCTTGGCGTTGATCCGCACCGACCCGTCGTCGTCGCGCCACCACGGTCTATCGGTGTTCACCGTGCCGCTGACAGCGCAGGGGGTCGAGGTCCGACCCATTCGCACGATCGGCGATGCCATCGAGGTCAACGAGGTCTTCCTCACCGGCGTCCGACTCACCGCCGACAACCTCGTCGGCGAAATCGGCCAGGGATGGTCGATCATTATGGCCGGCTTGGACTTCGAACGATTCGGCATCGGCGGCAACGTCATCCTGTTGGAGCTCTTGATCGATGATCTCGTGGTGCTGGCAGGCAATGCGCACGTCGACGGTAAGCGTGCGCTCGAATTTGACGATATTCGTCAGACGGTGGCCGAACTGGCGGTGGAAGTCGAGGTCGCCAAGGCCTTCATCGACGATCACGTCGAACGCATGATCGCGGGAGCCGAGCAGGTGGGCGACGCCTCGATCGCCAAACTGAGCTTCGCCGAGACCTACCACCGGGTATCGGCGTATGGCGCGCAGCTCGCCGCCGCCACCTCCTGCACCGGTGACTCCGAATCGGCTGTGCAGCAGGCCAAACAGCGCCTGCGAGAATGTTGGCTGTGGTCACGCGCGTACACGGTGTCCGGCGGCAGTTCGGAGATGATGCGCAACATCCTGGCCAAGCGTCGGTTGAAGCTGCCGAGCCGGTGACACACCTCGCCGCGCCCGAGACGTACTGGGGTCTCGTCGAGGCGACGGCTGATGCGCACCCCGACCGGGTGGTCTTGGCCGACGACTACGGCCGCAGCCTGACGTGCAACCAGCTCCGCGTGGAGGCCACGTGTACTGCGGCGGCGCTCGCCGAACGTGGGGTACACCAGGACACGATCGTGTCGTGGCAACTACCGACCACGTTGGAGACCATGGTGGTCATGGTGGCGCTCGCTCGATTGGGCGCCGTGCAGAATCCGGTGTTGCCGATCTGGCGTGAGCGCGAAGTCCGGTTCGTGACAAACCAACTCGGTACCGAGGTGTTCATCGTACCGGGTGTGTGGCGAGGATTCGATCACGTTGCGCTAGCCCAGAAGCTGGCGGCCGAGCACGAGCTGAAAGTCGTCGTCGTCGATCACGACGAGCCAATCTCGACTACCGCCCTTCGCGTGCCCGCCGGGGACCTCGCGTTGCTGCCCGCGCCCCCGCGGTCCGGCACCCAGGCGCGGTGGATCTATTACTCATCGGGTACCACGGCGGCGCCGAAGGGCGTGCGACACTGCGACCAATCGGTGATCGCAGGGTCCGCCGGCGTGATAGGAATGGTCGGCGCATCAAGCCGTGACGTCAATCCCATCGCATTCCCCGTGTCGCACGTCGGGGGTGCGGCGATGCTCGCCGCGAGCCTGCTGACCGGGATGCGGTTGGTGCTCTTCGACGTATTCGACCCGGCTACCACCCCGCATGCGATTGCGGCGCACCGGCCGACGTTGCTGGGTTCTGCGACGCCCTTCTTCGTCGCTTACATGGCCGCGCAGCAAGCTCACGGATCCGAGCCGCTCTATCCGGAGCTGCGAGCATTCGTGGGCGGCGGAGCGCCGATCACCGCTGAGCTCGGACACCAAGTCCGCCAGCTCTTTTCGGTCTCTGGTGTTGCGAATGCGTGGGGGCTGACCGAGTTTCCCGTCGCGACGTCACCCCCGCCCGACGGCGTTCCCGACGTCCTCGACCATACGGTCGGGCGGCCGGTCCCCGACGTCTTGGTCCGCGTCGTCGGCGACGATGAACGCGAGGTCGGGCCGGGCGGCGAGGGCGAACTGCGACTGAAGGGCCCACAGTGCTTCCTCGGCTACGTCGACGAAGCTCTCGACGCCGACGCGTTCGATCCTGACGGCTGGTTCCGTTCGGGGGACTGCGGTCGGGTCGACGCCGACGGCAATGTTGTGGTCACCGGACGGATCAAGGACGCGATCATCCGCAATGCGGAGAACATCTCAGCCCTGGAGGTCGAGGGGGTGTTGGCCACCCACCCGGCGGTGGCCGACGTCGCCGTCATCGGGGTGCCCGACGCGCGCACCGGGGAGCGCGTCTGCGCGGTGGTGGTCCCGCGTGAAGGAGCAGAGGTCGATTTGTCGTCACTGGCGCAGCACTGCCGGGCAAAGGGGCTGAGCAGACACAAGTCCCCGGAACGTCTCGAGGTAGTGGATGCTTTGCCGCGCAACCTCACTGGAAAGGTACTCAAGGCCGACCTGCGGGCACGGTATGGCTGAAGCTCAGCGCGCCATCCTTGGTTCTGGCGGGCGGGATTTGGCGCATTCGGCACGATGTCATGAACATCTCACCGCTGTCGGCGCGATGCCACCCGAGCTGGCCTGGCCGTACCTTCGGCGGTTCGTCGAACTCGCTTCAGCAGGCGCGCCGTAGGGGCCGCCGAGCTTCCCTCAGATGCCGATGAGTTCCTTCAGGTTGCCGCCCATCACTCGGGTCGCGGTCTCGGCCGGTAGATTCTCGAGTTCCTTGATGAAGTCGGCGGGTTCCGCGAGGCCCTCTGGATGTGGGTAGTCCGAGCCGAACATGACGCGATCGGCACCGAGGATCTCGATCAGGTGTGACATGTCCTCTTCATGAAATGGGTTGACCCATACATGTCGTCGGAACACGTCGGCCGGATGCTCGGCGAAGGCGCGTGGCTTCTTCCGATACACACGGTCGAATGCATCCAGGAGTCGAGGCGCCCACGACCCGCCGTTCTCCACCACCCCGATTCGCAGCGCCGGGAACCTCTCGAACACGCCGTGCGCGATGAATGCCGCAAGGGTGTCGAAGATGTGCCTGCTCTCTTCGTAGACGAAGCCGCGAAAGGTCGTCAGCTGGAATCCCTGGAACTCCTCACCGCCCTCCCAATCGTTGAGATAGCGGTCGTAGCCGGCATCCGAATTGTGCATCTGCACGGAGATGCCCGACGACTCGACGAGGCGCCAGAAGTCGTCGAACTCGGGGAGCGCAGGTGACCTCGAGGTACCGTCTTCGCGCGGCACCGGAGCTGGCCGGATCAGCACCGTCCGAGCGCCGTTCTCGAGGCACCACTCGAGCTCGGTGACCCCCGCAGCCGGATCGTTGAGCGAGATCGCGGGAACGGCGAAGATACGGTCCTGATAGTTGAACGTCCAGTCCTCCAACAACCAACGGTTGAAGGCATGAGTGATTGCATGGGTCAGTTCGGTGTCCGATTTCGTCCGCTCCTCGAGCATCCCTGCGGTGGTGGGAAACATCACCGCGCCATCGACGCCCTGTCGGTCCATCAAGGCAAGTCGCAAGTCGGGTCGCCGGAACTCATCGGGGCATCGGATCGGTTCGGCGAGCTCGCGCAGTGACTTGCCGTCCGGATTCACGCCCCGGTAGTACTCGGCCCACGCGCCCGGAGTGGGGATGACCTCGTACGTCGGGTTGGGAATGCATTCGGTGACGACGCCGAGAATCTGCATCTTCTGTCGGCCATTGACGTCGACGAACTTCAACGCCTCGGAATACTTGTCGGGCAAGTACCGCGTGTAGGCGTCGATCGTCTCGTACATATGGTTGTCGGAATCCCACACCTCGAACTGGTGTGCTTCGGCCACCGCTAACTCCTTTCGCACGCAACCCCGCGGACGGCCATGGCCCCCGCGGTTCGCGGTAATGACACTATCCCAATACGAGAGTAATTGTTCTCAAAGCCACCCATTGATGACTGCCCACCTCACAAGTCGGCGAGTTCGGCGAGTTCGCGCTTGACCACCTTGCCGGCGTCGTTGCGGGGAAGTTCGTCGACGAACACGATTCGCGCGGGGACGCGGTAGGGCGTCAAGCGTTCTCGGCACCACATGATGAGGTCTTCTTCGCGCAATGCATCGTTCGTGCGCGCCACGAACGCCCACGGCACCTCGCCAACGCGCTCGTCGGCTACACCCACCACAGCCGCTTCGCGCACACCGTCGGCGGCCACCAACACGTCCTCGACGGTGCCGGGGAACACCTTGAGCCCACCGCGGTTGATCATGTCGGATACGCGGCCGTCAAGCCATAGGAAGCCGTCATCGTCGAACCAGCCCAGGTCGCCGGTGTGGAACCAACCGTCGTCGGTCAGTCTGTCGAGGAACGCCGGGTCGATCTTGCGGGCCGCCGTGGTGGGTGTGCGGACCATCACCTCGTCATTCGCAATCGTCACGTCGATGCCCGGCAGCGGGCGCCCGACGGAACCGAGCTTGGACTCTCCGTTCTCCCGCGCATCGGCGGCCGACCAGCCCACCACCTCGCCGCCGAGCTCGGTCTGCCCATACGAGTTGAGGACGATCACGCCGAACTTGTCCCGGAACCGGGCCGCCTGGACTGGCGAAAGGGGAGCGGTGATGGACCGCACGATCTTGAGAGGTGACAGGTCGGTCACCGACTTGTCGTACAGAACCATGGTCAGTGCGGCGGGCGGCAGCACGGTGGAACGCAGTCGGTGACGCCTCACGAGTGCGGCGAAGTCGCCGGGGGAGAACCGGTCCATCAGCACGACGCCAGAACCCGCGCGGAACGCGAACAGCACCTGGTAGATGCCTGCCCACAACGACAATGACAACGGCACCAGGTTGGGCATCGGTGACCTGCTCGGCTTGCTGCCGGTGGGTTTGGGGCCGCGCAGTTTGGCGAGCAGCCGGTCGATCAGGTCGAGCACGGTGGCGTGACGAAGTGGTACGGGCTTGGGTGGGCCGGTGGTGCCCGAGGTGAACTGCAGTAGCGCGACGTCGGCGTCGTACTGCCGCGGGTCATCCGGCTTGCCGGAGGTCGGGCTAAGCGACCACGCCAAGTCCGCGCCCGTGATGACGGGCAACCCGAAGGTGGAGAACCGATGTGCCAGGCCGGGGGTGGTGATCACCGCGACTGGGCGCAGCGTTTCGAGTTGGGTGATCAGTTCGGCATCGGCGGCGCGGGGATTCAGCGGCGTGTAGACACCACCGGCCCGCCAGGTGCCGAATAGGGCGGCGATGGTGGTGGCATCGTTGGGCAGCATCGCCGCGACGACCTGGCCCGTCGCCAGGCCCAACTCGGCGAGCAACGTGCCCAGCCGTTCGGCACTGGCGCTCAGTTCCTCGCGTGACACGTCGGAGCCCAACGTGTACACCGCAGTGTCGGGCAGTCCGTTCAGGAGCTCGGCCAGGCTCACGAATCACCATCTAGGGGAAGCCAATTGGGGGTGCGCTTGTCGGCGAACGCCAGCGGGCCCTCGTTCTGGTCGGGATGCCCCCACATCGACGTCAAGTGTTTGGCGCCTTCCCGGCACGCGTCGGTCAGCCCGTGCTCGAGCGCTCCCCAGAGTGCGCGCTTGGTTGCGCGCATCGCCGCTGGGGAGTTGCGGGCGATCTTCTCCGCCAGCTCCTGGGCGACGTCGCGGAGGTTCTCCGGAGGGTCGACGATCTGGCTGATCATGCCGAGTTCGTACGCGCGCTGAGCGGTGAGCCGTTCGTGACTGCCGACGAGTGCCATCCGCAGCACCGCCTCGGCAGGCATCTTGCGCATCAGCGCGATCGTCTCCAGCGCGCTGACCTGACCGATCGACACGTGCGGGTCGACGAACGTCGCATCCGAAGCGGCGATCACGACATCGGCATCGGCGACCCAGTGCAACCCCCCACCCGCGCAGACACCGTTGACGGCCGTGATGACCGGCTTGCCGACGTTCATATGCCAGCCCGTCAGCTTCAGGTCGAGCGTGCGCATGGTCTCCTGGAATTGCAACACCGCATCGCCATCGAGTTCCTCCACGTCGGCGCCCACTTGAAAAGCCCGGCCGTTACCGGTGTGCACGATGACGCGGACCTCGGGGTCGTTGTCGAGCTCCGTCCACGCCCTGGGGAACTCCTCGCGCATGACGACGTCGTAGGCGTTGAGGTGATCGGGTCGGTTGTTGATGATCCAGCCCACCGGGCCGCGGCGCTCGACGATCAGCCGGCCGTAGGGGGTCTGCTCTTCGACAGTCACAGGACCTCCACAATGGGCCGATTCTCAAGTGGTTGCCAACGGGCCGGCCGCTTCTCGCGCCACGCGCGGACACCCTCCGCGTGGTCGGGATGGTTGCGCAGGCGCCAGATGTCCTCGCGGGCGTCGTCGCGAGCCTGCGTCAGGCCGACTTCGAGGGATCGCCACAGCGCCTTCTTGGTGGCCCGCATCGCCGTCGGCGAATTGGTCGCAACGGCGGCGGCCAACCTCGCGGCGGCGGGATGCAAGTCATCGTCGGCGAACACGTCCGAGACGATTCCGAGTTCGTATGCGCGCCGCGCCGAGATGCGTTCGCCCTTGCCGCTCAGCGCCATTCGGGTGATCGCCTCCATCGGTGACTTTCTCAGCAGCGTGATGGCTTCGTACGCGACGGCCTGCCCGACCGACACGTGTGGATCGACGAACGACGCGCCTTCGGCCGCGATGACGATGTCCGCGTCGGCGACCAGGTGCAGTCCGCCGCCCGCGCACACGCCGTTGACCGCAGCGATCACCGGCTTCCACACGTCGCAGTGCCACGACGAAATCTTCAACTCGGCGTCCCTGGTCCGGCGGGAGTGACGGCGCATCGCCTCCCTGTCACGTGCGACCTGAACGACGTCCATGCCGGTACAAAACACCTTGCCGTTCGCGGTGTTGACGATGACCCGGACGTCGGGATCGGCGTCCAACTCGGCCCAGGCGGCCTCGAGTTCATCGAGCATCCTCGCGTCGAAGGCATTGCCTGCATCCGGGCGATCAAGGACCAGCCAGCCGATCCCGTCGGACTTGGTGACGAGAAGCCGTTGGTAGCCGCTCATGAGCGCGGGATGTCCTTCCAGGGCTTGCTCTTCCACGGATCCGGCTCCTTGGGCAGCCCCAGTACTCGTTCGCCGAGGATGTTCTTGTTGATGTCGGTGGTGCCGCCCTCGGTGCCGTTGGCGAGGCTGCGCATCATGCCCTGCACTTCGCGCGGCAGCGCGTCCTCGTCGTCGGTGGCGGCCCACGCCACCGCGGCGGTACCCAGCAGATCCACCATCAGGTCCTGGATCTGCTGATTCAGCGTCGCCTGATGGACCTTGCCGATCGAGGACGCCGCGCCGGGGGACTGCCCGGCCGAGAGCGCGGCGCGCACACGGGCATTGGTCCAGCCACGGATCTGCTCCTGCGCCCACAGGCGCATCACCTTATGTCTGACGACCGGGTCGCCCCATCGTCCGGTCTCCTGGGCAACGGTTATCAGTCGCTCGGCACTGGAACCCCCAAGCCGGCCCATACCGCCGGAACCCGAGCCGGAAACCATCTGCCGCTCACTGGACAACGTCGAGGCACTGACCCGCCATCCGTCGTTGACCTCTCCGACGCGGTGGGCATCGGGGACCCGGGCGCCGTCCAGGAACACTTCGTTGAACTCGGTCTCCCCGGTGATCTGGCGAAGCGGTCGCACATCGACGGCGGGCTGATCCATGTCGAGCAGGAAGTATGTGATGCCCTTGTGTTTGGGTTGTTCGGGATCGGTGCGGGCCAACAGGATTGCGAAGTCCGCCTCGTCGGCCCATGTGGTCCAGACCTTCTGACCGGTGATGACCCAGTCGTCCCCGTCGCGGATGGCCCGGGTGGCGAGTGAGGCGAGGTCAGACCCCGCGCCCGGTTCACTGAATAGCTGGCACCACTTTTCCTCGTTGCGCACGATGGGCGGCAGGAAGCGGAGTCGCTGCTCCTCGCTGCCGTGGCTGAACAATGCGGCGGCGGCGTTGTTGAGCCCCAACGGATTGAGCCGGGTCAGCCGCAGCGGCGCGAGTACGCGTTCGATGGCAAGAGCGACGTCATTGGTGATGCCCAGCCCGCCGTGCTCGGGCAGCCAGGTCGGCACAACAAGCCCCGTTTTGGCTAAATTCGGGTACCACTGCCGGTATTGGGACGGGCTGCGGACGGCCCGCAACACGGCGGGCCCTTCGGCGGCGGCCGCCCGCCAGGATTCGGGGACCTCTGTTTCGACCCAACGCTCTACCGCCGCGACGGCATCGGCGCTACTGGTGGCTTCGGTAATCGGTAAACGCGTCATCGTCCCTGAAATTGCGCGTCGCGCTTGTCTTTAAAGGCGGCCAACCCTTCGCGGAAGTCTTCGCTGCGGCTCGACAATTCCAGCGCCATGGCCTCGTTCTGAAGGTGCCGGTCGAGGTCGAGCCCGTTGCCGCTCTGCAGCAGCCACTTGGTCAGCCCGAGCGCGACCGTCGGCGCTTCGCCGAGCTTCGCGACGAGATCATCTGCAGCCGCATCCAATTGGTCCCCTGAGCGGGCTCCGTGGATGACACCCCACTCGGCTGCAGTAGCACCCGTGAGCTCCTCACCGAGCATGAGCAATTGCCGAGTGCGCACCATGCCGATGAGCCGGGGCAGTAGCCAGGCGGCTCCGCTGTCGGGTGTGAAGCCGCGTGCCATGAACGGCTCCCAGAACCGGGCGTCGTCGGCGGCAAGGCAGAAGTCGGACGCCAGCGCGATGTGGAAGCCGAGCCCCGCCGCCCATCCGCGCACCACCGCGACGATCGGCACCTGGGTTTCGGTCATGAGCGGGATGAGTCGGTTGGCCTTGTTCGGTAGCCGGCGCTGCGTGCTCCCGACCCTGGGCTTGCGTTCGGACTTCGCGTTGTTGGCGATCAGGTCGGCGCCCGCGCAGAAGTCGGGGCCGTCCGCGTCGATACGGATGACGCGGACCGTTTCGTCGATACCCGCGGTGGCGAGGTGGCCGATCATCGCATCGAGCATCACGTCGTTGACGGCATTGCGGCGGTCGGCGCGGTCGAGTGTCAGCCTGAGTACCGGTCCCTGCTGTTGGGCTTGCAGCCCAGGCACGCTCGCGTAGCCCATGGCGGTCAGCGTTCGGCGAACTGCGCCGAAACGGCGGCGAGCAGATCCGGCAGATTCGCAGCCCCGCCAGGTGGGTCGGGAAGGCGGACGGGACCGCGCTCCCTGCTGGGCAGCAAGATCGTGGCGTGTCCCGGTGCGGTGACCTCGCCGCGGTGGCTGGTCGCGGTCAGTTCGACGTTGACGGCGGGACGTTCGCCCTCGGCCAGGTACTTGCGCGCCACGGTGCCGGTGATGGTGTGCAGGTCTCCCACATAGTTGAACAGCCGGAACTCGCAGTCGAGCTTCCACAACCAGGCGTCGTCGCCCATCCAGTCGGAGCAAAGGTGGATCAGCCACGTCTCGCGCATGCGGCCGTAGTCGAACGTGTTGGGGTTGCCGGCATTTCGAGCAGCGCCGGGTTCCCAGTGCACGCGTTGTTGAACGTCGGGCACACCGTGCTCGTTGGGGGTGTAGAAACGGGGGATGCGCTGGCGGTTGCACCACGCCAACCGCAACGGCCGCACACCGTACATGCCGGTGCCCATCCCGACGTGCCAGCAGACCATGTCCGTGACAGTGAGCGGACCCTTGGTCAACGGGCCGAGCGCGTCACCCTCGTCGACGTCCTCCCACCATCGTGGTTCGGCACCGCGCGGCGCCTCGCGCGCGTACAGCTCGTCGATCTCAGCGATCTCGTCCGCGGTCCACGTCTTGAGTTCGACGGCGTCGTACTTCTTCCGTCCGCGCGCCTTGTTGCGCTCGGTGCGGATCATGTTGCGGTACTGACCGCCCAGGATGGTGCCCTCGTCGTCGCGGAACACCTGTGCCGACCATTCGTGGATGGCGCGGTCGGCGAACTCACTGCTCTTGTCCAGTGCAGCGACCAGGGCATTGCGCCGGAACACCCGGTGATTGGCGCGCAACGGGGCCCACCATTCCCGCGACGACGAGGCGTAAAAGGCATGCACACCGCGCAGCGGGTCGCCCTTGGTGAGCGCGCGATCCCCTTCGGACAGAGTGGTGACCTCGTCCTCGCCGATGAGGGTGTCCCCGCCGACCAACGCCGGCGGGGCGACGGGCTCGCCCCACACCGACTTGGCTGCGTACTCCGGATCAGACCACAGGGGGTTGGCGTCGCCGTAGCATTCGGCCACGTGACGGAACGAATCCTCGTTGGGACGGAAGTAGTGCGGCGGCTGGGTGTGCGGGACGGCGATGCCGATGGTGGCGCGCAACCTGGCCAGCCCCTCATCGGTGATCTGACCCGTTTCCGCCATCCAGTGCCTCCTCGTTGTGGCCGCAACAATGGTGGAAATTAAGATACCCGAAAACCGGAAACGTCGTTAACGCAGGGGTTGAGTGAGATGTCCGATGAGCAGTCCGGAATCGTCGTCACCGTTGGTGACGACGGAATCCAACGCATCACCATCGACCGGCCAAATGTCGGAAACTCGTTGTCCCCCTGCGCGCGCGATGCTCTCACTGATGCCTTAGTGCGCGCCAATAACGATTCGTCCGTCCGGGCCGTCCTGCTCGGCGCAACGGGTGCGCGACACTTCTGCGCGGGTGCGGGCCTTGCGCCGCAGGAGACCGACTCCGAGCCGCAACCGATACCGCAGAGACGGCCGGGCGACATCGCGCGGATGCTGCAGCACGGGTGGCAGCGATTGATCGCGTCGGTGCTCGACTGCGACAAGCCGGTGGTGGCCGCGGTCAAAGGCACCGCCGCAGGGGCGGGGTGCAGCCTGGTGCTCGCCTGTGATCTGGTCGTCATGTCCACGGAGGCAAGGCTTGTCGGGGCATTCGTCCACCGCGGGATCCTGCCGGATTCGGGTGCCATTCATCTGCTGACCAGGATCGTGGGGCTGCGCAAGGCCACTGAGCTGTTGATGCTCGGCGAACCCGTCGATGCGACTGCCTGTGAACGGCTCGGACTGGTCAACAGCGTGGTCGCGCCCGACGACGTGGACGCGGCGGCAGAGGACATGGCGGGTCGGTTGGCCGCTGGTCCGACGGTGATGCTCGCGCTCACCAAGCGACTGCTGGCGGTGTCGTCGGAGTCCGGACGCGACCGCGCGTTCGAGCAGGAGGCGTGGGCTCAGGAGGTGGTGTCGCGCACCGCCGATCTGCAGGAGGGTCTGCAGTCGTTCGCGGAGCGTCGCAAGCCCCGATTTCGGGGCTTCTGACGGTCAGCTCGCGGCGGGTCCGCCGCGGATGGTGAACGTGGTGCTGTCGTCGATCTGGTCGATTGTTTCGGCCACCGATTCCGCTGTGAGCGAGGTGTTCTCGACCCCCTTTGTGACGCCGATGAAAACCCGCGAGACCTTCCCAGCGCCCACCGAGTAAATGTGCGCGGTGCGGTCACAGCTGCGATGCGACAGGTAGACCACCACGGGGGTAACCAGTTCAGGGTCCATAGCCTTGCCGGCGTCGCCCATGATGTGCTCGGTCATCCGGGTCCGTGCGATCGGTGCGATCGCGTTAACGGCGATACCGTTGCGGGCGCCTTCGATGGCAAGCACATGCATCATGCCGACGAGGCCCATCTTCGCGGCGCCATAGTTGGCCTGCCCGAAGTTACCGAACAGACCAGTGCCCGAGGTTGTTTGAACGATGCGCCCGTAGTTCTGTTCGCGCATGATCGGCCACACCGCACGGGTTAGGTTGAACGCGCCAGAGAGGTGGACTGCGATGACGGCGTCAACCTGCTCGGCGGTCATATTCTTGAACGCGGCGTCACGCAGGATGCCCGCGTTGTTCACCAGCACGTCGACCCGACCGAAAACGTCCGTGGCCGCCGCGACGATCGCAGCGCCGCCCTGCTCGGTGGCCACCGAGTCGCCGTTGGCGATCGCAGAACCCCCTGCTGCCGTGATCTCGTCGACCACAGCCTGTGCTGCCGACATCGAACCGCCGCTGCCATCGACAGCGCTGCCCAGATCGTTGACCACCACGCGGGCCCCCCTTCGCGCGAGTTCCAGTGCGTGACACCGCCCCAGCCCGCCCCCCGCGCCGGTGACGATCGCTACCTCGTTGTCGAAAGTCATTGACTGCATGGGTGAGAGGTTACATTTACGTAGAGGAGAACCAGCATTTGCATCGGAGGGAGACCATGAGCGGCCCGATTGAGCTGCTGCGACACGCGCACGCACGCGCAGAGGCGTTGAGGCCCCGATACCGTGCGGCCGGTTTCTGGTCGTCGCGGCCGCTCGACGTCGTCCGCTTCACCGCCGCCCGGCACCCGAACCTACTCGCCCTGCGGGACCGTGGCGCAGAACTCACCTACTCCGAGTTGGACGATCGCGTCGACGGGGCGTGCCGCGCGCTGGTCGCGGCCGGCGTCACCTCGTTTACGCCGGTCGTGCTCGTGGTCGGCAACGACGTCGACTCCGTGGTCGCCGTCCACGCGGCCCTGCGCCTCGACGCGGTGGTCCTGCTGGCGCCGCGCAGTTCCGGGCCTGCGCAGGTCGGCGACATCATCGCGCGTACCGGCGCGACGTTCGGAGTAGCACCGAACTGGGCTCCGGCGACTGGTCCCGAACTGGGGGAGCGCTGCACGTGGGTGGAGCTGAGCAACGGGGATCGGCCCACCGACGCCGCCCCGCGTCAGCCCGAGCGTGCGGCCGACGAACCGTCGTTCGTGCTGTACACGTCGGGAACCACAGCCGAGCCCAAGGGCGTGATCCATTCGTTGAGCTCGCTGACGAAGGCTTCGGCCAACTACATCGCGGCCGCCGGCTTGGGCTCGAACGATCGGATCTTCCTCATCAGCCCACTCGCATCCGTCACCGGCGTGCTTCAGGCCGTGTTCATCGGCCCGATGTTGTCGGCGCCGGTGGTGCTCGAGAACCGCTGGGATCCGATTGCCACGTGTGACCTGCTGGTTTCCTCGGGAGCGACGTGGTACGGCGGGCCGGACCGGCTGCTGGACAGAGTGCTCGACGAGGCGGTGGCACAGGACAAGCGCATCCCGTTGCATGCCGTATACCTCGGCGGCACCATGCTGGACCGGCGGATCGTCGAGCGCATCGAGGACGACTTCGGCATTGTGGTGATGCGTGCCTATGGATCGTCGGAGGTGCCCGTGAGCACCTCGGGATTGCGCACCGAAGGCCGGGAGGTCCGTCACGCCGACGACGGAGTAGCGCTGGGCGACGTCGAGGTGCGGGTGGGTTCGGTCGGTGATGCGACCGAATGCTGCATCCGGGGGCCGCACGCATTCCTGGGATACACCGACGCGCAAGACGACGCGCAGGCATTCGATGGCGAGTGGTTCCGTACCGGCGACGTAGCCGACCTCAGTCACGGCCGGGTGCGCATCGTGGGCCGCCTTAAGGACATCGTCATTCGCAACGGGCTGAAGATTCCGGCGGCCGAGGTCGAGGAGGCCGTCGCTCGGATCGCAGGAGTCCGCGAATGCGCCGCCTACTCGGTCGCCGATACGACGACGGGGGAGCGACTGGCCGTCGCGATGGTGCTCGATGCGGATGCCGAGATATCCCTCGTGACAGTCGCCGACGCATTGCTGTCCGCGGGACTACCCAAGTACAAGCTGCCCGAGGAACTGGTGTTCTGGGATCAGCCCCTGCCCGTCAACGCCAGCGGCAAGGTGGAGCGCAACAAGCTGCACGAGCGGTCGGCGGGTCGGCCGAGGGCGCTTGCCGAGCGGCTCGTCGCGGCCGGCTGACGTCACCCCGGATCAGCCGGCGGCCGGGCGGAACACCGGGACCACGAAGCCGTCCTCGTCGTCGCGGAACCCAAGTGAGAGTTCCATATCGGCGCGCAGGTCGTCGGCGGGGCAGTCCTCGATGACCGTCATCAGCCGGGGCCCCTCGGCGAGGTCCACCATCGCCAGCACGTAGGGCGTGCGTTCGGCGAACGGCGCGGCGTTCTGATGGATCACGCTCCAGGTGTAGAGCCGGGCGCGTCCGCTGGCCACAGCCAACGCGACATCCTCACTCCAGCAGTGCGGGCAAAAAGGCCGGACGTACAAGGAGTTCCGCCCGCACGACCGGCACGCGTTGACCATCAGCGTTCGCTCCTGGACGGCCGCCCACCAGGATTCGCTGTCGGTGTCCACCGTCGGCCGGTGCGGGCCCGGATTCCGCGTCCCCGCCATCACTGCCTCCCGAGGATCATGGTGGCGCTGTGGGTGAAGAAGCCACCCATCGCGTGAACGCACGCCAGGCGGGCACCGTCGACCTGCCTGGGCCCGCACTCGCCGCGCAACTGCCTGACGGCCTCGACCATCAGGAACATTCCGCGCATGCCGGGGTGACAGGACGCCAACCCGCCGCCGTCGGTATTCGTCGGCAGCGTTCCGCCGGGACGCAGCGCTCCCGACTCGATGAACATCCCACCGTCGCCCTTGGCGCAGAAGCCGAGATCCTCCACCGTCAGCAGGACCGTCGACGTGAACGAGTCGTAGAGCTGGCACACGTCGATGTCAGAGGGGGTGACGCCCGCCTGCGCAAACGCGCGCGGTCCGGACTGCGCCGCAGCCGACGTCGTGAAGTCGCGCCACTCGCTCATGCTCACGTGCGACGTCGCATCCGCCGAGCCGAGGATCCAGATCGGCTCTTTGGCGCAATCGCGGGCCACCCGTTCGCTGGCGAGCACGACCGCCCCACCGCCGTCGGTACGTAGGCAGACGTGCTTGGCGGTGAACGGTTCGGCGAGCATGGGCGCGGCCGCGACGTCGGCGACGGTGATGCGATCGCGGTCAAATGCATTGTCGTTCATGGCAGCCCACTCGTGCGCGGCAACTGCGACTTCGGCGAGCTGCTCCACCGTGGTTCCGAACTCGATCATGTGTCGGCGGGCGGCCATGGCGTACTTGGCAATGAGAGTGGCCCCGTAGGGGGCCTCGAATTGCAGTGCGCCACCGGTGTTCATGACCGGCGCCGAAGCGCGCACTTGCCGTTTCACGTCGGAACGCGCCGTGGATCCGTACGTGAGCAGCGCGACGTCGATCTCACCGTTCGCGATGGCCGCCGCCGCGTGCCGCGCCATGACTTCCCAGGAGGAGCCTCCGACGTTGGTCGCGTCGACCCACGCGGGCCGCAGGCCGAGGTATTCGCTCACCTCCACGGGAGGCAGCAGTGTCCCGTGGGCGCCGATTCCCTCGATGTTGTCCTTGGTCAGCCCGGCATCCGCGATGGCCCGACGGGATGATTGAGCCATCAGCGCGATCGCGGTCTTGTCGGGTACCCGACCACAATCGGATAGGCCGGCGCCCACGATGGCGACGCGGTTCAACGGCATAGGACATGGTTATCACATCGATAACGCCGTTAACGAATGGATGGAATGATCGTTCTCGCTGGGCTAACGTGGGCCTGTGCAGGGATCGTTACGGGAGGCGCTGCAGGGTGACGGCCTCGTGCTGTGCCTGGCGCTGATGAACGCCCGCACACCCGACGTGCCAGCCATAGCTGCGGCCTGCGGATACGACGCCGTCTACGTCGATCTCGAGCACACATCCACCTCCCTGGAGACGGCGGCGATGTTGTGCGCGAGCGCGGTCGGTGCGGGTATCTCGGCATTGGTCCGGGTGCCCTCGCACGATCACAGCGTGATTGCCCGCGTACTCGACAACGGTGCGGTTGGAATCATTGTGCCGCATGTTAATTCGAAATCAGAGGCCGAGGCCGTCGTGGACGCCGCGCGGTTCCCTCCCGTCGGCCACCGCTCGATTGCCGGACCCAACGCAGTAAGTGGCTACGAGCCGCGGCCCGCGCCCGAGCTGACGGCCGAACTGGAACGGCGAACCGTCGTGGCGGTGATGATCGAGACCCCTTGGGCGGTGGAGGCGAGCGAGGAGATTACCGCGGTCGAAGGCATCGACATGATCCTGCTCGGACCGAGCGATCTGACCGCCGAAATGGGCATCCACGGGCAGTATGAGAATGCATATTTCCATCGTGCAGTAGAATTGGTCGCGGCGGCCTGTCGAAGCCACGGCGTGGCGCTGGGAATAGCCGGGATCAAGTCTCTTGACCTGCTGAGTCGGTTCGTAGACATAGGTCTGCAATTCATCTCGGCGGGGACGGACGTCGGGATAATGACCGAGGCGGCGACAACCCGCGCACGAGCACTCCGGGGCCTCGAGGGGCGCACCGAGGAATAGCACTGAAAGTCCCAAAGCTGCGCCACGACAACAGGAGGACCGGATGCCCACTGCCATCTACACCGAACGAGTCACCGACCCGATGACCTGGACCGGCGCCGACTTCTCGAGCAAGGAAGACTTCGCCTTCGACCTGTCGGCGCGCAATGTGGCTGCCCTGGAATCGATCCTGGCTGCGACAGTTGAGAAGGACCGCGACGAGATCACGCCGGACGATGCGCGTCACCCCGACCTCGACGACGACCTCGCGCGGCTGTACCAGGACCTGATGTTCGGCAAGGGTCTGGCCTGCGTCCGCGGATTTCCCATAGAACAGCATTCGATCGAGGACCTCGAACGCATCTACTGGGCGTTCTGCACGCACCTGGGCTACCTGGTGTCGAACAACTCGTTCGGCCACCGCATGGTGCGTGTCCAGGAGGAGGTGCTGCCCGACGGTGTGCAACCCGCGCGCGGTACCAAGTCGCGCGCCGAACTAGCGATGCACAACGACGCGGCCGACATCCTCTCGCTGCTCTGCGTCTACCCAGCGGCGGAGGGCGGAGAAAGCCAGTTCGCGAGCGGCCCGGCTGCGCATAACCGGATGCTCGCCGAGCGACCCGACCTGCTTGGCGTGCTGTACCAGGGCTTTCCGCATCACCGGCGAAGCGAGCAACCCGACGATCAGCCGGATGTCACGCCTTACGACGTGCCGGTCTTCTCGCAGATCGATGGTCGGATCTGCATCAACTTCACCTACAGCAGCATCCTGCCTGCGATGCACACCCTCGGCCGTGAGTTCACGCCCGAACAGAACGAGGCGGTCGAGTTGCTCAGGACCATCCTCATCGATCAGCAGGTTGAGTTCCGACTTGAGTCTGGCGAAGCTGCCGTGGCCAACAACTTCGCGATGTGTCACTCGCGGTCAGACTTCGTCAGCAGCACCGACCCGAAGAAGGCACGCTGCTTCCTGCGGGCCTGGATGGAGGTGCCGAGGGAGGACCGACGTCTTCCGATCGGCCGTGAGTACTTCCACATGGAGAACAAGGACCTGCGACTCGGCTACGACGTGGTGGAAGGTCGCGACGGCACGATCGCAATTAACGACTACAAGAACGTCGACACCGCACTGGCCGACATGTTCAAGGCTGCCCAGGCAAAGCCCAAAGTCGGCGGGCGATGAGCGCTTGCGCGAAGAGCAGAGTGCAGCGATGAGCGCTTGCGCGAAGAGCAGAGTGCAGCGATGAGCGCTTGCGCGAAGAGCAGAGTGCAGCGGTGAGCGTAGCCGGGCTTCCGCGACTGGTCTTCGAGCGGTGGACCGACCCTGTCGCGGGCGATATCCTCGAGGTTGCCGACATCGAAGTCGTCCGCCTCGACCTGACCGCCCCGGCCGAACAGTGCTGGGCGGCACTGGAATCCGCCCACGGTTATCAGGTCGCCACTCGCACCGACGTTGCCGCGGCGGCCGACGGTGCGCAGTGGCTGGCCGGCCCTGCGTTGGTGGAACGCTGCAAGCAGTTGCTGGCCGTCTGTTCGGCCGGCGCCGGATATGACGTGATCGACGTCGATGCCTGCACCCGTGCTGGCATCGCAGTGTGCAACAACTCGGGACCGGGCGCGGAAGCGGTCGCCGAGCATGCCCTCGGGTTCATGCTCGACCTGGCCAAGAAGATCACCGCGGCCGACCGGGTACTGCGAGGCGGCAACCTCGGCGACCGGCTGGTGCTGCGGGGAACCCAGCTGCTTGGCAAGACGCTTGGGGTGATCGGGCTCGGCGCGATCGGAAGCCGGTTGGTGGAACTGTGCGCGCCGTTCGGAATGGAAGTGCTCGTCTTCGATCCATACCTGGACGAAGTGACCGCCCGGGTCCGCGGGGTGCAACGCGTGACGCTGTCCGAACTGGTCGAGCGCTCAGACTTCGTCCAGGTGACTTGCCCGTTGACCGCGGAGACCAGGGGTCTTGTCGGCAAGGACCAGTTCGCTGCGATGAAGCCCACCGCCTTCTTCATCACGACCGCCCGCGGGCCCGTGCACGACGAGGTGGCGCTACTCGACGCGCTCGTGTCCGGTGGTATCGCAGGCGCCGGACTCGACGTATTCCACGAGGAACCGCCGCGGCCGGACAACCCGCTCCTGCACCAGGAAAACGTCATCGCCAGCCCGCACACCGCCGGGATCACGGTGGAGGCCACGCGCGACATTGCGGTCGCCACGGCCACGCAGTGGAAGACGATCTTCGATGGCCGCGTGCCGCCACGGCTGCTCAACCCCGACGTGTGGCCCCGCTACTGCGAACGCTTCCACGACGCCTTCGGATTCCGGCCCACCGCAGAATCCGAGCAGGCGACCGCCACGGACTGAAATACCCATCTTGAGTTGAGTTTTGGAGATAAGGGGCAAACGTGACCGAGAACCACATGTCCAGCGCCGAAGTCCGCGCCCAGCTCGGCCATCCCGTCACCGACGCCGACGGGCCCCGATTTCTTCAAGGGCACGGTTGTAGAGCAGGCCTCCGCAGCAGTGTTCGACCCGAATCGGGCCTGACCAGGTGACGGATTACGACACCATCGAGTTCGACGTTCGGGGTCACACCGCGTGTGTGACCTTGAACCGACCGGAAGTGCTCAACGCGATCAACGACGAAATGATCGCAGAACTCGCTGACGTGTACGCGGAGATCGAACGCTCCCAAGACATCTGGACGACGATCATCACCGGGGCGGGTCGCGCGCTCTGTGTAGGCGCAGATGTCAACAAGGCCGCCGACCACGACACGGAGAACGTGGCGGGAATCGACAATCAGGGCGAGCCGATTCTTAGTTCCATGCGGCAGTGGGATGCTCCGCAGGAGGCGACGCCGCCGTGGCTGCAAATGACCAAACCCATTATCTGCGCAGTGAACGGCATCGCATGCGGGGCTGGAATGGATCTAGTCACGACAGCTGACATCACGATCGCGTCCGAGCGTGCTTCGTTGATGGACCCGCACGTGAGTATCGGGGTGGCATCCGGCCGAGAAGCAGTCCGGCTGGCCAGAATTCTGCCGCTGCCCGTCGTTATGCGCTTGGTCTTAATGGGGAAGCACGAACGGCTGGACGCGCAAAGGGCTTACGATTTCGGGGTCTTCACAGAGGTCGTGGCCCATGATTCGCTGATGGAACGCGCATGGGAGATCGCCGACGTGGTGAATTCGAATGCGCCGCTGGCGGTGCGGGGTTCGCGAATGGCGGTGCGAAAAGGGCTGACGCTGCCCATCTATGAGGCCGAACTGCTCGCCGAGAATTACCGAATGAAGGTGGCCCTGACGAGGGACGCCATCGAGGGGCCGCGTGCCTTCCTCGAGAAGCGCAAGCCGGAGTGGAAGGCACTATAGCGCTCGCCGAAGGCCTTCATAATCTCAGTGATCCGGCGTCCGCCCGAAGGGGCCGCGACGGGGCCAGTGGCGCTACACGAGGCCGAAGAACTTCTTCGCGTTGGTGGACAGCACCTTACGCTTGGTCTCCTCGTCCAGGCCCTCGGTCGCCTTATTGGCCACCTCGAGGCTCCTCGGCCAGTTGGTGTCGTTGTGCGGGTAGTCGGTCTCGAACATAAGCTGGTCCGGCCCGACCAGGTCGAGGATGCGGAACGCGACCGGGTCCCCGAAGGTGGAGAAGTAAACGCGCCCGGGCACCTGACTGCTCGGCGGGTCGGTCAGCAGGGGGTGGATGCCTCCCCAAGCCCGACGGTCCTCCCAGACCTCGTCGACACGTTGCAGGTAATAGGGGATCCACCCCGCTTGCGCCTCGGCGAATGCGATCTTGAGGTTGGGGAACTGGATGAGCTTGGCGGAGAACAGCCAGTCGACCAGAGCGATAGTGCAGTTGACCGCCATCAGCGCGCTGGTGACGACATGCGGAGAGTCGGGGGAGGACTTGGTGAGCGAAGAACTCGACCCGATGTGCAGCATGATGCCCACCTGGTTTCGCTCGCAGGCGGCGAAAAACGGGTCCCAGTAGTCGTTGTGGATGGACGGCAGGTCGAGACGAGCAGGCAGCTCAGAGAAGCACACGGCGTGCATGCCACGGGCAGCCACCCTTTCGACCTCCTTCGCGGCGAGTTCAACGTCCCAGAGCGGGATGATGCCAAGCGGGATCAGCCGACCGTTCGAGCTGCCGCCCCACTCGTCAATTTGGAAATCGTTGTAGGCCTCGACGCAGAGCTTGGCGAGATCCTTGTCCTTGCCGTACAGGAAGCGTTGGCCGCAGAAGCGGACGAGGGTGTTGGGGAAGCAGGCCGAGGCCTCGATGCCGGCGATGTCCATGTCGGCGAGGCGGTCCGCCGGACGGAAGCAGCCCGGGCGCATTTCGTCGTAGGTGATCGGGTCGGTGGTGAGCTCGTCGAGTTCGTAGCCGGCGGCCGCGCTGATGAGCGGGATCGGGATCGTCGCGTCTTCGTAGCGCCAGATGTCCGCATCGCGACCCTCGTCGTCCTCGATGAACGTGACGTCGGAAGTGACGGAGGGATCGAGGCGCCCTCGGGTGCGAACGATCCGCGGCCCGATGTCCCGATAGCGCTCGGGCAGCCGGCTGGTCCACAGATCGGCCGGCTCCACCAGGTGGTCGTCCGGCGAAACGATTCGGATGTCTGCGCTCAACGCTGCACTCCTTCGAGGACGAACTGCGGCTTCATCTCGCGGAACTCTGATTACCGCAAGCGAGAATGGTCGTTTCCGAAGGGTACCGCATAAGCTCGCCTTGGCGGCGCTCGGGCACCTCCATACTGCTGGCCGCCCCGAGGACCAACTCCACCGTCGGGCTGCCCAGCGCCGCCGCACCGCTGGCGGTGCGGGGTTCGCGCATGGCGGTACGAAAGGGGTTGATGCTGCCCATCTATGAGGCCGAACTGCTGGCGGAGAATTACCGCATGAAGGTCGCGCTGACCAAAGGACGCCAGCTAGGGGCCCGAGCCTTCCTCGACAAGCGACCGCCGAAGTGGCGCGCGGAGTAGGGCGATCGGCTGCGGGCGGGTGGGCGGAAACCCTCTCTTGCGGAATCGGTAATCACCATACACGGGTAGGTAGATCGCACATTCTCACGGTGAGCGCGTATTCTCAAGGGGCTATGAACGCAAAGAAGAGCGCCGGTCGACACCCTGAACCCGCCCTGGAACTCGTCGATGCCGAGGTGGAGCTACCGAGCACCTGGCAGGAGCGAACAATAGAGCGGCGACTGAGCTCGGCGAGAGCTCGCGCCCTAGCCCGCAGTTCGCGGTTCCTGGCCACCGCGCTCGAGTTGGTCGAGGAGTCTGGACGCGCGGACTTCACGATCCAGACTCTCATCGACCGATCGAACCTCAGCCTGCGTGCGTTTTATCAACATTTTGCCGGCAAGGAAGAACTTCTGTTGGCGCTGTACGAGAACGTCACCAGCCAGTTCACCGAGAGCATCCGCCAGGAGGTTACGGCAGCAGTCGGGCCGATCGAACAACTCGAGGCATTCTGCCGCGGGTTCCTCTCCCGCGCGGAGTCGTCGCAGGCCCTCGGCGGCCGAGTCATGACGATCTACAACCTGAGCCTGGAGATCGAGCGACCTGCCGACTTCGCCAAGATATGGGAGCCGCATCAGAAGCTGCTGACGAAGATCCTCACATCCTGCTCACGCGCTGGTTTGGTCCGCAAGGATCTCGCGCCGGCGCAGCTGACCACATTGTTGAACTCGACGCTGACAGCGCTCGCGCAGATCGGCGTATTTCACCTGGGAGTCAAGGGCGCGGAGCTGACCGAGGATCAGTTGTGGGCGTGGTGCCGTGGAGCGCTCATGCCGGCCGCCGACATCAAACCCAAGGCCGTGCGGGCGAAGGCCACGCCAAGGAGCACCGCCGCACGTCAACCCAAGAAGCTAACGGGGTAGGCCGAGTCCGCGCTGGGCAATGATGGTGCGCTGTACCTCACTGGTGCCGGCATAAATCGTGGTGCCCAGCGAGAACCGCAGTAGGTGTTCGAGCCGTCCTTGCTCGGGCGCGGTGGGCTCAAAGTAGCTTCGAAGCCCGTCGGGACCGACCATTTCGTTGACGTCCTGCGCAGCGCGCACCAGCGCCTCGGTGCTGAACAACTTGGACATCGGGCCCTCGGCCACCGGAGCCTGGCCCTGTTCCGCCATCCACACGCAGCGCCGCTGGAGCAGCATGGACACCTCGAGTTCCATTGCGACCCTGGCGATTCGACGCCGGACGTCAGTGTCGGTGATGCGAGAGGACCCGTGCTCGTCCTCGGTAGTCCGTGCCCACTGCTCGGCGTGATGCAGCAGGCGGGCCAGATGCGGGCCCCAGCCGGAGGCGTGTTCGTCCTGTAACGACAGCCCGAGCACCTGCCAGCCGGCATCGACGTCGCCGATGCGCCACTCATCGCCGATGCGGACATCGGCGTAGAACGTGATGTTCGTGCGCTCCCCGGAGAGCGTCCAAACCGCTTGGGCCTGGAATCCTTCGGAGTCGAGTGGTACGAGGAACATCGTGAGCCCCTGGTGCTTCGGCTTCTCGGGACTGGTGCGCGCCAGCAAAAAGATGTAGTCGGCGATGTGACCGTTGGTCGTGAACATCTTGGACCCGTTGATCACCCACTCGTCGCCGTCGCGCACGGCCTTGGTGGCCGCCGCCGCGACGTCGGACCCGCACTCCGGCTCGGTAAAGCCGAGCGCGATTGTGATGTCGCCTTTCATCGCCCCACCCAGGATGCGGTCCTTCATCGCGGGGGTGCCGATCTCGCGGATGATCGATGCCACCATTCGGGTGGTCTCGGACAGGTAAACCGGTGCATCGACACGCATGAGCTCTTCCTTGAGCACCTGTTCGTCCCACGCGTTGCGGTTCTGTCCGCCGAACTCGGCCGGCCAGCTCGGGGCGAAGTAGCCCTTGTCGACGAGCCCCTTGGCGAAGTCGTCGTCATGTGCGACACCGCTGCGGTAAATCCGCTCCTCGAATTCGGAAGGCAACACCTTTTCGAGGTGGGCGCGTACGTCGCTGCGGTAGACCTCGGTATTGGGGTCGAGATGAAAGTGCATGGACCAAGACCAATCTGTCGTCGCGTTGGCCGCTGGACGGCGCGGGCGATAATGCTACTCTCAAATCTGAGAGTAGCTATATCCGCATGTGATGGGACTGACGAACGTGGACTTGAGTGTTTCCGGCGAGCAGCGGCAGCTTGTCGAATCGTTCGTTGCACTTTATGCCAGGGAATCGTCTTCCGAACGCGTGCGAGCGGCTGAGCCGTTGGGGTTCGACAGCCAGCTGTGGAAGGCACTGCAGGAGAACGGTGTCGTGGCGATGGCGGTCGCTGAGGCCGCCGGAGGTTGGGGCGCATCGGAGTTGGACCTCGCACTGATCGCTGAGCCCTTCGGTCGTGCCGTTGCGTCCGCCCCTGTTATCGAGGCCCAGGTCGCCGCGCGATTGTTGGCGAAGTGCGGTCAACCCGGCACCGAATCGCTGAGCACGGCACTGGCCGGTGACGCGCTGGTCACGTTCATGCCGCGGCCATGTCAGGGCTCGCTGATGCGGCTCGTCCCCGCCGGAGCCGTTGCGGATGCGGTGGTCGCGCTGGTCGACGACCGGTTGGTTGTGGTGCCACCGGGGGACAACCGCCACCCCGTCGAGAATCTGGCTTCAATGCCATTGGCAGACATCCACATCGGTGATCGCGTCGGGGTCCTTGCCGAGGGCGCCGAGGCTCGCAGACTGTTCTCGGACGCACTCGACCTGTGGCTCAGCTTGACCGCCATGGCACTTGCCGGTGCAGCGCAGAAGGCCGTCGATCTCGGCGTCGAATACGCCAAGCAGCGCCACGCGTTTGGGACCGCCATCGGTACCTTTCAGGCGGTATCACACCCCTTGGCGGACAGCGCAACCGCAGCCGACGGAGCACGACTACTCGGACTCAAGGCCGCGTGCGCCTTCGTCGACGAGCCTGCGCGCGCCAGTGAACTTGCGGCAATGGCATTCGCGTTCGCGTACGAGGCGGCACGCGATGCAACCCATCGCAGCCTGCACATCCACGGCGGCTACGGCTTCGGACTGGAGCAGGACATTCAGCTCTACTACCGGCGCACCCGCGGCTGGGCGATGGTGTACGGAGAGCCGGCGGTGGCCCTGGACCGCGTCGCGGACATGCGCTACGGACCCGTCACCGCCTGACTCGGCACCGCACGCCGCTCAGCGTGGCGTGAGAACTGCGAAGCTCAACGTCGCGCGGGCGGCCAGCGGGTCCCGACCCACGTCTGTGACGTCGACTCCAAGACGATTCTCCGCCTGCCCGCGCGGACCAGGCTGGCGGTCGCCCGCGCGGGTCCGTCGATGATCGGCGCCAAAAACTGGATGGAAATGTCAGCAGTGCTCGCTCCGGCTCCCTCGCTCGCGTGCTTGATGGCGAGGCGGCCCGCGGCAACGTCGATGAGCGTCGCAACGAGGCCGCCTCGCAGCGCGCCGCGGATGTTCATCAGGTCAGGTCGATTGTGGAGATCGACGATTACGGTTTCCTCCGTGTCCACGACGTCGAAGAACGGCAACTGACCAAACAGGCGTCCGGGCATCGTCACGTCCATTGGTCGCGGCGTCGGATTTCGACTGAGGATGTGTCGGTCACCCCTCGGCCCGCACCTTGTCCTTTTCCGCCAAGACGACGGGTGGCGCGTCGCGCCAGTCGGGCACCCCCTGCTCCGGGCCCGCGGTCGCGCGCTTGTCGTCGCGAACGCCCGCCCAGTGCGAGTGATTGAGCTGGTGCAGTGTGAAGCAGGACTGCAGAGAGTTGTAGAAGCCCATATTATCGACGGTCTGATTGACCGACTCCTTGATCAGCAGCGCCGCCATGGTCGGCACCTGCCCGATGCGGCGGGCCATGTCCAGTGTGCGGTCGGCAAGCTCCTCGCGGGTGAACACCTTGCTGACCATGCCGAGCCGATGAGCCTCGTGAATATCGATGGCGTCGCCGGTGAGCATGAGCTCCTTGGCCTTTCGCGGTCCGAACTCCCAGGGATGCCCGAAGTACTCCATGCCGCACATGCCGAGCCGGGTGCCGACGACGTCGGCAAATCGCACGTCGTCACTACCGACAATGAGGTCGCACGCCCACATCAGCATCAGGCCTGCCGAAAACACGTCACCGTGGACCTGGGCGATGGTGATCTTGCGCAGGTTGCGCCAGCGCAACGTGTTCTGGAAGAAGTAGTGCCACTCCTGCAGCATGATCTTCTCGGCACCCTCCCGGCTGCCTCCGTTGATCGACGCCGTCGGGTGCTGATCGGGGCCGGGCATGTACTCCTTGATGGCCTGCTTGGACCCGATGTCGTGTCCGGACGAGAACATCTTGCCCTCGCCGGCGAGGATGACGACCCGCACCGCGTCATCACCCTCGGCACGGGCGAAGGCATCGTCGAGTTCGATCAGCATGCCGCGGTTCTGGGCATTGCGCTGGTCAGGCCGGTTCAATGAGATGCGCACGATTGTGCCCTCGTCGTAGATCTCCCACTTGAGGAACTGATAGTCGCTCACCGTTCTCCTTCGACTAATCCGGTAATAGTATTCTCGATTATTGAGAAGCTATATTCTCACATACCCTCCGAGAGGATTGCGCCGACATGAACTCACCCGCGCTGCAGATCTGGAACGTTCGTGGTCGATGAAGCCAAGCCGCGGGTGATCCTGTGGGGGCCGGGACAGGTCGGAGTCGCGGCGTTGCGGGCCGTCATCGCGCACCCAGGGCTAGACCTGGTCGGCGTCGTCGTGCACTCCGAAGCCAAGGACGGCAAGGATGCCGGCGACCTGTGTGGCATGCCCCAGACGGGAGTCATCGCCACCCGCGACATCGACGCCGCGCTCGCGTTGGAGGCCGAAGTGGTGGCCTACTTCGCGTCGGGTGACTACCGCTATCACGAGGCGGCCCAGGACATCGCCCGCTGCCTGCGCGCAGGCAAGAACGTGGTCTGCACCTCGCTGGTGCCGATGTGCTACCCGCCGGCCGCGGACAAGGAAACCGTTGACCTACTCGAGGCGGCGTGCGCGGAGGGGCGCACCAGCATCTTCAACAGCGGTGTCGATCCCGGATGGGCAAATGATGTCATGGCGCTGACGATGACGGGCTTCAGCAGTCGCGTCGACGACATCACCATGCTCGAGATACTCGACTACGGCCCGATTAATCAGCCCGACATCATGTTCGACTTCATGGGATTTGCTCACCCGCCGGATCATCCGGCTCCGCTCTTCGACACCGAGCGCCTCGCCTCGTTGTGGGCGCCAACCGTGCACCTGGTTGCGGACGGTGTCGGCCTGCCGCTCGACCGCGTCGAGACGACTATCGAGAAGTGGTTGGCCACAGAGCGTTACGAAGTCGCATCGGGCTGGGTCGAGCCTGGCACCATGGGAGGAATGCGATTCAAGATCGCGGGCACAGTGGACGGCGAGGAGCGCGTCGTGCTCGAGCACATCACCCGCATGGGAGAGGGCTCGGCTCCGGACTGGCCGCGGCATCCGTCGCCGCACGGTGGGTACCGCGTGATCGTCGATGGTCTGCCCACCTACACGGTTGACATCGAGATGCACGGCCGGGGAAACAACATGCGTGGCTTAACCTATGCGACCGTTATGCGCGAGCTCAACGTCATTCCCGCAGTCATGGCCGCACCACCGGGTCTGTTGTCGACTCTAGACCTGCCACTGGTCACCGGTCCGGTACGCGGCGGAACCTGGCATGGCGTGTTGCCACCCACGATGCACGCATGACCAGCGGGGTGGTGCCGCCGATATCGGCGGACTTGTGGGCGGTCATGAGTACTGCCTCCGCCGTGCGCAGGTATCGCGATGAACCGGTCGACGATCACGTACTCGAACGGTGCCTGCAGGCCGCGACATGGGCGCCGTCCGGAGGCAACCAGCAGCCGTGGCGCTTTGTCGTGCTGCGCTCGGAGCAAGCGCGCGCAGTGATCACCAGGGCAGCGCGGCAGACGTGGGCCACCATGGCCGATTTCTACGGCTTCACCATGCCCGCAGCCGACGCGACTGACACGAAGTCCCGTGTCTTGAGGGCGATGTGGGAACACATGCACGTCGGTGGCAACGCGCCCGAATGTGTGTTGTTCTGCGTCCAGCCGCAAGCCGGAGCCACCGAGCTCCAACAAGGTGGGTCGATTTTCCCCGCCGTGCAGAACTTCCTACTCGCCGCGCGTGCGCAGGGCTTGGGCGCGGCGATCACGCTCTGGCACGACCAGTGCGGACCCGAACTGCGCGCAGTGGTCGGCATGCCCGACGACTGGCACATTGCAACGCTTTTGACCGTCGGCTGGCCGAAGGGCGGGCACCGACCCGTCAGGCGAAAGGCACTGTCCGAGGTGGCCGTCGTCGACCACTGGGACCGGCAATGGGAGGTGGCGTCATAACGTATCGCGAGCTGCCGCTTGTCTGCCGCATCCTCCGGCGGTCCCTACTGTGAGAATTTGCGTACTGGGCGCTCCCCGTGGTGTTGGAGGTCGAATCGCGTCGAATTCAGCGTCAGCCCACTCGGTCTGGACGACACCCACCAGACGCGCCGTGCGGCGGAAGGCCTTGTCGGATCAACCGTGGAAGGATACGCCGTGAAACACCCAGAGCTCTCGCTGTATTTGAGGACCTATACCGATGATCCTCAACATGATTGGAATACCACCCTCGACACGGCTCGCCTCATGGACACCGCGGGCGTCGACCGCGTCGCGGTGTCGGACCACGTCGTGTTCGGCGAGAACTTCGACGCATACGCGGATCCGTCGTCCGGTGGCACCGCCGGTGGACGGCAGCCGACCGGACCGGACGGGCACTGGCTTGAACCATTGACCGTGTTGACGGCGATCGCGGCAACGACGACGACGATCAGGCTGGGCACCTCGGTGTTGCTGGCCGCCTTGAGACGCCCTGCTGTTCTGGCCAAGCAATTGGCCACCCTCGACGTGTTGTCTGGCGGGCGAGTTGATCTGGGCGTCGGCGTCGGTTGACAGCGCGAAGAGTACGAGGCCGCAGGCCTGCCGTTCGAGGGTCGCGGACGGCTGCTCGACCACACCCTCGAGGTGTGTCAGACGCTGTGGACTCAGGACCGAGCTTCCTATTCCGCGCCCGAACTGTCCTTCGAAGCCATCCACCAAATGCCAAAGCCGGTGCAATCCGGCGGCGTGCCGCTGTGGATCAGCGGCACCGTAAATCGTGCCGTGGCACGTCGGATTACGCGGTTCGGCAGCGGCTGGATCCCCTGGGGCCCAGCGCTCGCCGATCCGGCGGGTTCGATCGCGGCGATGAAGGACGCGGTGCTCGCGCAGGGTGGTGATCCGACCGGCCTTCAAGTCCAGGGCTTCGCGACCGTCATCAAGCGCAGCGACGGCTCGATCGACACGAAGGCCTCGGTCGCGCCGGTTCCTAAGCTGGTCGCGGCCGGGGTCAGCGACATCCGGTTCGTGCTCTCCGTTCCGGGTGCGCGCGGGCAGGCCATCGAACTGCTTGCCACGCTTGTCGAGGACTTCCGCGAGGTGACTCGTTAGCCGCGCCGTGGCTGGCGCATCGCGTGATTGAGAATCTATCCTCGCATCAGTGATGAGAATCGTTCTCCTCGGCTCGAAGGTGGCGAATGCAGCTTCGTGACCACGTTCGGTCGAGGAAAGCTGCCGTCATACTTCACCCTTCGGGCACTGTGGTGACCTTTGCCGAGCTGGAGAAGCGGGCGAATCGGCTTGCCCACTATCTCCGGGGTGCTGATCTAAGACCTGGCGACACCGTCGCCGTACTCATGGAGAACAACGAGCACATCCACGCCGTGATGTGGGCGGCGCGGAGAAGCGGGCTTTACTACACGCTGGTTAACACGCATCTGACCGCGTCGGAGATCGCCTACGTCGTGGATGACAGCGGTGCCAAGGCGCTGATCTCGTCTGCGGCGATGCGCGGGGTTTGCCAACGACTCCCCAGTCACCTGTCAGGGGGACTTCCCGCTGTTGCGCTGCTCGCCGATGACGAACTGGAGGGCTGGCAGCGGTATCCGGAGTGCGTAGCGGGCGAGCCGCCGACGCCGATCCCCGACGAGTGCGACGGTCAGCTGCTTCAATACTCGGCGGGCAGCACTGGGCGACCCAAGGGCATCCGCAGACCCATGAGCCCGACGGCCACTGCTGGGGTGTCGAGTTTGTCGACACCCGTGTTCGAAGCCCTCGGTGTTGGGGCGGACTCCGTATACCTGAGTCCCGCCCCGACCTATCACATCGCACCGGCGATGTGGTCGATGTGCGCACAGGCGGTAGGCGCCACCACCGTGATGATGGAACGGTTCGATGCGGAGCAGGCGCTCGACTGCGTGGAGCGATACGGCGTCACTCACGCACAGTTCGTTCCGACGATGTTCGTCCGCATCTTGCGGTTACCCGAGCTGACGCGGCTGGGCTTCGACCTGTCCACGTTGCGGCGAGTGGTCCATGCGGCTGCGCCGTGTCCGCCCGACATCAAGCGCCAGATGATCGACTGGTGGGGCCCGATCGTCGACGAGTATTACGGCTCATCTGAAGGCGCAGGCATCTCGTTCATCCGCGCCGAGGACTGGCTCAGCCATCCTGGGTCGGTGGGCAAGCCGATGCTGGGACTACCGCACATCCTTGACGAGCGCGGCAACCAGCTGGCGACCGGCGAGGTCGGTGAGATCTACTACGAGGGCGGTTATCCGTTCGAGTACCTCAACGACCAGGCGAAGACCGCGTCCGCCCTCAGCGCACAGGGCTGGGTGACCGTAGGTGATGTCGGATACGTGGATGACGACGGTTATCTGTTCCTGACCGACCGCCGTCACCACATGATCATCTCGGGTGGCGTGAACGTGTATCCGCAGGAGGCGGAGCATGTACTCGTCAGTCATCCGAAGGTCGTGGATGCGGCGGTGTTCGGCATACCTGACGGTGAGTTGGGGCAGTCGGTGAAGGCCGTCGTCGAACTGGTCGATCCGTCGAGCGCCGGCGACGAGGTGGCGGCCACCTTGATGTCGTGGGTGCAGGACCGGCTCGCCAAATACAAGTGTCCGCGGTCGATCTCGTTCGAGGAACGGCTACCACGCACCGACGCGGGCAAGCTCTACAAGCAGGAACTCATTGACAAGTACAGCAGGGCTCGATGACCTGTGACCGACCCGGGCGGCGTGAGGCGCGTGGCTGTGGTCGCGCAAAACCGGTCATCGCATGGCCCTTACTGTCACTTGGAAGATCGCACAACTTCGGCACGATTCTCTGTTCCGAGAATGAATGACGTATGTTTCGGGCTGCTTGCGACAGGCATCATGACCCACTTCCTGCCAGTGTCAGCGCGAGGATGGCGGGGCTGGGTGACAGCGGCATCGCGGCGGCACGCTTCGGCACCGCGGCTGCCTATACGAGAGCAGTCGTGGTCTTCAGATACGGAGGCGGCTCGCCCCCGCCGTGCACTTCCAATTTGGCACCGGTGATGTACGACGCAGCATCTGATGACAGAAATGCGGCTGCGAGGCCGACGTCGCGAGGAGTTGCGAGTCGACCCAACGGGACGTGGGCAGAAATCGCGGCGATCGACTCCGCATCGCCGTAGAAAAGGTGCGATTGTTCGGTCTCGACCATGCCGACCACCAGCGAATTGACTCGGACCTTCGGTGCCCATTCCACCGAGAAGGTAGCGGTGAGGCTATCCAGCCCTGCCTTGGCAGCCCCGTAAGCGGCAGTGCCCGGGCTGGGTCGATGCCCACTGACACTAGAGATGTTGACGATGGAGCCGCCCCGATCCTGTTGCTGCATATAGGTGTTGGCATGAGACGAAACCGAATAAGCACCGATAAGGTTCAGCGCGACAATTTTCTGACTGAATGTCGATTCGGCATCGGCGGCGAGTACGTAAGGCGATCCGCCGGCATTGTTGACAACGACATCGATCCTGCCGTGGCGCGAGACTATGGTGGCGACCATATCGGCTACCGCGTCGCCGTCGCGGATGTCGCAGGACAAGAACTCATACGGCAGGTTATCCACAGGACGCCTGGCACAGGTCACAACGGTCGCCCCCTGTTCGGCGAAGATGCTGCTGATGCCAGCGCCCACGCCGCGCACCCCGCCGGTGACGAGCACGATGCGACCAGCCAGTCCGAAATTGATTGAGTTCACGACCGAAGTGCTCCCCAATTCTCCCACCCGTTCACGTAGTCCATGGGAACGGATCGCGAGCCTCGTCGCGTGAGACTTTGTTCCAGTACGCACAAGTGACGGAAAGCGGGCGCGCCGCACTGGCAACATACATTAGCCATATATGAGAAGGTAGGTTATCACTTCATTGCCGTGTGCTTCCTGTTGGTCGCGCGCGATCCGTCACCAAGAGGTTTCGCCGGCCTGACAACGACTTCTGGATCGTTAGAAGAATCGTCCCGAACTGGGAGCCATGTCCCGATGGCACCGCCGCCCCCGGTGCCCAGTCGTTCTGGTTCAACGGGCGGGACCCACTCGCCGGCAGTAAGGACATGACGAACGTGGGCCTTCTCGGCGGTCGCGACAGAACAATATCCGACAATGGCGCAAGTGGCATCAACAGCCCTTGGTCATCCAGCTGCCCGTGCGGATACATCCGGCTCAAACAGTGCCGCTGCATCGCGATCCGCTACGAAGAGTACGCGCCAACCCTTCCTCGGCGGTGTGCCGCTTGCGGCATCAATCATGCGACCACGCACAACAACCCAGAATTTGGGAGACACGCCCTAGTTCGGCCGCGACGGTGACGATGCCATCCAGGCCGCTCTGGGACTCGAACTTGTGGGTTCTTTGAGCCGCTGATTACGGTTGCCTTGTGAGCCAGTGGGACGCCGAGGCTGTCAAGGCGCTACGCAGTGCGGTTTACAACGGTGACGGGTCCGTCGTGGTAGTGGTGTGCGGACGGCTGACCGGGGACGTTCTGCAGCTAGCAGGCGATGGCCTGCTGGACGCCGTCACCCAGGATGTAGAGGGAGCGGTCGAACTGGCCGCACAATGCGCGGCGGCGCTGCGGGAACGATGCTGGGATGGGGACGAGGACTTGGCCGACCAGCTCCAGGCGGCCCTCGGCCAGGGCCCCACGCCGCTACTTCGCTCACTCCCAGTCGATCTCGAGGAGCTGGCTTCGCTTCTAGAAGGCGATCCGCTCAGCGGCGGCGGCCGCATCGACCTAAGGTCCGGCGAGTGCTGGCCACAGGATGACGGAGACGAGGACGCCGAGGACCGCTGGCTCCACGTGGCGCACGAAGGCTCACGCGAGGGCTACCGGGATATGGAACGGTTCATAGCCACGATGGAGGATCTTGCAATCATTGACCGTCTGCAGATTGCGATCACCGGGAAAGGCGCCTTCCGTCGATTCAAAGACGTGCTCTCACGCTGGCCCCAGGAGCTACAGCGCTACTACCAGCTATCCAATGAGCGCCAGCGCGGTCGGGCCCGAGCGTGGCTTGCCGCCGAAGGCTTCCGCCCGGCCGGCGCAGCAAAACCACGATCGTGAACCCCGGTGATGAGCGGCCGAGATCCCCTTTGAGCTGTGATTCTGCGTTGACTGCAATCGGACTCGACCCGCGGCGCGTGTCCGCGGCGCGGCGGCGCGCGTAACGATTGAACCAAATATCTGTTCCGGCGTAAAGTGCTAGCCAATTCCCGCGCCGTGCGGGCAGAGGAGGAGCCTTGACCGATACCGAGCCGCTCGAGCACAACGGCCGAACTGCCAGCGGTCATTAGTCCGTATGGACCGCGAGTTCGTATTTGCCGCTGTCGCCCATCAGCGGCGCCAGATCGCGACTCTGATCGACGGCTTGGACGATGCGCAGTTGGCGACCCCGAGCCTGTGTGCGGGCTGGGATGTCAAGATCGTGGCCGCGCATCTGGTCAGCGTCTTCGCCGACAGCCGCGCAGAGAGATGCCCCACAGTCGGCCCAGCGGCACGAAGCCAAACGGCCATCGCCCGGTCAGAAAATCCAGTGCCAGCGCCGCCAGCTCCGGCTCCGGCTCGAACGGCAGATTGAGGGGGATCCTGATATCGCCGCCATGGATCAAGATATCAGCGAGGGGGTCGAGAGGCCCGAACAGCGGCGGACTCAGCGGGTGATCGGCGCACCCGCGCAGCGTGGCCACGATTTCGGCTACCGGCAGCTGCGCGCGACGCCGCGCGAGCTCGTCGATCGCCCGAGCCATATTGCCGCGGCGCAGAGCCGTCCTCATGAACACCCAGAAGCTTGCTACGGGCACATCGAGAGGCATGCTCTGGCGCCACCCCCGGCCAGCTGGCGGTCTCGACGACGGAGCCCCGTTGCCCAGTGCCGCAGCGCGGACGGTGCTGACCACTCCGGGCCACACTGACGACAGCGTCGCATTGTGGAACGAAGAACCACGGACCCTGTTGTCCGGCGACGCCGTGATCACGATCGGCGGACAGCCCGATTCGCGCCCGACACCGTAGATGAGGCTGCCGCCGCTCGAACGTCAGCACGGCTGCGGACTCTGCCGGTCGAGCATCTTCTCCCCGGTCACGGCTTGCCGATCCATGGGCATTCAGTGTTGAGCTGATCCACGTGCGACGAGATGTAGGAATGAAGCGTTTCTTGACGACGGTGCCCGTCACGAGACGGTGCGCAAAAGCGCAGCCCAGTCGGTCGCGAGACGTCACCGGAGGCGAGAACCTACAGTCGTCCAGCCGCCGCCGCCGCCGTCCTTACCGCCGGCGCGCCGCCCCTGTCGCGCCGCCGATTGAAAGTATAGGTATTGGCGTCCTGACGTTGAGGTAGCTCACTGCAATGCGAGTGGATGATGCCACCGCGCGTACGCCGTGCTGGTAGCGTCGACGGCTTGCTGCTGAACGACACCCTCGCGATCGCAAACAAAACTGCTGGATGTCGGACAGGGTGTCAGGACTGTTGAGTCACCTGAAGGAAAACTCGGCGCAGATCGGTCAGAATCCACTCGGCGATCACCGCCGCGCGTGCCGCATTGCCCGGATCGACGAACAGCCCGCAAGCCCGAGCGTCGCCGGCGGGCCTGATGTACAGAATCACCCCGCCCTCGGAAGCGAACCGCGCCATCGCATCGTCAAGGGCGCCCCGACACGCGCAGGCACCCGAACCGAGCACGTCACCGGTGAGGCACTCGACGTGAACGTAGACCGGCACCGAATCGAGTGACCTGCCCTCGAGCGTGCCGGTCAGGATGGCCATGTGCTGCGAGCCATCTTGCTCGCTCGTGTATCCGAGGACCCGGAAATCTCCGTGCGGGGTCGTCAATGTCGTCGCAGACGAACGCTTTACCTGCGGCTCAGTTCGACGCCGAAAGTCGACCAGCTCGGAGACCGAGATGATGGCCAGATTGTGCTTGGCGGCGAAAACTTCGAGATCATCGCCGGAGGCCAACTCACTGATTCGCTCACCAGCGATGATGGCGCTGAAGGCGCCCGCCGGGGGGAGTCCGGCCAGGCGCGCAAGGTCGACTGCAGCCTCGGTGTGACCGGCGCGGTACAGGACACCGCCGGGTTGGGCCATCACCGGCACCACATGGCCGGGTCGAACGAAATCGTCGGCCACCGACTCCGGCGCGCCAAGAGCCGCGATCGTCATCGCGCGCGAACTCGCCGAAATCCCGGTACCAGTGTCGCGCCGATCCACAGTCACCCGGAATTGCCGGGCGTCGTCGTGCTCATGGTGCTCCATCGGCGGCAGCGCCAGCCGCTCACAGTCATCGGGTGTCAGTGCGACGTAAACGAATCCGGATGTGTGCCTGACAGTGAACGCCAGCAGGCTCGACGAAGCGTGCACTGCAGCAAACACCAGGCTGCCGCCTCTGTTGCGGTCGGCATCGACCAGCACGACCGGCCGCCCGGCGGCAACGGCATCGATGGCTGCCCGGACGCGGTCGTCGGCTGCGCCCGCAGGATTCACCGGTACCGATTCATCATGTCGATTCGGAGCGTGGGCTGCTCAGCAAGTCGGGGTCGGCCCGCAGTTCTTGGCGGACCATCGCCTCCCAGAAGCCGATGAATCCCTCGCCGTCGCTGCCGCGCATGCGGTCGAGCCACCAACCCGGAAGCGGCGTGTCGAGTTGGCCTCCCGCGGCGACGATGTGCCAAGCCCGCTGGCAGCGCTGTTCCAGGGCAACCGCACGCTGATGTGCGGCTCGCGCCGAACCGCCGGTGACGAAGACGCCGTGGCCGGCCAGCAGGGCGATGTCGGCGTCGCCCATGGCAGCCACTGCGGCGGCGGCGGCGGCGGTGCTGTCGACCCCGCCCTTGTACTCGTCGATGAGCACGACTGTGCCGCCGCCCAGTGTGGAGCTCTGGTCCATGGCCGGCGGTAGCAGCTTCATATCGGCCATCACGGTCCCGTAGAGCGGGTGGTTGTGCACGGCCCACGTCAAGTCCCTGCGGGCCGCGTGCAAGGCCAGGTGCAGCGGAATGCCCAGAGGCACCGGCCAGTCACCTTCGACAACGTTGCCCTGCAAGTCGATTCGGATCACCTGATGCGGATAGAGCTCGTCCCAGGTGATCAGCCACGGGTTGCACAGCAACGTGCCATCACCGAGGTTGCAGGTGATGTGCCCGGCGAGGTGATCGTTGTAGCCCTCGCGCCACAGGCAACGCGCGAGCACAACCAACTCTTCGCGCGGCGAGAGGTCCGGAATCAACTTGACAGGCGTCGGCTCGAAATCCACGGATCAATCGCCTTCCGGTAGCACCTGAGCCGGCAGCGGATGCCGGTAGACCTGGGCGGCGTTCTCGCTGCAGATGGCGCGCAGCTCGGCAGGCGGCAGGTGGCCCCACGCCTTCAGAAGAACAGCCTGGGTATCGGGCCAGGTGCTGTCGCCGTGTGGATAATCGACTTCGACCATGATGTTCTCGACGCCGATGCGGTGGCGAGTGTCGATGGTCGACGGGTCGTCGATAGTGCAGAACCAAAAATTGCGCTTGAGCACGTCGGCCGGGCGTTCGTCCCAGCCCATTCCGTAACCGGATCGGTCGACGATGTTGTCCAGCCGGTCAAGCAACATGGCGACCCAGCCGATGCCGCCCTCACTCATCGCGATCTTGAGCTCCGGGCGGCGCAGTGGGTGCCCCGACCACAGCCATTCGGCGCACGCGCCCAACGATTGCTGCCCGAACAACGTGGCGCTCAGTTGCAAGACGGGCGAACCGGGCGGCGGTGGCGCCAATCCGGAGCTGCCGACGTGCAGGGACACAACGGTCTCGGTTGCGGCGCACGCGTCGAGGATCGGGTTCCAGTGCTCCTGATCCCACAGGCTTGGCAGGCCGACCAGATGTGGGCGCTCGGGCAGTGTGACGGAGCGGAACCCGCGTGCCGCGTTGCGTTCGATCTCCGCGACGGCGAGAGCCGGGTCGGCCAGGAAGGTGATGCCGAGCGGAATGATTCGGTCGGGGTGGGGCTGGTACCACTCCTCGAAGAACCAGTCGTTCCACGCTCGGACGCATGCCAGGCCGAGTTCGGGGTCGGCGGCTTCGAAGAAGACCCGCCCGCAGAAGCCCGTGATTTGCGAGGGGAAGTTCAGCGATGCCCATATTCCTGCAACATCCATGTCCTGGGTGCGGGCATCGACGTCGTAGCAGCCTGGGCGCATCTGCTCGAAGCGGAACGGCTCGAGCTGGACGGTCTCCGGACGCCGGCCGGCGACCGCGTTCATCCCCATCTGGGTGTAGCTTTTTCCCTCGAACTGCCATACCTGCCGGCCCTGCTCGGTCTCGACGATGCGTGGCGCCCGGTCTACCAATGCGGCCGGTAGCCGGCCGTGGAAAGTGTGAGCAGGTTCGACGAGGTGGTCATCGACGGAGATGACCGTGTAACGAACCTCGCGCGGCTCTGGTTCGGGCAGGAACAGATCGGGATCCAGCGGCATCGATTCGGCCTTCATCACGATCGCCCTCCTGGCGGACTGGTTGGAAGGAATGCGGTCACGACGACGCGGGGTCGTCCCGTTGCTGTGCAAACACGGGCTGACCAGCTTCCACGGCATTCGCCAATCCCATTCACGCTCGAAACGGACGATCCGCTGGCCATCAAGCCACGATATCCCTGCCATCAGGCTGGATCAGCATCTCACCGCAGATCGAGAGCGACCCCGACGGAGGAAGTCGAAGGGCGCGTGATGCTACCCATGCACGCCGATGTACGCGGCGGGCAAACTCAACCTCGATGACATGGTGAGCCGCCAGTGCACGCTTGAAGAATCAACAACGGCTACGCAGACATGCTGGCGGCCAAGAACATCCGCGGGATCGTTCGGTTCTCCGACGACGACCGCTGATCGGAAAGACTTGCTCCGCCGGGGGCCGCAGGGGGGTCCGCGCAGTCGGCAACGCCCCTAACACCGGCCGAAGAACAATGGACGCGTGGTCGGACGACCAATCCAGTCCCTACACCTTCGATGTAATATAGCGTTTGCAATATTTTGTGAGGCGGTTCTGTGCACGCATCGATGCGGCGAGGCGTCATCAATGGGTGCTGAGACATAGAGCGACGGGAGCACTGCATGTTGGGCGCTACCACGAGCATCGAACCGACGATCGGCAGGGCTCTGATTTCGAGCTTCCGATGATGCCGCCGATGACAAAGGAGCTCGCTGGTGTCGCGGTCGTCACCGGTGGTGCGAGCGGTATAGGCCTGGCGTTCGCCCGGTCCTATGCCGCGAAGGGCGCGCACATCGTGATCGGCGATATCGACGAGTCGGCGATGGAGCAGGCGCGCGCCCAACTGTCTGAGTCTGGTGCCACCGTGGACTGTGTCCGGGTCGACCTTCAAGACGCCGCGTCGGTAACTCACCTCGGTGATGTGGCGTCCGACCTGGGCCCGCTGTCCGCGGTATGCCTCAACGCCGGTGTCGCTGCAAGCGGGACGCCTGTGTGGGAAACCCCAGACAGCACTTACGAGTTCGTCATCGGGGTTAACCTGCATGGGCTCTTTCGCAGCATCAAGACCTTCGTTCCGGTGCTGGTGGAGCAGGGCGCGGGCGCCGACCTGGTGATCACGGCCTCGATGGGTGGAATGGTGGCCACGCCTTACGGTGGCGCATACGCCGCCAGTAAGGCAGCGGCGATTGCGCTGGCGAAGTCCCTACGCGCGGAGCTGAGTGCGGTGGCGCCCGCGATCAGGGTCGCAGTGCTGAACCCGGGGGTGGTCGCGACCAACCTCATTCGAACATCAGCTGCGCGCCTGCCCGGTGGCGCCGCGCTGTCTGACGATCTGGTGGAAGGCGGCCACGACTTCCTCAACCAAACGGGGGTCGAGCCGGACGTGGCCGTCTCTTGGGCAATGCGCGCCTTGGAGGAGGGCAGCTTCTGGGCGCTGCCCGCCGCGGACGATCCGTTCGCCATGATGCTCGATGCCGAACTTACCGAACTTCGCGGATTGAGTTCACGTTGACGATGGGCGCCGCTGGGCCAACCCTCGTCCTCACGCCTAGGACGTGCACCGGAAGATCGACGGCAACCGCGGGCATGTTCAGATGGGCGAGAACGGCATCCCAGCAGGCCGCGGAGTGAAAGCCGCCGTGTACCAGCATGATGCCGCCAGTACTCATCGCGCCACCGCCGTGACCATCACCACGGCGTGCACGATAGCGGGTCGGGGGCCCGCAAGTCGTCGAAAACGGCACGACCAGACGAAGACGTTGAGCACCAACGTTATAGGACCTTGTTCGCGTTGGACCCAAGGCAGAACAGGCGACCCACCCTCGCGTCCAGATCGGAGTGAGCCTTGTCAAACCCGACACTGATGTCGCTATTCGACCTCGCGGGAAGGACGGCGATCGTCACCGGTGGCACCCGCGGAATCGGACTCGCCATCGCCGAGGGGCTCGTCGCGGCGGGGGCGAACGTGGCAGTGGCTAGCCGCAAGCCTGACGCCTGCGATCGCACGGCGAAATTTCTGCGCTCATCCCTGAACGGGAACGCGATCGGCGTACCGACCCACATGGGCGATCTCGCGGCGATCGATGCGCTCGTCGAGCGAACCGTCGATGAGTTCGGTGGGGTGGACATCGTCGTAAACAATGCTGCTAATGCCCTATCTCAGCCGATCGGCGAGATCACTCCGGACGCCTGGTCGAAGTCGTTCGCAGTCAATCAGCAGGGCCCGGTGTTTCTCGTCCAGTCCGCCCTGCCACATCTGCGGCTCAGTCAACATGGCGTGGTCCTGAACATCGTTTCCGCCGGGGCGTTCATCTTCTCGCCCACCATGTCGATGTACTCCGCGGCCAAGGCGGCGATGGTCTCTTTCACGCGTTCGATGGCCGCCGAGTTCGCTTCGGCGGGCATCCGTGTCAATGCCCTGGCCCCGGGGGCGGTCGACACCGACATGGTGCGAGGTAATCCGCCGGAATTCGCCGCCTCGTTGGCCCGCCAATCGCTACTCAACCGGATCGCAACCGTCGACGAAATAGTCGCGCCGGCACTGCTTCTCGTCTCCGACGCGGGGAGCTTCATCACGGGCCAGACGCTCTTGGTCGACGGAGGCATGGTGGCGCGATGAGGCACTCCGGTCAACGGGAGTATCGGACTATTAGTCCACACAAGGCGTGCGGCTACTGTCCTTGTCAGTGGGGTCGACCGCTGTGTTGGTGATGCGAGCTGCTGCAGACGAGCAGCTGAAGGATGCTCTTTGTGACCGCGATTCGAACTTTACGTGGCCAACGCGTGTGTATCGCTCCGCCCCATCACCACTGAACACACCGTTGACGTCGAACACAATCAGTTGTTCTAATAGTCTGAGATCAGTTCGCGGGTGGGCGTGGTAACCGCACGATCCAAGGAGGCACAATGGATGCCGATGACCTGATCCTGATCAGCGTCGATGACCACATCGCCGAACCGGCCGACATGTTCGAGGCTCATGTGCCGCCGGCCTTCAAGGAATACGCGCCGCGGGTGGTCGTCGAGGAAAGCGGCAAGGAGCAGTGGTACTACGGCGAGCTGCGCGGCCGCAACCTGGGCCTCAATGCCGTTGCCGGAAAGCCGCGCGACATGTACAACATCGACGCGTCGCGCTACGACGAGATGCGCCCCGGCTGCTTCAACGTCGATGAGCGCATCCGCGACATGAATGCCGGCGGCCTGCTGGCGGGGCTGAACTTTCCGAACTGGACCGGCTTCTCCGGTCAGGTGCTCAACCAAGGCCCAGACCGCGACGTCAATCTGGTCATGATCAAGGCCTACAACGACTGGCACGTCGACGAATGGTGCGGTGCCTACCCTGGTCGGTTCATACCGTGCGGCATCCTGCCCCTCTTCGACGTAAAGGAGGCCGCCAAGGAGATCAGGCGCTTGGCGGACAAGGGATGTCACGCCGTTACGTTCTCGGAGAACCCGGAAGCGCTCCAGATGCCGAGCATCCATTCCAACTACTGGTATCCGCTGTTCGCTGCCGCTTGTGACAACAACACCGTGCTGTGCACACACGTTGGCTCGTCGTCGCGAACGCCAATGTTCTCGCTGGACGCCCCACCATCGGTGATGATGACCGGCTCGTCTATTTCGAGCATGTACACGCTCGTGGAACTGATCTGGGCCGAGTTCTGGAAAGACTTCCCCGACTTGAAGTTTTCCCTGACCGAGGGCGACGTCGGCTGGATTCCCTACTTTCTCTGGCGCAGCGAGCACGTGCTCGATCGCCATTCGGGCTGGACGGATCCGCAGTTTCCGCCGGGATATGACGGTCCGACCGACATCTTCAGGCGGCACATCTACACCTGCTTCATCAGCGACAAGGTGGGTGTGAAGAACATGGACTGGTTCAACGAGGACATGCTGTGCTGGGAGTCGGACTTTCCGCACTCCGACAGCAACTGGCCCTTCGGCCCCGAGGACATCATCGAAACCATGGGTCACCTCGACGATTCGGTGATCACTAAAATCACCCACGAGAACGCGATGAAGGCGTACTCGTTCGACCCGTTCAAGTTCATCCCCAAGGACAACGCACGCGCCGGCTATCTGCGGTCGCAAGCCACCGACGTCGACGTCGTCACTCACGTAGGACGCAAGGCCGGCGCCGAGGACCGCGAGCTGTGGTCACAGATGCAACAGGCGTTCGCGCAGGCGCGCGACGGCGCGCTCAAGGCCGAAGCGGGCGGGATTGCCGAGCGTGCGAACGTCCTGGGCAACTGACGTGACCGACTCGGCCGCCCGCGGTCACGGTCCGCAGCTGCCGTTTGCCGGTCTGAGGGTCATCGAGCAGTCGTCAGGCGTAGCTGCGGCGTATTGCGGCAAAATGCTCGCCGACGCCGGTGCGGATGTGGTGAAGGTTGAGCCGGTCGATGGTGATCCGATGCGCCACTGGCGGTTTCGAGGCGATCCCAGTGCAGTTCCAGGCGCGTTGTTCGGCTACCTGGCTGCTGGAAAGAAGTCGGCACTCATAGACGCCGCGAGTGAGCTCTTCGCGGCGGCTGATGTGGTGATTACCGATGTCTGCGACGGATCGACCCTGCGCGAGGTGGCGAAGACAATCGCACAGCCCTCGACAGTCGTCGTCGCGGTGACGCCGTTCGGGTGCCGCGGTCCACTTGCCGAAGCAAAGGTGCCCGTCAATGAATTCGTGTTGCAGGCGATGTGCGGCTCCATCGGCAGCCGCGGCTGGCCCGGCGAGGAACCCATGCAAGCCGGCGGCCGCATTGGCGAATGGGTCGCGGGGACTTTCGCGGCGGTCGCTGCCGCGGCATGCGCCCGGCAGGCACGGCGCACCGGTCGAGGCGAGATCGTCGACGTCTCCATCTATGAGTCGATGGTCATTTCGATGGGAGCGTTGGGAGCCATGGCCTACAGCGTGCTCGGTGTCGACGTACCGGTCGGTGGTCGGAGTATCGAACTGCCGTCGATCGTGCCGGCGGCCGACGGCATGGTCGGATTCTGCACCATCACAGCACAGCAGTTCGAAGACTTCTTGATTCTCATCGATCGGCCCGATCTCCTCGACGACGCGGAGCTGGCGTCGTTCGCGGGCCGCATCCGCCGACGTGACGAGTTCTTGTCGGCGGTGCACGCGTGGGCGGCGACCAAGAACACGCAGGACATCATCGAACTTGCCTCGGCATTGCGGATCCCCGTCGCCGCGATCGCGACACCGGACTCGGTGAGTGCAGTCGATCACTTCGTCGAGCGCGGGGTTTTCGCGAAGGCACCCGATGGCGCGATTCATCCCCGCGTTCCCTATCGCAGCCTGGCCATCGCGACCAAAGCTCCTATGCCTGCCCCCGCGCTGGGCGCCGACTCAGGCCGGATATTTTGGGAGACAACGCGATCCGCCCAGCGGGAGGCGGCTACAGTCGACCCGCAGATGCTCCCGCTCGCCGACGTGAGGGTCCTCGATCTGACGGCCTTCTGGGCCGGTCCCGTTGCCACCTCGGTGCTTGCCGCCCTCGGGGCCGACGTCATCAAGGTTGAGGGTGTCCGGCGCCCGGACGGCATGCGGTTCGCCAACGGCCGGCCACCATCGTGGGAGCAGTGGTGGGAATGGGGCCCGGTTTATCTGTGCAGCAACACGAACAAACGCGCACTGAGCATTGAACTCACCCGCCCCGAAGGGCAGGAGATCGCGCTCGACGTGATCAGGCACAGCGACCTGATCATGGAGAACTTCTCACCGCGCGTGCTGGCACACTTCGGGCTGGGGTGGGACGCGGTTCATGCAAGCAATCCCGCGGTCTCGATGGTGCGCATGCCTGCGTTCGGACTCGACGGTCCCTGGCGTGACCGAGTGGGTTTCGCGCAGACGATCGAACAGGCCAGCGGGATGGCGTGGATGACCGGACCGGCGGACGGTCCACCGATCGTGCCTCGTGGAGCGTGCGATCCCATTGCGGGTTTGCACGCGGCGTTCTCGGCCATTGCTGCGCTCGAAGTCCGTGACCGCACCGGCGTTGGCATTCACGTCGAATCGACGATGATCGAAGCGGCCATCAACGTCGCGGCGGAGGCCGTCCTCGTAGCGTCGCGCGACGGCGCAACACCGAGCCGGGATGGCAACCGAGGGCCTGGAGCGTGCCCTCAGGGTGTCTTTCCCTGTGCGGAGGACGATTCATGGGTCGCCATCGCGGTATTGCGCGACGAGGACTGGCCTGCATTTGCGACCGCGATCGGCCAGCGCGAGCTTGCCGCCGACCCGGCACTGAGAGATGAGTTCTCGCGGCGCGCCCAGGTCGATAAAATCGATGAAGCCATCGGGCGCTGGACCGTGCAGCGTCCTGCTGCGCACGTTGTCGAAGAGCTCCGACGCGTCGGCGTCGGTGCGGCGAGGGTGGTGGAACCTTTCGAATTGCTCGGTGACGATCAGCTCGACACCGTCGGATTCTGGGAAGTTGTCGAGCACCCCGTCGCGGGTCGCTTCAAGACCACCGGCATGCCGTTCACGTTCGCCGGGCGCGCCAGGAAGTGGATCAGAACACCCGCGCCGACCTACGGCGAACACAACGACGATGTGCTGATGGGAGTACTGGGTAGGTCCGCCGCCGAAGTGCATCAGCTGAGAGCCATCGGAGTGGTCAGTGACCGGCCGGCGGGCCTATGAACACGCGCCGACAGGCAGGGGGGCGACCATCTTTGCGCACCCTGCGCTTTGACTCCTTTGCCATCCGATGGGAGCGGCTGCTCAGCGCCGCGGAGCGGCACGGAGTCCCCGATGACGATCTCGTTTTGCCCGCTGAAGGGATGGTGCGTCGATCCTCGGGGCCTGCACTGCACTATGTGGAATGGCCGGGATACGCTTCAGGTGCGCCCGACGTCCTGATGCTGCACGGGGGTGGCCTGCATGCCCACACCTTCGATCTGACGGGGAATCTGCTGCGTCGTCACGCGCGCTGTCTGGCCGTTGACCTGCGCGGCCATGGGGACAGCGACTGGGTCGAGCCGAGCAGGTACGGATCGGAAGCCATCTGCGATGACATCGATGCGGTGATCGCCGCGCTGAACCTCGAAGATGTTGTCGTGATTGGCCATTCACTGGGCGGAATGGGGGCGATGGTGTGGGCCGGACGGCGCCCCGCCGTGCTCAGGGGTTTGGTGGTCGTCGACGTGGCACCTGAGATGGAACAGGCGGGTATCGGTTCGGTAGGGGATTTCGTCACCACCCGGCAGCGCTTTGTCGATCTCGAGGAGGTGGAGACTTACCTCGCCGCCGGGTTCCCCACGAACGCCCCGCGCGTTGAGGGCGTCGCAGCCAACCTGCGGTGGGCGGACGACGGGCAGCTGACCTTCAAGTACGACAGCCGCCAATTCACGGCGATGAAGCTGGTCTTGCGCGACGAGTTGCGTCGAATTGTTCGTGAGATCGACTGTCCTACAAAGATTTTGCGTGGTGAACGCAGCAAGGTTACCAGCGCAGCCGCCGCGGCCGAACTCGCCGAGCTCATCCCCGGTGCATCGTGGACGACGATCTCCCACGCCGGACACACCATCCAGTCCAGCAACCCGGCCGGTCTCGCGGCGGAGGTTGTGGCGTTCCTTGATCGACTCCCGCCGACCGATACCGCACCTCGCGGGACGCATCGATGAGCGTCACACTGTGTATACCTCCCCGCGCGGGCGAGTCGTGCGTACTGATCCACTTTCTGCTACGGCGAGATTCCACGACGATGGAGCTAACCTCCAGACACCGCATCAACGATGTGGTCTGGGATGGCGAGGAACAGACCATCGCCCTGCTGGTCGAGATCACCGACCCCGCGACCTCGCGACCGATCGACGTCCGCATCGACGTCCTGCCCGAGTGCGATCCAAAACCGGGTGGACGGACACGACTGATAGGTCAGGTGGAGCGCTGCGGTGAACGCCTTTGCGTATACGGCACATATCTGGGTGTGGTCGCCGATGAGAATTGAGCGCGTGCTGTCTGCAACAGCGATCGGCAGCTGAAGTCGACATGGCATCACGACCTCGAGCCGTCATCGCTGGTGTGTACAACACCGTCCAGGCCAGGCAGTTGGACGGCGCAACATCCCGCAGTCTGGCTGTCGAGGCGATTCTTGGCGCGCTTGCCGACGCCGCATTGGGCCTCGACGACGTCGACGGCGTCAGCGCCGGCGAGCTCGGTACTGCCTTGATCTACGATCTGCGTCTCGGACCTGCGTGGCATGGGAGCAGTTTCGGCCTGGGAATGATCGTGGAGGCCGTCGCTGCGATCGAACAAGGTCTCGCCGATGTCGTTGTCGTGGTCGCTGCGCAGGCCGGCGCGTACCGAGATCACACCTCTACCGCTCCGTGGACGAAACCGGAGAACGAATTCGTGATCCCCTGGGGCATGTTCACCGCGGCCGAGTTCGCACTCGTCGCGCGGCGACACATGGCGGTCTATGGAACCACCAGGCATCAGTTGTCGATCGTGGCCGCGACGATTCGCAACAACGGGTCACGCAATCCCGGCGCGGTCTACTTCGGGCGCGGCCCGTTCCAGCCCGCCGACGTCGAAGCGTCACCAATCATCGCCGACCCTTTCCATCTGTTGGACTGCGCCATGACGTCCGAAGGAGGTTGCGCCCTCGTCGTCGCGAGCGCCGACCGCATCGACTCGTCGATCACGCCCGTTCATCTGCTCGGTGCGGGAGCGGACTTCTTCGGCCCGTCCTACAAGGTGCCACCGGCCTGGGACTTGGTCGGGCGGAGAGGCGACGTCAATGGAATGGTTGGTCGCCGCGCAGCCGACCGAGCGTTCCGACGGGCCGGCCTCGAGCGTGACGACGTCGACGTGCTCGAACTCTATGACCCGTTCTCCTTCGAGATCATCCGTCAGCTCGAGGCGTTCGGATTCTGTGGCGAGGGGGAGGGCGGCCCGTTCGTCGAGGACGGGCGCATCGCGCTGACGGGCAGCCATCCGGTCACCACCGACGGCGGGCTGATGTCCTACAGCCACGCCGGGGTCAACCCACAGATGATGCAGCGGGCGATCCGCGCCGTCGAACAGATTCGCGGTAGGGCAGGGGAACTGCAGGTTCCCGATGCGCGCGTCGCGCTGTGCAGCAACGGCGGCTCAGGGGCGCTCTTCACAACCGTGATGTTGTTGGGAGATGAGCCGTCATGACGTCTGATGCACCGAACATCCTGCTGCCCCAGCGCGGCGGACTGCCCCATGCCGATGCGACAACGCTGACAGCGCCGTTCTGGGAGGGCTGTGCGGTGGGCGAGCTACGCTTTCAACGCTGTACGGACTGCAACCATCCAAACTTTCCGCCGACCGAGCACTGCCGCATGTGCGCGTCGTTCAACCAGGTGTGGGAGCCCAGCAGCGGCCGTGGACGCCTCTACAGCTGGACAGTAGTAAACCGACCGGTGACACCGGCGTTCGTGCCTCCCTACGCTCCTGCCATCGTCACCCTCGACGAGGGATACCAGATGATTAGCAACGTCGTCGGTGTGGGCGTCGACGCCCTGCGCATCGATCTCGAATTGTGGGTCGAATTTCACCGCGTCGATGACGGGGGTCTGTGGCTGCCCTATTTCACCGGCTCCCGACCATGACCGCCGTTCCTTCGCGACGCCAGATCAAGCAGGCCGGTCCTGTGGACTCGCCGGCGCAGAACTCCGACCTGCCGGTCACCGCCTACCTGGTTCTTGGAATCCTTGCGGCCTATGACGAGCAGCTCACCGCGGGAGAGATCAAGACCCGCGCAGAGTTCTCGGTCGGGCACTTCTACTGGTCGCCGTCGGTCAGCCACATCCGTCGTGAGCTGACCAAGCTGCTGGACCGAGGGCACGTCACTTCGCACACGGCTGAGCTAGGTGCGCGCTCGGTCACCCTCTTCGAAGCGACATCAGAGGGCGAGTGTGCACTGCGCGAGTGGGTCCGGTCTTTCCCAGAAAGTGAGCAGCTGATGATCAAGCATCCGGTCATCCTTAAGACTTGGCTCGCAACGGAGTCCGACATCACGGACGTGGTCGAGGCACTGCAGGCTCATCTGAGTACCACGCGGCGTCGGTTAGACGATCTGATCTGGGCGCAGCGGCGCAGCGAAGAGGTTGGGGTCAGCGACGATTCGGAACTCCGTTTCGCCCGAGCCGTGCTGAACTACTCGATTCGCGGGCTTTACGGCGAAATGGCGAACATCGCCCAACTCCACGACGAGATCTCAAGCGGAACCGGGGCCGATCCCGCACGGCGGGTGCACCGGACCAAGGGCGCCGTGCGCCGCCGGCGCCACGGTCAGCGAGCTGTCGATCGGGCAACTCGTGACACCGAATGATGCAATAATATCGCATATACAATAACATTGCGGCAGGCGGGAAACGCAGGCAGCGGTTTTGTCAGGCGTGCGCGTGTGGCTTGGGGGCTTGATTCGCGATTCTGATGGGAAGGGTGTCGTGGTTGGTCGGGCGTCCCATGAACCGGTCTGCGTGCGCTGGATTTCGCGGACCCTGCGTGCAAGCGCGGAGGAGATGTCTTGTCATAATGGGTTGACACCATGACTACCGCCGCACGCGATCGACCATTACCCGGCCGGCAGAGTAGGCAAAGTAAGCGCGCTCAGGTCCGCGCCGATCGAACGCGGATTCTGGTGATCGAGGAGACCATCAAGTGCATCCGCGAAGAGGGGTTCGCCGCGGCCAGCACGCGCCACATCGTGGAGCGGGCGGGGGTTTCGTGGGGTGTGATTCAGTACCACTTTGGTGATCGCGACGGGCTACTCACCGCGGTGATCGACTACGGGTTCGACACCCTGGTGGAGTCGTTGAACGAACTCGCCGAGACCGCCGAAGGTGTGACGGACGCACGATCCCGGGCGGAAACGCTCTCGGCCGCGGCGTGGCAGATATTCTCTACTCCCACCGCTATGGGGGCATTGGAGATTCTCATTGCAACCCGTGCGATGCGCGGCACGATGGATGCCAAGAAGTTCCACGGTCTGCAGGCCGCGCTCGCTCGCATCGCCAGCCTGATCGACGACTCGACACCCCACGCGGAATCGATAGCCACGTTGTTGTGGGCCGGTCCCGTCGGCATGATGGTTGCCCGCATCGTGATGCCACGGCCGCTGCATGCCCAATCCGGTCAGGACGCGCTGGCCGACCTTATCGCCGATCACCTCTCCGTGCGCGCTGCGCCTACGTCAAAGGACGTGCGGGGCAATTCGCCCAAACGGCGTAAAGGCGCGTGAGGGCCTCTACTATTCCTCGCCTCCTGGTGCGCGACGCTGAAGTGACTCGCGGAAGGAAATGTCGCGATCGAGGGCCGGTTCGCGGGGCAAGCCGAGCAGCTTCTCACTGACGGTGTTGCGCTGCATCTCATTGCTGCCACCGGCAACTGACATCACCATGGCATTCAGCCATGACGAACCGATTGGTCCGTTGTCGGAGCCGTCACTCCATGTGATCGCGGCGGCACCGCAAAGCTCGAGCGCAATCTCGGCGCGTCGATGCTCCTTGAGCCCCGAACTCAGCTTGAGCAGTGACCCCCACGGGCCGCTGAGGCTGCCGGTCGTGTAACCGGATGACACCCGCTCACTCAGTTGGTTGTGTACCAGCGCGTTGATGTATGCCTGCGCCAGGAGGTCTTCGTCATGTTCACTGAGAGCGGTACCACGAGTGCGTACTGCGGCAATGAGGTCGTCGACGGAAACGGATTCCTTGGTCTTGGCTCGGAGGCCGACGGCGTAGCCGACACCACCCGAGAAGTTGCGTTCGTGGAACAACAGCCGCTGCGCGACTGACCAGCCGTCATTGAGCTCGCCGATGAGAGCATCCGCGGGCAGCGCGACATCGCTGAAGTATTCCTGGTAGAACTCGGTGTCGCAGCCGTCGGACTTCGCAATCACCTGAATGGTCACCCCCGGCGCCTTCAGTGGCATCGCGAACACGGACAGTCCGCGATGCTTGGGCCGGTCGAAGTCGGTGCGGGCCAGGCAGAATCCGTAGTCGGCGACCGCAGCGTCGGTGCTCCATACCTTCGACCCGTTGATGATCCAGCGGTCGCCGTCCCGCTCTGCCTTGGTGAGCGATCCGGCGAGATCCGAACCGGCGCCGGGTTCGGACAACAGCTGGATCCACTTCTGCTCACCCCGAAGGATCTTGGGAAGGTGCTCGGCGAGGAACCCCGGCGACGCGCAGTCCAGAAGGGTCGGCGCGATCATGCCGAGGGAGACGCCCAGGCCCGCGGGCAGCCGGTAGGGAGCCGCCTCCTCGTAAAAGACCTCCTGGTGGCGCGGAGTCAGGCCGCGACCGCCGTATCCGACCGGGTAGGGCAGCCCGGCGTAGCCGCCGTCGGCGATCTTCGCCTGCAGTACCCGGTCCTCTGCGTCCGTCGGCTTGGGCAGTCCCTCCTTGAGCTCCATGTTGGCCGACAACCATTCGCGCGCCTGGGGCCGGAACTGATCGAGGTCCATGTCAGTGGACATCCGTTTCCCCCATACCGTCGCTGACGTGCAGAAGTCGGGCGATATGCGCCCGGTGTTGTTCAGGTGTGCCCAGTAGCGCCCGGTTGGTGGTGACCCGGCGCAGATAGAGGTGGGCGTCGTGCTCCCAGGTCAGGCCGATGCCCCCGAACATCTGCGTGCATTCCTGGGCGATGCGGATCGAGCGATCGCCGACATAGGATTTGGCGACGCTGACCAGCAATTCGGCTTCTTCGGATTCTTCCGACACCGCGTCCACGGCGGCGTCGGCGGTGCCCTTGCAGCTCTCAACGCAGAGCGTGACATCGGCGATCCGGTGCTTCAGCGCCTGGAAGCCACCGATGGGGCGTCCAAACGCGTGCCGGTCGCGAGCGTAATCGAGCAGTAGTCCGGAGAGGTGGTCGACCGCGCCGACGGATTCGGCGAGCTGCAGGCAGGTCGCGAGGCGGCGCGCGTCCTCGGCGACCTTTGAGGACGGCGCACCGGCGGACAGCAGAGCATCAGCGCCCACGCGCACATCGTCGAAGCGCACGTCGCCGAACTCGCGCAGCAGGTCCAATCCCTGCTTATGCGCGACGTCGACGCCCACGGCACCTGTCGGGACCAGAACCAGACCGACGCCGTCGTCGATCCGACACGCGACGACCAGCAGGTCGGCGTTTGTGGCGTCGGGGACGTTGGTCTTGCTGCCGGTCACGATGAGGTCGTCGCCTTCGCGCCGCGCGCTGGTTGCTAGCGCGTCGAGGTTCCACATCCCTGCGGCTTCCTCGAGCGCAAACGTGGCGATACGGTTGCCGTCGAGCAAGCCGCGAAGGGTCGGGTCGGCGTCGGGTGCGGAATCGCTGAGGGCCCGTATCGCGACACTGGATCCCAGCAGCGCCGACGGCGCCAGCGCCCGGCCGGCGACCTCGCTGACGATCGCGGCGTCGACGACCGGTGCCCCGGACACCGAACCGTAGTCGTCGCTGGACTCCGGGGCGAAGATGCCCGACCAGCCGAGGCCTGCACAGGTGTGCCACCACTGACGGTAGTTCTCGCCGAAAGCTTTTCGCGTCCATGCGCGCAGGGCGGTAGGCGGTAGCTCCTTGGCCAGGAAGCTCTGCGTCGTGTCCACGAGGAACCGCTGCTCCTCGCTCAGTTCGAACCTCATCGATTCCTCTCCGTGCCGTCAGTGGGACGTGACGGCGGGCGGACCTTCAACAGCCGGTGCCTAGCCCGGATTTGCATGGACGTTTGGCATTATCCGAACGCCATATTATAGTAAATGCAATGAAAATACTGGACGGCGTTGCCGCGCTTGCGCGCGGCGGCCATGCCGGAGTACTCGGGCTTGATTGATTGCTGTTGAGACATCGGCACGCGTGCAAATCGGTGGTGCGCATAAATGTTGGGGCAGGAGGTGCGCCGAGGATCATGGCAACGAAGCCGTCGGGCGCAACCTCAATGCACGCGCCTGGGGTAGTCGGAGACATCACCCTCGCTGCGGAACGAATCCTGGCCGACGGATTGGGATTTCTCGAGGGGCCCCGGTGGCACAGGGGGGAGCTGTGGTTCTCCGACTTCTTCTCGCGCCGTGTGTCGTCGGTCGACCTGGCCGGCGTACTGACCACTCGCTACTACGTGCCGGGGCAGCCCTCCGGGCTCGCGCCGTTACCGGACGGGGACGTCCTCGTCGCGTCCGTGCACAACGGGCGGCTGCTGCGGGGGTCGGCGGGTGGGGCGCTGCAATCGGTGGCCGACATCGGCGCGTGCTTCCGAGGCGCGCTCAACGACCTCGTGGTCGACACCAACGGGAGAGCCTATGTGTCGACGCTGCCCGACTTGACCGGCGGGGTCAGGCCGGGCGATGTCCTGCGCTGTCCGATCATCCTCGTGGACGAGCACGGCGAGGTTCGCGTGGTGGCCGACGACCTGCGTGTCCCCAATGGCATGGTCATCACCGCTGACGGTCGCACGTTGATCGCGGCCGAAACTCAGGGATACCGGTTGATCAAGTTCGACGTCGCCAAGGACGGATCCCTCGGTGCCCCAGAGGTGTTCGCCGAACTTGGCGAGCGGAAGCCGGACGGGATCGCGCTGGATCCCACGGGAGCGGTCTGGGTGTGCTGCCCGTTCACCTCGGAGGTCCTCCTCGTCGCCGAAGAAGGCGCGATTCTCGCCTCGGCGTCCACTCCGGGCTCCTGGGCGGTGGCGTGTGCTGTGGGCGGCGAGCTCGAGGACACCCTTTTCGTCGTCACCGCAAAGGTCACTGTCGAGGAATTACACGCCGGTACCGGCACGGGCGCGGTGCGGGCCTACCGAATCGAGCGACGATGACTGTCGAACCGCTCTACGACTTCTCCGGGTTGGGTTTCGAGCCCGGTCAGGGCGCGGTGGTTTCGGGAGCAGCCAGTGGCATCGGACGTTCAGTGGCCGGAATTTTGGCCCGGAGCGGGGTCTCCGTGCTGGCCTGGGACATCAACGCCGACGGGTTGGAGGCTCTGGCGCTGGAACTCGCATCGGCTAAGGGGACGGTGACGTGTCGCCGCGTGGACACCTCGAATGACGCCGAGATCGAGCAGGCATGGCAGGACGTTACCGGCAGGGAGGTTCAGTACCTCGTCAATAACGCCGGGCCGCCGAGCACCACCCCGATGTCGGTTTCTGACGGAGTGCGCCAAGCGGTTGGCGGCTACGCCGCGATGACTGAGGCCTTCCTGGCCGCCCACGCCACAGAAGCCGCAAGCGTGGTGTTCACTGCGTCGGTCGCGGGGAACCTCAGGGTCGATGCCACTGCCGATTGGTATCCCGCGGCCAAGGCCGGTGTCGTCGGGTACACCCGCCATTTAGCGGTGAAGCTGCGCGGCAAACCGCGGGCCAACGCGGTCGCGCCCGGCGGCACAGTCACCGAGCGCACCGTGGCCGCCTTTGGGGCGGCGGCGAATGTCGAGCGTTTCGCCAAGTACCCGATGGGCCGCCCCGGTCAGGCATGGGAGGTCGCCACGGCGATCTGCTACCTGCTGTCGCCGGCCGCCTCGTTCGTCAATGGAGTTCTCCTACCTGTAGAAGGAGCAAGCACATGGAGCAGCAACACGTGAGTGCCGAAATGACCGATGGTGCCGAAGAATTCAAGTCGCAGTACCTCGAGTTCAAGTCGTTCACCGCCTACGGCATCTTCGACGCCGACCAGCACCTGACCGAAGGTGAGGACTGTTACACGCGACACATCGAGGACAAGTACAAGGACCGCACCCTGCGCGTTGTCGTGCAGGACGGCAAGACCCGCTTCAAGTTCGACGGCAACGTCCGCGAAAGCGACGGGCACCATGGCAAGGTGCCGCATCCCGGTTCGCTCAAGGAGCTGCTGAAGGGGATCAAGTTGGGCTCCAACGAGGCCGGCACCTATCAGTGGATGGACCCCGACCCGGCCTTCTCGGACGCCGAGCTGCGGCTCAAGCAGCTCGACCAGCAGAACGTCGAGGCGTGTGTGCTGTACTCGAACGGCCCCGGGCTGCTCGCAGAACATGTCCTCACTGACAACGACCTCTACTACGCGTCAACGTGGGCATACCTGCGCTGGCTCCAAGACGAGTGGGGCTTCGCCCGGGACAACCGCATGTTCGTGGCACCCGTCTTCTCGATGCGCGAAGTGGACCGGACCTGCGAACAGCTGGACTACTTCTTCGAGCGCGGGGGCAAGGTCGTGGCGATGGTGCCGGGACCCGCGTACGGGCGCTCTCCCGGCGATCCCTACTTCGACCGGATCTGGGGGCGCATCAATGACGCGCACGCGACGGTGAGCTATCACATCAACGAGGCCCCGCCCGGGTACAAGGCTCGGCGGTCCGCGGACTGGGGTGAGGACGAGAACCCGACGTTCTTCACGCAGTCAGCGTGGCAGTGGTATTGGGCGTACGGCGACGTGCCGGCTCAGGAGACGTTCAGCTCCCTGATCTACGCGAATCTGTTCGACCGGTTCCCGAATGTGAAGATCGTTTCGGCCGAGCACGGATGCGAGTGGATTCCGCTGTTCGTCCGCAAGCTCGACAAGATGCGCGGCATGGGACGCAACGGACGATGGGTCGGCGGACAGCTCCCCGAGCGACCCAGCAAGATCTTCAAGCGTCACTTCCGGGTCGTGCCGTTCTGGGAGGACGACATGGCCGACGTCATCGACAAGGTAGGCCCGGAGGTCCTTGTCGGAGGATCCGATTTCCCGCATTCCGAGGGGCTGGCCTTCCCTAGCCAGCTCGTTGACCATCTCGACATGCTCGACGAGGCCGGGCAAAAGATGGTCATGCGCGATAACGGGATGGCGCTCGTTGGTCGCTGAGCAGGACGAAACCACTAAACCTTCGAAAGGATTTGGCATATGAAGTTCGGAATTTTCGTTCTCGGGGAGAAGCCCCCGATGCTGCCCGGAGACGAGGTGTACCGGCGCAACCTCGACCAGTGCCTGGCCGCCGATGACATGGGCTACGACACGATCTGGTTGGGTGAGCACCACTTCTCGCCCTACGGGACGATCGCCGATCCGTTCGTCTTCGGCGCCTCGGTGGCCGCCGTGACCAAGCACGCGCGCATCGGTACCGCCGTGGTGATTCCGGCGTTCATGAATCCGATTCGCATGGCCGAGCGCGTCGCGATGGTGGACGCGATCAGCGGTGGCAGGTTCGACCTTGGTCTCGGCCGCGGTTATCAGCAGAAGGAATTCAAGAAGTTCGGCGTTCCGATGGAGGAGAGCACCGAGCGCTTCATCGAGGCCGTTGATGTCATCGAGAACCTTCTCACCCACGAATCCTATTCGTGGGAGGGCAAGTTCAGTCGCGGCGAGGACATCAACATTTTCCCGCGGCCGATGCAGGAGAAGGTGCCGTTCTACATCGCGGTCCTTCGCACCGCCTCGACGATCGACTGGGCGGTGTCGAAGGGCTACGGCACGATGGTCGGCAATCCCTACATTCCCGACCCCGAGCTGTCCAAGAGCCTCGAGTTGCTGTACGCGGCGCATGACAAGTACGGCGTCGACCGGGAGATGTCGGAAACCTGGGCACTTACCACCGCATTCACCAGCCGCGACACGGATTTCGCGCTCAACTACCCTCGTGACAGCGTGCGGTTGAACATGCAGTTCCTCCAGCAGTACGCCGCGCCGTTCCAGCGGGGCGAAGAGGTGCCCAAGGACTATAAGGCGTACTCCAACTGGTACGACACCATCGCGTCGCGCGACATCGACCCCTATGACAAGATCCTGAACATGCCGACGGCATTCATCGGCAGCCCGGACTCGATCATCGAGAAGATCCGCGCCATGAACAACGACCACGGCTGGCAGAACTTCATCCTCACCCTGAACAAGGGTGGCGCCATGGAGCAGGAGCACGTTCTGGAGGCGATGAAGATTTTCGCCGAAGAGATCATTCCTGCCGCCAAGGAGAATGCGGTCAAGGACGCGGGACCCAAGCCGCGGGTCGATGCCAGCGCCTGACCAGATCCGCAGACCTCATAGGTGAGCGACGAATCGCTCATGGCGGCCACCGAAGTCGACGCGCCACTGCGCGGCAAGCGCATCGTCGAGGTCGGCGGGCGCACGGTCAGCTATGCTGGCCGGCTGCTCGCCGACCTGGGCGCCGACGTGATCGTGCTGGAGCGGCCGGCTGGTGACGAGGCGCGTGCGGTCCCGCCGCTCGTCACGTCTGCGTCAGGTCGTCGAGTCAGCCTCGATCACGAGTACCGCCAGCAGACCAAGCGTTCGGTGTCGGTGGACTGGACGAGTACCCAAGCACTGCCGTTTCTGCGGCGGATCGGGGCGAGCGCCGACGCGGTGCTGGTCACCTCGCGCCCCGGCCGCGCCGTCGTGGGGTTGTCCCCGGGGCCGACCCTGGACTGGGCGGCGCAGGACGCGGTGGTGTGCGCGATCACCGCATACGGTCTGACGGGTCCGCTACGACATTGGCGGGCAACACCTTTCACTTCATTCGCAGGCAGCGGGCTGATGTCGGTGACCGGACCGGTCGAAGGCCCGCCTTTGGCCATGCCCGGAGCGCACATGTTCGACCTCGCTGGGGTACGCGCGGCCTACCTGGTGCAAGCGTCGTTGCTGACCGGGCGCGACCGGGTGGGCGGCGTCAGCATCGACCTGTCGGTGCACGAGGCGGCATCCTGGCAGAAGCTCACGATCGACCAGTTCGATACGTCGGGTCGAATTCCCGATCGCCGCACAAACTTCGGGCCACCGCCCGGCGGGGGGTGGCAGTGCCGCGACGGTCGGGTGGACATCGCCGCACACGCGTTGCACCACTGGTCGATCTTCGTCGACGTGCTAGGCAGACCAGAGGACCTGGCAGACCCGCTTTATGAGGATCGCGCCATGCGGGTGCAGTTGTTCGACCTGCTGAACGAACTCATCACGCCGTACATGGCGCAGTGGAGCGCAGCGGAATTCGTCGACCGGGCGCAGGCAGCGGGGCTGCCGTGCGCGCTGCGATTCGAGCCGGGCGAGATGGCCGACGATCCCCACATGGCCGACAGACAGTTCTTCGTCACCGTCGAATCGTCGGAGCTCGGGTCGGTGCGCGTTCCGGGTCACCCGTTCCGGTCGGACCCGCCGTTGCAGGTCCAACGTCGTCCCGCACCCCCCACCGATGCCGACACCGAATCACTCTGCGAGGACCTGGGCGTCAGCGAAGAGGAGCTGTCGACGTGGAGGGCTACCGGTGTCGTCTGATCCTGGCCCGTTGGCCGGGCTGCGCGTCATCAGCTTCGGCACCTTCGTCGTTGGCAACGTGTGCGCGACCATGTTGTCCGACTTGGGGGCGGAGGTCGCCAAGATCGAATCGCCTCGGCGACCCGAGGCTTTGCGCAGTTACTTCAGCCTCGACCATCCGAACATCCACGAGCCCTCCGGAATCCGAACGACCAACATGTTCGCCAGCCTGACGTCGGGTCAGCGCAGCGTCTCACTTCACATGGACGTCGAATCTGGCCGCGACTTGCTCCGCCGGCTGGTCACCGAGGCCGACGTGGTGGTGGAGAACTTCAGTCCCGGCCAGATGGACCGGTGGGGTTGCGGGTTCGGCACCCTGAGCCAGCGACGCCCGGGTCTGGTGATGGCGTCGCTGACGGGGTACGGGCAGACCGGGCGGCGCGCGGGCTACCGCGCCTACGGGTCGAACATCGCCAACTACCTGGGCCTGGCGTCGAGTTGGGCGTTCGACGGCACGCATTTCGATTTCGTCGGAGCTCACCACGCGGTGTCGGCGATTCTCGCGGCGGTGGAGTCCGTACGACGCGGCGGCCCGGCAGTCCACATCGACCTGGCCCAGGCCGAAACCGGTGCGGCAGTCATGGCGCCGTTGTACTTGGCGAGCATCAACGGGGGCCCGGCATGGAGCCAGGCGCCCAACGTCGTGCCAGGTTCGGCCCTGTCGGGGGTGTTCGCCTGTCTCGGTGAAGACGAGTGGATCGCGGTGGATCTCGAAGACGCTGCGGATGTCAGGGCTGCGTACACGTTGCTCGAGCTCGGTGATCCGGATGATGTCCATGACGTTGCGGCGACTGCACTTCGAACAGCGCTCACCGCATGGTGTGTGAAACTCACGCCTTACCAGGCCGTCTTACGGCTGCAACGGGCCGGGCTCGCCGCGGCGGTGGTGGAAAACCTCGAGGACCTGTGGCGTGATCCCCAGCTGCGCAGTCGCGGCGGCTACCGCGACGTCGTTCATCCCGATATCGGGTGGCGCGAGCTGCCCGCCTCGCCCGACCAGATCGCGCTGGGCCTGCCCCGCACGACCCGACCGGGTGCCCGCCTGGGCGCCGACACCGCCGCCGTCCTACAGGCCTGGTTGGGGTTGAGCGACGAAGAAATCGACGAGCTCGAGGATTCGGAAGCGTGCTGGCGTCCTCCGAAGGACGAAGACGCCGCCGTGTCGATCAATGAGGCAGCCGGGTAGCGCTTCGGGCAGCCTCACCACCGGTCGCCCGCGGACGGCCACGAACAAGATCGGAACACCACATGACCTACCGCTTCGTCACCTACGAATCACTCGACGGCGGAACGATTGCACGCATCACCCTCAACCGCCCGAAGACCCGCAACGCGCAGAACCGCGGCCTGCTCGTTGAGCTCGACGACGCCTTCGCCAAGGCAGAAGCCGACGACACCGTGCGCGTCGTGATCCTGGCCGCAGCCGGGCCAATCTTCTCGGCGGGCCACGACATGGGTTCGTCCGAGGCGGTGGCCGAGCGAACGCCCGGCCCGACGCAGCACCCCACGTACCGCCTGCAGGGGGGCACCCGGACGGGTGCCGAACGGCGGATGCTGCAGGAGTGGCACTACTTCTTCAACAACACCCGTAGGTGGCGTGATCTACGCAAGATCACCGTCGCCCAGGTCAACGGGACGGTCTTCGCCGCAGGTTTGATGTTGATGTGGGCGTGCGACCTCATCGTCGCCTCCGACGACGTCACCTTCGCCGACGTCGTCGGGACGCGACTTGGCATGTGCGGCGTCGAATACTTTGCGCACCCTTGGGAATTCGGTCCCCGCAAAACCAAGGAGCTCATGCTCACCGGCGACTCGATGGACGTCGAAGAGGCCTACCGGCTGGGAATGGTGTCCAAGGTGTTCCCGACCGAGGAGCTGGCCGACAAGACTCTCGAGTTCGCACGCCGAATCGCGGCGAAGCCGACCATGACGGCGTTGCTGATCAAGGAGTCGGTGAATCAGACCGTCGACAACATGGGTTTCCACAATGCGTTGAACGCCTGTTTCTCGATGCATCAACTCAACCACTCTCATTGGGCAGAGGTCCACGACGATGCGTTGCCGGTCGCCAAACCCGAGGACGGCATTGCGGACTGGCGTACGGCCGCACCCACGATGATTGCCCGGAAGGACGCGCCATGACCCCGCCCTTGACCCCACACCAAAGTACGGCCGTGAAGGACTACGACGCCCTAGCCGGTCTCACGATCATGGTGACCGGCGCAGCACGCTCGCTTGGGGCCGCGTTCTGCGACTACTTCGAGCAACGCGGCGCCACGGTGTGGCGCACGGACATCGAGCAGGGCGACGGCGTGCATCGCCTGGACGTCACCTCACGCGCGGAGTGGGAGGCCGCCGTTGACGAGGCGCTCGCCGAGCATGGGCGCATCGATGGATTGGTCAACAATGCCGGCGTGTTCTACGGCTACCGCCACTTCTGGGACGAGGCCGACGAAGAGCTCGACCACATGATCAACGTGAACCTCAAAGGCACGTGGGTAGGCACCCAGGTAGTCAGCAAGCGCATGGCCGATGGCGGGCATCCCGGCAGCATCGTCAACCTGTCGTCCACGTCGGGCGTCATGGCGACCAAGGGTTACGCCGGCTACGGCACGACGCGATGGGCCGTCCGTGGCTTCAGCAAGCTCGCAGCGGGCGACCTTGCCGCACACCAGATTCGGGTCAATTCGCTGCATCCGCACGGGGTCAGGGGCACCGGCATGATCCTCGCCTCGGCAAAGGCCGCAGGCATGACCGACGAACAGGTGGAACGGATCGGCACCGACAGCCCCATGGGTCGGATGGGCACCACCGACGACATGGGGGCGATCGCAACGTTTCTGCTGTCGCCGGCATCCAGCTTCATCACGGGCCGCGAGTTCGTGGTGGATGGGGGAGTGACGTTGTCCAGCAATAGTTCGTGATCACCTGGGCCAGAACAACATTCGACCAACGGAGGGATCCATGCACGTCTTTATCGACAGTGCCGCATGCCAGGGACATGGGCGCTGCTACGCCATGGCCCCAGAGGTATACACGGCCGACGACGAGGGTTGCGGCCATGTCATCGACGCCGAGATCGGCCAGGATCTCGTTGCTCGGGCTGAGCTCGGCGCTTTGAACTGCCCGGAGTCTGCGATCACACTTAGCTGATCGCTGTCGTCAGAGCGGGTCACAGCGACGGAGTCCCCGATCGATGGAACTCCTCGAGCGCTGCCTTGATCCATGCGAGGTCACCGGTGCTTTGGCGCTGCCGAGCCAGAACCGGGTCGATCCCATATACCTTGGCGGCGTTGCGGCCGAGGATCTTCTGCTTGAGTTCGGGCGTGAGTTCGGGATATCCATACGTTTCGCGCATCCACTCCGGAATCTGGAAGGCCCGGAAGGTGTCGACCGCGCCCTGGGTGGGTCCGTACCAGATGCCGTCAGTGCCCCAGAGCACGTTGTCGGGCCCCACTGCGTTGAGCAGCTTGCCCAGCACATGGGCGGCCTCCAACGGGCGCTTGATCAGGCAGTACCACGTCGTGCCCAACTCGGCATAGACATTCGACCCCGGTGCGACGTTGTTGATCCGAATCGACTCGATGAGCCGGTTGACTCCAAGATGAGCGGTCGCCTCCTCGTAAGGACCCTCGCGGGTGTCATCGGTCGGCCGCCCGTCGCCCGGCTCGAACCCGGAGTGGTAGGCCACGAAGTTGATGTCGGGGTAGCGCTTGGCCGCGATGCCGAAGTCACGGGGAGACCCCGTCGGAACCTGTCCGCTCAGGCCCTTGTGGGCGCAGACGACGCGGACGTTCGTGCGCATCACGCTCTCCAGGAACGCGGTGCCGATCTCGTCGTCCAGGTACCAGCCTTTGATCTTGCCGACGTCGTTGAAGCTGGTCGCACCCATGGTGTAGACCTTCCACCCGACCGGGCCGATACGCTGCTCGACCTCGGCCATCTGGCCGATCTCACCGTCGACGCCGGCATGAATGACCGCGTGATTGAGTAGTCGGCCTTCTGCGCCAAATCTTTCGAGCAGCAGGCGGGTTGCCGCCATCTCCTCGTTGAACAGCATGCGCTCGTCGGACAATCCCGGGGGTGAGCTCAGCACGGCTACGGCCGTCTCGCTCTCGGTGAACACGCACCGCAAGTATTCGGCGAAGTCCAGCAGTTGGACCTCGCCGAGTCCGTCCCACCAGTCCGGGCCGTACAGCGGATACATCTGCCGGATGAGCTCGCGACTGCTCTCGCATGCCGCACGCTCGGCGATGTAATGAGTCTGGACGTCGATGATGAGTTCGTCACCGCCCAAGGCGTCATCGGCCGCCGCCGAATCGAAGGCGGCTTCGTCCGGAACGACGAAGAACTCTTCGATGTTCGCCCTGTTGACCGCGAGCAGACCTGCCGCGATGCCGCGGCGTGATTCGACGTACGTCGCGGCGCGGACGTTCAGCCGCTCGGTGGCGGATTCGCTTGCCTCGGCGGCGATGCGAGCCGCAGTGCGCTCGATGTCATTCAGCGGCGGCGGAACGAACTCATCGTTGGCGCACCGGGTGAGAAACCGTGGCAGAGCCGTCTGGGTGGCGTTCACTGGCGAGTCAGGGAGCCTACGCCCGCGGCGCTGTCGAGCGCATCGGTCAGCGTGCCCCCGTAGAAAGCCGGCTCGCGGTCGCCCAGGTCGCCTGCTGTCTCGCGATAGTCCACCAGCGGATTGAGTAAGCCTTCCGCGTGCGGAAAGTCGCTGCCGAACATGATGTTGTCAATCGAGCGATCCATGACTTTGCCCGGTCGCTCGTTCGCGAACGAGACGAACCGGATGTGCTCGTCGAGATACGTCGACGGCTTGTTGGCCAAGGCCACGTTGTGCGCGCCGACGACCTTATAGTGAACGTCGTAGCCCATGTCCAGCTTGAACCGGAACTCGGGAATCCAGCCGACCGAGTATTCCGCCACGACCCAGTTGAGCTTCGGATGGCGATCGAAAACCCCGTTGGTCACGAGGTCGCAGAGCGCGATCTGGGCCTCGAGTCCGTTCATGACCAGGCTTTGCAGCGTCATGTACTGGATGATGTCGCCGTCCTGGTAACCATCGGCGATGGTCCGCTCGGCGAACGCTCCGATATGGAAGGTGGGAACCAGGGCGAGATCGACCATCTGCGCCCAGACATGCTCGAAGTCCGGATGCGATAGGCGTTTGCCGTTGACCAGACCGATCGGCAGGAATACCTGCCTGATCCCGGCTCCTGCCATAGTGCGGAGTTGTTCGCTGATCCAGTCAGGTTCGGCCCGCAGGGTCAGGTGACCGGCCGGCAGCAGGCGCCCCCCGCCGATGTGGCAGATGTCGGCGGCCCAGCGGTTCCAGGCCCCGATGTTGGCTCGCTCCGATTCGGCGTCGCCCTGCAGGTAAAAACCGAAGTTGAGTCCCCAGTTCGGGAAGAGGACCTGTTGGTCGAGGCCCCAACCATCCAGGGCATCGCGGCGTGCGGCAGGATCCCGGTAGGTGGCGGGCATGTCGGAGTAACGGACCTCGGCCGGCTCGCCCGCGCGCTGGCGCTGATGAGGACCACCGTATGACTCCCACCACTCGCCGGGCTGGCTGATGTAGCACTGCAGCAGGCGCTTGTTGCGGTGCGTCAACCAGGAGAAGCCCAGTTCGTCCTCCTCGATGTCCAGCGCAAGGTGTCGCTGCGAGGCGGGCAGGTAATCGCGCCACATCCCTGGCTGCTCGAAGATGTGGGAGTCGGCGTCGACGATCTTCGCCATGGAAGTGCCTCCTGTGCTGAGTGTTGTGTTCCGAGCGTTCGTAATGTCGTTGTCGACCGTGTGCTCAGCGGCCCAGTTGCGCCGGCGACTCGCTTTACTTCACCATGGTATGGAAGAATTATAGCAAAATCAATAAATCTCGAGCGGCACCCGGATTGGGCGCCCATCGCCTTGCTTGTTCATTCGGGAGTACGTGGAGCCGAGAGGATTAACTACGAGATGGCAGTGCACGTTGTCGATTCGGTCGATCTGCAACTCGCGCGGGACATCGACAACGATCCGTTCGAGGCCTTCGAGGCCCACATGGACCTTGATCCGTTCTGGGCCAACTCGGGCGACTTCTACGAAGGCGGCTTCTGGGTAATCGGCAAGTTCGACCAGTGTCGTGAGATGTTGCAGGACGCAGAGCTGTTCACATCCGAGGTTTTCTCCGAGGAACCGTTGCTGCCGTCGTTCGCCCAGCCTCCCGAACTGCAGAAGCTCCGCCAAGTGTTGCTACCGCACCTGTCGCGCAAGAAGACCGCCGCGGTGGAGGGCAGGGTCCGAGAACTGGCGAACCTGTACATCGACGCGTTCGCCGATTCCGGTTCGTGCGACCTGGTCGCAGATTTCGCACAGCACTTTCCCATCGCGGTCTTCGCCGAGCTGTACGGGATCGCCGACGACAAACGCGCGGAATTCCGTCAGTTGGCAGAGACCTACCTGCACAGCATCGACGAGGCACGCGCCAACGCGTGGGCGTCGATTCGAGCCATCGTCGGCGGTGAGCTGGAACAGCGTCGCGGCAACCCTCGCGACGACCTGCTGTCGGGCATCGTCAACGGCGAGATCGACTGCGAACCCATCGACATGAAGATCTGCGTCAACCTGGCCGCAACCGTCTTCCTGGGCGGTCTTGACACCCTGCCCTCAGCGCTGGGTTGGACGTTCCGCTATCTGGCCACGCACGAGGACGCCCGTCGCCGCATCGTCGACCGGCCCGAGAGTGTCGCAGCCATGGTGGAAGAGTTCCTGCGGCTGTATCCCGTCGTCGCGAAGGAACGCCGCAGGCTGAGTCGCGACGTCGAATTCCACGGTGTGCAGATGAAGGCCGGTGACCGAGTGGTGGCGCTGCTCAGCGTGGCCAATCGCGACGAAGCCGAGTTCCCGAACTCACGTACGGCCGACTTCGATCGCACCGTGAACCGGCACATCACATTCGGCGCCGGGCCGCACCGTTGCCTCGGATCACACCTCGCACGCAGCGAGCTGATGGTCGCCCTGCAGGAGTGGCACCGTCGCATTCCCGAGTACCGAATCTCGGATCCCTCCAACATCCGATACCACGGCGGGATCATCGCGATGAGCACGCTGCCCCTCGAGTGGAGCACGGGAGCGCGATGAGCACCATCGAGGACCTGTCCGACTTCCGTGCGAAGGTGCGGGCGTGGGCCCAGGAGCACATCCCCGTCGGATGGGAATCGAGATTCGGAGCGACGGTCGATGAAGAATTCCGCACGTTTCAGCGCGACTGGCTACGCACGCTACGCGACGGCGGATACGCGGCGCCGCACTGGGTGAAGGAGTGGGGCGGGGGCGGCTACTCGCTGGCCGAACAGATCGTCATCTTCGAAGAATTTTCCCGACTGAATGCCCCGCCGTTGCGCAACTACTTCGTCGCCCTCAACCACACCTACGCAACGCTGATGCATGCCGGCACAGACGAGCAACGGCAGCGACACCTACCGGCGATACTCGACGGTCAGGTGTGGTGCCAGGGCTTCTCTGAGCCCGGTGCCGGATCCGACCTCGCGGGCCTGCGCACGCGGGCGGTCCGCAAGGGCGACGTCTACGTGGTCAACGGTCAGAAGGTGTGGTCGAGCCGCGCGTCGTTCGCGGACCGCTGTCTGCTGCTGGCACGTACCGATCCGGACGCACCCAAACGCCGCGGGATTTCCTACTTTTTGCTCGACATGCATTCGCCCGGGGTGGAGGCTCGCACCATCAGGCAGGCAACCGGGGCGGCCGAATTCTGTGAAATCTTCCTCACCGATGTCGAGATACCCCTATCCGACCTGGTGGGTGAGGAGAACAACGGCTGGAAAATCGCCCAGAGCACTCTGTCCGCCGAGCGAGGTCTGACTCTGCTGGAACAGTCCGAACGCATGGCCTCAGCGATGTCGATGGTGGAAACGCTTGTCCGCGAACAACAGATCGGCGGCCGGTCGGCGATGAAGGACGACCTCGTGCGTGACCAATTCGTGACTCTGCAGACGGAAATCATCGTGTTCCGCCGGCTGTGCAAGAAGATGGTCGAAGACCTGGTCCGCCACGGCGGGACGGGGCCGGAATCATCCATTCTCAACGTCTTCTACAGCGAGCTGCTCCAGCGAATGATGGCATTCGGTGTGTCGCTGGCCGGGCTCGATACCCATCGGCTCACCTTCAAACCGGTATCCGCCGGTTATGAGTCCGGGCGCTGGATGCTCGATTACCTCGACTCCTTTGGCTGGGTGATCGGGGGAGGAACCAACGAGATTCAGCGTTCGCTCATCGGTGAACGAGTCTTGGGGCTGCCACGGGAACCGGTGGCATCTTGACCACCGCACCCGAGGAGGCTTTCGGATGAGTGTGGTCGATGCCTCGCAGGACGAGCTCCGTGAAGAATTGCGCACGGCCGCGCGCGAGATGCTGCGCGCCAACTCGACGTCTGCACAAGTCCGAGTACTGGCCGAGACGGCAAGCGGTTTCGATGACGCGTTGTGGCAGCAGTTCGCTCTGTTGGGCTGGCCGAGCATCGAGGTTGGCGAGGACTTCGGTGGCGCGGGCGGAACCTTCGGCGATTTCGCCGTAGTCCTGGTCGAGATGGGTCGGCAGCTCTGCAGTAACGGGTTGACCGCGACTTCAGCCCTCGCTGCGGGCCCGTTGCTTGGCGCTGGTCCCAACGGTCCTAGCGCGCAATGGCTTCGACGACTGGCCAAGGGCGATGTGCGTGCCACCGCGGTGGTCGGTTGCGACGGATCCGCTCATCTAAACGTCGTGCGCGATGGCGACCGTTGGGTGGCGTCAGGCTTTGCGCCCTGCGTGCTGGACGCTGGCTGCTCGGATGTTGTGATCCTGCCGGTCACCGATGCACATGGAGCGATCCTGATCTTCGCAGTCGCAGCGACAACCCCGGGTCTGGCGTGGACGGATGCGCCGATGCTCGACATCACAAGGCGATTCGCGGACCTCGATGTCAAGGGGCTCGAGGTCGGCAACATGGAGCTAGTGGCGACGGGCTCCGAAGCGGAGCTTCTGATCGTGGATCTCTTCAACCGGGCCGCGTTGGCCATCGCGTGCGACGCCTTCGGGGTCGCTGAGCAGGCCTTGCAGATGACCACTGCCTATGCCAAGGAGCGCGTCCAGTTCGACCGCCCGATCGGGTCGTTCCAGGCGGTCAAGCACCGGTGCGCTGACATGTACATCGCAGTGGAGACCGCCCGCGCAGCGTTGGGTGAAGCCATCGACACCTACGACGCGACGCCCGCCGACGCAGCCGTGGCAACCTCGCGCGCGAAGGCGTACTGCTGCGACGCCGCGGCGCAGGTAGCCGAGGACGCTGTGGAGATGCACGGCGGCATCGGCTTCACCTGGGAACACGACATGCATCTCTATGTCAAGCGCGCACGCCTCGATCAGGCTCTGTTCGGCGACTCGCGGTGGCATCGCCGTCGCGTCGCCGCGCTCACGCTGGACTGAGCGCATGGCAACGCCAAACCCCCATCGGGTTGGACCGCAACCCGAGCAGCAATCAGGAGGAGAGCACCAGTGCAGCTTGAACTCGAATTCCTGTCGATCGACATTGACGGCGACGTCGCGCTTGTCACCATGGACCGGCCCCCGGTGAACGCCGTCAACGGGGACATGTACCGCGAGATCCGCGACTTCTTCGGCGATTTCGACCTCAACCTTCCTGGTGTCCGGGTCGTCGTACTCACCGGGCGTGGCCGCCACTTCTGCGCAGGAAATGATCTGGGCGAGTTCGTCGCGATGACTCCGCAGAACGCCCCGGGCCGCATGAAGACTGTGCGCGAAGCGTTTTGGGCGATCTACGACTGCCCGGTTCCGGTGATCGCTGCGGTCAACGGATCAGCGCTCGGCACCGGGCTGGCGATCGCCGCATCATGCGACTTCACCGTCTGCGGCCTCAGCGCCCAGATGGGGTGTCCCGAGGTGTCCATCGGTGTCATGGGTGCGGCGAAGCATCTTTCCCGGCTGCTGCCCCAACCCTTGGTGCGCTACCTCTACTTCAACGCCGAGCCGATCGCCGCTGCGGACATGGAGCGCTTTGGCGCCGTCTTGAAGGTCGTGCCCGACGAGGATCTGTTGACCGAGGCCATGGCCATCGCGACCAAGATCGCCCGGCACAGTCCGACCGCGCTGCGCACCGCCAAGGAAAGCATGAACATCATCGAACCGATGGACCTCAAATCGGGCTACGAGTTCGAGCAGCGGCTCACCGGCCAGCTATCGGGCCATCCCGATGCCAGGGAAGCTCTGCTGGCCCGTACCGAGAAGCGCGACCCGGTATTCGGACGATGACCAAGCCGTCAGTCGAGCTTGGTGACTCGAACGCAGACGTGCTCTACCGCACCAACGGGCACCTCGCGTACATCACCCTGAACAGGCCGGACCATGGCAACGCGTTCAGCCCGCAGATGAAGCAGCTCCTCGAGGGCGCGTGGACCGAAGTCAAGCGTGATCCCGAGATTCGCTGCGTCATCGTGACCGGCGCCGGTGGACGGCACTTCTGCACAGGCGCCGACGTGAGCCGCGTCGCGTCGGCCGGCCATGTCGCCGCAGGCAACGGTCCGATGAGTGACGAGGTCCGCGTCTCGCCACACCAGAACCGGGTGTGGAAACCGGTCATCGCCGCGGTCAATGGACTCGTGAATGGCGGCGGCTTACATCTCGTCGTGGACGCCGACGTCATCGTCGCCGCCGAGCACGCGGTATTCATGGACACCCACACCTCGGCCGGGATGGTCGGCGCCGTGGAGAACATCGGGCTAGCCAAGCGACTACCCCTTGGACAGGCGTTGCGGATGACTCTGCAGGGGCGCAGCTACCGACTATCGGCCCGACGTGCCTACGAACTGGGCATGGTCGACGAGGTCGTACCTGCCGACCAACTCCTATCCACCGCCGAGTCGATCGCCCTCGACATCGCCGCCAACTCGCCCGAAGCGGTCTCGTTGTCGAAGCAGGCGATCTGGGGATCGCTGGAAATGGGTTACCGAGACGCACAGGAGTACGGCTGGGCACTGTTGCGCATGCACTGGGCCCACCCCGACAGCACTGAAGGTCCGCGGGCGCTGGCCGAAAAGCGCCCACCCGACTGGCAGACGTGACAAGCGCTGTAGCCCGGCCACACCATCACTGCAGAAAGGACTCGCACGATGCGGGGTCAAGCGAAAGCCGTTGATACGGAACTAAATACCGTGATTGACTACACTTTGGCGGGCATCTGACGATGCTGACTTCGACAACGGACGGTCTACTGCCGAGCATGGCCATCCTGTGCTGGGCCCGGCGGGAAAGCGACTTGCCCGCCATCATCGAAGACGGCGGCCGGACGTGGACGTGGAGGATGGTTGCGAGCGCCGCCGTTCAGGTGGCCCGCGCCTTGGACGGAACGGCATCGCGCCCGGTGGCCTACAGTGCTCCGAACGGCGGTGCGTTCGCCGCCATCATGATGGGTATCTGGCTGGCCGGAGCCGTCCCGGCGCCCGTTTCGGCTCGACTACCCGGTGCCGAGCGAGAGCGGGTGCTCGCCGGGATCGACCCGGCGCGCACGATCGTCACCGCGGACCTCGGTTTGACTGCCGATGTGGTCGTGGACATCGATCATCTTGCGGTCGCCAGTTCGGACGGCGGCCTGACCCCGGAACTGCCGCGCGTGGATCCCCAGGCCCCCGGCATCGTCATCTGCACGTCCGGCACCACCGGCAGCCCCAAGCCGGTCCTCCACACCATGCGCGGCATCTGGGGATTCATCGACGGCGTTGCGCGCAAACCCGTCGACCCAGACGCGCCGCGCCCCGTCTCGGAGGACGGACCGATACGCGTGGACTCCCGCCCGATGAACCACGCCGGAGCCATCTACGGTCTGCTCTCCACTCTGTGGCGAGGACGACCGCTAGTGGTGATGGCCCGGTTTGAGCCCATCCGCTACGCCGAACTCGTGCGTCAGTGGGACATCGAGACGCTCAACCTGGTACCGACGATGGTCCGGATGTTGCTCGATGCCGGCGAAGAGGTAGGCGCACTGGCTCCCCCGGCAAAAGTCTGCACCAGCGGTACAGCACCTCTGCCTGAAAGTTGGCGCGAAGAGTTCGAGGGCAGGTTTGGCGTTCCCGTCCAACGCAATTACGGCTCAACCGAGGTCAGCACCGTCGCGGTCGAACCACTCGAGGACGCCCTGTCTGGAAACCGCCGCGCCGGGGCGGCGGGCAAGATCAGCCGCGGGGTGCAGGTCGAGATCCGCGATGACGACAACCGGCCGGTTCCGACCGGCGAAGCGGGCAGCATCTGGGTACGTAGCGAAACCCTGCGTCCCAAGGTGATCGGCGAGGGGTCGGTCACCGACGCAGACGGTTGGATCGACACCGGCGACGTCGGCCACATCGATTCCGAGGACTACATCTACATCACCGGCCGCAAACGCGAACTCATCATCCGGGGCGGACTGAAGATGGTGCCAGCCGAAATCGAGACCGCCCTGCTGCTTCACTCAGCGGTGTTGGAGGCGGCCGTGGCGGGAGTGCCCGACGAGCGGCTCGGAGAGGTTCCGGCAGCGTGGGTGCGGCTGACCGAAGCCGCTACCGAGGACGACTTGCGCGAGCACGTGCGCGGTCAACTCGCGGCATACAAGGTCCCCGTCGCCGTTTACTTCGTTGACGACTTTCCCCGAACCGACAGTGGAAAGGTGCGCAAGCGCGATCTCGTCGCTCGACTGGCTGGACCGAGCGCGGCTGAATCGCGATGAACCACAACCGAATTCGATATGTGCCGAAATTCCTTCGCGGGGTTGTGGTCGCCGAGTACGGCGATGGCCTGGCCGGAGCCGCTGCCACGGCCACGCTTGCGGCGCTGGGTGCCGACGTCACGACCGTGTCCGATTCGGACTCGCTACTGCGGAGACGACTTCCGGCGCTGACCCTGGACGGACACAGCGTATCCGTTTTGAGCGCGGTCCTGGACGCCGATAAGAACGTGTCGTCTTCATCGGCGCCCGCCTCGCCGATGGTCACCGTCGTCGACCGCTGCGAGGGTTCGGGCCCGTTGTCCGACATGCCCGTTGACGAGTACCTCGACCAGGTCCACGCGGTGAACCGCGCCGTGTGGGTGACGTTGAGCCCGCATGGATTAACCGGTCCGCGGCGACGTTCGCGCTTCAACGAGTTCCTGGCCGCAGCACACGCCGACATTGAGGGTGCCGGACCGGAGGACGCCTCGAACCACCTTGTTCCGTTCACACCACACGGCGTCTTCGCGACAGCGGTTGAACGGCAATGGATCGCGCTCGCCGTGTGCAACGACGAGCAGTGGCGGGGGTTGTGCGCGACGCTCGGTGACCCCGCACCGCTCACCGACCAACTATTCGCGACCGCCGAGTCACGCAAGGCCGACGAGGCGCAGCTGGACGCGGCGCTGCAGGACGCCGTGGTCGGCGCCGACGCCGTCAATCTCGTGTCCGCTCTGCAGGATGCCGGGGTCGCCGCGGCGCACGTGATGGCTCCCGAGGACATCGTGGTGGATCGGCACCTCCGCAGCCGTGGCTTCTTCCGTCCGGTGGCGCACCCGCAGTGGGGGACACGGCGCCTCGTCGGAGTTCCGTGGCGAATCGTGGGTAGGCCGGCGTTTCACCCTTGGCGCCCCCCCGCTGTTGGATCTGCAGCCGACGGAGGACTAGACGTTGGCCGCACATAAAGCTTTGATTCACAACGCACTTCGCGGCGTGCCGGTGCACGATTGCCATCTAGCGCAGTGCCGAGAGAGGAAGGATTCGGTCTCAGATGACGAAACGCGATGAGGACCAATCGGTCCCAGCCGACGTCGAGGACGTCGCCGCTCGGGTGGAGACGTTTCTGCGTGCCGAGCTGCCCCCGAGTTGGATCGCGGCGATCGATGCGGGCGACGCCGCCGCTCTGCGGGCCGTGCGCGCAGAGCTCGACGAGACGCGGTGGTGGCAGCGGCTCAGTCAGGCCGGCTACGTAGCCCCCACTTGGCCGCCGGAATACGGGGGACTCGGCGCGAGCCGGGCGACGGCAATCTCCGTGTCGCGCATGCTGAGTCGATACCGTGTCCCGAATTTCTCACTCGGACTGATCGGCCTGGACCTCGTCGGTCCCGCCATCTTGCGGTGGGGCACCCCCGAGCAGAAGCGCGATCTGCTTCCCGCGATCGTGAGCGGCGAACACGTGTGGTGCCAGCTGTTCTCCGAACCCGGCGCCGGATCAGACCTGGCCGGGTTGAGTACGCGCGCCGTCCGCGACGGCGAGGGGTGGCGGATCACTGGGCAAAAGGTGTGGTCGAGCTTCGCCCACGAAGCAACGCACGGCATCCTGTTGGCCCGCACCAACCCCGACGTGCCCAAGCACGAAGGGATCACGGTGTTCCTCATCGCGATGGACCAACCTGGCATCTCGGTCCGCCCGCTGCGCCACATCGCAGGCGACGTCGAGTTCAACGAGGTGTTTCTCGACGATGCCGTGGTGTCGGATGACATGCGCCTCGGCGAACTGGACAACGGCTGGAAGATAACCGTCTCGGTCCTGCTCAACGAGCGCCAATCCGCGTCGGGCAGTGGTGGTGCACTGCCCGGGACTACGACGGGACGCTCCGTCGATGCGCTGGTGCGCAGGCACGCCCCCGTCGCGGACCCGGTCTTGCGACAACGGTTGGCCAAGGCCTACATCGACGACCTCATGGTGCAGGTGACCAGCCGGCGAGCGGCCCGCCGCCGCAAGAGCGGTGACGGGGCGGGATCGGAGGGCTCAGTACTGAAAGTGCTTTCCACTGAACATGCCAAGGAGCTGGCCGATCTGGCCGTGGACCTCGAGGGGCTCGGCGGGCAGGCGTGGGCCGAGGACGACCACTTCCGCGACAAGACGGCTTGGTCACTGATGCGGGTGCAGTCGAAGACGATCTCCGGTGGCACATCGGAGATCCAGCGCAACATTCTGGGCGAGCGGATCCTGGGGCTACCCAAGGAACCCGCGGACGATCGGAACATGTCCTGGGCGAAGGTGCGGCGCTCGTGACCGCGGCACCTGCGAGCCCACGTGCGCTCGACGAGGAGACCATCGCGGCGGTACGGCGCCGAATCGGCATCCCGGTGCGGAGATCGGCACGGATGCACAACGAAATCTGCTCAGTCGACTCGTTTCGGCAGTTCGCACAGGGGTACGGTGACGACAATCCGCTGTACTGCGATCCCGAGTACGCGCAGTCGTCGTCGTGGGCGGCGTCGTGGGCGCCGCCGATGTATCCCTACTCTGCGGGCAAGTGGCGCCCCGTCGAATGGACCGACGAGCAACGTGCCGAGATGAAGGCCGGTGATCCGCTTGTGAACATCGGTCAGTACCTGTGCGGTGAGCGGTGGCTGTTCGTCAAGCCGGTCAGGGCCGGCGACGTCCTGACACGCGAGCAGTCGATGTTCTCGGCTGAATTGAAGAACAGTTCGCTCGGTGGCGGGCGCGGCGCGCTGGTGTCGCACCGGTTGTCGTGGGCGGACGAGTCCGGTTCGCCGTACGCCGTACGATTCCTCGACTACTGGCACGCCGATCGCGACAAGTCCCGCACGGCGGGCAAGTATCGCCACGTGGAAACCCCGTCGTACTCCGACGAGGACCTCGAACGGATCGATCAGCTCTACGCAAATGAGTCACGACGCGGTGGGACGCCGCTGTTGGTTGGCGACGTTCGCGTCGGCGATACGCTCGGGCCGATCGTCAAGGGGCCGATGACAGTCAGCGACATCGTCTGCTGGCATGCCGGGATCGGCATGGGCGATCTCGGTCTCGGTGCGCTGAAGCTGTCCTACAAGAACCGCCAACGGATGCCAGGCTTCTACAAGAAGGATCGGTTCGGAGCGTGGGATGCCGCCATCCGCGTGCATTGGGATCAGGCCGCGGCCACCCGCGTCGGGCAGCCGGAAAGCTATGACTACGGTTTCATGCGCACCAACTGGATGGTCCACCTCATCACGAACTGGATGGGTGACGACGCGTGGATCTGGCAGCTGTGCTTTGCTGTCAAGAAGTTCAACTACATGGGTGACGTGCACTACGTGTCGGGCACCGTCAGGGAGGCTGACCCGCTGACCAACCGGGTCACCGTCGACGTCGCGCTGGTCAATCAGCGCGACGAAACCACTGCGCACGGCTCCGCGATCGTCATCCTGCCCGAGTCAGCCGGTAAGACCGCCCAGATTCCGGCGTTCGACGTTGCGGACGTACCCGAGGCGGCCGCACCGTGAGCACCGCATTCCATCTGGTCGCGTCGCGAGCCGATCGCGAAACAGGAGCTTGGTCATGAAGTACGCATTCACCGAAGAACAGGACGAGCTGCGCGTCCTCGTACGCGAATTCCTGGCAGCCGTGTCGCCGGAGTCCGAGGTGCGCCGTCTCATGGAGACCCCAGGGGGTTTCGACACCGGCGTCTGGAAACAGCTCGGTCAGGAACTGGGCATCATCGGGCTGGCGATTCCCGAGGAATACGGCGGTTTGGGGCAGGGCTTTGCGGCGGTGGGTGTGGTGCTCGAGGAGGCCGGCAGCGCTCTGCTGTGCGCACCGTACTTGTCCAGTGTCGTGCTCGCCGGTGGCATCCTCGTCGCGTGCGATGACGTGGATGCGAAACAGGACTACCTGCCGCGCCTTGCCACCGGCGAGCTGCGCGGCACATTGGCGGTCGCGGAGGACAACGGCCGCGCCGACTTGTCGGGTGTCGAATTGAGCGCCAGGCGAGTGGACGGTCAGTGGGTCCTAGACGGGCACAAGTCCTACGTGATCGACGGTGCGACCGCGCAGTTGATCCTGGTCGCGGGCCGCACCGATGCCGGCGTTAGCCTGTTCGCGGTCGAATCCTCCGCGACCGGTCTCACGGCAGAAGCACTTTCGACGCTCGACTTGACACGCAAGCAGGCCCGTCTGCGGTTCGACTCCGTGCCCGCCCGACTCATTGGCGTCGATGGCGCCGCGGAGCCGGCACTGTCACGGGTTCTCGACCTCGCCGCATTGGGGCTGGCGGCCGAACAGGCCGGCGGAGCGGCGCGGACCCTGGACATGGCTGTGGAGTACGCCAAGGTGCGCTTTCAATTCGGCAGAGCGATCGGCTCGTTCCAGGCGATCAAGCACAAGTGCGCCGATATGCTGCTTGAGGTCGAGTGCGCGAGATCAGCCGCTTACCAAGGTCTTTGGTCGACTGACGATGACTACGCAGACCTCGCGTTGGCTGCCAGCATCGCCAAATCGAGGTGTTCGGATGCCTTCGCACACTGCGCCTACGAGAACATCCAGATTCATGGTGGGATCGGCTTCACATGGGAACACGCGGCACATCTGTATCTGCGGCGGGCCAAGAGCACTCAGCCCTTGTTCGGTGATGCGGCATATCACCGTGAGCGCGTCGCAGGATTCATCGGGGCATAGCGGTCGTCGGCAAGTCCGACGCCCCGACATGCATGGGCAGATCGGGGTCCGCGACCGCGATCAGGACCGCGGCCGGGGACAACGCAGATCGCTCGGGAGCCGAGCACTCCACTGCTGGACAAGATCGGCATACCTGCGAGACAGCGTGTGCTGGAACTGTTCTCCGTCCTCGCTTACTGTCGCACCTCGTTCGACGCACATGGCGATCAGTTCGTCGACGGCTTCGGGATCCAATCCGAGTTGCGAGAGCACAGCAAGATCACGCTCGGTGTCCAATTCCTCGGGCAGCGGAGAACGAACGAGCAGCACCGCGGCGTTCTCCTCGCCCACTTCCAGCAGCACCGACGCCAAACCCGACTTGTCGATCTTCACCTCGTACTCACGCTTAGCAGCGGTGTGGCAGCGAACGTCACGCGGGACGGCGGATTGAAAGCTCGATGCCGTTGTCGCGCATGACGACGCGGCACTGCTCTGGTGTGTAGTCGAAGTTCTCCAGATCCTTGATGTAGGAGCGCGGGTCCGCGAGGCCTTCGACATGGGGGAAGTCCGAGCCCATCAGGATGTGCTTTTGGCCGACGAGCTGCAGCAAGCTGGCCAGTTCGTCTTCGTAGAACGGCGAAACCCATACGTGTCGCCGGAACGTCTCGCGGGGATCTTCCTTATAGATGTGTGGAATCATGCCGTAGGCCTTCGTGAGCTTCTCGTACAGGTGGAACACCCAGTCTGATCCGCTTTCGATGGATGCCATGCGAATGTTCGGGAACTTGTGGAAGTGCCCGCGCAGCAGGAAGTTTGCGAAAGTGTCCTGCAAGGCATTGCCGGAGAACAATGTCCGGAACCCGATCGCCGACTGGAAAGACATGATGTAGTCGGGTTCTCCCCAGGCGGCCAGGTACTTCGAGTAGTACGTCTCGCCCGAGTGGTAAGTGGCGGTGATGCCGGAATCGTTGACCAGCTGCCAGAATTCGTCGAACATCGGGTCACCGGGAGCCTTCATGCCCTGAGCGGTCGCGATCGGTCCCGGAATCATAACGATGAACCGCGCGTCGCGCTCCAAGGCCCATTCGAGTTCTCGCACCGCGTTCTGCGGGTCGCACAGGGTGATGTAGGGAGCGCCGAAGATCCGCTCCTGGTAGGCGAATCCCCAGTCTTCATCCATCCACCGATTGAATGCACGGAACGTGGCTGCTAAGGCGTCGAGATCGTGCAGCAGCGCCTGTTCCATGCCGACGCCCAGTGTCGGCAGCATAATGGCGCCCTGCATGCCCTGCTCGTCCATCAGTGCCAGCCGAGCGTCGCGGTCCCGGTAAGCCGCCGGGATCGGCTCCAGCTCACCGAAGAGCGCGTTCATATCGGCGCTCTTGGGATTACGGCCGCGGAAGTATTCGTCCATCGCGCCGGGCTTGGCCACCGGGTCGAAGGTCGGGTTCGGGATGAATCGGTTAACCTTGCCGCCGACGAGCAGGCGCTGCTTGCCGTCGAGCTCGGCCCACTGAATGGCGCGCTTACGGTACTCGGGCTCGATGTACCGGGTGAATGCGTCAAGCGCCTCGTAATAGTGGTTGTCGCAGTCGAAGAACTGGAAGTTGAGCTCGGCCATGGCAAGAGTGTCCTTTCACTGTCTGGCGCGCGAGAGTTGCAGCTGGCGGTTGCGGCGCGGCTAGACTGACAGTTCTAAACTAGAACATTGTTTCAGATATTACAAGTCCAATCCAGGGCTTTGACTTGCGTAAATACGACGACTCTGGTGTCTGGGTTCGTTCGGCGGGGCTCGCCACGAGAACATGGTTACGCGTAGACCCGGTAGGCTTCACAGGGGGATCGCCGTCACCGGGGTACATGCCGCGCTGGGCGGGATTCAGCACGAGACGCTCGTCATTTGCGAGGCAAACCCAGGATCATTTGGGCTATGACGGTGAGCTGGATCTCGATGGTCCCCCCGCCGATGAGTTCGGCGGGCAGGCCGAAGTAGGGTGCAAACACTTCCGGATCAGAACTTTGGACCATCGCGGCACGCACGGTGGTGGACAGCGTTGCGTTTGCGGCACGCCGGATCAGGACGGACAAAGCGACCTTGGCGACGCTGGAGGTAGGCCCCGGCTTCTGCCCGTGCACTAACCGGAGTGTCTCCCGGGTGACCAAGGCCTTGAGCGCGTTCGTGTAGGCCTCTACTTCGCCCAGCGCACGCACTGCAGCATCTTGATCGGGTCCCTGCGCGTCGGCCACGCGACGCAGCGCGCCCGTGCGGTCCATCGCGACGTATCCGCCGATGGCGGTCCGTTCGACCGCCATTGCGCCCACCGCCAGGCCCCATCCTCCTCCTGGTTTGCCCACCATCATGTCATCGGGGACGAAGGTGTCGGTGAACACGACCTCGCTGAACTTGTCGCCACCGTTGGCCTGCTTGATCGGTGACACCTCGATGCCGTCGGATTGCATATCGAGCAGGAAGTAGCTCAGCCCACGGTGTTTGGGCGCATCCGGATCGGTGCGCGCGAGCAGCGCGCCGAAGCCGGCATGCTGGGCCAGAGAGGTCCAGATCTTCCGTCCGTTGATCAGCCAGCCGCCCTCGGCACGGGTGGCGCGCGTGGTCAGCGACGCGAGGTCGGAGCCGGCGCCGGGCTCGCTGTATAACTGGCACCATTGCAACACTCCCCGCAGCGTGGGCCACACGAACCGATCGCGCTGCAGGTCGGTGCCGGCGTCGATGATGGTGGGCGCCATCCACTCTGCGATGCCCAAACTCGGGCGGGTGAGTTCGGGCCGCTTCTCGAACTCTTCGGCGATGATCACCTGTTGCAGGGCGGTGGCCCCAAGGCCCCAGGGTCTGGGTAGGTGAGGCGCCACGAGGCCAGATTTCGACAGGAAGTCGCGTCGAGGCCCGATGTCGAATTGGGGTCGCTGATCCTGTCGGGAGGCACTGTCGTTCTTCAACGTGAGCGCGTGATCGAGGAGCTCTGCGATCTGGGCGCGGAAGTCGGATTGCGCCTCACCGAGGTTGAGGGACGTCGACCGCTGCGCGGTGCGGCACAGGGTGCCCAGCTCGCGGCTCCAGCGAGTGGTTGGCCCGATCGACGCCGCGAGGCTGGTGGCGCGCCGCCAGTACAAGTGCAGATCGTGCTCCCACGTGTAGCCGATCGCGCCGAACATCAACAGTGCATCGAGCACGAGGTCGGGGCTCGGCGCCAGAGAAATGAGGGCCGCCGAGGATGCTGCGAGCTGGTGCTGCTCGAGTGAATCGTCTGCCGCACGTACGGCGTCCCACGCCGCCGCCTCGGCAAGTTCGGTGTTGACCAGTAGCGAAGCCGCTTTGTGCTGCATCGCCTGGAAGGTCCCGATCGGCTTGCCGAACTGCTCACGAGTACGGAGGTACTCGGTCGCGGCGTTGAGGCTCCACCGTACGGTTCCGGCCGCGGCACATGCCGCGAGCGTCACCACGATGCAGCGCGCGCGGTCACTGTCGATCCCGCCGAGAACTTTGTCCTCGGCCACCAGGTGGTCGTTGACCTCCAGAACTCCGACGTCGGTGCAAAGGTCGGTTCCCTCGCGCGGCTGCGCCGTAAGCCGGCCCGAGGTGGTGTCCAGTACGAACCACACCTCGTCACCCTCATCGGTTCGCGCGGGTACCACCACCTGCTGCGCCGAACAGATGCCGAGCGTTAAACCCGACGATCCAGTCAGCCGCCAGCCCGCTCTGTTGGGGCGAGCGCGGAAATCTGAATGCTCGGGCAGCACGACAGTTGCCGTTGCGCCGGTGGCCAAGTCGCGCAAGAGCGAGACTTCGGCGGCGTCGTCATCGGCGATGTCTCCCGACAAAGCGACGGCACCTGCAGTCGCGGTGCACAGCCACGGACCCGGCAGTAGCGCAGCGGCTGCCGCCTCGAGCACGCAGGCCATGTCCGCGAGGGAACCGCCCTGGCCGCCGAAGCGCTCCGGCAGGTGCACCGCGTGGAAGCCGGTATCGACGAATTCCTGCCACCAGGGGGGCAGTTGGCCGGCGGCAATGGTCCCGAACTCCGAGCGGATCTTGGCAATGGGGGCATGGCGCGCCGCGAACTCGCGCACGGCGTCGCCAAGTTGGTGCTGTTCTTCGGAGATTGCCAGGGGCACTGTGACTCAGCCCTCTAGGCCGAGGATACGAGCAGCATTGCCGTACAGGAACTTCGGCCATATCTCGTCTTTGAACGCAACCCCAGGCATGTCGCGGAAGATGCGTTCAAGTGACAGACCCATCGGGAAGTAGCCGGCGTAAAGCACCTTGTCGGCGCCACGCGAGTTGGCGTAGTCGACGATGGCCTTCGGGTAGTACTTGGGAGCGAATGCCGATGTCGAGTAATACAGGTTCGGCCACTTCAACATCAGCTTTACCGCGAGCGCCTCCCATGGCTCGCAGCCGTGCCGGGTAACGAACACCAAATCTGGAAAGTCGAACATCACGATGTCGATCCGCGACACTTCCTGTGGCGCGAACGGTACCCGCGGGCCGGGTATGCCGGCGCAGACGAAGATGGGAATACCCAACTCGACGCACGTCGCGTAGATCGGGTACATCTTCGGATCGTCGATGGGCACTTGCGGGAACACCCCCGCAGGAAACACCGACGTCGACCGGATGCCGAACTCTTCGTATTCGCGCCGGATGGTGCGCACAGAACCGACCACATCGTTGGGATCGAAGATGGCTCCCGAAGCGATGAAACGATCCGGATGTCGCTTGAGCGCCAGTCGCGCGGTCTCGTCGGAAACGCCGACCATTCCCTTCTCAATGCCGAACCGGTCCATCTTGTGCAGTGTCACTGAGATCGGATCGTCTGCCGGCAGCTCCTTGGGTACCTCTTTGAACATGTACTCGACCGGAAACTCGAGGTTCTCCTTGGACTCCCGGTCCTTGGTCTGCCTGCGAATGAAGTCGTACTGCTCGAAGCCTTCCTTCGGGAAGCCGATCATGGTGTCGATCACCGGCAGTCCGTGTGGTCCGGCCATTGCCACTCCGATCATTGGCGCTGCACCCAGCCAGCGAGGTTTGAGCTAGGGCAACTCTTGTTTCTCGCGGTGTCGAAGAGACATCCGCGCGCACCCAATTCTGAAACAACGTTCTCGTTTCTGTCAACACATGTAAGCAATCTAGCTGGATCGATGGTCCTCATATTCTGCGTTGGCATCGTATGATGGCGCGGTGACCAGAAACGTGTTCTAGCTGGAGCACGTCGCCCGCAGTCGAACCGGAGGTATCGCCGTCGACAAGAACGGTCCCGCCCAACCCGCCCGCGCCGCCGAACCGTCCAGACCGACCGCGACACGATCGGATGCTCCACGCCAACGCGGTGCGCGGAGGAACGACGCCAGCGCAACCGCGGACGTAGTGCCCCTTGCCAGCATGACGAGTCGCCAGCTGATACGTCGAGCGAAGATCATCGAAGCGGTGGTCGATGCCATCGGCGACGTCGGACACGAAGCCGTACAGATGCGGGACGTCGCTCAACGCTCGGGTGTGGCACTAGCAACCGCGTACCGGTATTTCCGGTCCAAGGAGCACCTGCTCGCGGCGGCGCTCGAGGATTGGCAGGAGCGCCTGACGCGCCGCATTTTGTCCGCGAGTAGGTATGACGACCACGATCCGCTGTCGGGAGTACTGGCCTACCTTCACGGAGCCCAGCGCGCATTCAGCCGCAATCGCGAAATGACCGCGCTGATGCTGCAGATGATGACGTCGACCGATCCGGACGTCGCGTCGACGATCGACCGGATGAACCAAACGAACGCCGAGATGTTTCAGCGGCTCCTGCATGGCTTTCCGCCTGCCGACGTACCGAACCTGAGTTTCGCTCTCAACGCCGCCCTAACGAGTGCCATCACCCGAATGCTAAACGGACGCATGTCCCTCGACGAGTCGCAAGCACGGGTGGAATGGACGGCGCGCGCGTTGCTCGACAGGGCCTACGCGCAACAACCACCCGATCCGGGGGCGTGACTAGTGGCCCGGGGGGTCCCCAGCGTGAATCCGGCCAGAGGCGTGCGCGCTACGGATCCTCCCATCACCCGAGCGCAATGCCCAGTTCCTGGGCCAGAACGCGGATCATGTGTTGCACGCCGATTTCGTTTCGGCCGATGATCACATGGTCGTGCTGTCCATGTCTGACGGCCTCACCGCATTGGGGCAGCATGGCGAAATCCTCGTCGGTCAATGCCGCATGAACAAAGTTGAAGACGTGGTCGTACCCGGCACGCATGTCGTCGTTGGTGGCGGGTATGCGCGCCATCCAGCTGTGTCGGACGGTGCACCGCGTTGGTGATCCGGCGGGCAGAATGTCGATGACTTCCACGCCCACCGGGCTGTTCGCCAGCACCAGGTTGGGAAAGATCCAGTAGATGATGCCCAGGTTGTTGCGCACGTCCCAGCTCGCATTGGGATCGCTGTCGAGGCTGGTGATCTGCATCAACGGAAATCCGAGCCGGTGGTGTTTGCCGAACGCGTCGTGGATCGTGGTGTTGCCGATGGCGCCCTGTCCAATGCTGTTGGGATGGACATACTGGAAGTGGTAGCCCTCGGCGAACGCCTCGAGTGAGCCCTTCCAGGACACCTCGGACTGGAATTCCTTCTCAGTATGGTAGCCGTACGTTTCGTATTCGAACGCTGCCAGGTCATTGGCGAGGGGGCCGAGGTGGTGGTCGACGTCGATGTCGGCGTCGGCGGTGAGGACCGCCCAGATGAAGCCGTATTTCTCTTCGGCGGGTAGTTCAACCAGGCCGTAGTCGGCGCGGTCCATGCCGGTAAATCCCGGCGCCCCAGGCATGGTGACCAGTGCGCCCGCGTTGTTGTAGGTCCACGCGTGGTAAGGGCAGGTGAACCGGCGAGCATTGCCCGCCCCGCAGGCCGGCATGGCGCCTCGGTGGCGGCAGTAGTTGAGGAACACGTGGCTTTTGCCGTCTTTGTCCCTGGTGATCAGCAGCGAGTCACCGAGCACCGAGCGCACCACGTAGTCGTTGGGTGCAGGGATGCGGCAACTCTGCATCACGGCAAGCGGGGTGCGCCGCAGTATCTGAGATTCTTCGAGCTCGGTGAGCTTGGGATCGTTGTAATAGTGCAGCGGCACCCGAAGGACGTCGTCGGCCATCTCGGTCGTCTTGTCCCGCACGATCTGCAACGCTCGGCGGGTCAGGGTTTCATCGAACACGTGCGTCGGGGCGGCTGCTTGCTCAACTGTCATGGGCTTCTCCGAAAACTGAAGGGATTATGTGCGACAATACACCTAGCACCATGTGGTAAGTCAACGATGGCTCTCGGAGTGGAATCCTCCGGTGCTGCGAATGGGAAGGTAACGTGCGAACCCACGGATGGTCGGGCGACACACCGGCCAGCGACGGCGAGGCCGTGGCGCGGATTCTCAAGGCGGCGCGGCGCCAGATCGACTGCAAGGGCAGTGATGTCAGTATTGCCGAGGTAGCGCGCGACGTCGGCGTCTCACGTCAGACGGTCTACCGTTACTTTCCCAGCAGCGAGGCGCTGTTGATCGCAACGGCGATCGCCGAGGCGGGACCCTTTCTTGACCGGATGGCGATCCGCCTGTGCGGTGTGGTCGATCCCGCCGAGGCGGTCATCGAGGGTATCGCCCATACTCTGGAATGCCTGCCCTCCGAACGGCATCTGAGTGCTCTGCTCACCCCCGGACGATCCACCGCATTGACGGCGGAAGTGACCTCGGATATCGCGATGTCCTTTGGCCGCTCGGTCGTCGAGCGTTTCGACGTGGATTGGGCGCGCGCCGGTGCCAGCGACGCCGACCTCGACGAGCTGGTCGAGTTCATGCTGCGGGTACTGCAGTCGCTGATCATCAACCCCGGCCATCCGCCGAGGAAAGGCGACGATCTGCGAGGATTCCTCGACCGATGGGTAGGCCCGGCGCTCTCCCGATTCCGACGCATCAGCACGGGTGGGCCCATGGGGGACCGATCCGGCGCAGCCGCGCACGAGCAGCCGGAGACCCGACCCGGGCAGCTGTGTCTGAAAAATCGATCGGTGTCTCGTTATCTGCTGGTGTCGGACGTTCAGTGGTCGGCGATCTCAGATCTGATGCCTGGTCGCACCGCCGGGCGGGGAAGACCGCCTCGTGGCCGGCGGCAGGTTCTCGAGGGGATCGTCTATCGTCACCGCACGGGCATCCCGTGGCGCGAAGTCCCGGCGATGTTCGGACCCTGGCAGACGATTTGGGCCTGGTACACGCGGATGAGTGCCGACGGCACGTGGCGGCGGGTGCAAGACGCGATGATCGCCTCGAGCCCATCCGGCGACGCCGTCGCCGGATGGACGATCGCACCAGACGATGCGATGCACCGCGCACATCGCCGTGCCCTGACGGTCACCCGCGCCGTGGGCGGATGGGTCGAATTCGACGTGCCCGGGGATCGAGCCGGTTAGGCCGCCAGCCGCCCAGACGGGTCTGACGATCGCTACTTTCGCGGTATCACGTGCTGAGCCGCGTTGCGCCAGAACGCTCAATCGCTTGCCGGAAGCGGCCTGGCCTCCTTAATGCGAGAAGGATATCGGCGCATTTGTGTTTGATCGCTCGGACATATCGGACCCGTCGACGGCCAGTCCCACCACCGATCTCGTCGGTGCCCTCGATGACCATTACCCGGCAACCGGCACGCGCGAGCGTCAGCGGCCGCGAGACCGTTGGGGCCGGACCCGACGATCACTGCATCGAAATCTGTTCTCACGGTCATGCTTTCAGGTCACGTCGAGGTGGCCACCGCTGTGAACGTGAACGGGCACGTCGGCTTCCCAGGGCTGACGCTTGACAAGCTCGCGGACCTCGAAGTGGCCTCTTTCGATCTCGCCGATCGCCGCGTCGACCAGCCGGTATTGCATCCTTTGGCGGTGAATCGGCTGGCCGTCCATCATGAGCGCCCGCACGTCGCCGGGTTCGAAACCGCACCGCTCCTGCAGCGCGGCCATCAACTGCTCGTTGTGGAAATGTCCGTCGCCGAAATTCCAGCCAATGGCGAACGTGGCGATGCGTTCTCCGTCCTCCATGACGTAGTCATCTTGTTGGTCGACGCGAATCAACCGATCAAGCAGCGTGAAATAGGCTCGACCGGCGGCGAACATCGCCCGGAACGCGAAGCCCAGGTACTTCGAGACCTCGGCCCGCTCGGCGTTGCTGTAGAACTTCTCGAGCTGCGACTTCGGCATGTAGGGAATGGCCACCAGGGTGGCTTCCATCTTTTCTCGCGCCGACGGTTTGATGCACCACAGGGAGGTGTCCCAGTTGCCGGCGTAGTAGCGCATCCCCGGCAGGAACGACACCTTGCGGGGTGCCACGTTGCCCGTGACGATGCAGGCCACCAGGATGGCGAACAGGATCGCCGCTGGTATGGGGTCGTGCAGATCGGTTATGCCAATGTCGGCGTGCCCGACGAACAGCGACAACATGCCGAAGATCATGAACACGTTCCACTCCAGCGGGACCCCCATGGGTATCGCGAAGACGATGTTGAGGTGGAAGATGACCATGACGAATGCCGCCACCGCGGTGGGCCAGCCGCCGTGCGAGAAGAACAGCACGAGGGGTACCAGCATTTCGAGCGCGGTGCTGAAGTGAGCAATGGCGTTGGCCAACGGGCCGGGCCGCAGATCGTCGGGAAATTGCTTGTACAACCGCCTCTTGACCCACTTCGACGCGATGAACGGATTGTTCGACAACATCGACGCGATGACGAACGGGAAGTGCCTGTTGAGCTTCGAGGTCGCTGCGCCGACCCAGATGAGCAGCATGACGAGCTTCGCGCCGACGATGATGTCGGTACCGGCGAAGAGAAAGACGAGCGTCAGGCTGCCGTAAACCTCGCCGCGCGCGGCCAGAAATATCACCTTGTCGCGAAGGCCGAGCACCGCCAGCACGACGAGGATGGCCACAATCTGCCAGAGCGGAAGCAGCCCGATCTCGGTGCCCAACGCGGGGATCGGGCCGGTGCCGTCGGAAAACAGCGCGACGGGCAGCAGCACCAGGAACGCCGCGTAGAGCGCGACGTCGATTGGGCTGCGCGTCGTTCCGCGAGTGAGCGGGATCCGGTTGGGCCACGGGGGCAGTCGTATCGTGCCGGGGCGCAACCAGTAGAGGATCGACCCCAACGGTGGCCAGAAACGGCTGTTGAGCGGGCCGAATCCGCAGCCGAGCCCGATGACCTCGAACAGCATCGTGTAGAGGACGACCTTCTCGAAGACGATGGGCTCAGACCACCATTGGCCGACGTGAGTGAAGCCGTCGATCCCGCTGGTCGCCAGTGCGAATAACCAGCCGCCCAGCACGTACAGCGCGATCTTGACGAGATAGAAAGTGTGCAATGCCGTGGGTGTTCCGGCACCGGATTCCGCCCAGCGTGCCGCCATCTGTCGTATTTTCTCACCGCGCGGGTAACCGGCCCATTCCTCCATGTCGAGCGTCGGCAGGTTAGGTGTGAGGAATCCCATTACGGTGCCTTTCGGGTGACGCGGCCAGTTGCATCGCCAGCCGTGTACGAGGTGTGGCGCTGTCGCCTACCGCCGTCGCCGGATAGACGACCTGACATGATGCAATTTCCGGGCGCCGTATCGGAGGCACGTGGTGGGAGGTGACAGTGGGTGAGACCGAAGGGCTTCCGCGTCGAGTGGCGTGGCGCCAGCACGGCACGCCGTCCGATCCCCGCGCTCACATCATCGCCGCCGCGTCCCGGTGCCTGGCCACCGTCGGATTGGAGCGGACGTCGCTCACGGCGATCGCCAATGAGTCCGGAGTGTCGCGTCAGACGATCTACAAGTACTTCCCGACCAGGGACGAGATCATCGTCGAAGCGTTGGAGAAGGAGGCGGCTGAAGCGTCGGAGCGGATCATGGCGGTCGCTCGCAACAATGCGACGGCAGCCGGGTATGTCGTCGAACTCCTTGTTTCGGCGTACTCCGAATTCAAGCGGAATCCGGCGATCTCGCCGGTGATTGCGGTCCTCGAAGGTCCTGCAGCACGTGCGCGAGTGTTGACTCCAGACGTGGTCGCCACCGTGCGCCATTTCTTGGAGCCGATCCTTTCCTATCTCCCCGACAGGGAGTCCCAACTCGATGAGATGACCGAAACGTATATGCGGTTTCTTTTGTCGTTATTGACATTTGAGAGCGCTGCCACCCGATCGCAGGGCTCGCTTCGCAGTTATCTGCATCGGGTGCTCGTGCCGGCCCTCGGGCTCCCGGCCGATCCCGTCTAGGTTGACAGTCAGGACATGTATTGTCAATGATGTCATTGACATAAGTAAAGTGGGCCACTGGGCAGGAGGGTGCATCGCGATGGTGCTTGCCCGCAGTTCGGGGTCCAGACAGTACTCCGACCTGCAAATCGTGGGCGCGGGAGCGTCGGGTACGCGCGGTTGCGGTGCCGAACTATTCGCTCTGAGCGCGACACCTTCACCTCGAGCTTGCCGTGGAGACGGCGGTCGAAAGGCGGTGTTCGGCAATGACAAT
>CAVXAG010000027.1:0-21125 GCA_963759655.1 uncultured Actinomycetota bacterium | reverse complement strand
GGTTCGGGTCAGCCGGTGGGTGGCCCCTGGTGTGGAATCACGGTGGACTCAGTTGCGGTCTGGACGCCACGGTGATGGACGAGGCCGGGCGTCGCTGCGGCGCCGAGATCATCGCGATTGACCGGCCCTGGGGATCGGGGGCGCAGTGACCTGTGGAGCATCGCCTCGATCGGCCAGTGGGGCCGCACCGTCGCACAGGTCGCTGACCTGCTGCATCTAGGTGAGTTCGCGGTCGCCGGCTGGTCGGGTGGGCCCCTACGCGCGTGCGGTGGCCACCGTCGCGGGCATGGCTCCCCTCGAGCGACTCAAGGCACGTCCTCGAGTTGGGGTTTTGGCCCGACGAGCTGCTCATCCCCACCGCACGCTGTGATCTGGTCTATGTCGACTAAGGCGAAAGCCGTTGCGGATCGACGTGATCGGCGAGGTAAATCATCGCTGCTTCGGGTGTCATCCCCGAATGCTGCGGCAACGAGCTTCGGGTCGAGCATGTTGACCATGTCGGCTAGCCGTGTCGTGCGCAACTGTTGCACCGGGAACTGGCCGCGTCCAGTACGTGACTCATGTAGGCGATCGATGGCGGTCGATGGCGGTCGCCGACCGGCCTACCGTCGTAACGGGCCGCCCCGGACCGGGCTGTGCGGTTGACCAAATATATGTTCCGGTCTACGTTGTGCTCGGATTCGAATCTCCGGCGGAGAGTTGTTGCTGGCAACGACTAAAACGTGGAGGCGTGACCTGGCCGAATTTCGTAAGACGGTAACGAGGGGTGTCATTCGCGACGGCGAGAGCGGTTCAATGATCGATTTCGAGGATCAAGTGGCGGTAGTCACCGGGGCGGGTCGTGGGCTCGGTCGACTCTATGCGATGGACTTGGCGCAGCGCGGAGCTTCGGTAGTGGTCAATGATCTCGGCGGCAGCATGCGCGGCGAGGGAGCGGACACCAAAGTCGCCGACGAGGTGGTCACAGAGATCAGGTCCGCAGGCGGGACGGCGGTGGCATCTCATGACTCAGTGGATAGTCCCGAAGGTGGTGAGGCGATTGTGCAGATTGCCGTCGAGCACTTCGGACGGCTCGACGCGGTGATAAGCAACGCTGGCATCTTCAACAGCATCGCTTTCGACGAGATGACGCCGGCCCAGTGGCGGCAGATGCTCGCCGTTCACTTGGACGGTGGGTTCTATTTGAGTCAGCCAGCGTTCAGGGTAATGAAGAAGCAGGGATACGGCAGATTCGTCTTCGTCTCCTCGTCCGGCGGTATGTTCGGCCAGCATCTCGAGGCGCATTACGGTGCTGCTAAGGCGGGATTGGTTGGGCTGAGCAACGTGCTCGCGTTGGAGGGAGCTGACCACGGCATTCTTTCGAATACAGTACTGCCATTTGGGTTTTCGCGGATGGTCACCGAGACGGTGGACTCGAACACGCTCGAGAACTTGGGGCTTCTGGACTTGATCGGACCAGAAAAAGTGGTGCCCATCGTGACCTACCTGGCTAGTCGCGCGTGCGAATCAAGCCACGAGAACTACTCGGCTTGCGCCGGACGGTATGCGCGGGTCTTCGTCGGGCTAGGTGACGGCTGGTTAGCCGACACGGACGCTGTAACTACCGCAGACGACATCGCCGCTCATTTCCCCCGGGTCTCGGGCACAGAACCGTTCACGATCCCGGCCAACATTTACGAGGAGTTGTTCTCCGTGGTTGGCCGGCTCGGCGTTGACTTGTCGGGAGCCGACATCCCGGCCAGTTAGCTAATTCACCGAGAGCTCGCGCCGCCTTAGGCGACACATGTCGTGGTGCGCGCAACACGCCCTTGGTGTCGGTCGCCGACCAATAGCTAACCCGAAGCGGGGTTGCCGCACGGCATCGACGCTGCCGCGGATGTGGTGGGGTAGTTGTGCTGGCTGGCCGCCGTTGGCGGCACGGGGCAGCTCGGTTGAACGTTAGTGGCGCGCCTTACAGTTCGAGTCCGTCGACGTCGAGGCCGCGCTGTCGGCTGCGTTCGGCACCTCGGGCTGCGGCGTCGGCCATGCGCTCGTAGGCGGCTTGGAAGGCGCGGGCCTGGGCGGTGTGTTCGCGCCACACCGTGGCGCGCGCGGCGCCGCGCTCTGCGTGGAGCTCCAACAGGCGGCTGACGATGTTGGGCAATAGTTCTGCGTCGACGCGGGCGGCTTCGGCGTGCATGCTGCGGGGCCGCTCGTCGCGGGCCAGAACCGCGCGGAGGTAGTGCGCGGCGGAGTAGTTGTTGCCGCGCCGCAGCACGTGCACGTCCTGGCCGGCGGCTGCGCTGGTGTGTTCGTGGTCGCCTTCCCCGGTGAACTGGGTGTAGATGTAGGCGTGGTTAGCGTCGCGGCCGCGACTCAAACCGACGTAGGCCAGTGCACGGCCCGCGGTTTCACCGAACACAGCGTGGCTGGTGTCGGCAGTGACGCCCTGGGCGGCGTGCACGGTGATGGCGTAGCCCAGGCTGACGTGCTCACGTAGATAGTCGGCGTGGAACACGACGCGGGCGTGGTCGGTGAGCCGCTCGGCAGCGATGCGGTTGGTGTGCTCGTCGATGCCGGCGACGCGCCAGCGGTTACCGTTGCGCACCTGCTCAACATGGTCACGGCCGTGGGCGGCGCTGACAGGGATGCGGGAGTCGTTATGGCAACTCACGATAATGTCGCCGACGCGCACAGCCTGCTCGCGCGCAACCTGCGCTTTCGGCCCGTCGCTGGTGAGGGTGTCGTGCAGGCGGCGGTTGAGCGCGTCGGCCATCTCCCAGCTGTCACACACCAGCAGCGAGTCCTTGCCCGCGTTCCGGTCGGCCAAATACGCGTTCAGCGCGTCGGCGCCCATCGCGACCTGATCACCAGTGTGCAGGCGGTTGTGGGTGCGATACCAGCCCACCGCCTTGCGTAGCCGGTTGCCGTGGGCGGCGCGCAACCCCAGGGAGGCATCGCGCTCTTCCGGGTTGCGCATCCGCCACACCTGGGAAAGCCGCTGCGCCCAGGGCAACTCGTCACAGAGCTGCTCAAACACGCCCCCGCGCGCCTTGACCGGCGCCAACTGATATGGATCGCCCACCAGCACCGTCTTGGCGCGCGCAGCGGTCGTGGCCTCCAGTAGCCGGCGCAGCTCATGCGTGCCCACCATGGAGGCCTCATCAACGACCACCACGGTGCGCCCATCCAGCCCCAGTTCCCCCGCGTCCAGCAGCCCCAGCGCCTTGGCGACCGTGAACCCGCGATCCCCAGCACCGCTGTGCAGTGCTTCATCGACGGCCTTACCCGTGGGCGCCAACACAAGCAGGTGTTTGTGGGTGCGCGCGGCCGCGGCGCGCAGCGCGGAAAGCGCGTGGGTCTTGCCCGCGCCCGCGGGCGCGGCCAGCGGCTGCACCAAAAACGGGGAGACCGCGATGTTGCCCACCGCGCGCGCCTGATCTGGGGCCAGCGCCTGGACGTCTTCAAAGCGCACATCCAACCGCGACCGGGTTTCGGACTGGTCGACCAGGTCGAAGATGCGCAGCTCCTCGGCCATGATCACATCCAGGGTGTATTTCTCGTGGCCCTCGCGCTCATGCGCGCCGCGCGGCGCGCTGACGCGCACCCCCACCGCGTCCACGATCTGCTCAATCACCCCGCGCGCGTCCCCGGGCGCATCCACCGGCAGTTGCGCGCCGATCAGCTCCACCATGTCCGCGCGGGTGAACGCGGCCTTGTCGATGCGCGCGGCCATCGCCGCGATGCGCGCGCGGTCCAGGGCGCGCCGCGCAGCGCGCCCGCGCCCAGCGCGCGCCGCGTAATGCGCGCCGCGGTCCAACACCAGACCGCGCGCATCAACGCGCCACTGCTCCTTGAGCGCCTCCCACGCCAACGATTCGGGTTTGGCGGGGCGCGTGGCTTTCTGGGCGGCCGCGGTCTGCGCCGCGCTCAGTTTCCCGTCCACAACTGTGAGGTTATGGTTGGCCCATTCCCGTAGCCGGGTGGACCGCTGCGACCACGCCTTCAAGCACTCTTTGTCGACGCCGGCGATCTCGGCCATCCCCGTGTGCTCATCGACCGGGTTCCACTCGAGGCCCCGTTCGGCGTGCAGCTCGTGGCGCAGGGTCGCCTGATAGATGATCCCGGCGGCCTTGGCTTCGTGATACAGCGACTTGGAATCGATCGACACCAGCGTCCCGTCCGCGCGGGCCTGGCGGTTGGGGACAATGACATGGGTGTGCAAATGCGGGTCCCCACATCGCGATGTTTCGTGTTGGTAGGCGATGGCCACCAACCCCGGTAGCCGCCGCAGATCCTTGGCCCCGGTCAGCGGGTTGTGCACCCGGGTGTAGCCGGCATGCTCATACAGGTAGGCCATGGCAGCGGCGATGGCGCGCTGATGTGCTGCCTGCATCACCTTCTCCCCGATGTCATCGGTCAGCGCCCGCAGCAGCGACACACTTTTGGGGGCGGCGAACGTCAAATCGAAGCCATGCACACTGCTCTTCGTGAAGGCGCGGCCGGCTTCGCCGTTGGGCGCGATCCCGTCATCCAGCCACCGTCGTATGACGTCGCGAGCAGCGGTGCCTCCATCGGCGGCGCGCCCGTCCAGCCCTACCAACTCTGCGGTCTGCGCAGCGTCCCCGGCGATCAGCCACGTCGGCACCCGGGTGTCGCCTTGGGAGTAGTACTCCCCCAACCCGCCGTTGGCGCGCTGACGATCAATCCCAGCGCGCTCGGCTTCGCGGGCAGTGTCGTTGTAGTAGTTGATGCTCCACCGCGACAACCGTGAGATCGTCAACACTTACGACCACCTCACGATCCGGGGGAACGAGACCGCCTGCAGCGGGTCGTATTTCGGGACTGTACTGCGCGCCCGAAATCAGTATTGCACTACTTGTGCCAATGTGCCGACACATTTTTGGAGTGTCCTGGTGAGGCGATGTTGGCGTCGATAGTTGTTGTGGGGCTGTTGGTTTGGATGATACGTGGTGCGATGCGGGGGGAATGGTTGAGACGAATTTCGAAGGGGTTGGGAATTGGTGGATTTGGGGTGGAGCAGGTGTTTGGACGGCAGGCTGACGCGCCTTCGGCGGCAGCTCCCCCGTTTCCCCTCTGTCCATCGTCATCGGTGGCGGCCGACCGTTTCATTCGGTCGCGCTGCGTCCGGCGTGGCGCGACGTGCTTCTGGCATCACAAACCTGGCCAGGAAAATTCCGAGAAGTTTGTGGATGACAACAACCTCGGCGCGTCTCTAGGCGGACAGCGGATACTGGCCAACGAAATCCTTGGCGCCGGACTGATAATCGACGACCATCCCACCTGCAAGACTGAGCGTGCCATAATGCGCCTCGCGGGTCTCGATGACCATCGAGTCCCGACCCGCTCGCCGGGGCTTGGGCATGTGTGCGGCGCTGGTGCCCTAAGTTTTGCGCAGTGACAACTTCACGGCCAATTCAAGTGGGCGGCGCCGTCGTGTGGATCGGGGCGGCGGTCGGGTTCCTCGTTCTCGAGGCCGTCGCCGCGGCGGCGGCCGTGCCCTCTTACAGTTACGCGGAAAATTACATCAGCGCGCTGGGAGTGCCGGCGCGGTCGCCGCTGGCTGCGGCAATGAACACGGCCTTCTATGCGGAGGGGATTCTATTTCTCGTCGGGGCGGTGCTCGTGGTCCGCGGCACCGGAGCGCGTCACTCGTGGCTGTTCCTGTCCCTGGTGGCGACCAACACCGTTGGCAACATTGGCGTGGCAACCGTTCACGGTGGGTCGGGCCTGGCGGCAAACGGGTGGGCCTGCCTTCACGGGTTGGGCGCAGTGCTGGCCATCGTGGCAGGCAATGCCGCGATCGTCGCCGGATCGTCATGTCTTGCGCAATCGGTGGGCGTGTGGTGGTATCGGGCCGTCTCAATTGGGCTGGCCGTCCTCGGGTTTCTCGGCCTGGTGATGTTGGTGCGAGCCTTTTCGACTCCCGCGACGAGCGTCCCGCAGCAGGGCGTCTGGGAACGGATGAGCGCGTATTCGACCCTGATCTGGCAGATGCTGAGCGGCGTCCTTCTGATCACCGACGTGACAAGGCGCGTGTCCGCCAGGTCAGACCGCTAACACATGTGGCGGGGCATCGCGATCACACGAAGACTGCCTCGCCCGACGTCTGAGTTCTCGTCAGGCTATTTGGTGGATCGTGGCCAGCTCGGTTGCGAGCTGTTCGCGAGCAATTTCGGCGTCGTAGTGGGCCTGCATGTTGACGAAGAACATGTCGCTCAGGCCGAGAGCGCGAGACAGTCGCAGCGCGGTGTCCGCGGTGATCGCGCGCTTGCCGTGCACGATCTCGTTGATGCGCCGGGGCGGTACATCGATCGCTTTGGCGATGCGGTACTGCGAGATTCCCATCGGCTCGAGGAACTCGGTGAGAAGGATCTCCCCCGGATGAGTGGGGGCGAAGTCTGCCATTGGTTTGTCCTTTCTATCTAGCTGTCTAGTGGTAGTCGACGAGTTCCACGCTTGCGGCGCCGCTGGCACTCCAGGTGAAGCAGATGCGCCACTGGTCGTTGACGCGGATGCTGTACTGGCCGGCACGGACGCCCGCGAGTTTCTCCAGGCGGTTGCCCGGCGGCACCCGTAGGTCGTTGATGCTCTCGGCGGCGTTGATGAGAACAAGCTTGTTGTAGGCGAGTCGGCTGAGCTCCGCGCTGAGCTTCTTGACGTAGGCGCGGCGCCAGATCGCCTCGGTGTCCTTGTCCCGGAACGACCGGATCACTCACTGATCATAACGGCACACGTTATTAACGTCAAACGTTATCAGGGCTTCGCTGCTCTCAGAAAATTGTGTACGGGGCTGTCGTGGGGACGAATTACACTGACGGAAGACCGCATAACCACGAGGGGACACCATGACCCACGCAATCTTTCGAGCCTGCCATGAGCGACCACCGCGCACCTGACCCTCTGCCTGCCTCCACTGGCATGCTCCTGACCGTGCCGGAAGCAGCCAGAGCCCTGCGCATTTCTCGTTCGTCGGTCTATCGACTCTTTGAGGCTGGCGAGTTGGCATGGGTCCAGGTCGGCGCCTGCCGGCGAGTCACCGCTGCGGAGATCCATCGGTTCGTCGTGGCCCATACCCAGGCCTTGAGGTGAGTGACGGTGGCCAGCAACGGTACTAATGGGCACGAAATGCTTACGGCCGACCAGGTTCGCGACCTAACGGGCGTGCCTGTGTCGACGTTGCACGACTGGGCGGCGAAGCGCGAACGCGGAATTGCGGCGCCTGGTCCGCACCACATCAGACTCAGCGACCGGCATCGAAGATGGGCACGAAGTGACGTTGACGACTGGATTCGGTCGGCCCGTGTCTAGGGCGGCCTCCGCTCTCTTGGCTGAGTTCACGGACCTGCGAGCTCCGAGGGGAACGCAGTGGCATTGCGTGTCGCTATTGGCCGAATTCCTGTTGCCCACTTTGGCTTAGCGGTCGGCAGCCGCAGGGAGAGGACGTGAAATGGCCATAACGAGGCGCGAGACGGCGCGTGGACCGAGATTCGACGTCGAGTGGCGGCTGCCGGACCGTTCTAAGCGGCGCAAGAGCTTCACGACCGAGCGCGAAGCCCGGATCTTCGAGGCCACCATCCTCACCCGAGCGGCGGCGGGCGACGTCGTCGATCCCCGTGCCGGCCGGGTCACGTTGGCCACGGTGTACCAATCATGGATCGCTTCCCGCCCAGACCTCAGCCCGAAGGTGCGACGCGGATACGAGGACAACTGGCGCCTGAGAATTAGACCGCAGTTCGGCGCGTGGTCCATCTCGAAGATCGACCATCAGTCGATCCAGAAGTGGGTCAATGAGATGACAGAGTCGGGTCTGAGTCCTCGGACCGTGCGATCGGTTCATTCGGTACTGAAGATGTGCCTGGACTACGCCGCCGAAAATGCTCTGCTCGTGTCGCGCAACCCGGCGGCGCGCACCAAGTTCCCCCCGCTGCGACAGACTGCGCACACCTACCTCACAGCTGCCGAGGTCGCTGCGCTCACCTTGGCGTGTAATGCCCAGGGCGACGTGGTATCTCTGCTCGCCTACACCGGTCTGCGGTTCGGTGAACTCACCGGACTCAACGTTGAGGACGTCGACTTGAAAGCGCGGCGGATCAGAGTCCGCCGCTCGATGACCCAGGTCGGCGGCAAGCTCATTGAAGGCAACCCCAAGAGTGCCGCCGGGCGCCGCTCGATTCCGATACCCGAACGGCTATCGACTGTGTTGGCGGGCCGCGTTGCCGGCCGGCGACCCGCAGATCCGGCGATCACATCTCCGATGGGTTCGCGGCTGGGTCTGGAGAACTGGAAGCGCTCGGTGAGATGGCGAGAGGCGATCGCCGAGATCGGCCGCCCCACCCTGCGGGTCCATGATCTGCGGCACACGTACGCCTCGCTGGCCCGGCGGGCGGGCGCTGATCTGCGTCTGCTTCAAAAGACCATGGGCCATGCGTCGATCACCGTGACCGCGCACATCTACGCCGATCTCTACGACGACGAGCTCGATGACATCGCGTCGGCGCTGGACAAGCTGGACGACCTTCCGACCAGTAGGGCCTGAAAAGTTTGGCCCCATTTTGGCCCTATAGAGCTCGATTCTAGCGTCTCCGGCCGACGGCATCGCTCCTAATTATGGCGGCGGAACTGCGAAGATTCCCCGTGGTCCCGGCTGGGATCGAACCAGCGACCTTCCGCGTGTGAAGCGGACGCTCTCCCACTGAGCCACGGGACCGTGCGCCCGGACCAGGAGCCGGCGGGCGAACGAGGTCGAAGACTAACATGATCGGTGTTTTCGGCCAGAATACAGTGGGCGGTGGGCCGATCGGAAAGCCGCGGAGAGATTTGTGTGGCCATGCTGGGGTGGACTATCGTTTCGGTTCGCACGTGGTGACATCTCGCCCGTGGCGCGCGGATGTAGCGCAGTTGGTAGCGCATCACCTTGCCAAGGTGAGGGTCGCGGGTTCGAATCCCGTCATCCGCTCGAAAGGTGCAGTCGCATCAACCCCCGCGGTGGAGTGGCCGAGTGGTGAGGCAACGGCCTGCAAAGCCGTGCACACGGGTTCGATTCCCGTCTCCACCTCCACCAATGCGCGATTAGCTCAGCGGGAGAGCGCTTCCCTGACACGGAAGAGGTCACTGGTTCAATCCCAGTATCGCGCACCACTATAACCGCAGGTCAGACGCGGTTTTTGGGTCGAGATTTGGGCGGCGTGCACACAACGTGCACAACGGGCTTCACGGGCCGAACCGAAAGGCCCCTCCATGTCCCCCTACGCCGTTCCCGACCACCCCGATAACTACCGCCGCTGGTTTCAGCTCGCGGACGTGATGACTGACGACCAACTCGACGAGCTGCACAACCTTCAGAGGACGTGGCGTCCCGCCACGCATCCGGCCGGCAAGGACGCCGCGCTGTTGGCGATGGCCCGCGACCAGGTCGACGAAACCCTAACCGCGATGGTGACGCTGCGATGACCTCGCGGCTCATCCGACATGCACGCCGCGAAAACTGAGCACGCTGCCGAGCTTCTGCAAGGGGCGCGCCGGCACCCCGCTCGGGAAAGTTATGATTCGCGGGTACGAAACCTCAGGGCGGTCGCGCTATTCGCGGCAACGGGTGCATCCGTTGCCCTCATCGGCGCGCCGATCGCCGCAGCTGACAACGGCCCGGGCCAACCGCAATGCAGCGGGCCGCCTGGGGCCTGCCCGACGTACGGCAATGCGCCAATCAACGACTCCCCGCCTACTCGCCCGCCTGCGTTCTTCGTTCCGTACGACGGCGCCCGTTATCCCTACGGCAACTAGCTTCCCGACGACTAACGAGATCCGCGCGGCGATGATGGCCGCTATCGGCGACTAGGCAGCCGGTGGGAACAAACCCACCTGCTCATACGTGCGGTTACCGAACTGCTTGCCCGCCCACTGCGCCGCCGAGTAGCCAGTTTCCCCCACCGTCACCGGCACACCCCAACGCCCCGACAACAGAACCTGCGCCGCCAACACAGTGGTCGGCGGAAGATCAGCATCCTCATAGATGAACAGTTCCTATCGCATCGAAGCAGCGATCAGCGGTGACTATCCCCGCCCTGGGGGCCCGTCCCTGGGTTTTCATCGGTCAGCTGCATCTCGCTGGGGGCGCCACCAATATCAGTATCGGGTGCAGGCCCGAGCGATGAGCCGGTGGCTTGGGAAATGTCCGGACCCTGGCAGACGGAGGCCGTGGGATCGCATACGTCTGCGACGGCAATCGGTGCGGCACCAATCGCCACTGCGACGCCCGCTGCCGCGAACAGCGCTGCCAATCCAAACTGCTTTGCTCGCATAGCAGACCTCCTAGTCCCTGTCAACTTGTATGGGTCAACTTACCACCGTTTGCCTAAAGCCGCTGCTTAGAGGGGTCGAAACTCGTCGTCCACCGCTGGTGGCGCAAGGCGGCCGACGGTGCCGGGTAGGAACCGCGAATTGGCGAGTTACCCGGCGTCGGGCCGCGACGACATCTTCTGCACCTCAGCCAGCCAGCCCCGCTTCGGCGCCGCGCTCTTGTGCAACGAGGCCATCGCCGACTGAAGCTGCTTCGCCGCGGCCGGCCACGTCGGGACGTTCCCACCCGAGTCCAGGATTTGAGCCATCGCGAGAGCACCCGCAGCCAAAGTCTCGTGGCCGGTCAGATCGCCCAGCGTCGCCAGCTCGGCCTCCACCGCCGCCGCACACGGCCCAGGCGCGTAACTCTGCGCAGACGGTGCTACCTCCACCGATTCCAATGTCGTGAGGCGCAGCGTGACTATCTGCGGGCCTATCGGGGGCGTAAGCGCAGGCTGCGGCCGGTGTCGGCGCCGCCAGTTATGAGCTGATCGCTGATTTTGTCCAGTTCCACAGCTACGTGAACACCGAGTTGTTCCGGCAGGTCGTGGATCTGGAGAACAGCGAGTTGCTGATGGGCAGCTTCCCCGGCATCCCCGGCAGCGGTTCCGGCTCCGAGCCAGCGGGGCCCGAGGGCATCACGGGGTTTTACGCGACGCCGTCGATCTTGACCCATGATTGCGCCGACGACACTGGAACCAACGTGACGGCGTTGGTACAGCGTCGAGATTGCGATACGAGACGGCGGTGTGCGCGGCCAGCTTCTTCGCGGTGGCGGTCAGAGCGTCGGTGTTCATGACCAGTTCGCTCTTGGGCTGCCCCTCGGCGGTCACCTCGTGGCTGTGACAGCCTGAGTTGGCCCCAGTGGGACGGGGCTTGAAGTGGCCCCCTCTGTGTGGTCGCGGGTGTGCTGCAGTGACGGTCTGATTTGGCCCCGTCTTCGCGACACGCCGCGCCGGTTATGACGTGAATTGGCCCCACCTGACGGTTGTTACCTGCGATCTGGATGGCCCGGATCGCTGGTGATGAAGGGCGGGCTGGAGGGTGAGGTCGAAGGTGGAGCAGTTCGCGGCGATCCGCCGGGATCATCGGGTCGAGGGGTTGTCGATCCGGGCGCTGGCAGACAGGCATCGAGTGCACCGGCGGACGGTGCGCCAGGCGTTGGAGTCGGCAGTGCCCCCGGCGCGAAAGACGCCACTGCGGGTGGCGCCTCGGTTGGAGCTGTTCAGGGCAGCGATTGATGACATGCTGCGCTCGGACCTGGACGCCCCGAAGAAGCAACGTCACACGGCGCGAAGGGTTTTGGCACGTCTGGTCGACGAGCACGGCGCGGCGGGATTGTCGTATTCCACGGTGCGCGATCATGTCCGTAAACGTCGCCCGCAGATCGCCGCGGAGGCAGGTAAGGCGTTGGAGGTGGGGTTCGTACCCCAGACTCATTCTCCGGCGGCCGAGGCCGAGGTCGACTTCCACGACCTGTGGGTGGTGCTGGGCGGGGTGAAGACCAAGACCGCGCTGTTCACCATGCGGTTGTCGTTCTCGGGTCGTGCGGCGCATCGGGCGTTCGCGACCCAGGGGCAGGAGGCCTTTCTGGAGGGCCACGTGTATGCCTTTGAACGCCTCGGGGGGGTAACGGTGGACAAGATCCGCTACGACAACCTCAACAGCGCAGTCAAGCAGGTGCTATTCGGACGGTCACGTCAGGAGAACGAACGTTGGATCACGTTTCGCTCGCACTACGGTTTCGAAGCCTGGTACTGCCAGCCCGGCCACGACGGCAGCCACGAAAAGGGCGGCGTGGAGGGTGAGGGCGGCCGGTTCCGCCGCAACCACTGCGTGCCCATGCCCGTCATTGACTCCATCGATGAGCTCAACGCGTTGCTGGCTGCTGCTGATGAGGCCGATGACCATCGCCGGATCGCCAACCGTGCCAACACTGTTGGCCAGGATTGGCAGGTGGAGAAGACGCTGCTGCGCCCGCTGCCAAGTGAGCCCTTCGATACGACGCTGACGTTGACGCCGCGAGTGGACCGCTACGCCCAGGTGATGGTGCGCTGTAATCAGTATTCGGTGCCGGCCCGGTTCATCGGTCATCGGCTGCGGGTCAAGCTGTCGGCCTCAGCGGTCACCGTCTATGACCGCAGCACGGTGGTGGCGCGGCATCGGCGCGCGGTCGGCAAGGGCACCAAAGTCCTGGACTTGGACCACTATCTGGAGATCCTGGCACGCAAGCCCGGGGCGCTGCCCGGGGCCACCGCGCTGGCTCAGGCCCGTGCCGCCAAGGTGTTCACCGCCGAGCACGAAGCGTGGTGGGCGGCCGCCCGCAAGGCACACGGTGATGCGGCAGGCACCCGCACGCTCGTCGAGGTGTTGCTGCTACACCGGCACCTGGATCGAGCCGATGTCGTGGCCGGTATCAGTGCCGCACTGTCGGTGGGCTGCACCAGTGTTGATGTGGTGGCGTTGGAAGCGCGCAAGGCCGCTGAACGCCGCAGCGCTCATGACGCCCAGGACGGGACTGTCCACGGCGCTGAGGTGGTCGTCCTGGCAGAGCATCGCGTGACGCCGCTGCTGGTCGTAGATGAGCGCCCGTTGCCCTCGATAGCCAAGTACGACGCCCTGCTCAGTCTGGAAACCTCATGACGCGCCGGCGTGATGTCACTGAGCAGGCTGCCAGCGCGGCGATCGAGCAAGGCTGCCGCATGCTGCGACTGCCGACGATCCGGGACCGGTTCGGCGAGATCGCCGCTACCGCCGAACGCGAGCAGCTGTCCTATCTGGGGTTCTTGTCGGAGTTGGTAATCGCCGAGTGTGATGATCGCAGCCGCCGCCGCGCCGAACGCCGTGTCCGCGACGCGGGGTTTCCCCGGCCAAAGCGGTTGGAGGAGTTCTCCTTTGACGCTAATCCGGCCATCAATCCCGCGGTCATCGGGGCACTGTCGAGCTGCGCCTGGGTCAAGGCCGGTGATCCATTGTGTTTGATCGGTGACTCCGAGGCTGGTTAACACTGCGCTCTCCTTCTATCAGGGTGTGTCGAATAGTCCATGCTGGTCGGGTTTGACCTGGATACGGAGCCCTTTGCGGCGTCCGCGGTTGACGTGGACGGCTTGCAGTTCGCCGCGTTGGACCTTGTGCAACACGGTTTGTCGGGCAACGCCAAGTGCCGCGGCGGCCTCGTCGAGGCCCAGCCAGCCCTCGGGAACCTCGGGTCGGATCCGATCACGCAGGGCTTGGTCGATGCGGATGCGCCAGGGTGCGCCGGGGGTGATCTGCTCGGCGGTGACGAATCCGTCGCGGATCCAGCGGTACAAGGTCGTCCGGGCGACGCCGAGGATCTGTTCGGCGGCGGTGATGGTGACCACGACGACATCGTCGCAGCCGGGCCCGACATCGGGTATCGACGGTTGGTAGACCGCGATGTCGTGGCCGGCGCGCAGGATCGCTACCCGCGCTCGGGTGAACGGTAGGCCGGTGGCGGTGCGGCGTTTCTGTTTGGCCAGGATCGCCGCGATAGTGCGGTCGTCGTAGTGTTCGGCCAGGCGGCGCACTAGGGCCACAGTTGCCTCGTCAGTCACCCGTAGATGCTGGCCAGGCTTGGTCATCGGCATCGACACCTCGGTGCCCGCGCCGCCCTGCCACAGGATTCGCAGCTGCGCGACGCGTTCTTCGGCGCGGACCGTGATGGCGATCTCGTCGATCACCGCGCGGATGAGTTGCTTGCGTTCGCGCAGCGTGGTGGTGGGGGCTTCGAACACCGCCCGCACGTCCGCGCCGGCAGTGGTGATCCAGGCCAGTTCCTGTTCGGTCAGCGCCACCGGGCGCCGGGCGCGTTGGGCGGCCAGATTGTTCTCCGCGGCGCGGACCGCGGCCAATTTGGTTTCCAGTGTTGTTTCCAATGTCCTTGCCACCAAACGGTTCTCCGGTTCAACGTTGTCGAACTGACGCTGCGCGCGGTCGGCTTCGTAGCGGGCCCGTTCGACTCCCAACTCGAACACTGCGAGATCGCGCCGATGGTGGGTGTCTGCGTCGGCCAGTGCTTGGGCGGTCGCGGTCAGCGCCGCCGGTTCCAGGACGGTGAACAACTCATCGAGGACGGTGTTCTCCAGCCGGACACCACCGATGCTCTGACAGACGTGTTCACCGGCATAAAGCTGTTTGGCGCGAGCACACACATACCGCGGGCAGTTGCCCTTGGTGCCCGAGTAGGAGGTCTGCATGATCCGCCCGCACCGCCCACAGCGCAGCAGGCCCTGCAGCAGCGCCCGGCCCTCCCGCACCGCGCCACCGGCCAGCCCACCGGGACGGCGCCAGTTGCCGCGCAGCCGTGCGGTGTTGGCCTCGAAGGTCTCCCAGGTGATGAACCCGCGATGGTGATCGGGGATCAGAACCTCCCACTGCTCACGCGGCACCAGCCGATCCCGAGAATGCACGGTCCCGGTTTCGGGGTCGACCCGCTTCTCAGTGCGGGTACGACCGAACACGAACGCCCCGGCATAGGCCGGGTTGGTCAACAAGTCGTGCACCGCGGGGTAGGTGGCCTGGGCCCAGAAGATGCGCTTGGATCCGTTGCGCCGGCGCGGGAGCAGCACACCGTCTTCACGCAACCGGATCAACACCTGCCGGCCGGAGCCCAGTTCATCGAAACGGCGGAACACCGTGGTGATCGCCTCGCGCACCGCCTCGTCGGCGCACAGCATCACCTTGTCGTCCTCGTCGTAGTCCAGCCCGACTGGAAGGCCCTGGCGCAGTTCACCTTTGGCCGCCTTGTGTTTGAGGCCCGCGGTCAGCCGAGACCGGATCAGATGCAACTCGGCCTCCGACATCGTCCCCTTCAGCCCCAGCACCAGGCGGTCGTTGAAATCGGCCGGGTGATACACCCCGTCGGCGTCGGCGATCAGCGTGTCGGTGATCGCGCACAGATCCAGCAGTTGATACCAGTCGGCGTTGTTGCGGGCCAGCCGCGACACCTCGATGCCCAGCACGATCCCGACCTTCCCGAGGCCGACATCGGCGACCAACTCCTTGAACCCGGTCCGTCCCGCGGTCTGCGCTCCGGAGCGGCCCAGATCGGCGTCGATCACCACGACCTGATGGGCGGGCCAACCCAGCATCACCGCCCGCTCACGCAACTCGTATTGGCGGGCAAGGGATTCGGTGTGATGAATCATCTGTGACGGCGTGGATTGGCGCACATACACATACGCATCCCGCGAGCGGTGCGACGCGGTGACCTTCTCGGTGGACAACAGCAGCGACGGCACCGATGCCCCCGCCGACACCTGAGCGGTCATCGCTCACCAGCCCCTGGGTGCGGGTTCTCGGCCAAGGCGCCGCGGGCGATCAGCCGGGCCAACAACCCCAGCACCTGGGTTCGGGTCTCCTCGGGAAGTGCCTGCCAACGACAGGCCGGCACCGGTAAATTGCCCAGCCCAAGGGCAAGCTGGCGTGGAACAGCTACTCTCATAGCGCGCAAGTGGGTTCACTCTCCTGTAGTCGTGACCGCGATCAGGGACGAGGCGAACCTACTTGCGCGTCCACCCCCGACACGCCCACTTCGGCACGCGTCGCCACCTGCCCCACCAACCGGTGCAGCGCCCGCAGCCCGGCACCGTCCAGCACCGACCGCGGGCCCGACTCCACGACACCCAACACGTCGGTGGCATCGCAGCGGATCGTTCCCGGCGAACCGTCGGGCAAATCGATCACCAACAACAACACGCCGTTCCACCGCTTGAACGACTTCGCCGCCAGCAGCCGACCGAACAACGGGTGCGTCTCGGCCACCACCCGCACCTCACACGGCAAGACCGCACGCAACTGTTGCAGTCTGTCGCCTTCACTTCCGGGACCGGCAAGAGCCATCTGTTGATCGCCCTGGGCACCTTGGCCGCCGAAGCCGGTTACCGGGTCCGCTATACCCTGGCCAGCAAGCTGGTCAACGAACTCGTCGAAGCCGCCGACGATCAACAGCTCACTAAACTCATCACCCGCTACGGCCGCGTCGATCTGATCCTGATTGACGAGCTGGGCTACCTGCAGTTGGACCGCCGTGGAGCCGAGCTATTGTTCCAAGTCCTCACCGAACGCGAAGAACGCTCAGCGGTGGCGATCGCCTCCAATGAGCCGTTCTCCTCGTGGACCAAAACCTTCACCGACCCCCGCCTGTGCGCGGCCATCGTGGACCGGTTGACCTTTGCCGGGCAGATCATCGAAACCGGCACCACCTCCTACCGGCTGGCCCACGCGCGCAAGCGACGCAGCACCGCCAACCAGTAAGAGTGCACCTGCGCAGAGCAGGATCGGTTACAGTGCCAGGCCATGTTGGTCGCCGATCTGCACCACTTCCTTGACCTTCCCCCCGACACGCCGGGCCCAGCACGCCAGCTCGGCGAGCACCTGGCCAGCATCGTGGCAGCGGCAACATCCAGTGACGCCCACACCGCCTGGGAAAGCGCCCTGCCATGCCGACGCCGACCAGCCAACCGCCGCTGCCCCGGCCAGATCATCGTGGTCTGCACCCAGCCGGAGGCACCCATCGGCTGGCAGTGCAGCCGTTGCGGTGACGACGGCACCATCAGCAACTGGGCGGCAACTCCCTACGATCTACGCCGTCAACAGCTCGCCCTGGCCGAACCCGTCCACGACATCGTCATCGACGCCGAGACCGCCGCGATCCTGCGCACCCTCGCCTTCCTCGACATCGATTGCCAGAGAGCAGTATTCGCCACCCGCGCACACGACAACAGCCTTTACCTCGCGATCACCGACGCCGACCTGGACGAACTGATCGGCGCGGTGGCCGCCGAGGCCAACCACGAACCCAACCGGCGCCGTCAACAACGACTCGACGCCGCCTTCGACGCGCTTAACACCGCGCCCGACAGGTCCGGTTGGTGAACCAGATGGTCCTACCGGATCTCGACGTCGCCCGCGTCCAGCGGTGGTGTGCCGCAAGGGTTCCCGAACGCGCACGCCACCAAGTCCGCGTTGAATGCGACATCGCCGACAGACACCTGACGATCCTCGAGCGGCGCGCGCCCTGGCGCGAGGACTTCGGCCCGGAATGGACCAGTTTCCCGATCGCCCGACTGCGCTACACCGCCACCACCAAGAGCTGGACCCTGTACTGGCGCGACCGCAACCTGCGCTTCCATCGCTACGACCTACTGGAACCCTCACCCCAGGTTCAAGATCTACTCACCGAACTTGACCGCGACCCCACCGCCATCTTCTGGGGCTAACACCCCGACCACCGCCACCGTTCCTGAACCGACAGAGTGGGGCCAACTACGGCCGGGCGGATTCCAGTCAACGTCGCAACGGGACGGATTGCACACTAGTCGGGTGAGTGTTCTGCCGGAGACTGACGTGGCCCGAGTGCAGCGGTGGTGCCGCGGCAGGGTACCTGAGGGTGTCCGTGGTGAGGTTCGAGTCGAGGTGGATGTCGCTGATCGGCATCTGACGATCGTGGAGTGCCGGCCGCCGTGGCGGGCCGATCTGGGCGCGGAGTGGACCCGGTTCCCGATCGCGCGACTGCGCTATGTGAAGACCACCGGCGTGTGGTCGCTGTATTGGCGGGATCGCAACCTGCGGTTCCATGCCTACGATCGGTTGGCGCCTACGGCCAGTATCGCGGAGCTACTCGCTGAGCTGGATCGCGATCCCACGGCGATCTTCTGGGGCTAAGGTCTTCGCTCATGCCGTCTTGGTCGCCACGTCGGTGATCAGGGCGGCGGGTCGGGCCCAGTTCAGAGTCTTGCGGGGTCGGTTGTTGAGTTCATCGGCGACTCGCTGAAGTTCCGTGGGTGAAATGGTGCTCAGGTCAGTACGTTTGGGAAAGTAGTCGCGCAGCAAACCATTCGTGTTCTCGTTGCTGCCCCGCTGCCACGGCGAGTGCGCATCGCAGAAGTACACGCGGGTGCCGGTGTTGGCCGTGATCTGGTGATGCAGCGCCAATTCCTTGCCCTGATCCCAGGTCAGTGTCCGTCGAAGAGGGGGCGCAAGAGCACCCAGTGCGTCGGTGATGCCGTCGCGCATCGCCGCGGCCGTCGGGCGCCCAGTGGGTACGTGGATCAGGATTACGAAGCGGGTCGTGCGTTCGACGAGAGTGCCTATCGCCGAACGGTTTCCAACGCCCATGATGCAGTCACCCTCCCAGTGCCCGACCTGCACCCGGTCGCTCGCCTCGACGGGCCGATCGGCGATCATCGTCATGTTGGCGATCCGACCCCGTCGCTCCAGGCCCTGGATCCTGCGGCGCCGCCGCCGACGACGACGTTTTACCGGGCGGGTCAACGCGATCCGCGGGTCGTAGATCGCCTGATAGATCGACTCCGTACACAGGTGGCGCTCGGGTTGGCCAGGAAAGTGCAACCGGAGCTCGTGGGCAACTTGTTCGGGACTCCACCGCTTGCCCAACAACTCGGTGACGACGCCATGAAGCTGCGCGTCACGCACCACGCGTCGCGTCCGCACCGCCAACGCCCGGGATCGCCGCTCAGCGCTCAGCCGCTGCGCGGTGGCGGGCAGGTAGCGGCCACGACCATCGGTGTTGCGGCGAAGCTCCCGCGACACCGTCGATGCCGACCTGCCCAACTCCGCGGCGATGCCGCGCACACCCACACCTGCATCGTGGAGATCGGCCATCGTCGTGCGCTCGGTTATCGATAGGTAGCGAGGATGCGGCACCGTGGGCGTTGTGAGTCTCACCGGCGGATAGTGCACCGCCTCACCGGCGGTGTTGCGGATTGTGCGCCCGTAGCGCCAGCGTGTCCCCGTCTTGCGGTTGATTCCCACCATTCGGCATGCCTCGGCGTTGCTCACCCCCTGCGTGATTAGCCGAATGAACCACTCCTGCTTCTCCACCCACATCACGCCACGTCGAGTCTTGCGCACAGCTCCCACCGCAACCTCCGAAACCTCGGTGTTGCGACGTTGACTGGAATCTGCCCCGTCACACTGGGGCCAGTTCGAGTTGACATCGCCACACCTCGGGCACGCCGGTCGTCGAGACGTGCCTGATAAAGACCGTCGAAGGCGTCTCAATGGCGATGGCAGGCAGCCGATCCAACAATCTGTTTTCGTGCTGTGCAGCGACGACGACGGGCTGAAGGCTGGCGGGGAGTAGTGGATCTGCGGTCGAAAAGTCGCGTGCCTCGATCCTGGCGGATTCTCCGCGTATTGCAGCGGTCTGCAGTCGGCGTAATTCCTCGTCGGGGAAGTTCAACGGCGAGAGTCTGCCGCCCGGGGTGGTGGCGCGATCACCGGCATGGCCGGCGCCGGCGCGGGACTGCTGGCCGAAGTCTGGCACGGTGGCCCTCTTCATCTCGGCGGCGGCGCGCACGCACCGTGGATCCTGCGCGGGATGGCCCGCATCTCCCCGGTCACCGGTCGCACCTGACAACTACCGGAGCCGGCGCGCTCCGAAGGTGCGAAACCGCCGCCGAAACTCCTCGTTGTCAGAGTAATGCGCCGGTAAGCGCTTAATGGCGACGATCCGGTCGGTGGCGGTGTCATGCGCGCGCCACACCTCGCCCATGCCGCCGCGGCCCAACAACTTGATAAGGCGATAACGCCCGAACGGCGTGCCCTCCACGGGCTCACCATATGCAGCCAGCCGCATCACTGACAGACATACCAGCTACTGCCCTTACTACTTCCAGGCGGTCATCGACTTAACCGCGGCTAGCCTGCCGTACCAGCTGCGCCTACCGCGGCACCCGCAACCTACGCGCCGTCCAAATGCTGCCTGGGCACGCATCGATCGCGACCACCGAAAGGTACACTGCGGTAGACGATTCGGAGATGCGCGCGGCGATGATGGCGGCGTTATAAGCGCCACATTGCGGCTAGTCCGCGACACTGGAGGCGATTGCGGCCTGCCGCGGCGCAAGCGTGGGAGTTGATCGCGCACCCGTGCATTTTGACGCGGCGGCCGTTGAGGCGGCCAAGGCACACCTGAACGTCAACGGTCGGTAAATGCGTTGGGATTGATGGATGAAGTCCCGACGAGTTCGGCGGTATCGTCCGCGTGATCGTTTATTCAGGGGATAGTTAGAAAGTCCACATCAGCCCACCGATTAGGAGAACCGCCATGTCGCTTAACTCGTCGCGATACTTCGCGACGTTATTGGTTGTTGCGGGGGGCGCCGCATGGATTGCCGTCGGGCCGATCGCCGCAGCCGACCCCGCTTTGCCCCAACCCGGCGGCGAGTCGGCTAGCGCCACGATTAGAGACCTGAAAGCCCTGGGCTACAACGTCTCGATCAACTGGGTCGGCGGTAGTCCAGATGTCTCCCTATCGCAGTGCACGGTCAACGGGATCAACTACGCCGACGCGTCCGGCCCCCCGGGCTCGCTCAAGACCGTCACGGTCGCCGTCGAGTGCCCCAATAGTTCGTAGAGTGCCCGCACCGCCGTTGACGATTCAGAGATTCGGGCGGCGATGGTGGCCGCGGTCGGCGACTGACGGTTCGTTAGCACGGGCATTGACCATCGGGGACGGTGCTCGGGCTGTGACGATCGCCCGTCGTCCTGAGTGGGTGGCGGTCCGACTGCATATACATGCTGCAGATCATCCGCGCTGAGCGAAAAGGACCCGGCGGGGGAGAACACCGGCCGGGTCCCTCTCTGCGCGGTGCTGGGAGGCAATGCGCTCTTTCAACCTAGTCAGCGCCAATGGCCGGGGCGATCCGAATCCGGGTTGTTCATCGACCGTCAGCGACCCGCTCAACGGCCGCGGGGCAAGCTGCCCTTCCCGAAACCGTTGCGAACCTGTCTCCCCTACG
>CAVXAG010000026.1:0-108195 GCA_963759655.1 uncultured Actinomycetota bacterium | reverse complement strand
GGTTTTCGTGATGAAGCGTGGTAGTGGTCGGGTGACACGGTTGGTTGCCTGACCTTGGGAATGGCCCTGGGGCCTCATGATTCGTGGTGTTACGGAACACGAACAGGAAGGCCCCAGGTGATTGAGAACAGTAGTGCCACGGCGATGCTCGGGCTGGCAGGCATGGCCGTGTTGGCGGTCTCGGAGGGCGACCGCGAGGTCGAGTACGCGATCGAGACGACGGCAAGCGTGGGTTGGTGCCCGACCTGCGGTGCGCAGGCGCGGTTGCACAATCGGCGCCCGACCTGGGTGCGGGATCTGCCCGCCGGGGATCGGGCGGTGACGTTGGTGTGGGTCAAACGCATCTGGCGCTGCATCCATGTTGAGTGTGAGCAGCAGACCTGGACCGAGAGCCATCCGCAGATCCGAGCGCGGGCGTCGTGGAGTGAGCGGGCCCGTAAGCAGGCGTGTCGGCGGGTCGGTCGGGACGGGCATTCGGTGGCGGCGGTGGCCCGCGATTTCGGGGTGGGCTGGGCGGCGGTGATGGCCGCGGTCGTCGAGTACGGCACCCCGTTGATCACCCACCCCGACCGCCTCGACGGGGTGGCCGCGGTCGGGGTGGATGAGACGGCGTTCGCCCGCGCCAACCCGATCCGCTCGACGCTGTTCGCCACCGGCATCGTCGACCTGCACCGCGGCAAGCTCATCGACATCATTCCCGGGCGCAGCCGGAAAGTGTTGGCCGACTGGCTGATCAGCCAGCCCGCCGAATGGACGGCAGGCATCGAGGTGGCGGCGTTGGATCCGTTCCGGGGCTACGGCGCCGCCCTGTCGGCCGGTCTGCCGCACGCGGTGCGGGTCCTGGATGCCTTCCACGTGGTGCGGCTCGGATTCGCCGCCGTCGATGACGTGCGCCGCCGTGTGCAACAGCACACCTACGGGCATCGGGGCCGGCGCGAGGATCCGCTGTACGGCATCCGCCGGGTGCTGCGTCGCGGCGCCGAGAACCTCAGCACTCACGCGTGGGCGCGGCTGCTAGCCGGCATCGAGGCCGGCGACGAGCACGGTCAGGTCGCCGCCGCCTGGGTCGCCGCCCAAGAGCTGCGCGCGATCTACGGCTGCCGCGACCGTGACCGGGCCGCGGGCCGCCTCTATGACTGGACCGTGATGTGCATCGACTCGCAGGTTCCCGAACTGCGTCGGCTGGTCCGCACCCTGACCATGTGGCGCAATGAGTTCCTGGCCTATTTCAGCACCGGTCGAATCAGCAACGGCCCCACCGAAGCGGTCAACCTGCTGATCAAGAAAATCCTCCGAGTCGGCCACGGCTTCCGCAATTTCGACAACTATCGGCTGCGCCTGCTACTGCACTGCGGAATCACGTGGCAACATCACACCCCGACACCACTACGAGGTCGACTACCACGCTTCGCCGCGTAGAGCCCGATAACCGGCTTAAGGGCTGCGCGGTAGCCGTCGAGCGTGTTGGGTCGCACGCGGCGGCTGTCAAGCCACTCGGTCAAGAAGGCGCCCAATGTCACCTTGTCACGCCGGACCAGCGTTCCTGCGGCCGCCTCGGTCACAATGCGGGCGTATTCGCGTTTTGCCTCGGCCAGCGTTGTGTAGGTGTAGCGCCGCCGATCGCGTGAGCCGTTCGGTTTTGTGCCCGCGTCGATCTGGAATGCGTAGCTGACTTTCCCGTTGCGAGCGATGCGCTTGGTGATCGGCAGTGCGCGACGGGTGCGCTTGGTCATTTCGGGATCGCCGCGCGTTCGGTCGGCACCGGTGTCCATCGATTGATCTCCTCGGTTGTGGTGCTCCAGTCACGTGGCAACCACTTGGGACCCCACTGGTACACAGAGCCTTTCACGAGGCTAGCTCACGAAGGCCGGCGGTCACCACGTAGACGCGGCCGCCGAGCCGGCGGACGGGTAGGTCTCCGGAGGCCGCCAGCCGGTAGGCCGCGGCTCGGCTGATTCCCAACAGCTGCGCGGCTCGGGGCACTGCGAGCAGAAGGGGCAGATCGTTGAACACGTTGTCTTCCAATTTCATTCACCGCCTCTCTAGCGTTTGATTGTTCATCAGGTCCTCGTTGTGTCGCTACGGTTCGGACGACCCCGGTACGCACGAAGCGACGTGGCGTTTCTGCTGGGTCAGCCGCCACGGCTTCGCCCGGGCAGCAAATATTCATTACCCACGGCTCCTTCCTTGGCCGCTTGTCTGGCGGCAATGCGTGCTTGTTGCGCACGGCCGGCAGCTGAGGTCACGAGGACTTGGTCTCCGAGGCTGATGTGCCCTAGTCGCTGGAATTGCCAGGGGACCGGGTGTGGGATTCGGGTTTCAGCAATTGTGGAAAGGGTGTCGTGTATTTGCGACCTTCGCCAAGTTCGTCGACGTTCGCGCAAGGCGGTCATCGTGGTCGAGAATTGCCGTGACTTACTGACGACGTGGCCGCGATAGCCGAGGGTATGAATCCACGCCATTATTTCGGTGTAACCCGCTTGCGCGGAGATGGTGACGATTGTCCGCAGAATCTGACGTACATGGTCTGTCACATCGAGTTGATCGATGGCAGCAGCGCTTAATCGGCGAACCGCAAAACCGAAGTCTGCGACTGACTTGGTCACATATTTTGCGAGATAACCAGCAATTCGGCGACCGGACATCTGTCGGCCGTCGCCGTGGTTTCCGCTCGGGCTGGTGATGATCTTGACGTCGATCTGCTCGCCGAACCGCAGGGTCTCGTCGTCAGCCAATGCCAGGGCTGTTTCTGTGGCGGCTTGGTGGACGAGTTCGACGAGGTCTTGCGCTGTGATGGTGGCGTCTGGCGCTGCCGGAGCTTGACCCGGCTCAGATGCGGCGTCCAATCGGATCACGGCGTGAAAATGGGGGACTGCCCGTCGTTGTAGCTCAACAACTTTCATAAACGAGATTCGAGTATCTCCGGGCTGCTCGCCGCGACGACGAAGCTCACCGTCTAGTCGGCGACGAACACGAATCGTGAAGCGCCGCCACAGCTCCGGGGCGTGCCAGGAAAAAGCCACATGCCCGACGTAGTCATAGCACTCGCCGCACAGCGGTTGCCCGAGCTGCGCATCGGTGTGCGAGTGTGATCGATCGCACCACAGCGGCTTTCCGTGTCGGCACACGCGGTTGCGGGCGCCTCGCGGGTGACAGCCACCCGCGGCGCTAACCGTGTGGACGGCACCGAAGCTGGGCGCGGTCAGGGTGAGAAACACCTGGGGGTGATCGGTCACGGTGGCGGGGATGTCGTGGTGTCCACCTTGCAGACCGGCGTGGATGAGCTGCCAGGTGTCACGTGAGTACAGATCCGAGCACGACGGGCACACCGCGGCTCGTCGGTTGTTACACCGTGTGAATACCTGATGTTCGCGGCCCAGTTCATCACGGCCGCCCAGCTGGATCGGGTTGGCGCAGAACCCCACCGCCTCCACGCGCTGCCACCAGGCGTCAAATCCCGCTGAGCTGGCACGGCGGATCATCTGGGCGATGACACCGTCGTGGTCGATACCATCGGGCAGGCCCGGCAGGTGCACTGGGGCGTTCATCGACTGCTCCTACGTGGATCCGTGACGTCGTTCTTGTGCTCGTGTGCAGGTGAACGAGACCCCGGTGGTGTTGATACGCACCTTCATCGAACTGTTGTCCCGTCTGAATCGACGCGCCCCGGTCGGGCGCTACGTCCAGTTCAGATGGACAAGTTGGACATCGCAACGACATTTCGCGGACATCTGGGACATCTTCGGGACATTTCGGACAAATTGGTGGACACGGCCGCCCGTGCGTGCACCCGTTTTTATGCGAGCTGACCGCCGGGTACCTCGCTAGTCAGTGCTCGGATCCAGGCGTGTACCCGTTGGGCAGTCGCCAGAAGCTCGTCGCGCGCCGAATGGACGGCCCCGCTGCGCAGCATCATCGGGTGAGGTTTCCGCGAAAACTGTGTGTCACCTACCCGGCGATGTTCTGACCCCACTTCTTGTGGTCGATGCGCTGACACCGAGCTCAGGTAGCACCACGGACTCTCGCCGCGCCGAGGCTGACACAGGGCGGACACCAGCGCAGGCTGTGGGCGTCGGTTTGCGGATCGTCCTCGGGATCGTTGTGATCGTCGTCGACTCGGCGCTCGTGCTGAGAAGTCTCGGCACTCGTATGTGTGGCGTTGGTTTTGTGGGAGGTTGATTCCGTTTTTGTGCGGACGCCTGCCTACACCCGCTGGTCGGTCCAGACACGCTTCCGTGGGCGGTCTGGTACAGACGCAACAGCTTCGCTGGTGGCGGCTCCCGTCCGCTCGGCCGCTCCCGTCCGCCGCCACCCAAGGCTGATGTCTGTCCCCGACCAGCCAGAATGCTGCCGGTGATCTTGCCGGTGATCTTGCCGGTGATCTGCGGTGTGAAGAGTTTCAATACTGTGATTAAAGAATTACCGGCGTTTCCTACCGCTTCAGGCGATGGCTTCGTCGGTAGGGTCCGCGTCACGTCGCTGCTGGTCTGACCCATTTCTTTACCGGCCGCTCCTTCGGGGGCGTGCCTTGAATGCAGATTCGTCGACCAGTGGCGGCGTGATGCGGCCCGCCAGGATGGAGTGACTTCATAGGAGCCCGACCAAGAGTCCCGTAGCAGTACCGTCCCCACCCTGGCGGACCCGCGATGACATGTTCACAACCGCACATCGGAAGGGCCGCAATGACATCCACCGCGCCAGCCAGTCTCCCACAGGTCATCATCGGGGTCGATACTCACAAGCATTTTCATGTCGCGCACGCCGCCGATGAGCTCGGCCGACCCCTGGGCAGTTACACGATGCCCACCACCGGCATCGGTTACCGCGAATTCTTGGCCTGGGCACAGGGCCTGGGTGAGCTCGAGGTGGTGGGGATCGAGGGTGTCGGCCATTACGGGGCGGGGCTGGGCCGGGCCCTGCGCGCTGCCGGGGTGCGGGTCACCGAGGTTGGCCGTCCCAACCGGCAACGCCGCGCCCGCCACGGCAAGACCGACAGTGTTGATGCCGCCGGCGCGGCCGCGGTCGTGCTGGCTGGTGAAGACCTCGGGGACCCCAAGACCGCCGACGGGATCATCGAAATGCTGCGGGTGCTGCGCATCGCACGGGTCAGTGCGGTACGCGCCCGAGCGAAAGCATTCAACGCTCTCAAGGACCTCATCGTCACCGCACCGGCCGAGCTGCGCGAACAGCTCGCCGGCCAGCACAAACTCCATCTCATCGGCGCATGTGCCGGCCTGACCACCTCCGAAATCCCCTGTACCCCGGCAGAAGCGGTGTCCATTGCGGTGAGATCGCTGGCCGAGCGTTGTCTACAGCTCGACGCCGAAACCAAGTCGCTGGACGCACAGCTCGAGGCCCTCACCGCCCACGCATGTCCAGCTCTACGCCAGGTGTACGGCGTCGGCCCCGACACCGCCGCCGCCCTGCTCGTCGCCCTTGGCGACAACCCGGAACGCATCGGGTCCGACGCCGCGTTCGCCAAACTCTGCGGGGTCTCGCCCATCGAAGCGTCCAGCGGCAAAACCGTGCGGCACCGACTCAACAGAGGCGGAAACCGCGACGCCAACCGCGCTCTGCACGTCATCTCCGTTGTTCGATTCCGCCGCCACCAACCCACGCGCGACTACCTCGCCCGCCGCATTGGCGAAGGCAAAACAAAAGCCGAAATCATGCGCTGCATAAAGAGATACATCGCCCGCGAGATCTACCACGCCGTGCTGCCCACGCGCCAAGAAATCCCTACTCAAACCATTGCCACAACATAGGAGAGCATCTGGTATCAAGGAGGTGGCGCCGGTGCGAAGCCGCCCGATGGGTAAGACCTTTCCCCGGACTTACGGGCTAGTCATGTCTTGGTGAGTGGTTTGCCCGCAGCTTCCCAGGCCTGCAGCCGATCCTGAATGAACGCATATTGCTTGGCCGCGGTGGACAGCGCGGCGACCGTCTGCTCCGGGTTCTCGATCGGTTTGGAGGGAACGGGCAGCTCGGCCGCGGCGATGGCCTTCGCCTCGAGGAACGCACTGGGCGCCTCACCGATCGGAGCGGACCCCGCTTGCAGGACGGGATCGGCCGCCCTGGGCGGAGTGACGCCCGCCAATGGGTCGTCGCGGCGAGGCTCGGACAGGGTGAGGACGGGCCCGAGGTGCGGCGCGATGGCATCCCGCTTGCCGAGCGCGCCGAGATTGAAGCGGGCTCGCAGCGTAGCAATGATCGATGTGTGGTCATAAGGCGGGCCCCCGGCGGGGGCCCGGAAGACGGTTCCGGCGGGAATCAGGGGGGAGACGATGACCGCCGGGACCCGGACTCCGAAGCGGGTGAAGTCGAACCCCGATGCCCCGATGATGCCGTCGGGTGGGGTGGCGCCGGTGTCGGGGGGCACGTGGTCGTAGTTCCCTCCGTGCTCGTCGTAGGTGATGATGAGCAAGCTCTTCTCCCAGACGACCTGGTTGCTGCTCAGTGCCGCGTAGACGTCGTAGATGAACTTCTCGCCCACGGCCAGATTTGAGACCGGATGCTGGTCGTTCTCGACCTGAAAGTTGTGTTCGTTGTCGGCGTGGGTGGTGCTCGGCGGGGCGTTGCTGCTGGGATAGGTGGCCCATTCCGGCTCGATGTAGCTGAAGGCCGCCAACTGCCCGCTGGCGACGTCGCCCTGGAACTTCTCGAACCCGGACTCCGTCTTGCACCCAGGACCGGGATAGACGGTATCGGGAAAGTCGTTGGCCGTCAGCGGACGCTTGGAGTTGCCGTAGATCTTCCAGGTCTGGCCGGCGTCGGCCAGTTTCCCGAACACCGACGGCGTGTTGAACGCCGGTAGGCCGTGGGCCGAGTTGTCGGTGTAGCCGAGCGACGTGCCGGCAACGGCGAAGGCCCGGTTGGGAAAGGTCTGCGTGGGAACCGATGCGAACCACCGGTCACAGACGGCAAAGCCCTTGGCCAGCCCGCAGAGCACGGGCAGCGTCTCGGGTGAGTACATGCCCATGATGGAAGACGGTTTGGCGCCGACGAGCTTGGGGTCGAGCGGATGGGCGGGATAGGCGAGCTCCCGAGCGAAGCTGGTTACGAAGCCGTCGTTGGCTGCTATCCCATCGGCAGGGGCGGCGGCGGAATTAAACAGCTGTTCGTTGGTCGCTAGAAACCCTTCGGCGGGGTTCGCCAACGGGTAGTAGTAGGCATTCTCGTTTACCGGCGTGATCCGATAGACGGACACCGCGGTGCCGGCAAGGTCGCGGTTGGACTCGGTGCCGTCCAGTCCGTCGAAGTCGTCGGATCTGGGGTAGAGATATCCGAGCAAGTGGTCGAACGAACGGTTCTCCAGCATGACGAGGATTACGTGGTCGATCGACTCCAGTCCAGCCATCGGTGCCGCCTTTCACCCGGTCGATTCAGTTTCTCGCAGCCCGAGTCGAAGGATAGTTGGGGCCGCCGTCATCCAACGGCGTTTGTTAAACCAACTTTTTCGATCTGCCCGGCGTTCTCGGCGGATTGCCATCTCCGGGCGCCGATCGCGGTATCGGATGCTCGGTAAGGCAGGACAACCGTGAATTGTGCTGGATGTGAAGCCAATACGCGGGAGTCGACCGCGGCCAAACGCGCCGAAAACAAACTCATTGCCTGAAGATGGGAGCATCTGCTGTCAAGGGCTGGCTACCAGCCGCAAAGACCATGCCAATGGCCTGGAGTGCATGCTGTTGGCTCAACCAGACATCGGCCGTCTGCTAGCTGGCAGTTGTGGCTTTCGTGTCGACGCCGCGCTCCAACAGCCCGAAAAGACGGCGCTGCATCCCGCGGCCAAGCCGGGGATCGCCCGCGCTCGTTGGATCGCGCCCGATGCGCGGCTGCGTCATGCCGGCACCGGCGTCCCGTTCCAGTTGACCAGGGTCCAGCCCTCTTGTGGGTTTCCCGTTAGCACGACGTGCGCGGTGTTGGGTAGCGAATTGTTCGTTGGGGCCATGTCGGCGTTTTTCGCGTTCATCAGGACCCAGCACATGATGGCCTCGCCGTGAGAGAACACAACGGGATTGGTTTCCCCGCTGCGATAGATGGTTTCGAGTGCATCGTTGAAGCGCGACTCGAACTCGTTGCCGTTGATCGATCCGGGGATACGTGCGACCCGGTCGCCATGCAGCCACACCAGCGGTGCGTTCGCTGGGTCCAACGGCGCGTCGGACTCGTACTTCCCTTCGTTTGTGCCCGCTTCGATTTCCCGCAGACCAGCCAGCACGGTGACAGGCTCGCCGAGTGCTTGCGACATCGGCGCCGCCGTCTCTTGGGTGCGGACCATCGTTGACGCAAAAATCCCGTCATACCTGTTGGGGCTCAACTCATTGGCCACAGCGAGGGCCTGTCCAGAGCCCAACGGGGTGATGTCTGGGCCCGGCACGGTGGTGTCGATAATCCCGGCCGCGTTAGCCTCCGACTGCGCATGACGGATGAATGTCAACACGATAGTGTGATGGTCGGCGGCGTGCGCGGTCGGGGAAGCGCCCCCCGGCACAACGACGAGTGCGACAGCTGCCAGCACCGCGCCAAGCAGCCGCACCATCATGCGGTGCCTGCGGTTGGGCAGCCGGCTCCAGGGCGCATTGTCGAAACCCGGGGTGCGCTCGATGGCGAATCCGAGGAAGTCTGAACGGTTATGGCCGTTTGCCAGTCATAGGCCAACAAAACCAGAGTGAGCGACGTGTAGCGTCCCGGCACGGATATCCTCCCGATGGAGCCCCTGGCGAGTCGACCTGCCACCCGGGCGGCATCCGGAAACGAACACGACGGGTTACTGGCCTGCGCGCGATTATCCAACCTCACCGGGCGATTCCGGGCGCCTTTCGTCAAACACTCGGCGAACATCGACAGCCGCGGCGAGCGCGGCGAGTTGTGCACCGAGGTCCTGGCCGGTGGTGCTGACGCGCTTCACCCACTGCGCCTCAATCGGTCGGTGGTTCGGTCCGGGCTCGTCGCCGACAATGACCCAGTCGATGACTGACAGGTCGAGATTCATCGATCCGCGGGAGTGCTGAAAGTTAGGTAGTCGGCTACGCGTGCTCGACCCTGGGACATCGGTTTGAATGAGCCAGTAGTAGGCGGTAATCAACGGCGCAGAGGCGAGACCCGTGGCGGAGTCCGTGATGATCGGTACCGGGGTGGCTGCGGCCTGCCAGCCCAACGACGCCGAGGCGAACGTCTTCTACGTGGGAGCCAGCGGCCAGATATGTAGCCGGTTCTGGAGCAATAGCGGGAAGCCGAGCGTAGTTTCGGCCGTAGTGTTGCTCGGGCCAGTCAGCCAGCAGCGGGTCGGGCAACGTCGGGTTTCAGCAGGGATCGGATCGCCCTTCCTACTCGATAGTGCGGGGCCGCTCGACCTCAGCCCGCCCAACCGAACTCAGCTACCCGGAAAGGATGGGTCATAGTGCAACCCCAGGGCGGCGAAACGGCGGTGCACGCCGAGCTGCCGGACGCCGTCGCCGCGTTCCTGCGGCTATCGGTCATCCTGACCGGATTCGAAGAGCATGTCCTGCTCGGCACCGGGATGCTCCAGGCCTACTACGACGAGCTGCTGCTCATCATCGGGGCCCGCGAGGCTGGCTCGCTGCTCGGCGCGCTCGACCGGGTCCCTAACAGCGACGACACCCAGTTTCAGAACATTGTCCTGGACTGTCCCCGGTACGGCCCGGTAGCGCGCAACGTGCTCACGATGTGGTACCTGGGCATGTGGACGCAGCTGCCGCGCGAATGGCGCGACGCGTACGGCGCGACGTCCTACGACACCGACCACGTGGTATCGGCGGCCGCCTACCGCGAGGGCCTGGTCTGGCTCGCGGCCGGCACGCATCCGATGAGCGCCAAGCAGCCCGGCTTCGGAACCTGGGCCGAGCCCTCGGCCCTGAAACTGCCCGTGGCACCGGGACCGGAAGCGCGCCCATGACCGGCGAGCGCTACGACGTGGTCATCGTCGGCGGCGGCATCGCCGGCGCCGCGATCGCCAAGGTCATCGCGAAGAGCGGCGGGAAGCGGATCCTCATCCTCGAGGCTGGGCGCGCGACGGGCATGACCTCCGACAAGTACTCGTCACATGTCACGGCCTTCCAGTCGTCACTGGTCAACGAGCCGAATACGCCGTACCCGAACATCCCCAACGCCCCGCAGGCGGACGTCTTGGACATCCGGCAGATCCTCGGCCAGCCCGCGCCCGGCGCTGCGCCGGTCAGCACCGTGGACACCAACGGGTACCTAGTGCAGACGGGGCCGCTGCCCTTCCAGAGCGACTACACGCGCTCGCTTGGCGGCACGTCGCTGCACTGGCTCGGTACCTGCCTGCGGATGCTGCCGAGCGACTTTGAGCTGCAGACCCGGTACGGCCAGGGCGTCGACTGGCCGGTGGGATACGAGGAGTTACGGCCGTACTACGAGCAGGCGGAGATCGACATCATCGGCGTGGCCGGCAGCGTAACCGATCAGCACTACCCGGGCATCGACAACAAAAAGTACTTCGGCAACTACGACTACCCGATGCACCGGATCCCCCCTAGCTACCTGGACCAGGTGCTGGCGCGCAAGCTGGACGGCGAGACCATCACCGTGCGCGGCAGCGACTACACGGTGCGGATGAGCAACACCCCGGCGGCCCGCAACTCGGTCCCGCGCGGCACCTACGCACCGGTCGGGGCACCGGGCAACCCGCAGCAAGGCCAGCGGTGCGAGGGCAACACCAACTGCATCCCGATATGCCCGGTGCAGGCCAAGTACTCGGCGCTGAAGACCCTGTACCAGCTTATGCGGCAGCATCCGGGCGACCAGCCGCCGACCGCCACCCGGTGCGCGGTGACGATCATGACCCAGGCCGTCGCATCGGCGGTCGAGCTCGACGAGCACGGCCGGGTCAGCGGGATCACCTACCAGGCCTACGACGCCGAGAACACGATCCCGGCCCGCGCGCCGCAGACCGTGCGGGCCAAGGTGTACGTCCTGGCCACCAACGCCGTGCAGAACGCGACGCTACTGCTGGCGTCGGGCGCGGCCAACTCCAGCGGGCTGGTCGGGCGCAACCTCATGGACCACCCGCTGATCCTGACCTGGGGGCTGACCCCCGAGCCGGTGTGGGGGTTCCGCGGGCCGCTGTCCACCTCGGGGCTGGAGATGTTCCGGGACGGGCCGTTTCGGGACCGCAGCTCGGCCTTCCGCATCGAGATCGGCAACGAGGGCTGGAACTTCTCCGCGAACGCGCCGATCTCGACGGTCACGGCCATGGTCGGGCGCGGCAAGTACGGCCGGGAGCTGCGGCGGGCGATCGGCGAGGTCATTCCGCGGCAGTTCCGGCTGGCCCTGGAGATGGAGCAGATCCCGGAGGCATCTAACTACGTCACCATTGACGGCGCCTACCGGGACCAGCTCGGCAATTACCGCCCGGTGATTCGCTACGACCTGCCCCAGTACGTGCGCTCCGGCTTCGCGATGGCGAAGGAGGCTTCCGACGCCATGTACCGGCTGCTCGGCGTGCCGCCGCTGGGCCCGAAAGAGCAGCGGGACGACTTCCCGTACCCGCGGGACTACACGGCCTATCACCCGACCGACGCCGGCTACGTGACCTACGGCGGCTCCGGCTACACTTTCCAGGGCGCCGGCCACCTGGCCGGAACGCACCGCATGGGCAACTCGCCCACCACTTCGGTAGTGGACTCCCGGCAGCGCAGCTGGGACCACGACAACCTCTACCTGGTCGGTTGCGGCAGCATGCCGACCATCGGCACCTCGAACCCGACTCTGACGATGACAGCGCTGGCTATCTGGGCCGGCGACAGCGTCGTCGCGGACCTGGCCCGGATGTCATGATCACCGCACAGCACCCGATCGATACGCTGGAAAGCCTGCGCGATCACCTTCAGTACGCGATCGGCCTGGAGCTGACCACTGTTCCGGCCTATCTCTGCGGGTTATACAGCATCAGCCCCGGCGCCAACAGCGCGGCCTGCGAAACCATCCAGAGCGTCGTCCTCGAGGAAATGCTGCACATGACCCTGGCCGCGAACCTGCTCAACGCGATCGGCGGCGCGCCGAGCACCGGCGCGGTTGCCGGCGGCCCGAGCCCGGTGCCCGTCTACCCGGCGCGGGTGTCCTATATCCAAGGGATGCCGGAGATCCACCTGCAGGCATTCTCTCCCTCGGCTCTCGACGAGTTCATCGCGATCGAATCGCCCGGCGGGCAGCACTCTTCGAACAGCGGTAAGCAGTACGGCTCGATAGGCGATTTCTACAAAGCGATCAAGGATGGCCTGCGGCGCCTCTGCCCGCCGCAGGTGTTCGCAGCGGCGCGCCAGGAGCGCGGCCACTGCCAGCTGAGCAGCCACCATTACTACGGGGGGGCCGGCACTCTGATCGAGGTCACCGACCTGGATAGCGCCCTGAAGGCGCTCACCGAGATCGTCAGGGAGGGGGAAGGGCTGCCCGGACCGCGCTGGATCAGACCGCCCGCGAGCACCTGCTCAGCGGAACACGGACCCCGGGCCGCCTGGCTGGCCTCGGCCCCTACGACGTCGTCGACGCCGACGAGCTGCCCTTTGGCTGGAAGATGTACTCGCACTACGCCCGCTTCAAGGAGATCCAGGCCGGGCGGCACTATCGTCCCGACCAGCTGGTCAGCGAGGAACCCGCCGGTGACATCCTGCCTACCGACTGGCGCGCAGTGCGGCTGATGACCACAGACCCGAAAGCGCAGAAGTACCACGGCACCTGCGCCTACGAGCCTATGATGACCTGCAATCAGACCTACACCGCGCTGGTCGATACCACCTACCGCGGCTTCAACGGGCAGCCCGACCGCCTCAGCGACGCGGTCCGCCTGATGTACGAGCTTAAGTACCAGGCTGCCGCACTGTTCAATACACCGTCGCCCTCCGAGTCGGGACGGACCCTCGGCCCGGCCTTCGAATACCTCACCGGGCCACAACGACCCACTCCGCTGAGCCGGCCAGGCTAGGCCCCGTAGAGCGGCAACTGATACTGCTTGCGATGGGGGCGAGGACGAGTCGGTGTGGTGTTGCCGTGATTGAGGCTGCTGTGTTCGATGTCGGGGAAACGCTCGTGGACGAGACGCGCGAGTGTGGGACTTGGCGGATTGGCTTGGAGTTCCACGACACACATTCGGCCGCGATCATGGCTGCGTTCCCTGTCCAGCCGGGTCGTCGATGAGCAGCCGCGATCGCTGCGGTATCTCAGTGTCGAGGAAAATCGCGGGGCTGTGTCCCATTGTTGCGGCAGTGGCGATTGTCAGTGGCGAAATGCGATCGCGGCCAAGGCTGGATCGTTGCACATCTAGGCGAATGTCGCGGCTAGCGTCACGCGCAGCCGGGCTCGGCCAATAGCTACTGCGACACGCCGAGACTGCCGTGCGCGCAACGGGCATGGGAAGCCTCGAATTCGCTTCCGATGTCGGGCCCCTCTGGCTGACATGCGATCTCGGTAACCCACGCTTTCCGCGATCGCCTCGAGCCTTGCTCACACCCCGTCAGCGGTACCGGTGATCGTCAGCTCCGGGATGACTTCGCGCGGCAGCGTTTCACGGTCAATGTCGTCGAGCTCGATCAGGTGGCCCTCGTGGACCGCAACATGGAGCTCAGATTCCGGGACCGCCTTGATGCGCTGCGCCCACGCCGCGCCGTTGGGCAGTTAGTTCGCCGACGCCAGCTATCACGTCCGCGAGGAGCTGACGTTCGGCTCGCATTCCGGTCCCCTGTTGGGGCTGATCTTTTCGGATAACACTCATGGCCGAGCCCATTCCACCGTAAACTATCGGGAGCAACCCGTCTCAGACACGGGATGTCGTTGTTGTCACCTGGTATTGCGGCGCCGTCATCCATTCGCTCGCTGGCCCACTCGTGAGGAGTCACCGTGACAATCGCACCGCGCATCGATGCTGGCTTAAGATTTCCCGGCATACAGTTCGCTGCAGCGCCAACCCCCGAAACGCTCGAGGCCGCACCTGAAGCTGCTGCGACTGTGGGCCTCGGCCCGCTGACGCAACTCGAGGGCAAATGGACGGGGGAGGGCTTCAACACCATCTGGCGGCCGAACTTCCCGTTCAGCCCGCAGGATCGCTTCCTCGAGCTGAACCTGACCACGGAGACACTCGAATTTATCAAGATCCCCGGGAAGATCCCCAACCGGGGGCTGGCGATGCCCGACATCGACATGTTCGGGCTCACCTACATGCAGCAGATCCAGGAGAAGAAGACCGGGGACTTGTTACACGTCGAGCCCGGGATCTGGGCCCACGTGCCGACCACGAAGGACCCGGCGCTTGACGAAACCGTGGTGCGGATGGGTTCGATCCCGCACGGCACCGTGATCCTCGCGCAGGGCAGCGCGTCAACCGAACCGCCAGTTCCCGAGATCGATGACAATAACGTGATCCCCTTCTCGATCGGGCCGATCGGAACCCCTCCGCCGCCGAACTCCGACTTCGCCTCGGCTGCAGCAACCTTCCCCGAGCTCGACCTCTCGACACCGACTCAGTTCCGCATGGCTGATCCAGGCGTGACTCAGGCCATGGTGATCAACCCGAACAGCGTCCTCAAGAACAAGATCGCAGGCCAGACCATCACCAGCACGACCGCGCTGACCATCTCGACCACGCCCGAGCCCGTCCTCGGCGGCGGGACCGCGAACACCGCCTTCCTCAGTTCCACCTCGAATCCCCCGGGTGGTAACGCCAATGCCGTGGAAGTCTTCGCCACCTTCTGGATCGAGACCGTTAAGGGTGACGCAGGGGCGCCTGACTTCCTCCAGTTGCAATACACCCAGATGGTCCACCTCGACTTCAACGGCCTCCGCTGGCCGCACGTCACCGTCGCGACGCTGCGCAAGCAGTGACAACACGGTCAGGTCAACCGCCCAGATTTCAGCGTGCTAGCCTGCTGCGCCAAGCGGGATGACGAACTTCGGTCCCGTTCCGAGATAGCGGTCATCGTTGGTTCACTGGCGGTGTGCGCGAACGCTGTGATTGCTTTGCTCTGGTGTTGGTTGTGGATCGGAAGGGGATCGTTGATGATGTCCTGTAGGGCAACGCCGTTGATATCTGCAGGCAGCGCGGGCTAGGGCGGAACGGTTTCAAACGGGGTTCGGGTGTTCAGCGTGAACAGCGGATTGAACGGGTCCGCGCGATGGGGCCCGACGGGGACGCTGAGATCGTATTGGGGAAACGGTGGAGCGGGCGCTGTTGGGGCGGTGAGTCTTTCAGATGAGCCAGCAGCGTTGAAACCATCCCGGTGACCGTTGGCGGGATGGTGTGCTATTACACGACAGGAACAGCGAAAAGCTGTATTGAGCGCCGGGCACAGTCAACGTCGGGGGCCAGTGAACGGCTCGGCGAGACCCTGGGCCAGAAGCGAGTGCCATGAGGAATCGTGGCTAAACAGAACACGAGCTGCGCCTGCGGGTGGGCGCTCCCGGGGGGAACCTCGGTGGACGGTTACGTTACCCAGAAGCCATGCTCGATGTGCAGAGCTCCATCGACGCCGCCGTATTGAATTTTGTTCAGATACGTCAAGCCGGATAGCTCGATGTCATCCTGTCCGAAGCCGCGGTTGGGGACCGGTGAGCCGATCGGCTCGAATTCTGTGCGTTCACGAGTTCGATTGAGTTGAAGGTACAGATCGGTGCGGTCGTGGAAATCGGGCCTGGCGATCAGGTTGAAGCCCTGCCCCTCCCACGTACCGGAGAGGCCCGCGAGCAGACCTAACCCGGACTCCGCCGACGGACGTTCAGGCGCGAATCGCGCCGACGGGATTCTGTTGACCATGATCTCTTCCTCCTGCGGTTTGGTGCGCTTTGACCGTCACAACGCATGCAACGCCCGCGCTCTCGACGTTCGGTCCTTACGACCCGGTGAATCACGCGCTTCGGCTGGGCGAAGCCGCCTTTCGCGGAGGCCATTCAGACAATCCCACAAGAGACACATAGCGCTGGCCGGTGGTGCTGGTTGCTGGCGCAGTAACGCCAAGGAGTCAATGGAGCGAAATAGCGATAACAACTTGCTACGCGAGCGCGGCGTGCAAAAAAATCGACGCCGACATCATAAAGATCAGTACGTCGTAGCGTGGCTACAAGCCACAGATTCGCCAACAGCTGGGGGAATCGTGCTCAAGTGTTTTCGGACTGGCATCGTTGTGCTGGTTCTATTTGGTACGAACGGTGGTGTGGCAGCAGCTGAACCGATCCCCGTCCAACCCGTGACCCGGTCTGTCGACACAATCGGCTGCCGGTCAGACACATCTCCCTCCAAGTATTGCCTGCATTTGACCTCAGAACTCGCCGACATGACGATCAATTCCGTCCCGAACATGGCCGCGACAACCTTCACTCGTGAGGGCTTCGTCACCGGAACGGCCACCGCAAAGGTCACGGGCGACGACACGAGCTCGGTGAAAAAGGTGGAGCTCAAACTGGCCCTGCAGGTGGGCTGCCAAATCGACCTGAAGACAGGGGCGCAACTCGAGATCGCGGGAACCGCCAACCTCGGTTCAACCCTCGACAACGCTGAGACCGGTGCCGCCCCGGTGGTCGACTTCCCCCCCGCGGATAACCTCAACCCGAGTGCCACCGTTTTCCCGAAGCCCGGGACGTTGACGGATCTGCAACTGATCGACAAGCAAATCCAAGACCCAAAGGACCTCAACGAGATAAAGGACAGCGACGACAATATTGTTTTCCATGCATCCGTCCACGACAGCCATGTCAGCGTCGATGGCTGCGGAGGGCCCGTGTCCGTCCGAATTATCGCGACATCGACGGTGTCCACGCTGTACTCGGACGAAAATGTCACCGCCTACGGTGATATCATCCAAATATGATTTCCGGCCGGTCATTAGCTGGAAAACAACGCCTGAGCGTCAGACGGTTGGCGGCATCATTTGCCGCCGCGGGGTTGGTTGTGTTCGCCTCGGCCTGCGGGGGCCACGGGCATATTGCCACTGCGCCGATGGATACGGTGACGGTGACGGTGACGACGGGGACGGTGACGGTGACGGCGGGGACTTCGACGCCCTGCCAGGTGTCGGTATGGCCCCCGCCGGTCGGCGGCAACTGTAATCCGACGGCAACCAAGACGTGCAGCCCGGGGGACCCCGGCTATCCGAATTGTGTGTGAGACCAAAGTCCTGTCGACCCCACTTGGGCCAGCGGCATCTGCATGTCTGGAACTGTGCGCGAGGGGGCGCTGCAGCGACATGAGAAGTCCTGCATGGGTGCACGCCGGCGGAGAAGGGGAATTGGATAACCGGGCAGCCCTTACCCATTGGCGTCGCGGGCCGTCACTTACCTGCGAGGGCAGCACGCCGCAGCGCCCAGCCAGTCACGCCGAAGCGTAACGTTCGCCGACAACGTGGATGGTCGGATCGTTCGCCAGAGGTAGTTGTCCATCGGGCTGGCGGCACCGCCCAGTCGCCCAAGCCCAGGCAGCCGTCAAAATGAAATCGCCGTGATCTCCACCCTCCGTTCATCAGGCGTTGGTGGTGATCAAGAGGGGCACTGTCGAGCGGCGGTGGGTGTCTCTGGTATGCGCCCCGCGAGGCGACGCCGCTCAGAACCCGAAAGCCTTCGGTTGCAGGCGATGACAGCTGGATACCAATGCACCTGGCGTCACGCGGCTGCAGCAACGCGTGTGGGAGCACGTGCAATTGAGTGGTTGCTTTCGAGTTAAGTCCGGCTCATCCGGGGTCCACCATGAACAGCCGGACTTCGAGTTCATAGCCCGAAGCGGACTGAGTAAGTGGTCCGGTGACGGTTATTTCCTCAACAGCGGGGGACGTCGAGACACGCTCCACGAGCAGACGATAGGCGTCTGCTTCGTCCGGTTGCAAAGGTTGACGGGTTCCAGCGCCACTGTCCCACTGGATTTTGTCGTCCGCTTGGAGCGGAGCAAGCTCAACCGCCGGTCGGGGCTCAGCAGGTGCGAGGAACCAAGACCCGTTGCGTTGTTCCACGGCGCCGCGCAGTGTGACTTCCACACCCCGCCAGCCGTATCGCTCGTTAACGCTGGCACGGAAGCTGTCTCTCCACAGTTCGAGCTGGGGCAATCGATTGTCTTTGAGCCAGACCTCGGCTGTGGAATCGGATGCACTGGCGATGTGGTTGACCACGTCGACACCCTCGAGGCGGCCGAGTGCCTCATGCGCGCCTCCCCAACAAGCGGAAAGGCCGTAGGGGCAAGCGCTGGTTAAGCCGACCACGACACGGGTGCCCTTGCCGGTCTCGGGAACCGTAATAACGTCCTCAGCCGCGTGCGATCTCGGCCGTAGTGCTGCCGCAATAGGACCGAGACGACGCAGGGTCGCCCGCGCCCGCAAAGCCATTCGCGTCACGACCGAAGCCTGGATGTGAAGGATTCGTGCAACCGACGGCACACCGTCGTTCGACAAGATGAACAACATGTAGTGTCCAGGCGGGCAGCGATTTGATGAGGCGGGTGCGGTGACCAAGAGTCGACCGTCCTCCGGTATGAAATCCAGGAAGTTAATCCGCTGGCTCTGGTTGAACGCGTGAGTACACGACGACAGGCGTATCCACGTGACTTTGCCGATCTGATCGGCCTGTGGGCTGGCCACCTCGAATGTCTTCCCGTACGTCAGCGGCTTCGTGGGGGCTGAGGTTATCTGTGGACGAGGTCCCCAAAACAGATACGGTGGACTGAAAATCTGACCATCCAGATGAGAGTCACCGGGGGGATTCGCCTGCGTTCCATCGTCGCTGGGGAATTCACCGCCGCCTGCGCTGAGCACCGTCGCGTCGGGCAAAAGCACCGCAGTCGAGTGATAGCACCGGTCGACCTCCTCTTTGGCGAGCACCGTGAACTCGCCGCTGGCCGGATTCCACAGCTCGGCGTCGTGAACGGGATTGCCCGGCTTCAAGTCGTTGAATGCCTCGGGAGGTGTTGGCCCCGTGCCACTGGTTCCCCCGGTGATCAACACGGTGCCGTCCGCCAACAAGGTGCCGTTGTGCTGGCGCCGAGCAAAGTGCATGGCCCCCCGCGTGGCGTTCCAACGCAGAGCAACGTTGCCGCTGCAATCAATTGTCCAGGCTTGGTTCGTCGGCGGAATGCCCCCGCCGATGTAGACGATTTTGTCCTGCTCGTACATCACCGAGGGCGCGTAGTCCAGTGACACAGCATGTTTAGCGCTTTTGGGTGTCTCCCAGCTGCCGGTTCGGGGGTCCAACAAATAGGTCGACTGCAGTGTGCCCGCAATGAAGACCTTGCCACTGGAGAGCACGTGCGCGCGGGGAAAGTAATCCATGACATCGTCAGGGAACGGTGGGAGCGTCCGCCAGGTGTGGTTCGACCAGACTTCCACCAGTGGGTTCGGGATGGCGGGCGTCCTGACGTCGCTCGGGTTGTCACGGTAGCTGCCCCCCATCACAAGGACGCTGCCGTCGGGCAATGTGGTGGCGGTCGGGTACCACCGCCCCTTGATCATTGGTGCAGTGGCACTCCACGTGCCAGGGCTTCGATCCCGGCCGTGCGTATACAGTGACGCCTGATTCACGCCACTGCCATCGAAGAGATGACCACCGACGGCCAGCAGGCGCCCATCTGGCAAGAAGGCGTGTCCGCCGCAGAACAGGTTGACCGTCTGACCGCTTGTCAGCGTTGGCTGGGCCGTGGTGGTGGTCTTGGCCACGGTCGAATCCGCTGGCTCAACCGGCTCCGCAGGATCCCAGATAAACGGTGAACAGAAATGTTCGTTGAGGCTCTCCAGCTTGGATGAGTGCTCATCGCGCCTACCCCACATCAGCACCGTGCTGTCGGGCAGGACATGTACGTGAACGGGCACGTTCGGGAAGTTGATCACCGGACCCCAGCTCCCGACCTGAGCCTCGACCGGCACCATACCGGCAGGACCGCTCTGCCCACCCACCTGGCCCGCGCCAGACACGTTTCCTGAACGGCTATCGGTCATCTGTCAAACCTCCGGGTGTCGCATGTATTCAGAAGGTATGTGAGGAGTTTGGATGGCTGTCGCGAGCGGCTTCACATCCCCGTCACCGGGCCGAACCGCCCGCATCTTTGAACTACCTGTGAACAAACTCCTCACACGTCGAACCGGTCGACGTACGGCTGCAGTCATCGGACCGGCACACCTGACTTCCGCTATTTCTGGTTGGTTTCGTGGTCCGTCGGGCCATATTCGGCCGAGTCTTCTGTCCACAGCACCGGGTTGTTGCGCGTCAGATCTTGCGGGCTCGGGCATTGCAGGGCGGCCCCGCTGGGCGATGAGATCGGATGGTACTTGGCCGCTTCGGTGCAGAGTATGGAAATGAGCTGCGGCGATTCGAACCCCGCTGGGGGCCGGGCATCCAGTTGTACCCGTAGGAACCAATAGCCAGCCACGATCTCCTTCATGGCGCTTCTTTGGCCGATGTAATAGTCGATCGTCGGCACACCCGCTGAATCGAAGTAGGGACCCTCGATATTACGTATCGGTCGGTCAGTGAAAAACACCTGGGTCACGGATAACCGCGCAAATCGGAACTGAGCGGAGTCCAGGTCCACTTCTCTTTGAATGGTGACGGTTTCATCGGGCCCTATCCAAGAGTCTGTTCCCGCGATGTCTTCGGCGAAGAGCGTTTGGCTCTCTCCTGGCTCAGTTGGATTGGCGCGGAACACATTATCCGTGTTGCTCCCGAAATCTATTTCTTGTTGCATGTCGTCCGGCGACGGCGTCGGGTTTGGAGGAACGTGGTTCCGATACGCGCTCACACGCATCAGTCCCGCCGGCTCGTAGAGTTTCGCCTTGCCTCGGTTGTGGACGGTGACCTTCGCGGATAGGCGCACAATGGTGGGCTCGGCCCTACCAATTGGCGACAGATCGGTCGACACGTCGACAAGCGGATCCGTCATGGCAGGGAGATAGTCAGACTGGTACCAGTACTGCACCAGCCCGCCGATGGGAAACAGCGCCACAATAACCGTCGCAGTCTTGGACCACTGAAATCCCGCGGTACGGACGAGAAGAAGGACCCACCCGATCGCGACAATGCCCAACACAGCCGCAGCGATCGTCACAAGCCAACCCACGGGCAGCGGCTGGCTTTGCATCGCGGTCACGACGATATAGAGAGCCAAAAATGCGATGAGCAGTTGGGCGACAGTGCTTTGCAGCTGCCACGAAGATACCTTGGTGAGCAATGAATACAGCGCCACGAGGTTGGCCAGGCCCAAAGCGAATAGGACGGCGGAAAATACCTGACTTAGCAGGCCGTTCGTCAGCGGGAGGCTCCAGACAGAGAGCGCGATCACAGCCAGACCATCGACAAGAAGAGTTAAACACAAAGCCCATGCCAGCCATCCGGGGCGGAACACATGTTGCAGCCTGTCCCCGACCTTGAGTCGACCAGGCGTGGGGTGGTTGGTCGACGGGCTTTCGTCGTCCGAATCGGCCGCGCTCATGGCCGCCTCCGTCCCCCAGAGCGGTCGACGGCAACTCACCGCCGTGGTCCACTGACGCGCACGCTAGCACTCGGCGACGCCGGCCGGGCTCCTTTCACAGGCTGCTCCCCAGACAGGCTGGACCGCGCAACGCCGTTGACCTGAATGTATGACACGGACCGCTTTTGCGGAGATAGCGACTGGTTAGCTTTCGCGCCGTTGGTCAAGTCTGGATTTCGCGCAGGAGTGAGTGGCCGGGCATTGAGCTCGGCTTTGTAGGCCGATGAGGAGGTGTCGCTTCGTCCCCCAGAGGTGCCGCGATCCGGAAGGCAGGCCGAAGACATTGAGACCTTTCCACCCAAGTGATTCACCCTGTAAGGCAACGGCGCCAGTTGGTAGAGCACCGATTCGAGGCGATAGTGGATTCGGTATGCCAGCGCGTGGTTTGACTGGTAGCTCGCCAATTGGCCAAAGTCCTTGCGCGGATACCGTTTGCTGTGCCAAATCAAGCGACCTTCTGCCCTAGGTCGCGCTGTTCGACCAAGCGTCACTTGCGGCTTTCCGAGAACACGTCCACCGGTGTGGTAATGCCTGACGACCAAACCCCCCGTTGTGCCAAAAGTGTGCCAAGACAGGCCATCACAGCCCGACAAACCGTGGACAGGGTGGACAGGAACGGCCCTCTGACCTAGGCATTTCAAGACGCTATGGCATCGCATGAGACGCGGTAGACGGTCTGACTCGGTTTTACACACCAGCGGTCGGCGGTTCGATACCGTCCGCGCCCACCAGTGTTTTCACAGGTCAGCCTCATGGCCGGGGGACGACGAATGAACTGCCTTCCGTCGAACAAAGAAGATCTGCGATGCGGACCGTGGCGTCGCCGGGCGAGCATCGCCACCAGTCGCGGACGCGATCGTGTCATCCGGCCGGCAGGATGTTCTGGTTGATGCGGAACACGTTGCCCGGATCGTATTGCGCCTTGATTTCGCTGAGCCGCTGGTAATTCGGACCGTAGGTCGCCCGGACTCGGTCTTGGCCCTCGTCCATCATGAAGTTGACGTACGCACCGCCGGCCGAGTACGGGTGGGTGGCGTCCCAGTAGTCCGCGGTCCAGCGCTTTAACACCTCCGCGTTCGCCGGGTCCGGATCGACCCCCGCGATGACCTGTGAGAAGTTGACGTCGCGGTACGCCCAAGCTGTTTCGGTTTGCCCGACCCGATTGACCGCGCCGTCGATCGGGTAGAGGTGCATCGTGGAGTGCATGGTCGGTAGTTCCTCGGTGAAGTGGGCATGGGCTTCAACCGCACCGTCGGCCACCGTTCGGAAGAAGTCCCCACGCCAGTACCATTGCAGTCCCTTCGGATACAGGGCATCAAATGTGGATTGCAGCGCGGGATAAGGGGCAGCACCGAGGCCTTCGAAGGCCGGCTTCATCTGCCGGACCGGCGCGAACGCCTCGTCGGCCCGGGCGGGATCGCCCGTGTAGCACCAGACCACAGCACACGCCTTCTGCAGGTGGAACGCCTCGGGGAATGGCGCCACCGGCGGGACGGTCATGCTTGCGAAGAACCCGTACAGATCCTCGTCTTGAGCCGGGAGGAAGTCCCGGTACCACCCTAAGATGTCTGCGGTGGCCGATGAGGGCCACGCCGTCGGACCACAGATCACCGTGTGAACCGGATGCAGGCGGAACGTAAACGAGGTGACCACGCCGAAGTTTCCGCCGCCGCCGCGCAGCGCCCAGAACAAGTCGGGGTGCTCAGATTCGGACGCCGTCACCACGCGACCGTCGGCCAGCACGACCTCGGCCTCCAATAAGTTGTCGATGGTCAGGCCGTGCTTGCGGGACAGGTAGCCGTGGCCACCGCCGAGGGTGAGGCCGCCGACGCCGGTGGTGGAGATGATGCCGGCCGGCGTGGCCAGACCGTGCGCGTGGGTCGCGCCGTCCACTTGTGCCCATGTCGTCCCGCCTTGGACCCGGGCGATCCGGCGATCGGCGTCCACCTCTATGCGGTTCATCGGCGACAGATCAATGACGAGGCCGCCCTCGACGGTGCCGAAACCCGGTCCGTTGTGGCCGCCCCCGCGGACGGCGACCGCGAGGTTCGTCGTCCGCGCGAACTCGAGAGCGGCCGCGATGTTGGTGGCGGATCCGCAGCGCACGATCATCGCCGGCCGCTTGTCGATCATGGCGTTGTGGAGCGCCCGAGCCTCGTCGTATCCCGCGTCTTTGGGCCCGATTACCTCCGCGCCCAGCATGGTGCGTAGTTCGTCGGTTGCGGCTGTCAGGTTCATCACCCACACCTCCTTGTGCTTCGCAGGTCTTGATACCGCGACGCTACGAGGCGAGGAGGTCGCGCGTCATGACCACAACAAAGCATTTCCGAGACGCGCCATGATAGTCAGATCTGACTATCGACCGGCCAGCGGCGCCGCGGTTACGTTGAGAGCATGGCCCAGTGGGTGCCGCCACCGCTGCCAGCCGAACTGATCGCACGCCGCCGCGGACAGCTCGTGGGTCGCGCCGCGGAACTCGCGGCGTTCGAGCACGCCTGGGAGCGAGTCGAGAGTGGCGATCGCCAGGCGGTGTTCATCGGCGGTGAACCAGGTGCGGGCAAGACCCGCCTGGCCGCCGAGGTAGCCGGAACGCTGGCCGACCACGGCGTTGCCGTGCTCGTGGGGAGTTCGACGGCCGATGCGGATATGCCGTACGGACCGTTCGCCGAGGCGCTCGATCGTCTGCTGATCACCGGTCCACCGGGTTCGATGGCGGACTCGCTGGGCGACGCAGGACCGCAGCTGCGGCGGCTGTCGTCCCAGGTGGATCGGCATTTTCCCGATACCGTCCCGGCACAGGACGTCGGGTCGGCCCGGCAGGCGCTTTTCGACGCGTTGACCGGCTTCCTGCGGCGTCTGGCGATCGATCGCCCGATCGCGTTGATCCTCGATGACCTGCATTGGGCGCAGCTGCCCACCCTCGCGATGCTCGAACACGTGCTGATGAACTGCGCCGATGTCCGCATGCTGGTGGTGGCCACGTTCCGCACGACCCAACCGGACCGCTCCGATGAGCTCACCACCCGGCTGGCTGAACTGCACCGGTTCGACGGCGTCCGGCGCCTGGACCTCGCAGGCCTGGACACCGAGGCGATCGCCGAGTTCGTCAGCCGAACCCAACAGCTGGCTCCTGCGTCTGCGCGCACGGCCGCTGCCTTGCTGCGCAACAAGACTGGCGGCAACCCGTTCTTCTTGACCGAACTGGTCAACGACCTGGAAATCCGGGGCGGGCTAGCCACGTTGAGTGTGCACCAGACCGTCCCGGCATCGATCGGAGATGCCATCGCCCGCCGCCTCGGCGGACTGGGGGCCAGCGTCCGGGGGGTTATCGAGCAGGCGGCGGTGCTGGGTGAGACATTTGACTTGCCCGCGCTCATCGCCGCCAGCGAGACCGATCTCACCGCGACGCTGGCAGCGATCGATTCGGCCCAGGGCCTCGGGCTGATCCGGGCGGTTAACGACTCCGACGGCGAGTTCGCGTTCGTGCACGCGCTCACCCGCGAGGCCGTGGTCGGCGGGATGGCAGCGTCCCGGCAGCGGATCATGCACGCGCGGGCCGCCGAAGCGCTCGAGGGGCGCGCGGATCCATCGGTTGTTCCCCGCCTGGCCAACCACTACTTGCGGGCGCACGTGCTGGGCTACCACGAGCAGGCGTTGCGATACGCGCATAAGGCGGCCCTGATGGCCGAACAGAGCCTGGCCTATGAGGACGCGGCGAAATGGTTCGAGCGTGGGGCGTCGCTGGCTGAGCTGAGCTTCGCGGATCGGGCCAGGATGAACCTCGGTGCGGCCGCGAACCACGTACGCGGGGGCAATTTCGCCCGCGCGCGGGCCATCTACGAACGCATCAGCGCGACAGACGACCCGCTCATCCGGCTGGAAGCTGCCGTCGGCTACGAGGACGCGAATTGGCGTCGCGGGCAGGCCGACTCGAAGGCGGCCGACTTGTTGGCATCGGCGCTGGAATCCTGCGGGTTGAACACCGACGACCCACGCTATGTGCAGGCTCTCGGCAGTTTCGGACGAGCGCTGGCGTTCGCCGGCGAGACGGCACGTGCTCGCGAAATCGGTAGCCGCGCCATCGAACGCGCGCGGGTTGCCGACGATCCAGCGGTTACGTTGCACACTCTCACGACGAGCCTCTGGCACGGTCTCACCCCGGAGATGTGCGAAATCCAATTGGAGCGATCAGCCGAGGCCTCGCGTATGGCGCTATCTGACCGCGACTACGAGGCGCTGGGGAAGGCCTCGCACTTCTGCGCCTTGGTCAGCTATCTGGCCGGCCGGCCCGACGGCCTGGCCGCGTCGGCCGCCGACATGCGGCGAGCGGCCCAAGCCTGCGGACAACCCGTCTTCGGCTTCGTCGGCGCGTGTGTCGAACAAGCGCTGGCCTATCTGCGCGGCGACTTCGCCGGCGCCGAACGGTGGGCTGACATCGCTTTGCGCACGAGTGATTTGTTCGGCGCAGACGACATCGAGGGCTCGAACGGGGTCCAGATGTTCATGATCCGCCGCGAAACCGGAGACCTGAAAAGATTCGGCGGGTTTGTCGACGGCAGCGAGACGTTCGCCGGCCGTTGGGTGCCCGGCTTACTTGCGGTGTATACCGAGCTCAAGTGCGAACGTGGCATGACCCGCGCGCTGAACTGGCTACTCAACCGCAATCTCGGCGATCGCACCGATGAGGCGCAGTGGCCGATGGAGCTGGTGTTCATGGTCGAGGCGGCGTTGGAGCTAGGCAACCGCGAAGCGGTGCACGCGCTGCGCCCTTTCGTCGCCCGCTATGCCGGCAAGAACCTGGTGGCCGGTCAGTTCGTCGCGCTGTTCGGCAGTGCCGACCGATATCTCGCCCGGATCGCGGCGCTTGGCGGCGACACCGGGGCGGCCGAGCGTTATTTCGGCGCGGCGCTTGAGATGGACCGGCGGATGGGCTCGGTGGTTCATGTTAGTGAAACGCTGGCCCGGCATGCTCGGTTTGCGGCGTCGTACGGTCGCGCCGAGGAGGCCCGGCGCCTGGCCGACGAGGCCCGCGGCATCGCGGCGCCGATCGGCCAGGCCCGGGTTCGCGATCTGGTGGATTCGTTGTTGACAACGGGTCCGGACGGTCTAACGGACCGGGAGGTCGAAGTGCTGCGGCTGCTGGCCGCGGGGCTGAGTAATAGGGCGATCGGAGAACGCCTCTACATCAGCACCAACACGGCGGCCAACCATGTTCGCAGCATCCTGATAAAGACCGGCGCCGCTAATCGGACGCAGGCGGCGATGTATGCCGCCGATCACGAGCTGCTCGGGTGAGGTTCAGATGTCGGCCAGTGCGCCGTCCGGCGTGAGGCGATCGCTCACCTCGACGACGACGTCGGCGGGCAGACCGGCCCGCGCCGCCGCGGTTCTGATGGCCTCCGGCGTCGGTGCCTCATAGAGGCAGTACGTCTTTCGTTTGTCGGCTGACAGAAACGAGTACAGCCAGCGAACACCCTCCTCGGCGTTGATCCGATTGATTCCATCGGCGGCGTCGATGCTGGGTTCCAGTTCCTCGGCAAAGGTGCGCTCGACCATGAATATCGGCACGGCGGACTCCTGTTCATTGTCTTGGGGTCGAACCTACGCCGCGAAGAATCGTCAAGCCCAGGGATCGGGCGTGCTCGAGGTGGCCGGGTTTATAGTGTTGTGCCACAGTGCTTTCCATGCGCTGGCCCATGGCCAGTGTGAGGGCAGGTGTAGGACCGGCCGGCGTTGGGGGCGGGCCAGGCGGGCAGGGATGTTGACGATGCGCCGCCGTAAGGTCGCTCCGCGGGCGACGGCGTTGGCGCCGCCGGCGAGCACACCTGCGGCGCGCAGCAGGTTGTGCGCCAGCGCTGCGCACAGGATCCAGGCGCAGTTCGCGCCGAAGCGTCCGGAGGGCATATGGGCCAGCGGTCCGTCGATCAGGTCGGCGAACACGGTTTCAATGACGGCGTGGCGGCGGTGGGCGATATCGGCGGCGGGTGCGGGGTCGTCAGTGTCGGTGAAGAACGGGTGATACCGCCAGACCGGGAACAGCGCGTCGGGAAACCGGGCGTCGGTGACGCGGCGCACGATCAACCGTGCGGTCACCGCATGGGCGGTGGAACCGAAGGCGGTGTAGCTGGTTTCGGCGACTTCGGCAGCAGAGATCCATTCCCCGGTGTCGGGATCACGCATCGCACCCGGGTAGGACACCGGGGTCCAGGCGTCCTCGGCGATGGCGGTGATCGCGGCGGCCACGGTACGGTTCTTGGTCACGGCCAGCGAGAACCGTGCACCGGCTCGGCGGCACGCCGCCACGACGACGCCGGTGCCGTAGGCCGAGTCGCCGCGGACCACGATCTGCCCGCACCCCCCGGCGGCCCGCGCAGTGCTCACCGCTTGGGCGATCATCCGGGCTGCTCCTTTGCCGGAGTTGGCCCGCCCAGCGCGCAGCCGCGCCCCGGTGATCACCGGGCACCCGCCTCGGTGCTGACCGTGGTCACCAGCGGTGAGAGTCCCTTGCGCAGGATCTGCTTTCCGGCGATCTTGGTGTGTCCGTAGGAGGCGCCTTGTTTGGCGTGTCCGTAGACCGGGCGCAGCAGCGAATCGATATCGACGTATGCCCGCTCGTCGGCGCCGGGCAGCAGATCGACACGCCCGCACAGGCTGGCCAGGTGATAGGGGCGACGGTCAACTGATAAGCAGGCAGTGTTTGTCAATGGGCAGGTGGAAGCCGCCCCAGTGAACTACCGGCAGTTAGATTAAGTATCACATTGTAATCTAACTTGCGTTATCACTTGAGCAGGCGCCGAGCTTTACCCGGCTGCCAGGTCGAGTAGGCCAGGGCAGTCAGCGCATCGGCTGTCTGCTCGCAGAATCGGTCACGGTCGGCCAGGCCCAGCGTCAGCGCCCGAATCATCGTGGTACCAACCATGAAGTCGAAGACCGCATTCGCGCGCGCCATGAGTTGTCTGGCCGGCAGGTCAGGCAGGTATCCGCCCAATAGGTGGGTCAGCAGTGCCCGGACATCGCGTTCGGATCGGTTGACGAGCCGCTCGTATAGACCCTTCTCGCGCTGATAGGCCAGCAGCAGACCCGGAATGGCCGCCCGGGTCACCGGGTTGGCAAGCTGATTGAGGAACGCGAGCACCCAAGCACCCAGGTCCGCGCGAAGGTCGCCGGTCGGCTCGGGTACGGCGGCCGGTTCGGCGTGGCCGAACGCCGCGTCCTCAATCAGGGCTTCTCTACGTGGCCACCGCCGGTAGATGGTGGGCGCTCCGACTCCGGCGCGTCGGGCGATCGCGACGATGGTCGTCGCCTGATACCCGCGCTCGACAAGTAGTTCCCGGGTGGCCTGTAGCACGTCGACATCCTTCTGCGGATCCCGCGGGCGGCCCGGCATCGGCTGAGAAGCGGTAGTCACTACAAAAAAGTACCCCGAGTCTCTAGTTTTGTTACGTATGACACGATAATGTAATCTGAACTGACCCCGAGGAGAAGCGTTGTCATGCTGACGCCCCACGACGAGCTGCTCGCCCATCAACTGCCGACCACGTTCGATCATGTGTCGCAGAGCGATCTGCGCTGGGTGGAGCGCATTGTGATGTACGGCTTCGATAAGTCCGGGGACATCAACGTGATGACCGGGATGGCGCGCTACCCGAACCGCAATGTCACCGACGCCTACGCGATGGTGACCAAGCGGGGCGGTGAAACCAAAGTGGTCCGGATGTCGACCGAACTCAATCGGCAAGCGAGTCCACTGGGCGTGTACCAGGTTGGGCCCTACAGCTACCGCATCGAGGAGCCGTTGCGTCAGGTTCGGGCCACACTGGCGCCGAACGAACAGCGCTTGAGCCTGGATTTGCGTCTGCGCGGTCAGTTCGAAGTTTATGAGCAGACCCCGGCTTTTCACCGCAGCCGCGGCCGGGTTGCGGAGGACGCGCGCCGCTTTTATCAGAACGGACAGCTGGAGGGCTGGATCGACATCGACGGCGACCGCACCGAGATCGACCCGGATCGTTGGTGGTTCGGTAGGGACCACTCATGGGGAGTGCGCAACGGGCCAGGGGGTGGCAGCCTGCCCGACGGCACCGAGAAGCAGCCAGTCGAGATTCCCGAGGGTGTTCTGTACTACATGGGCATCTTCGAGTTCGACGACGAGCTGGTGCATTTCGCCCAGCGCGAGCACAGCGACGGCACACGGTGGCAATTCGAGGGCGAAGTGCTCTATCCGTCTGCGACCGGCCGCGCACGCAGCACGATCATCGACGTCGAGCACGACCTGAAGTTCCGCTCCGAGCAGCGGGTGATCAGCGGTGGCTCGTTCACCGTATATCGCGGTGACCGCTCGACCAGCACCATCGACGTGAGCCCGCTGTGCGACTTCTGGCCCGGGCTGGCCGGTTACGAGGAGTTCAACGGATACGCCTCTGGCCACTGGCGGGGCACCGATTTCATTGACGGCTTCACAGTGAACTCCGCCGATCCGGCAGTGGTACGTCCGGTGAGCCTGGTAAGTGAGACGTTGTGTCAGGTCCGGATGGACGGCAAGGTCGGGCATGGGTTGGTCGAAATGGTGTTCATGGGCGCCTACCCGCGTTACGGCTACATGGGGTGGTAGCGATATATGACGAGTTTGTCGCCTGCGCGGTTGGTTGCCGACGAACTGCCGGCCGCACTGGAACCGATTCTGAAGTCCCGCATCCCGGGTGCGGGCGATGCGACCATCACCAACTGGTCGCCGGCCGAGCGCGGGTTCTCCACCGAGACTTTCCTGTTCGACGTTACCGGTGTCCACGGTGACGGCTCGTCCGTTGGGCTGGTCTTCCGCAGGCCCCCGGAATTCGCGATCCTGCCCGATTTCGATCTGCGCCGACAGTTCCTGACCATGCAGCGCCTGGAGCCATCGCCGGTTCCGGTCCCGCGGATGCGGTGGATCGACGCCGAAGCAGATGCGTTGGGGACGCCGTACTTCATCATGGATCGAGTCGACAACGCGACCAGCGTCAGCGACTATCCCCCCTACCATCAGACCGGCATCTTCGCCGACACGGACGACGCGGGACGCGCCAACCTGTGGAACGAATGTCTCGACATCGTCGCCACCGTCCACCAACTCGACCCCGCCGAATACCGTTTGGGCTTCCTGGATCTGCGGGCCTACGGCGAAACCCCACCGCAACGGTTGGCGAACTTCCTCCGCTACGCCATCACCTGGGCCACCGGTGACGTTCCGTTGAACCCGATCTTCGCGCACGCATTGGACTGGCTCGACACCCACCTTTACACCCCGGAGCGTGTTGCGCTGTGCTGGGGCGACGCCCGCATGTCCAACGTCCTCTACCAAGCAAACCACCGCGCGGTGGCAGCACTCGACTGGGAGATCGCCTACCTTGGGGACCCCGAAGCCGACCTCGCTTGGATGTTCATGACTGACTGGGTCAGCAGCCCTCTGGAGAACCGCGCGCCCGCACCGGGGACGCCCAGTCGCGAGGAGAGCATCGATCGCTACGAGCGACTGACCGGACACCAAGTCCGCAACATCCGGTTCAGCGACGTCACCGCCGCATTGCTGCTGGCAGTACCACTAATCCGGCTCAACACGAAGCTGAATCTCCAAGATGTCGACCTGCCTGAGATCTGCGCCCAGCGTGTGAATCTGATGCTCAGCGGCGACTGATCGCCCCCACCACCGCCCACCGTCTTGGTCGGCGACCGCTAGGCCGACGCTGCGGTCTCAACGTCGGGGCCGCACCTGTGGATCGCCTCCACGACAAGCCAATTAACTGCAACCCTCATGGGCTCATCGCGCATCAACCGTGGTTCCCGTCAAAACGCTGATCAACACCAGTAAAAGCCGTCAACCGTGACCTGCGTCACTAGTTACCGGGTCGGCGGCGCGAAGAACTCCAACGCGATCCCATCGGGGTCGCGGAAGGAAAGGCCTGACCCGTATCCGGCGTCGATGATGCCGCCATGGCCGATCCCGAGCGCGTTCAGGCGGTCCACCCACTTTTCCAGCTCGGCACGGTTCGCGACCCCGAAGCCGACGTGATCCAGGCCGACCCGAAACTCGGTGAACGGTTCGGCAGGAACTCCGCGCTGGTGCTGGTGGATGCCGAGCAGCGTTCCGCCGTCGAGCACCCACACCAGGTGCCGGTACCCGGCGTCGGTGTGCTCGTCGAGCACCGGATCCGAATTGAGCAACCGTCGATACCAGGGCCCGCTGACCTCCACGTCCTTGACGGTCAGCGCGACGTGGGCGAGGCCGGGAAAGCCAGCCATGTCCGATCTCCTTTGGTGTTGGGGTTGACGGGTGATGTTGGGTTGACGAGCGTTAGACGATTCGCCGGCCGCGCCGGGCCCGGGACCGCATGTCCCACAGATACATCTGATAGCCGAGCAGCCAGAATTGTCGCGGGATGATCCGGTCGGCCAGCCGCAGACCCATCAGCAGCCACTCGAACCGGCGCTGCTGGCCAACGGTCCACGGCAGCTGCATGTGCGCGCGGAATTCGTCGGCGAGGAATCCCGTGGTCGCGAACAGATTCAGCGGACCGCCGATCACCCGCAGCGGCCACGGAAGAAACGCCAGGCTCGCGACGCCGTAAAGGTGCCCACGCACCGGCGGGTCGATCCGCAACTCGTCCAGCGAGCGCTTCCAGTATTCGTCGAACGCGACCCGGTCCGCGGGCCAGACGTCCTCGGGAACCTGCAACGTGGTGCCGAGCCGCTTCGCGTCGTGATAGACCGCGTCCGCCGCGGCCTCGTCGAGGGACCCGTACAGGAACTCGTGCTGGTCGATGTAGTAGCGATACAGGCAAGCCGCCACCCACAGCTGCAACCTCGGGTCAAATGCGTTGTAGGACACCGGGCTCTGCGGTGTTGAGCGAACCCGTGCATGCACGGTGTCAATCGCCTTGCGGATGACCTCGCGGTCGTTGTCGGTGCCGACGGTGGCGGCGGCCAGGTAGGTGCCCGTCGTCCGGGCCCGCTTGAACGGGTGCTTGTACACATTGCCGGAATCGACCGGGCTCTCCACCACCCCGTACCCGACCGGCGGTGCCGACAACTGCATGATCACGTTGGCCGCGGGTAGCAACATCGCCGCAGGATTCAGCAAATCTGCGAGTCGCCTGGGAGACCGCTTCATAGAGGCAGTAGAACATGATGTGAGACGCTGCCGGGGTGTTTGCGACCAGATCCCGGGCCGTCGGTTTGTTGGCCGGCTGGCTGGCCGATCTGGTGTTCGCCGATCCGCGACGCGGTCACCCGGTGGCCGCGTTCGGCGCCGTGGCCGGCGCTCTGGAGCGCAGAATCTATCGCGACGCGCGTCTCGCCGGCGTCGCGCACACCGGTGTCCTGCTGGGTGTCGTGACAGTTCTCGGTGTTGCCGTCGAACGGATCGCGGTCCGTTTCGGTTTCCCGGCCAGAACCACGGTGCTCGCCGCGGCGACGTGGTCGGCGCTGGGCGGCACGTCGCTGTTGCGAACCGTCTCCGACATTTCCGAACGGTTGGCCACCGAGGACATCGGCGCGGCCCGGCGCCTTCTGCCATCGCTGTGCGGCCGCGATCCCGACGCGCTCGACGGCGACGGACTGGCCCGCGCGGCGCTGGAGTCCTTGGCGGAGAACACTTCCGACGCACAGGTCGCCCCGCTGTTCTGGGCAGCGGTCGGCGGTGTCCCCGGGGCGCTGGCCTATCGAGCGATCAACACGCTCGATGCGATGGTCGGCTACCGCTCGCCCCGCTACGCCCGGTTTGGTTGGGCTGCGGCGCGATTGGATGATCTCGCCAACTTTGTGCCGGCGCGGGTGACAGCCGCGCTGGTAGTCGTGTGTGCCCCGCTTGTCGCCGGATCACCGACGGGTGCGCTGCGAGCGTGGCGGCGCGACGCCGCACGGCATCCCAGCCCGAACGCAGGCGTGGTGGAGGCCGCATTCGCAGGCGCGCTCGGTGTCCGCCTTGGCGGCCCGACCCGCTATCGGCACGGCGTCGAGATTCGTCCGAGCCTTGGCGACGGGCCGCCGCCGCACGTCGCCGATCTGAGCCGTGCGGTCACGCTGTCGAGCATGGTGCAGACCGCAGCCGCGGCTCTGGCGATCGCCTGGGTCAGTGCCTGCGGCCGTAGCGGTCGGCGAGCTTCTGCTCGACCGTGACGGGTTCGGCCGGCTGCACAGCCTTGTCGTCGCGGCGCCGGTGCTGGATCTCGGTATACGCGAAGTACCCCAGGCCGATCGGCGCGACAATCCCGAACGCGATCCACTGGATCCCATACGACAGGTACGGCCCCGCATCGAGGTGGGGCAGCGGCAACACCCCCAGACCGCCCGGCTGGCTCTCCACAAGCTCCAGGTAGGAGTCGGCCAGTCGGGTTCCGGTCAGTTCACCGACCTGCGGCGTGTTGATCGAATAGACCTGCGTCATACCGTCTTCGGTGATCGGATTCTTGCCGTCGGGGCGCGGCTCGGAATCCCGCAGCCGCGCCGTGATCGTGACACGCGTCGACGGCGGCGGCGGAATGGGCGGCACCCGCGAGCCCTCCAGCGGTCTGAGGTACCCGCGGTCGACAAGGACGGTCGGTCCGCCGTCGACGACGAACGGCGTCAGCACCTCGAACGCCGGCTCGCCGTCCACCACCCGCAGCCGCGCCAGCACGGTAGCCCCGGCGACGTAGTGCCCGGTCGCCGTGACCCGCCGCCACTGGGCGGAATCCGACTGCGACAGGAGCGAAGTCACCGGCACCGGGTCAGCGGTCAGCGAAGTGGCGATTTGGTTGTTCTCCCGTGAAGTTCGCGTGTTCTTGCCGAGCTGCCACGGCGCGAGCACAGTGAAACACAGGTAGGCGAACGCCACGACGACGAGCGCGAGCGCCAGCCAGCCCGGCCGGAACAGAAAGGCCCAGCGCCGCATCAGCTCGCCCGGCCGCGGGCCGCGAGCTGCTCGTCCACCCATTCGTGTAGCCCCGGCAGTGACGCCTCGATCACGTCGAAGGTTTCCTCGAACTCGGCGTGGGCGCCGTAGTACGGATCTTCGACGTCCGGCGCATGTGCACCCGATCGCGGGTCGAAGGACCGCAGCAGCCTGATCCGATCATGGGGCACGCCAAGATGGGCGAGCATTCGCACGTGGTTGCGACTCAGCGCGACAACGAGGTCCGCGCTCAGATGGTCATTGTCGAGCTGCGCCGCGCGGTGTGTGGTGGGGTAGCCATGGTCGCGCAGCACTCGATGGGCGCGGTCGTCTACCCCGGACCCGACATGCCAGTCGCCGGTGCCGGCACTCGTCACGCGTACGCGGGAATCGAGGCCGCGCTCGCGGATCTGGTGGGCGAACATCTTCTCGGCCATCGGCGACCGGCAGATGTTGCCGGTGCAGACGAACGTCACATGCAGCGAATCAGACACCGAGCACCTCACGCAGTGCCGCCACCGTCGAGACGTGCCTTAGCGGTCGTTCGACCGCCGGGCCGTCGAAATCGCTTCCGCCATACCCCCACTCGACCACCACGGTGTCGATGCCGTGGTGCGACGCGCCGTCCACGTCATGGGCTCGATCACCGACCATCAAGATGTGCTCGGGCAGCGGATCCAGTTGGGACAAAACGTGCGCGACGACGTCGGCCTTGGTCGCGCGGACCCCGTCGGGACTCGCGCCGCCGATCACCTCGAAATGCCGGTCGAGGCCGAAGTGCCCAAGGATCTTCTTCGCAACCGGCTCCGACTTGGAGGTGGCGACCGCCAGCCGCACTCCGGCCGCGCGCAGATCGGCCAACAGCTCCGGAATCTCGTCGAACACCTCATTGAGCACCCATCCGCGGGCGGTGTAGTCGGCGCGGTAGGCGGCGATTGCGGTGTCGGCCTTCTCGCCGAGGCCCATGCCGCGCAGCGTCTGATGCATCGGCGGCCCGACGACGAGGCCCGCCAAGTCCGGATCGTCGGGCATCGGCTCACCGATTTCGGCCAGCGCATGGCGAAAGCTCGACACAATGCCCCGCGCCGAGTCGGTCAGCGTGCCGTCCAGGTCGAAGATCACCAACTGCGGCCGTGCGGTCACCCGTACATTGTCCCCTGTGACAGTTCGCGCGGCCGCCCGCTACCACGGGGACCAGGCGGCGATGCCCGGAATGCTCGATTTTGCCGTCAACGTCCGCGACCCGCACCCGCCGCAGTGGCTGGTCGACAGGCTGGCAGCTCGCCTAGCCGACCTGGGTCGATACCCGAGTCGCGCCGACGAGCACAGGGCAACGGCGGCCATCGCCGCCCGCCACGGCCGCGACGAGGAGGACATCCTGCTGCTGGCCGGCGCGACAGAGGGGTTTTCGCTCTTGGCGAACCTTCGGCCCCGGCTGGCGGTCGTGATCGCGCCGTCGTTCACCGAGGCCGAGGCAGCGTTGACGGCCGCCGGCACCGCCGTCCACCACGAGGTGCTTGCGCCTCCGTTCGGGATCGGCACCTGCGCGGTACCCGACGCGGCCGACCTGGTGGTGGTCGGAAATCCGACCAACCCGACGTCGGTGCTGCATCCCCGCGACGACATCCTCCGGCTGCGCAGGCCGGGCCGGCTGGTGGTCGTCGATGAGGCGTTCGCCGACGCGATCCCCGGCGAGCCGGAGTCGCTGGCAGCTGAGTCGCTGCCGGACGTGATGGTGTTGCGCAGCCTCACCAAGACGTGGTCGCTGCCGGGCCTTCGGGTCGGCTACGCGCTCGGTGCTGCACAGGTGCTGCGCCGGTTCACCGCCACCCGTCCGCACTGGCCGCTCGGCGCGCTGCAACTGGAGGCGCTGACCGCGTGCAACCAGCCCGACGCCGTGGCCGCCGCCCGAGAGCAGGCGACGCACCTCGCGATCACGCGCGCGGAGATGGTCGATGCGCTCAAGCGGGCGGGTGTTCAGGTGGTCGACGGCTCGGCGCCGTTCGTTCTGTTCGAAGTCCCGGACGCCCAGCTAATGCGAAAGCGTCTGTCTGCTAAGGGAATCGCCGTGCGCAGGTGCGACACGTTCGTGGGGCTCGATGGGCACTACCTGCGGGCCGCGGTGCGGCCGGAGTGGCCGGCGCTGGTGGCGGCGCTTGCGGAGATCCTGTCGTGAGCGTGCTACTGCGCGACATCATCGACGCTTTGGAGCAGGCGTACCCGCCGCGGCTGGCGCAATCGTGGGACTCAGTCGGCCTCGTATGTGGGGACCCGGGTGATTATGTCAACGACGTCGTGGTCGCCGTCGACGCCACAGTGGCCGTTGCCGCGGAGGTGCCCAACGGTGGACTTCTGCTCGCACATCACCCATTGCTGCTTCGCGGTGTCGACACGGTCGCGGCGAGCACGCCGAAGGGTGCGTTGCTGCACAGCCTGATTCGATCTGGGCGGGCGCTGTACACCGCCCACACCAACGCGGACTCGGCGTCGCCGGGCGTGTCCGATGCCCTCGCCGAGGTAATCGGCATCGAAGTGGACGGGGCGCTGTCCCCGCTGGCCGACGGGCCCGCCCTCGACAAGTGGGTGGTGTTCGTGCCGCCGGAGAACGCTGACGCGGTGCGGGCCGCGATGTTCGAAGCGGGCGCCGGTCAGATCGGCGACTATTCACAGTGCAGTTGGAGTGCAACGGGCACCGGTCAGTTTCTGCCGCACGAGGGCGCCGTACCGGCTATCGGCAGCGTCGGATCCGTCGAACGGGTAACCGAGGACCGCGTGGAGGTCATCGCGCCGGCGGGCGGCCGGGCGTCGGTCCTCACCGCGATGCGCGGCGCGCATCCGTACGAGGAGCCGGCTTTCGACGTGTTCGCGCTGGCGCCGCTGCCCGGCGACCTGGGTCTGGGCCGGGTGGGTGCATTGCCATCGCCGGAATCGTTGCGCGAATTCGTTTCTCGGGTACACCGCGCGCTGCCCGCCACCTCTTGGGGAGTCCGCGCGGCCGGCGACCCGGACTGGCAGGTGTCACGCGTGGCGGTGTGTGGCGGAGCGGGCGATTCGCTGCTCGACGTGGTCGCCGCCGCCGATGTCGACGCGTACGTCACCGCCGACCTGCGTCACCACCCCGCCGACGAGCACCGGCGCGCGTCCGACGTCGCGCTGATCGACGTCGCGCACTGGGCGAGTGAATTCCCATGGTGCGCCCAGGCGGCCGACGTGTTACTCAACCAGTTCGGTCCATCGCTGACGGTGCGGGTCTCCGATATCCGCACCGACCCGTGGAACATTGAGGACGTGACCTGATGAAAGCCGCTGTGGACCAACAACGCTCGCTGGCCGAGGTGGTCGAGATCGACGCCGAGCTGGCGCGCATGGCGCACCGGCGCGCGCATCTGCCCGAATTCCAGCGGTACGACGAGGTACAGGCGCAACACCGCACCGCCAACGATCGGGTCGCCACACTGCAGCTGGCGCTGGAGGATCTGCAGGCACAGGTGACCCGCTTCGAGTCCGAGATCGACGCAGTGCGGAAGCGCGAGGACCGCGACCGCTCTCTGCTGCAGTCGGGGACGCCAGATGCCAAGCAGCTGAGCGATTTACAGCACGAGCTGGACACACTGCAGCGGCGCCAGAGCAGCCTGGAGGATTCGCTGTTGGAGGTGATGGAGCAGCGCGAGGAGTTGCAAATCAACCAGACCCGTGAGCTCACCAGCATCGACAGCCTTCAGGCTGAGCTCGCCTCCGTCCAACAGGCGCGTGACGAGGCGCTGGCCGAAATCGACACCGCCAGCGAGGATCGCGTCGAGCGGCGCACACAACTGATGGCGGCAGTGGATTCCGAGCTCGCCGAGCTTTACGAACGTCAGCGGTCGTCGGCCGGCGTGGGCGCGGGATTGCTGCAGGGGAAGCGTTGCGGGGCATGCCGGATCGAACTTGACAGGGGAGAGCTGGCCCGTATCTCCGCTGCCGCCGACGACGACGTGCTGCGGTGCCCGGAGTGCCGAGCAATCCTGTTGAGGGTCACATGAAGGTGATTGTCGAATCCGACGGCGGTTCGCGCGGCAACCCGGGTCCGGCGGGACTCGGGTCGGTGGTGTGGTCGGAGGATCACTCGACGGTTCTGGCCGAGGTGAAAGCGGCGATCGGTACGGCCACCAATAATGTCGCCGAGTATCGCGCGCTGATCGCCGGTCTCACCGAGGCGGCGAGACTGGGCGCCACGGAGGTCGACGCCCGGCTGGACTCCAGGCTCGTGGCCGAGCAGGTGTCCGGCCGCTGGAAGGTTAAACATCCGGACCTCGCCGAGCTGCATCGAGAGGCGCGACGACTCGCGTCGGGCTTTGACCGTGTCTCGTTTAGATGGATACCGCGGGAAGAGAATTCGCACGCCGACCGTCTCGCGAACGAGGCCATGGATGCCGCGGCAGCCGAGGTGGCCCCGTCGCCGCCGGGGTGGACCGGAGCCCAGGGGGCGCCGACCCGGCTGCTGCTGTTGCGCCACGGCCAGACAGAGCTTTCGGTGCAGCGACGGTACTCGGGTCGCGGGAACCCGGTGCTGACCGACCTGGGCCGCCGTCAAGCCGAGGCTGCTGCCGAGTACGTTGCCCGGCGGGGCGGCATCGCAGCGGTGATCACCTCACCGCTGCAGCGCGCCTACGACACCGCCACCGCGGCCGCCAAGGCGCTGGGTCTCGACGTCGCAGTCGACGATGACCTGATCGAAACAGACTTCGGTGCGTGGGAAGGCTTGACATTCGCCGAGGCCGCCGAGCGGGATCCAGAGCTGCACGGAAATTGGTTGCGCGACACCAGCATCGCGCCGCCTGGCGGGGAGAGCTTTGCCAGCGTTGCGGACCGGGTGCGGCGCGCTCGCGATCGAATCGTCGCCGGGTACTCCGGCGCGACAGTGCTCGTGGTCTCGCATGTGACACCGATCAAGACGGTGCTCCAACAGGCGCTGGACGCTGGGCCCAACATCCTTTACCGGCTACATCTGGACTTGGCGTCACTGTCGATCGCCGAGTTCTACCCCGACGGCAAGGCGTCGGTCCGGTTGGTGAACCAGACGGCGTATTTGCAGTAGGGCTTTCAGTACACCCCTGGTCTTTTCCGGGACGGCTATGGCCGACCTGCCAGTTACTTGTGAATGGTTCCGTCGGGCGCCGAACTCGGTATAGACCAGGGCCGCTGGCCGTATGCTTCGGGCCATGAAGGTGTTCATCAGCTACTCGCGGCGTGACGAAGCCGCGGTTAGGTCGATGGTCGCTGGCCTTCACGGGGCGCGGGTTCAGGTCTGGATGGACGAGGACCTTGGTGGCGGCGATGCGTGGTGGACGGAGATCCTCAATGAGATCCGCACCTGCACGGTCTTCATATTTGCGCTTTCGAAGAACTCTCTGTACTCCAAGCCGTGCCGGGCTGAGCTGGGCTACGCCCAAGCCCTCGGGTTACCGATCTTGCCGGTGCAGATCGACGAGGTATCCAGCTACCGGGCCGATCCGATTTTCAGCAGGCAACTGATCGACTACCGGCACCCGACGGCGGCGACCGGATTCGCGCTGATGGGGGCGCTGAACGAATACGCGGCCCACCAGAACGAGCTGCCCGACCCGCTGCCTGATCCGCCACCGATCCCCTTCGAGTACCTGCAGCGACTCGGCGCATCGCTCCACGACCCGGCAATGCTCACCCCGCCCGCTCAGGCGCAAATACTGTTCGAGTTGCGCAACGCGCTGCACGACGAGGATGACGACATCGTCTTGGAGGACATCCGTGACCTGCTGCGGACACTGCGCGGCCGCACCGATGTCACCTATCCGATCGCCACCGAGATCGAGACCATCTTGGGCAAAGACGTGTCCCGTCCAGAGCCCAAAGAACAAGCTCCAGAGCCCCAGAAGCAAGCCGAGCCGCCCGACTCCGAAGCCGGCACGATGGTGCTGCCGAACGCAACCCCGAAGAAACCGGAAGTGCGTCGTGATGTCTCAATCGTGCGTCTCAGGACCAATAACGGGAAGAAATAACTGCCTCCGTTAAGGCATCCCTAGCGCGGCGCCAGGTGCACCGGCATGTGACGCACCCCGGCGTGCTTGTTGCTTCGGACGTACTCCACCGGTCCTGAAAGTGATATGTGCCCGACCTTGTCGAGCAGCGCGTCAAGCACGACGCGGATCTCCATCCGTGCCAGCGCCGCGCCGAGGCAGAAGTGAGTGCCGCGGCCGAAGGCCAAGTGAGGGTTCGGGTTCCGGGCGATATCGAAGGTGTACGGGTCGGTGAACACCGCCTCGTCGCGGTTGGCCGACGCCCACCACAGTGTCACCTTGTCGCCGGCCCTGATCTGCTGCCCACCGATCTCGACGTCTCTCGTCGCGGTGCGTCGGTTGTACGGCGTCGATGACGCCCAGCGGAGGACCTCTTCCACCGCATTCGGCAGCAGCGACCGGTCGTCGCGGAGATTGTCGAGGGCGTTGGGGCGTTCGGTGAGCGCGAGCATGCCGAGTGCGATGGAATTGCGGGTGGTTTCGCTGCCGGCAGCGATGATGAGGCTGAAGAACATGTGCTGTTCCATGTCGGTAAGTGGCTCACCGTCGATGAGGCCGTGCGAGACCACCGACAGCAGATCCTCGGCGGGTTCGCGACGCTTCAGCTCGAGCAGCGTCGTCCCGTACGCGAACATCTCCGCTGACGCCTGCTGCGTGCGCGCGGTGGCCTCGCCGACCTCGCGGTCTTCGTAATCGAGCGTCACGTTGGCCCAGTTCAGCAATTGGTGACGGTCTTCCTGAGGCACCCCGACCAGTTGCGCGACCGCTTGCAGCGGCAACTCGGCGGCGACGTCGACGAGAAAGTCGCAGTCGGCCCTGGCCAGCGCCGCGTCGACGACCCGAGCCGCTCGCCCTCGAAGGCCCTCTTCGATCGCGGCCAGCGTTCTCGGCGCCACGCTCGGCGTCAACAAGCGCCGGAACTTGCCGTGCCGGGGGTCGTCCATCATGTTCAGCAGCACCCCGATCGCCCATTCCCGTGCCATGTCCTCCAGCGTCGTGCCGCCGGCGTCGCGGTCGCCGCCGGTCTCCGAGGAGTAGGCGGCCGCATCGGCGGCGGCGTTCACGATGTCGGCGTAGCGGCTGAGCACCCAGAACCCTTCGCCGCCGGGGGTGTGCACGGTCGGCGGGTGAAACCACACCGGCGACTCCTGCCGCAGCTCGTCGAACACGTGATGAGGAAAGCCGCTGGCGAACCGGTCCAGGTCCGTCAGGTCGATGTCGTCATGCACGCAACCACGTTCTCACAACAATGCGTGACGAAATCGAAACGCCGTCATTCCCGCGTGGGAACCCGGATTTCGGCTTAGCCGCTGGTACGGTTCGCGCCTGTGAACCGTGTCGCCACCCTATTGCTGACGGAGCTCGGGTGTCAGACCTGAATCGGCGCAAACTCATGGCCGGCCTTGCCGTCGCCATCGTTTCTGGTGTCGGCCTGGCCCGCAGCCAGGTCGACCTGGCTTCACCCGTGCTCGCGGCGGCCAAAGCGCCCCCGCCGCCGGCGGCTTTCCGGCTGCCCGGCCTGTTGCCGCCGCCGGCCCCGGAGGCCCGAATCACCCTGCCTGGCAGGGGAACACTGTGGAGTCTGCCGGGCAACGGTGACTCGCTGGCACTGACGCTCGACGATGGCGTCGACACCGACGTGGTGCGTATGTACACCCAATTCGCGAAGGACACCGGTCTTCGCTTCACCTACTTCGTGAACGGTCGTAACCACTCGTGGACGGACAATAAGGACCTTCTCCGACCATTGGTGGATTCCGGGCAGATCCAATTGGGCAACCACACGTTTTCGCATCCCGATTTGACCACTTTGTCGGTCAAGCAGGCGATGGATGAAATTAGCCGCAATGACGATTTTCTGAAACAGACATATGGCACCGATGCGAGGCCGTACTTGCGGCCGCCGTACGGTGCCCACAACTCGACAGTCGATGCTATCTCCGCCGGGCTCGGCTACACGGTGACAACGCTGTGGTCCGGGGACCTTGGCGATTACGACCTCGTCAGCGAGGACTCCATCGTCAAGGCCGCCGACAGATTCTTTACCCCGCAGACAGTGGTGATCGGCCATCTGAATCACCCGCCCGTGACGCACGTCTACGGCCACTTCGTTGACTTGATCCGGGACCGCAAGCTGCGGTCCGTCACGCTCAACGACATCTTTGTGAACCCGCCGTCGATGTGATGACCCCGTAGTCCCAGCGACAAGCTGCTGCAACGACCCAGAAACATCGCGCACTTACCTTGGCGCCCTAGAGGGGTGTTCGATGCCGAGTGTCGATACGCATTGTCCGTACTGCTCGCTGCAGTGCGGGATCACGCTTGACGTGTCGCCGGAGGGTCTCGCGTTGACCGCCCAGGAGGATTTCCCGACGAACCGTGGTGGCCTGTGCGCGAAGGGGTGGGCCGCGGCGGAATTGCTCGCCCATCCTCAGCGGCTGACCGGCCCCCTGATGCGCGACAGCCGGGAGCTCCCGTTGCGTCCGGTTACCTGGGATGAGGCACTCGACCGCATCGCGACAACGTTCCGCAGGCTTCAGGAATCGCATGGCCCCAACATCGTCGGGTGTTTCGGCGGCGGCGGCCTGACGAACGAGAAGGCCTACCAATTGGGGAAGTTCGCCCGGGTCGCCTTGCGCACCGCGGCGATCGACTACAACGGCCGGTTTTGCATGTCGTCGGCGGCCGCTGCGTCGGTCCGCAGCTTCGGGATCGACCGGGGCATGCCGTTTCCGCTGGCGGATGTGGCCGAGACCGATGTCATTCTCATGGTCGGCAGCAACCTGGCCGATACCGCGCCGCCCGCAATGCAGTTCTTCGACACCGGACGAGCCCACGGTGCCAAACACGTCGTGGTGGACCCGCGTCTCACCGCTACTGCCAAAACCGCGGATCTGCACCTTCAGCCCGTTCCCGGTACCGACCTGGCGCTGGCCAACGGCATGCTCAATGTCGCCGTGCGAGAAGGGCTCATCGATACCGACTACATCGCTGAGCGCACCACCGGTTTCGAGGCGGTGCGGCGTGCGGTGCGGCTGTACTGGCCCGACCGGGTCGAGCGCATCACCGGTGTTCCCGAAGCCGACATCGTCGGCGCCGCGAGACTGTTGGCCGGCGCGAAACGGGCGATGATCATTACTGCGCGCGGCGCCGAGCAACACCATTCGGGCACCGAGACCGTGCACGCGTTCATCAATCTCGCGCTCGCTCTGGGCCTTCCGGGTCGCCCGTACTCCGGCTTCGCGACCATCACCGGCCAGGGCAACGGGCAGGGCGGCCGTGAACACGGCCAGAAAGCCGACCAGCTGCCGGGTTATCGCAAGCTGGACGACCCTGTGGCGCGTGCCCACGTCGCCGCGGTCTGGGGTGTTGATCCCGCCGATCTGCCGTCCCCGGGCTTGTCGGCGTACGAAATGCTCGATGCCATCGGCAGTGACGGCGGCGTTCGCGCGCTGTGGGTGATGGCCTCCAACATCGTGGTGTCAGCGCCTAACGCATTGCACATCACTGACAGGTTGGAGCAACTCGAGTTCTTGGTGGTCTCCGACATCTTCCTGTCCGAGACCGCCGCGCTGGCGCACGTGGTGCTGCCCACCGCGCAGTGGGCGGAGGAGTCGGGCACTATGACCAACCTTGAGGGCCGGGTGATCAGGCGCCGCGCCGCGCTGGCCCCGCCCATGGACGTGCGCACGGATCTCGAGGTGATGGCCGACCTCGCGAAACGGCTCGGTGCCTGCGGGTTCTCGCCCGATCCCGGCGAGGTGTTCGAGGAACTGGGGCGGGCCAGTCGCGGTGGGAAGGCCGACTACTCCGGCATCAGCTACCAGCGGATTGACGACGGGGACGGCGTTTTCTGGCCATGCCCGTCGCCACTGCATCCGGGCACCCCCAGGCTGTTCACCGTCGATTTCCCCACCGCGGACCGGCGCGCCCATTTTCATCCCGTAGAACAACGCGGCGCGGCTGAACTCCCCGACGACCAGTTCCCGTACTACCTGACCACCGGCCGGACCCTCAGGCAGTATCAGTCGGGCACTCAGACTCGCCGCGTCGCATCACTGACCCAATCTGAACCGGAACCGGTGGCGCAGATGCACCGCACACTGGCCAGCCGGGTCGGCGCAGCCAACGGTGACAAGGTGCGTCTCCGGACTCGACGCGGCGACGCCATCATGACGGTGCAGGTGGTGGAAGGCATCCGCGCCGACACTGTGTTCGCGCCGTTCCACTGGGGCGGGGCCTGCAGCGTCAATCGGTTGACAAACCCGGCGCTGGACCAGCATTCACGCATGCCGGAGTTCAAGGTTTGTGCGGTCGCCGTCGAACGAGCCGCCGATCCCGGGCCAGTCAAGGAAGGTGTTCACGATGAATGACAGCAGTGTCCCTCGTTTCCTGCAGGGTTTTTTCACGTTTGACGGCAAGGGTTTTGACGATCCGTTCCTACTCGATTCGTCGGCGCGATATGTGGTCCCCCCGGGATCGGTGACCCAGCCCGTCTACTTTCGCGGCGGCAACTCCACCGACGACATGATCACGGTCGTCCTGATGCGTGACGGCGTGCCGATGCGGTACTTCCCGATCGCCGCCAAGGGTGCCACGCACGTCTCGTTGCGAGTGGTCGAAGACCTGCTCGCCGACACCGTGCTGGAGCTTTACATCGCCGCCCCCGCCGATGTCAGCGGCACCGTCGTCGTCGACCTGGGCATGGTGGAAATCTGATGCCGACGTTGGTGGTGGTCGGCAACGGGATGGCCGGTGCGCGGGCGATGGAGGAGATCCTGTCCCGCGGTGGCGGCGAGCGTTTCACGATGACGGTGTTCGGCGATGAACCATACGGCAACTACAACCGCATCCTGCTGTCGAATGTTCTGGCTGGTGCCGACGACACGTCGGAGATCTTTCTCAACCCCGTGGATTGGTACGCCGACAACAACATCGATCTGCGTGCCGGGGTACGGGTGGTGCGCATCGACCGGTTTGCGCACCTGGTGCATGCGGACGACGGCACCGTCGTGAAGTACGACAAGCTCGTCCTCGCGACCGGCAGCCGGTCGTTCTTTCCGCCGATGGAGGGCATGTGGCAAGACGACAAGACCCTCACGCCAGGGATTTTCGGCTTCCGCAGCCTCGATGACTGCCAGGCGATGATCGATTTCGCACGCGACAAGACCAAGGCTGTGATCGTTGGCGGCGGGCTGCTTGGCTTGGAGGCGGCGCGTGGTCTGCAGAACCGGGGGCTCGAGGTCGATGTCGTGCACGCGACGTCAACCCTGATGAACGCCCAGCTTGACCCCAACGCGGGCGGCATCCTGCGTCGTTCGGTGGAGGCACTCGGAATCGGCGTGCACACCGAGAAGCGAACGACAAGAGTACTGAGCGACAACGGGTTGCTCAGCGGCGTCGAGTTCTCCGACGGCGAACAGCTGTCCTGCGACGTGCTGGTGCTGGCCGCGGGAATCCGGCCCAACGTGGGCCTGGCCCAGCGGGCTGGCCTGACCGTCGAACGCGCGGTCGTGGTCGATGACCAGATGCGGTCCATCGATGACGACGACATCTACGCGGTCGGTGAATGTGTCCAGCACCGCGGCCAGGTCTATGGGTTGGTGGCGCCACTGTGGGAACAGGCAGCGGTGTTGGCCGACTGCCTCACAGCTGTTAACCCGGGCGCGGCCTATCACGGGTCACGGATGGCCACCAAGCTCAAGGTGGCCGGCGTCGATGTCGCTGCGATGGGATTGAAGGCCCCGGAACGGGACGACGACGAGTTCGTGCAATACAGCGAACCCAAACACGGTGTGTACAAGACCGTCGTGGTTCGCGACAACAAACTCGTCGGCGCCACGCTGGTGGGCGATGTCAGCAAGGTCGCATTCCTGATGCAGGCCTTCGACCGCGGGCTTCCGCTGCCGGACGAACGCATCTCGCTGATGTTCGACATCGGCACCCCTGAGGTCGCTGTCGGCGCCGCCGAACTATCCGACGACTCCCAGGTGTGCAACTGCAATGGCGTCAAGAAGGCGACGATCGTGCAGGCTGTCCGCGGCGGTCAGAATTCCGTTGCCGGCGTGATGGCCGCGACGCGTGCCGGGAAGGGGTGCGGATCCTGCAAGGAGTTGGTCGCTCAGATCGTCGAGTGGGCCGCCGGCGGCGCCGTGCAGGAAGACCCGTCGGCGAGCTGGTATGTCCCCGGAATTCCTTACCCCAAGAGCGAATTGATGGAACACATCCGGGCACTCAATCTGCAATCGGTGTCTTCGGTGTTCTCGGCGCTCGCGCCCGACGGGCGCGAGCACGCGGGATCGAAGATGGCGTTGTCGTCGCTGCTGCACATGATGTGGGGCGACGAGTTCGTCGACGAACGCGACGGCCGGTTCATCAATGACAGGGTGCATGCGAACATCCAGCGCGATGGCACCTTCTCGGTCGTCCCTCAAATGAAGGGCGGGGTCACCAATTCCGACCAGCTGCGCAAGATCGCGGATGTCGCCGACAAGTACCAGATACCGATGATCAAACTCACCGGCGGCCAGCGCATCGACCTGCTCGGTGTGCGTAAGGAAGACCTGCCGGCCGTGTGGGCCGATCTGGACATGCCGTCAGGTTATGCATACGGCAAGAGCTTCCGCACGGTGAAAACCTGTGTGGGAAGCGACTTCTGCCGCTACGGTGTGGGAGATTCGACAGCGCTGGGCATTGCCATCGAAGAACGCTATCAGGGTCTCCCGAGCCCGGCCAAGATGAAGCTTGCCGTCACCGGCTGTCCCCGCAACTGCGCCGAAGCGTTGTGCAAAGACCTCGGCGTCGTCGCGGTCGAGGGTGGTCGGTGGGAGATCTACGTCGGCGGTGCCGCAGGCTCTCATGTCCGCAAAGGCGACCTGCTGGCGATTGTCGACAGTCCCGAGGCCGTCATCACTTTGACCGGACGGTTCCTGCAGTACTACCGCGAAGACGCCAATTGGCTTGAACGCAGCTATGACTGGGTGCCGCGGACCGGCATCGAGAAGATTCGCGCGGTGGTGGTCGACGACACCGACGGCATCGCAGCCGGTCTCGACGCACGGATGCAGAAGTCTGTCGACTCCTATCGTGACCCGTGGTTGGAGGGCCGGAAACCCGTCGAGGCGGGTCAATTCCGGACCTCGCTTCCGCTGATTCCGTTGCCGCAGGTGCCCGTGCGATGAGTGATATCAGCCTCGGACGCGTCGATGACATCCCGGTAGGGGAGGGCCGCGCGTTCGCCATCGATGGCCATCAGATCGCGGTCTTCCGGCTGCGCGACGGTTCGGTGCGTGCCGTGGACGCGGTGTGTCCGCATCGGGGTGGACCGTTGTCGGACGGAATCGCCGACGACCGGGTGGTGATCTGCCCGCTGCACAACTACACATACGACCTGACAACGGGGCAGGAGTCCGCCAACGGTGGGGCACCTGTGCAGGCCTACGCGGTGCACATCGACGACTTCGGACTGGTTCACGTGATTATCGAGAACGCTTTCAACAGTCGCGCAACAGGCTAGCCGGCTCCTTCGGCACGTGTCGGTCGTGTTGCCTCACGTCAAGATGCGCGCGAGGGTGGGTTCGTTGCCTCATGTGATTGTGCGCGCTTGGGGATGCGGGCCCTGCTGGCGGGTTCGGACTTGCTGGTGGTCATCTTGAGGAGCTGTGCGGTCAGGGCCTGGATCTGACGCTGAGTGGCGGCGGGGTTGATCAAAGCGTGGGTTCGGGCCATGGACGCTATGCGGTCTTCGGTCATGGTTGGGTGATCGATCGCGCGGCGGAATGGGGTGGTCGCAGTGTCGTATTTCTTGGTCACCTTGGCGCCGTCGCGGACCTTGAATACTAGTTTCTGCTGCGGGTAGAAGTAGTTGGTCAACTGGGACTGCAGCTGCCAGATTTCGTTGAGTAGCAACATTTCTGGGGCGGTGTCGTAGCGGTGGTAGCCGACCAGGGTGCGGACCACTGCCCAGTTTTTCTGCTCGACGTGGCAGCCGTCGTTCTTGTTGGTCGGCCGCGCGCGGGTGAAGGTGATCTTACGGTTCCTGCACCACAGGAACAGATAGACGTTGATGAACTCGGCTCCGTTGTCAGAGTCCACCCCCAGGATCGGGAACGGCATCTTGTTGGCGATGCTCTCTAGGGCAGCCAGGACGCACTTGGCCTCCTTGGTAGGCACGGAGCGGTTCTCGGTCCATCCCGTGGCGATATCGGTGACCGTGAGGGTGAATGCGAACGGCCCGATGGTGTTTCCGCCGTCGTGGGAGACCAAGTCGATCTCAACAAAACCCGGCTTCGCGTCGTCCCAGTCCGCCCAGGTGCGGACCGGGATCTGACTTCTCAGCAGCGACCCCGGCTTGGTGGCGCGACGCCCTTTGAGCTGGCGATTGGCCCGTTCACCTGCTAGGCGACGATCAATGGTGGCCGCCGACATCGACACTAAGAGTGCTGCGGTGTCATCGTCGATGGCCAGCTCCCCGAACTGCCGCAACACGGCCACGAGTTCGGTCAACATCGGCGCCAGCCTCTTGCCGGCCGGCATCCCCAGCACCAGCCAGCACGCCGTCAGTGCAGCAATGACATTCGGCCCGTATATGGGTGGCCGCGGACTTCGCCTCGGTGCCACCACCTTGGGTTGCAGCGCCGCCCTGAGCGCCTTGCGGGCATGGTTACGGTGCCAACCGGTGTTGGCGCACAACTCGTCCAGAATCCTGCTTTTGGCTGGCCTATCGGCCACCACGTAGCGGATCGCGGTCATCTCGGTCACAGCTCTGCGCTCGGCCAACGTCAACCCCATCGTCTGGGCCTACCGAGACCAGCGCTGATCCCTCAGGTAGGCACGCCGCACGCGCGCATTTTGAATGAGGCAACGAATACCCACTTCGCGCGCATAAAAGGCGATTCAACGCGGGTCGCCCCGGGTAATATCGAACGTATGTTCGAGTCACTTGATGACGCGGCGGTGGTGGCGGCGATTGGGGTGGCGGCGCGGCAGGAGAACGCGGCGTGTGCGCGGCGGTTGGCGGCGATGGGTGAGCTGTATGCGCGGCGGGCGCCTGAGGATGAGACCGACCGGATCAATTGGGCCATTGATGGCCATGAGAACGTTGTGGCCGAGATTTCGGCTGAGCTGCATATCAGTCGGGGTCGTGCTCGGGGCCAGTTGCGGTATGCGATCCATCTGCGCGAGAAGCTGCCGCAGCTGATGCGGGTGTTCAGGGCGGGTGCCGTGGATATGCGGATGGTGATCGCGATGGTGAACCGGGTGTGTCTGGTCACCGAGCCGGTGTTGATGGGCAAGTTGGATGTGGCGTTGGCCAGGTGCGCGCCTAAGTGGTTGCGGTTGTCGGGGCCCAAGCTTGAGGAGCGCATCGATTGGTGGGTTGAGCGTCTTGATCCGGCCGGGCGGCGGTATCCGCATCGGCAGGTGGAGGACCGTTATGTGGGGATTTGGCCGACCGATTCGGGGGTGGCGGTGGTGGATGCCCAGTTGCGTGCCACCGACGGGGCGGCGTTGGAACGGCGGCTCGATGCGTTGGCCGACGGTGTGTGCCGCGATGATCCGCGTAGCCGCAGGCAGCGGCGTGCGGATGCGTTGGGGGCGTTGGCGGCCGGGCTGAGCGAACTGAGATGTGAGTGCGGGTCGGCTGACTGCAGCGCGGCGCACCGGCCCGCCGGCCACAACATGGTCATTCATGTGCTGGCCGAGCAGTCCACCGTTGAGGGCACCGGGGTGACGCCGGGCTGTGTGCCCGGGTTCGGGCCGCTGCCGGTCGGCGCGGTGCAAACCCTGGCGGCGACGTCCAAGGTGAAGCCGTTGGCCATCCCGAACCCCGCGACCCCGGCGGAGCCGGGGTATCGGCCGTCGGCGGCGTTGGCCGAGTTCGTTCGGTGCCGCGATCTGACCTGCCGGTTCCCGGGCTGCGAGCAGCCCGCCGAGTTCTGCGACATCGACCACACCGTGCCCTATCAGCTGGGCGGTCTGACTCATCCGTCGAACCTGAAGCTGCTGTGCCGGTTTCAGGAGCGGCTCAAGGCGCTTGATTGTCGACTAACGATGCCCGATGCTTACAACCTGGCACACAATGAGCAGCTGAGTTACCGGCTCGCCTCATTCCGAAAACGATCAGCTCGCGGTGTAGCCGAGTTGCCGGGCGTAGCAACGCCGTAGCTTTAGGGTGCGGCTCGTGTGGTCGACCGAGAATGTCCTCAAGAAGCTCATAAAAGGCACGTTCCTTGCAACCCTGCTGCTCGCGGCCCAAGAGGGGGGCAAGCCACTGAACGAAGCGTTGTGGATCCTCGTCGGTGCGACGCTGACTACGGTGATCGACGCCTACGCGACCCATCTATCGACCCGCAGCTATGGCAACGTGAGAGCCTACGTTCGCAGCCTTTGGGTTGGCCTCGTGGAAGATTCGCCGCGCACTTTCGCCAGTTTCCCCACGGTGTTGCTTCTGGTCTGTGCGGCGATATTTCATTGGAACCACGATCACCGGAATCCAGATGGCAGCATGGTTGCTGGCTACGAGACCATCGTGTTGAACGTCAACGTTGTGCTGCTCTTCATCTTCGCTATTCTTGCGGCGCACCGAAGTGGGTCCTCGAAACGCGGGACGATCCTGTTCGGGCTCACGAACGCTTTCCTGGGTTGGCTCATTGTCACCATCGAACTTGCACTCGAATAACGGAGCTTCCTGACTATCTCGAGGTTGCGTCCAGCAGAGTGGTGTACGAGTCGGACCTGATGAGCGGTACCGGCGTGTCGTAGCCGGATGAATGAAGGTCATCGCGTGATTCTTCGAGAGACCCGTCAAAGTCACTCGAGCAAAGGAATACACGCGATGACCACTGCCCACGATATCGACTGGCCGACCGTGCTGGCGGATCGACTCACCACCACTCACCCCGACGTACTACGCGAGCTGTTGACCATGTTCATCCACACCCTGATGGGTGCCGAGGCCGACGCGCTGTGCGGCGCCGGGTATGGCGAACGCAGCACCGAGCGCACCAATCAGCGCAACGGCTATCGGCACCGCGAATTCGACACCCGCACAGGGACATTGGATTTGGCGATCCCCAAGCTGCGACAGGGCTCCTACTTCCCGGACTGGCTGCTGGAACGCCGCAAACGTGCTGAGCGGGCACTGACCACGGTGGTGGCGACCTGCTACCTGCTCGGGGTGTCGACCCGGCGGATGGACAAGCTCGTCGGAACCCTGGGCATCACCAGCCTGTCGAAGTCGCAGGTGTCGGTGATGGCCAAGGAACTCGACACCGCCGTCGAGGCGTTCCGCACCCGACCCCTGGATGCCGGCCCGTATACGTTCGTGGCCGCCGACGCGCTGGTGTTGAAGGTCCGCGAGGCCGGCCGGGTGGTCAACGTGCACGCCCTGATCGCGGTCGGGGTCAACGCCGAGGGCTACCGCGAAATACTGGGCATCGACGTCACCACCGCCGAGGACGGCGCCGGCTGGTTGACCTTCCTGCGGTCGCTGACCGCCCGCGGGCTGTCCGGGGTCAAACTGGTCACCTCCGATGCCCACGCCGGGCTGTTGGCCGCCATCGGCGCCACCTTGCCCGGGGCGGCCTGGCAGCGCTGCCGCACCCACTACGCGACCAATCTGATGGCCGTCACACCCAAGAGCTCATGGCCGTGGGTGCGGACCCTGTTGCACTCGGTCTACGACCAACCAGACTCTGATTCCGTTGAAGCACAATATGATCGGATTATCAACGCGCTGTCCGACAAGCTACCCAAGGTCGCCGATCACCTCGAATCAGCCCGTGCGGACCTACTGGCGTTCACCGCGTTCCCCAAACAGATCTGGCGCCAGATCTGGTCGAATAACCCCCAGGAGCGACTCAACAAGGAGATCCGACGCCGCACCGACGTCGTCGGCATCTTCCCCGACCGCAACGCGCTGATCCGCCTGGTCGGCGCTGTCCTGGCAGAACAGCACGACGAATGGGCCGAATCCCGGCGCTACCTGGGCCTGGACGTCCTCAGCAAATCACGGGCCGACCACAGCGCACCGGCAGAACAGGAGGTCACACCAGCGGCACTAACAGCCTGAACCACAACGTCGAAGAATCACAGACGACCTCGTACACCACGTCCCTGGACTTGACCTATCTCGATCGATCGAAGACGCAGACCATCGTGAACCGCACTGACGGAGCAGCGGGTGTGGTTCAGTTGTAGGCGACCCGCAAGTGCTCGTTCAACGCCATAGCGCGTCTCCGGGAACATGGCGGCAGTGTAAGCCGAGCAACGGGTCGAACTTCGGTGTCTTGCGAGATGCTCACTAAAGCGTTCTTTAGCCAGTCGCTGACTGCTCCGGTTTCCCCCTTTTTACGCAGCGGCAGTGCGAAGCGAGGGAAGATGACCGACATGGGTGAGGCGAAAGGCCCGTTCGGCGGGTCGTCCCACTCCTCGGCGAGCGCCGAGGATGTATGGGCGGTGTGGACGAACCCCGCCGAATGGCCAGGTGATGTCATTGTGATGGCCAAGATCGACGGTCGTGTCCCAGCCGCGGTGTAAATGACGACGGACGTAGGTTCCTTCAAGAGCTACCAACTCAACGAAGGAAGGACTACGCCCGTGTCAGTACGAGTATCACCCACCGAGAAGATCCGTGGCGAGATCGACGCCTTATTCGACGGGTCGCGTGATCTGTCGGAGGTTATCGAAGATGTCGCTCGCCTGGGTGCCCGGTTGATCATCCAGACCGCGGTAGAGGCCGAGGTCGAGGTGTTCTTGGGCCGGGCCCGCTACCAGCGGGCCGCCGAGTGTCCAGATGCCCGCGCGGGCAGCCGAAACGGCTTCTGCGAGTCGACGATCAAGACCACCGCCGGACCGGTGACGGTGGCACGGCCCAAGCTGCGTGGCACGACCGAGGCGTTCGCCTCGCAGCTGTTCGGCAAGGGCGTCACCAAGTCCAATGCGTTGGAGTCGTTGGTGATCGCCGGGTTCGTGCGTGGCCTGTCGACCCGGGATGTGGAGAACACTTTGGCCGATGCGCTGGGTTCGGAGGCGGCGCTGTCCAAGTCGACGGTCTCGCGGGTCTGCCAGGCGATCGGCGAGGAGTTCACCGCCTGGTCGGCGCGGCGCCTGGACGACCTGGAGTTGGACTACCTGTTCTTGGACGCGTCGATGTTCAAGATGCACCCCGGCGCTCGGGCCGAGCCGGTGCTGGCCGCATGGGGCATCACCACCGACGGGGCGCCGGTGTTCGTCGCCCTGGCCGCCGGGGGCAGCGAGTCCACCGACGCGTGGGGTGACTTCCTCGATGAGCTTCTCGGCCGTGGGCTGCGCTCGCCGCTGCTGGTCATCTCCGACGGCGCGGCCGGGCTGATCAACGCCGCCGAGACCGCGCTGCCCCGCTCGCTGCGGCAACGCTGTCTGATTCACCGCTGCCGCAACCTACTAGCCAAGGTGCCCGCCGAGGCGCAGCGCGAGCTGCGCGACGCCTACTGGGCGATCTTCGACACCGACGATCTGATCGCCGCCGGCCTGACGCCCGGGCCGAAGCTGGTCGCCGCTGTCCAGCAGCGCATCGACGCCTTCGCCGCCCAGTACGGCCGAGCGTTCCCGGCCGCCGTCAGGTGCCTGCTCACCGATCGCGACCAGCTGACCAGCTACCTGCGTTTCCCCGTCGAGCACCACCGCCGAATCCGGCACTCCAACTTCATCGAACGCACCTTCGGCGAGACCCGCCGACGGGTGAAGGTGATCGGCCGGCTACCTGGCGAGACATCTTGCCTCAACCTCGTCTGGGCCGTCCTCGACCGCGCCTCCCGCGGCTGGCGCGGCATGGCCATGACACCGACCGGCACCCGACTACTGGCCGACCTACGCCACCAACTGCTCGACCCGCCAACACCACTGCAGCGCACCAAAACCGACACCCCAGCCCAGACACCGGAAACTGTCGGCGCCGTCGCCTAACATGGCCGCCAAGGAACCGAAGTCAGTCGCCATTTACACCGGCGTTGGGACGCAACCAAGATCGACGGCCCGTTCGCGCTGGGGGCGAAGATCACGATGCGGGTAAAGGGCCATCCGCCGCTGAGATTGACCGTCACCCGACTAGAAGCGCCGATGTTGTGGACGGGAGTGGCGAGAGGGCCCGGATTGACCGAGACCATCGATCATCTCATCGAGCCCACTGACTCGGGCACATTGATTACACAGCGCACCGTCTTTACCGGCCCGTTGGCTTCGATCGCGGCACGACTACTGGGGGGAACAGTGCGGAAGACTTTTGAGGCGACGACGGCGCACTTTGGGCGGCTCGCCGAGAGACGCGCGTCCCACTAAGCGTTAATCCGCAGCAAGGTGAGTAATAGAGTGTTCTTTCTCAAATCGATATCATCGCTTGCTCAGCAGCATGAGCGTCTAGCCGCCCACCTGTCTACGGGACCATGCGGCAATAATGCACTACGGCCCGTAAGGTGACGACCCCGCCGTGCGCCACTGACACGAGCCTGTGAGCTTCAAAGTTGCCAGGTCCGGCAGCAGGAAGAAGTCCGTGAACGGAGCACCGGCTTGGATCGGCTTTACCACGGGTGGCCCTCCGGCGGTGGATGTTTGTACCGCGCTGCAATCGTTACCGCCGAAACCGATCCAATGGCTGCCCGGGGTGACATCGTTGGCCGTCAACGTTGCCGGCGGCCCATACGTGTACCAGACTTCCGCGGGCCGTTGAATGTCGTCAAGGTGCGTCCATACAGCTACTGGGTCACCCGTCGGGCACAGTAGGACCTCGCCCTGTGGGGTGAACGTTTGCGAACCGGCCATTGCCCCACTGCTGTCGCCGGACCCGCGGCATGTATTACCGACTTTTGGTACGCGGTCTGCGTGTGCGATGTCTGTGCCGAGCATTGCGGCAATGACCGCGCCCGTCAACGTTGTCATGGTCATGGTCACGCCGCGCTTCATGGTTGCTGACAATAGGCCATCTTCGGCGACAGCGGATTTGTTTGGGCAAACCGAACTTGATCATGATAGCGGCGCATACCGCGGTCGTTGGGGATACCGTAGCTAATCAAAGATGCGCTGGCCCATTTCGTTCGCGCCCACAGTGCGGCGCCGCCAACCGACACGGGGAGGTGGCCTGACCCCGGTCAGTTGAGCCAGGGCGTGTGAGAGTCTTGCGGCCCACGACGTGGGCAGGAAGGGCTCGATGAGATCATGGCGACGAGGAAGCGGCACACCCCGGAGCAGGTTGTGCGCAAGTTGGTGACGGCCGATCGGCTGCTGGCCGAGGGCAAGGACACGGCGGCCGTGTGCCGGGAGCTGGGGGTTGCAGAGGCGACGTATCACCGTTGGCGCAACCAGTTCGGGGGCCTGAAAGCTGATGACGCCAAACGGCTCAAAGACCTCGAACGCGAGAACTGCACACTCAAGCGGCTGCTTGCTGATGCCGAACTAGAGAAAGCTGCGCTCAAGGAGATCGCACGGGGAAACTTCTAGGCCCGGAATGCCGGCGGGCGGCCGTACACCACCTCCAGCGGGTGCTGGGGGTCAGTGAACGGTTCGCCTGCCGCGTCACCGGGCAGCACCGCGCCACCCAACGACACCAGCCCACCGCGACCACACCGGCCGACCCCGATGCGGCCTTGCGGGGCTGGCTGCGCGCCTACGCCAAGGATCATCCGCGCCGTGGATTTCGGCCCGCCTATCACGATGCCCGCGGTGAGGGCTGGCATGTGAATCACAAGAAGATCCAACGACTCTGGCGTGAAGAAGGGCTGCGGGTGCCGCAGAGGCGGCGCCGAAAACGCCACGGCGCGTCAACCGCACCCGACACCGTGACCGCCGATGCACCCGACCGGGTATGGGCGGCGGATTTCCAGTTCGACGCCACCACCGACGGGCGACCGATCAAGATAGTGTCCATCGTCGACGAGCACACCCGCGAATGCCTAGGTGGCATGGTCGAGCGGTCGATCACTGGCGAGGACCTCATCGTCGAACTCGACCGGCTCGCCGCTGACCGCAGCAGCTATCCCACTGTGTTGCGGTGCGACAACGGCCCCGAATTAGCCTGTGCGGCGATGGCCGAATGGGCCGGCGAGCACGTGGGCCTGCACTTCATCCCGCCCGGGCAGCCCTGGCGAAACGGCTACGTCGAATCATTTAACTCCCGAGTCCGCGACGAATGCCTAAACATCAACAGCTTCTGGTCACTGACCCAGGCCCGCGTGGTCATCGGCGACTGGAAACACGACTACAACCATCACCGCCGACACTCCGCCCTCGGCTACCTACCGCCGGCCCGCTACGCCGCCAGCTGCACCCACCGCTAAGGATTCATCTCACGACCGCCCGACGGCCCAGATCCGAGACACAAGCTGTGAGACAAGATACGAGACACCGCGACCAGGGAATACGGGCAGGCGAAGGGCCGCATCGGAGGGTGTCTCATGGATCTGAGAACAGTTGACAGTGCAGGTGGGCGAACCAGACGAAGGTGTTCTTGCAACATTTTGAATATTGGTCCAGTATTCGGTCATGGTGTCGGGTGGCTTGTCCAGTAGCAATGTTGGGGATGTTGGGTATGCCAAACGCCACCGCACCCGGGCGATCATCTTGGATGCGGCGCTGGCGGAGGCCAGTGAGCGTGGTTTGCATCGGGCCTCGGTGGCCGGGATTGCGGCGCGGGCGAACACCGCGGCGGGTAATTTGCATTATCACTTCGGCTCGCGGGCCGAGCTGCTGCGGGCGATGATTCGTCGGCTGATGACTGATTTCGCCGCGCGTTTGGCCGCGGTGGACGCCCAACAGACCGGTAATTTCTTCGCGCGCCACCGTGCGGAGCTGCTGGCTTACGTGGCCTATGTTCGGCAGAACCCCGCTCATATCCGGTTAGTGGATGAGCTGAAGTTCGTTGAGCCAGAGTTGTACCGGCAGGGCATCCACGCGTGGGTACAGCTGCTCTCTGAGCGGTTACGAGAAGGAATCGCTGACGGCTCGGTGCGAGCGATGGATGAAATGGAGATCGCCGCACAGGCCCATTTTCTTGTCGGGGCGCGCCGCTTCCTCGAGGACTTGGTCGATGAGGCGGGCGCCGAGGACGACATCGTCGACGCGTACCTGAAGCTGGTGCGACACGGCCTGGCGGTCCCGTGATGGAGGGCCATATGACTTTGAAGGGTCCGTTCAGGGCTGACCTTGGCGCTCGGCGGGAGAAGTACCTGCCGATGGGGAGGTCTTGATGATCAATGGCACGTTCGACTCGTCGCGCTACCGGTGGAAGGAAGTGACCGGGCGGCCGGGGTCCAGACACAAGATTCATCATGATTACACGGTGCTGGGTTATGACCGCGTTGTCGGCACCCTTGACATGATCGTGCGCTGGCAGGGCGACGATGGCCATTGCCCGATCCACCGCCACGCCGCGGTCACCAGCGTCATCGTTTTGGAAGGCGAGCAGCACCTGTGGGACGTGGAAGCCGACGGTGCGCTCACCAATCACCGCTTCCGACGCGCTGGTGACTACGCGCTGACGGCAAACGATCAAAAGCCCCACCTGGAGCGCGGCGGTGACGACGGCGGGGTGGTGTACTTCGGCGCGCGGCCAGATTCGCCGAGCGACCTTCTCTACGAAATCTATGACGCGCAGATGAACGTGGTCGCCGAAGTCACCATCGATTCGCTGCTCGCCGACTTCAACGTGAGCCAGTAACAAAGTGTGGACGACCCGCCTGGTTCCCACGTTCAGCAACGGCCCAATACATGGAGGAAAGCGATGTTCCGCGGAACTATTTTTCGCCGTTAGTTCCACGCGTTCGCGAACCCGTGGGCGCTGAAGTGTTGGTGGCCCGACCCGAGGAGTAGTCACGTGCCGTCACCCAATTTTCCCGTGGGTTTTGATTTCACGAACCCCGACATCTACGCCGAGCGGTTGCCCGTCGATGAGCTGGCCGAGTTGCGCCGCATTGCACCGATTTGGTGGAACGAGCAGCCCATCGGCAAGGGCGGATTCAACGACGGTGGCTTCTGGGTGGTGACGAAACACAAAGACGTCAAGGACGTATCGCTGCGCAGTGACGTGTTTTCCACCCACGAGAACACCGCCCTGCCGCGATATCCCGACGACGTGCAGCGGGAGAACATCGATGCGGCGCGTGCGTCGATACTCAATATCGACGCGCCGCATCACAGCCGGCTGCGCAGGATCATCTCGCATGGCTTCACGCCACGCGCCGTCGATCGCCTGCGTGCTGAACTGAACGAGCGCGCGCAGCGCATCGTGCAGAACGCGGCGGCACACGGCCGCGGAGATTTCGTTGAGCAGGTGTCGTGTGAGCTGCCGCTGCAGGCCATCGCGGGTCTGCTCGATGTGCCGTTGAACGACCGCAAGAACCTGTTCCGCTGGTGCAACGAAATGACCGGCAGCGAAGACCCCGAATACGCTGACATCGACGGGCAGGCGTCGTCGGTGCAGGTGCTGACCTACGCCATGCAGCTGGCCGACCTCAGAACGAACAATCCCAGCGACGACATCGTCTCCACGCTGATCAAAGCCAACATTGACGGCGAGAAGTTGTCTGACGCTGAGTTCGGTTTCTTTGTCCTCACGCTCGCCGTGGCCGGAAACGACACCACGCGCCACTCCATTACCCAGGGCATGATGGCGTTCACGGATTTTCCCCAACAATGGGAGCTGTACAAGCGGTCACGTCCCGAAAGCGCCGCGGATGAAATCGTGCGCTGGGCCACACCGATCACTGCCTTTCAGCGCACCGCGCTAAAGGACACCGAACTTTCCGGTGTGAATATCCGCAAGGGCCAACGGCTTGTGCTGTTTTACCGGTCGGCCAACTTTGACGACGAGGTCTTCGACGACCCCTACAGGTTCGACATCTTGCGTGACCCTAATCCCCACGTCGGTTTCGGTGGCAGCGGTGCGCATTACTGTCTGGGCGCCAACCTTGCCCGGATGACGATCAATCTCATCTTCAACGCCATCGCCGACAACATGCCGGATCTGAAGCCGATATCGCCGCCCGAGCGGCTGCGATCAGGCTGGCTCAACGGGATCAAGCACTGGCAGGTCGACTACACCGGCGCCACAACCGCCCCACCTCCGGTCCAGTGACGCATACGCCGCTGACGCCGCACCGCTCTACCGCCGAGCGCCTTGCCGGTGCACTGTCCCACGCCAAGGAGGAAACCTGGGCGCTGTATCAGCTCGGCCGTGCCGGTGCGCTGTGGCCGATGCCGCTGCGCCGATTATCCGAGCTGTCGCAGGGCATGCGCGCCTACGGCCCGACCGGCGCGGCGGTGCACACGGCGGCCCTGCGCTTCGGTGATCGGACCGCATTAATCGATGAGCGCGGCGCGCTGAGCTTCGCCGAATTGAACTCGCGCTCCAATGCGCTGGCCAATGCGTGGCGCGACCGCGGCCTGCGGCCCGATGACCGGGTGGCGATCATGGCCCGCAACCATCGGGGCTTTGTTGAAGCGCTGTTCGCCGCCGCGAAAAGCGGGGTGCGGATCGTACTGCTCAACACCGACTTTGGCGCAGAGCAACTGCGCGACGTGCTGGCACGTGAAGGCGCCGACCTGCTCATCCACGACGCCGAATACGAGCATGCGGTGGCCGGCATCGCGTTGCGGGTGGGACGTTTCACCGCATGGACCGACGTGCCGACCCCGGACAGCCTCGACACGCTGATCCAGCAGGGCGATTCATCGCCGCCTCCCCGCTCGGATGCCAAGTCCCGACTGGTCATCTTGACTAGCGGAACCACCGGAACACCCAAAGGCGCCCCCCGTTCCGAGCCGCGGTCCCTGCTGCCGGCCGGAGGGTTGCTGAGCAAAGCACCATTTCGGGCGGGCGGGGTTACCGAGTGCTGCGTGCCGCTTTTTCATGCGCTGGGCTTCGGTCATCTCATGCTGGGCCTGCTGCTCGGCACGACATTGGTCGTGCGCCGCCGCTTTGACGCAGAACAGACCCTGACGAGCCTGTCGAAGCATCGCGCGACGGCGATGATCGCGGTGCCCATCATGCTGCGCCGGCTGATCGACTTTGGCCCGCAGGCTTTTTCAGACAAAGATCTTTCGGCGCTGCGAATCGTGTTTGTCGCCGGGTCACAGCTTGGCGGCACGTTGTGCACCGAGGCGATGAAGATCTTCGGCCCGATCATCTACAACATGTACGGCTCCACCGAGGTCGCCTACGCCACGCTTGCCACGCCGGTCGATCTGGTGGTCGAGCCCGACTGCGTCGGGCAAGTGGTGCCCGGCACGGTCGTCAAGCTGTACGACGATGATGGCCGGCCCGTCCAGACCGGCGCGCCCGGCCGCATCTTCGTCGGCAACGCCATCACCTTCGACGGATACACAGGCGGGGGCGGCAAAGAATCCATCGACGGGTTGCTCGCCACCGGCGACATCGGCCACTTCGACACTGAGGGCAGGCTGTTCATCGACGGCCGAGCTGACGACATGATTGTTTCCGGCGGAGAGAACGTGTTCCCGGCCGAGATCGAGGAGGCGCTGGCCGCCCATCCCGGCATCTGTGAGGCGGCGGTCATCGCGGTGACCGACGAGGAATACGGACAGCGACTGCGCAGCTTCATCGTGCTCAAGCCCAGTGCCACACTGACCCACCAAGACGTCAAAGACCATGTGCGGCAACGACTGGCGCGGTTCAAGGTGCCACGCGACGTTCGCTTCGTCGCGGAGCTACCGCGCAACCCGACCGGCAAGGTCATCAAGCGCAAGCTCGACGCCGATGAAGCAGACACTGGCTGAGGCTCCACCTCCAAACCCTTCTCGTTCACGCACCAAGCACCCAAGTCGCGCCACTTGGTCAGCAGGATCTGATCGGTCTCGTCTCGTCAGATTCGAGACACCACGACTTGCGGGCTGTAGGCGGTCATCATGTAAGCCCATTATTCTGATTGCGATACCCGTTGACGACTCTCTTTTGCCGTGGACCAATTCACGGGGTCCGGTCAGAGGTGGAGTCGCCGAGATGGTGGTGAAATGTACTTCAGCCAATCGCTACCATCACCTGCTGAAAACCTTCTACACCGGCGCCGGCGGCTGGGCCGACAAACAACTGCCCGACGGAACCATCACCTGGACCTCGTCGTCTGGGCGCACTTACACCACCAAGCCCGGCGGGGCCCTGTTCTTCCCGATATTGGCCACCCCCACCGGCGACGCCACCATCCGGAAACTCACCACCATGCCCACCCAGGCCCGCGGCCTGATGATGCCGCGCCGCAAACGCACCCGCTACCAAGAACAGACGACCGCATCGACGCCGAACGGCGCATCAACCAGACACGCATCGCCCAGGAACGCCGACAATACGAGGCCTGGCTCGCCGCCACCTACGAACCCCCACCCTTCTAGCGCCTCCCGGTGTATTGCGATGGCTGCGCAGGCGCGGCTGTTGCCCCGGCGATGACATCGCGGTAAACGAACTGGCCCTTCGGGGCTAGGGATTGCTCGCGCATCAGGCAGCTGGCGTTCCAAAATCGTCCCACCAACGAAGCCGCCCGGGAAGTAAATCGCGGACGCTCGCCAGCTGCGCTCTGTTGACAACGTTCGATCCGGCGATCAGAACGTTGGCGGATCGCCGTCGCCGCGGAGGCCGTTCATAACGCCTGAATCGCGCGATACCGGTCCGCCCATGAGCGCCTGGCTATTTCGATATTGATGCGATCGAAACCGTGCGGCACGCCGGGCCGGACGTACAGTTCTGTCGACACCCCCGCGAGCGAAAGATTCCGGGCGTAGAGAATGCACTCGTCACGATAGATGTCGAGTTCTCCCACGTCGATGAAGGCGGGAGCAAGTCCTGCGAAATCTGTCAGCCGCGCCGGTGCTGCGCGAGCGGGCACGTCCGCCGTTCCGCGGCATTCACCCAACACGGCGTTCCATCCGGTGAAGTTGTTGTCGTACGACCATGACGCCAACCCCTCTAATTCTGGGTCGGGATCGACGGTGCGGTCGTCCAGCATCGGGTAGATCAAAAGTTGTTTCGCCACAGCAATTCCCGCGTCGCGCGCTGCGATAGCCACGCCCGCGGCGACACCGCCGCCCCCGCTTTCACCCATGAGCGCGATGCGCGCCGAGTCCACAGCGAAGTCTTCGGCGCGCTTCACAAGCCACGCCAAAGCGGCGCGGCCGTCCCCAACAAGGATAGTGCCGGGATACTCCGGGGCCAGACGATAATCGACGGAGAGGAACGGAACCCCCGTGCTCTCTACATATTTCGCGACCATGCGATCGAACGCATCGACCGATCCGCCCACCATCCCGCCGCCGTGGTAATACACGACCGCCGAGCCCGGAACCGAGGACTCCTTGGTATACCAGCGGGCGAGGATCTCCCCACCTTCGACGGGCACGGTGAAATTCGCCGTGTTGACGTCGGGTGAGCTGGGTTCCGCGGCGTCAACCATCTGCATGGTTGTGTTGATGTTGTTCCGCAGCGCGATCGCGTCGCCCCGCGGCAGATCCCATACCGAACCGAGCCCATTCGGTCCGGCCATCGCGGCCAGCTCGGGATCAAGGGTGAAGGGCATGGTGGCCTCCCATCGTGTTCGGCGCTCTGAGTCATCTATCACACAAAACGTTCCTCGAGTGCCCGGTGCCGACGACACGACCTGTTCTCCGTTGGCGCGGTATTGGTCGCGGCCCGACTAACTGCACAGACGTGGGGCGGGGGTTTGAGTGTTCTTTCTCAAATCGATAACACCACCGGCCGAGACCGTTTGAACGATCTGCAACGTTGGCGGCTCAGACGCGAGCAGGCGGCGGGCAGCTGAGCGAAGAGGGGGCGCCCAGATCAAAGAGTTCGGTCAGGATGAACAATTCACCCGTCAGCAAGGATTGCGGTTCGATCGTCTATTGCTAAACCTGGGCTTTCGCCGTGAGCATGCTGCTATAAGTGTGCTGGGGGGACGCGCGTTGAATGGAGGGCGTCATGACGATTACCCGGGGGCTCGGCTCAGTCATGTTCGCTGGTGTCGCCGTCGTCGCACTCGCGGCGCCGGCTTGGGCTAACCCGACATTTGAAGGTGACTACACCTTCACCGGCGGGTGTCACGCGTCCGTGGCATGCCACGTCCTGTGGTCTGGCCTACCCCTGCAGCCACATCGATGCCCCTCCGGTATCCGGTAGGGCTGGCTTCGGTGGTGATGCAAACATCGCCGCCAACACGCCGTTCTGGATCCTGACACTGCATGACGTGCCGGACACTGTGTCGTGTAGCGATGGCAGCAGTGCTCCGGGCAATATCAGCTATCAGTGGGGCCTAGACACCCTCAGCGGCGACGCGCGCACGTGGACGACGGTCGGAGTTTGTGGCGATCCTCCGAAGTCATACGGGTCGTTCCCATTTACCTTGACAAGGGTCTCTTAGCCGGGCCGTTTGCGGCCGCCCGCCAGACGACTGGTCGGCGCGCCTCGCGGCTAGAGTGTTCTTCGCGAAGTCGATACCATCACTTGCTCAAAACCTTCTACACCGGCGCCGGCGGCTGGGCCGACAAACAGGCCCCCGACGGAACCATCACCTAGACCTCGCCGTCCGGGCGGACCTACACCACCAAGCCCGGCGGGGCGCTGTTCTTCCCGGTATTGGCCACCCCCACCGGCGACGCCACCATCCGCAAACTCACCACCATGCCCACTCAGGCCCGCGGCCTGATGATGCCGCGGCGCAAACGCACCCGCTACCAAGAACAAGACGGCCGCATCGACGCCGAACGGCGCATCAACCAGACACGCATCGCCGACCAACGCCGACAATACGAGGCCTGGCTCGCCGCCACCTACGAACCCCCACCCTTCTAGCGCCGGCATCGGCGCGAGCTTGCCGCGACAGCTTCCTGTATGCGACGCAGCGTTCACGGGCTCCGGTGGCCCAGGATGGCGAGAAGCTCATCGAAAAGCTGCGGCGAGGTCAGCGCGTCGAGATGTCCATACTCGACCTGCGGGCCTTCGAGTGGTAGTCGGCTGGCAACGAGCCGATCGGTAGCGCCGAGAACAAAGCGGTGCGGGCCACATGCCAGGCAAAGCGCCCTGCCCGCCAATTCAGGCCCGCGCGGCCGCAGGCCTCTCCATTGACCCAGCTCTGCATCCCGGAACGAAAAACATGATCTGGCCGCTGATCGACAGTCAGGCCCTCGGCCGTGACGCAAATGACGACCTTCTTCGCCCACAGCCGGCGGAGAGCCAGGAGAGCCAGGGCTACCAGGGCGACAAGCCCCACCAGCATCACGATCGGGATGAGCGCCGGGTTCGTAGGAGTGGCCAAGGTAAGAGTGGCGCCACCCACGAGAAGCACCACGGCCCCCGCGGACAACAACCCCCATGTGATGAGGTTCTGCCTGGCATTCGGGATGATGCGTGCCACGAAACGGCGTTGAGCCGGATCAGAATTCGACGCCAAGCCAGGCTGCGCGCGGTCAGAGCCGGCCAGTGGCAGATCTGCACCACGCTTCTGCTCAGCAAGCTGACGTTCAAGATCGGTTATGCGCTTCTCGGGATCGTCCTGGCTCACCAGCAAATGATGCCACTCCGCAAACCGCGGCGGCAGGAAATCACGGAAGGCCCGCCCTAGCGCTGATCCTTAGAACGTACTTGAGCCAGTCGATGTCAGCATTTACCGAACACGTTTGGGCCGAACGCGAAGCAAACTGCCCGACGTTGCCCATCTAGGCCGGACTAGACCCGTTCGAGATAGAAGTATGCGTAGCGGCCATTGTCGAGGGCGTTCTTGCCGTCCATGATGCCCATCACGGCGTTGTCGTCGATCTTCTTGAAATGGTCGTGAACGGGCTGCCCGTCGAACACCATCGTCGCGGTGACCTCGCCGCGAAATTCCTCCATCCATAGGCTGCCTTCGCCGTTCTCGGTGTTCGAGTACTTGTTGCCGTCAGCGTCCAAGCAGACCAGAGGCTTCGCGTCGGTGGCCGAATTGAAGGTCTTGCCGAACCAGTTGATGAGGGCCAACGTTCCGTTTTCCCGGTGGCCGGTGTCGAATTCGCCACCTATCCATTCACCGATCATGAAGTCGATGGTCGCAGGTTCCAGCGTGGCCCAGAACTCGTCGAGGTCGGCGTCAGGGATGAGTACACGGTGTGGACCGGTCACAAGACGCTGTCCGGCGCGCTCCTTGAGCTCGGTGAACTTCTTGCGGGCCAGGTCGTCGCTCACGGCGCTCTCCAATCCAGCGGCGGTAAGGATTGTGAATACACTACGGCTCCCCCCGCTGGCATGTGGAGACTCTGATCCCGGCCAACAAGCCGTTTTTTGGAGTGTTCTTTCTCAAGTCGGTGTCATCACCTGCAGAAAATTTTCCAAACCGGCCTTGGTGGCTGGGCCGACGAGCAGCGGCCGGACAGCACGGGCATCTGTGGAGGCTGTATCCCCTGGGATTGCCGACTCCTATGCGCGGGGAATCAGGGTGCCTGAGCTGCTACTTACTATGCGGTTATGAACGATGCGACCTCACGGATCGGCATGATGGCCACCGAGGCGCTGGGCCTGCTCATCGTGGCGGTAGGGCAGATTCCGGCGGAGAGTTGGGACCAACCATCCAACCTTGGGGCTGGAGTATTCGCGATCTCGTGGGTCACGTCACCGGCAGCGCCGCGAAGATCGTGACGTTGATCGAAGGTGGGGAAGTCTGGAAGGGACCCTCCCAACCGGCCGACTGGAAATTCGACGACGCAGCTGCACGGCTTCGCGAGTTGGCGGCTCGGTTGCAAGTCGCCCTGCCCAGCGCGGACCTGAACACGATGCGGGCATCGCCGGAGGGCGACGTCCCACTGCAGCGGGCGCTGACCTTCCCCGTATCCGACCTGGCCCTGCACACCTGGGACGTGTACCGCTCCCAGGGCCAGCTGGTCGAATTGCCTGAGGACCTGCTGACGTTCTGCCGTGAGTTGGTCGAATCGCTGCCGGATCAGTTGCTGCGGCGTCCAGGTGGGTTCGGGCCAGCCCAACCTGTGCCCGAGGAGGCGACGCCGACTACCCGGCTCATGGCCTATCTCGGGCGCTCGGTTGACTGCGATGGCTGAGTTGGTGGTTTCGTCGCGAAACCCACCCGGCCTGGGACGGGTGGGACGCGATAACGGATGGCGCTAGTCCCAAAATGTACTTCGGCCAGTCGGTAACATCACTTGCTCAAAACGTTCTACACCGGCGCCGGCGGCTGGGCCGACAAACAACTGCCCGACGGAACCATCACCTGGACCTCGCCGTCTGGGCGCACTTACACCACCAAGCCCGGCGGGGCGCTGTTCTTCCCGATATTGGCCACCCCCACCGGCGACGCCACCATCCGCAAACTCACCACCATGCCCACCCAGGCCCGCGGCCTGATGATGCCGCGCCGCAAACGCACCCGCTACCAAGAACAAGACGACCGCATCGACGCCGAACGGCGCATCAACCAGCCACGCATCGCCCAGGAACGCCGACAATACGAGGCCTGGCTCGCCGCCACCTACGAACCCCGACCCTTCTAGCGCCTCCCGGTGTATTGCGATGGCTGCGAAGGCGCGGCTGTTGCCCCGGCGATGACATCGCGGTAAACGAACTGGCCCTTCGGGGCTGGACGCAACCCGTCGATCACGCGCTGGCTCAGAGCCCACAGCCGACTTCCAGTCGACTCCCACGATGCTTTGGGCTGGCCCGGCAAGCAAGAGCTCGTGCACGCGGCGATCGTGCACCCGGTGGGCAAGGACCCCGTCACACCACCGGATACCGGCAGCCTGCGCGGTGACGTTCACCCACCTAGGCGACTTCTACCGCGCTACCGGCACCAGCCTCGCTGACCTGGCTGCGGTGATCCAAGGGGGCCGCGACTCGCTCATGGACGCCGCGATTCAACGCGCCATCGCCCGCGGGGAAATCCCGCCGCGCCAGGTGTCCGAACGCATCGCACGGCTGCTAGGCGACCTGTTCCGGTACGAGGTTCTGATGACGCTGCATCCGCTCAGCGAAGAGGCCATCGAGGAAATCGTCGACACCATCTTCCTGCCCCTCACCGGCCACCGTTCTAGCGCGAGGCCGTGATGTCGGTCAGCTGGGTGAGACGGATGCTGTTGCCCGATGGATCACGGAAGCCGCAGTCGATGCCGTACGGCATCTGGTGCGGCTCTTCGGTGAACTCGACGCCGCGCGCCTTCAGCTTGTCGTAGCTGGCCTGGCAGTCCGGGGTCGTCAGGAACACGGTGCCTGCGAAGCCCTTGGCAACGACGTTGAGCACTTCCGATTTCGTGGTCTCGTCCATCACCGGTGGGCCCGGTACCGCCATCAGGACGATGGACACATCGTCCTGTCCCGGCGGACCGACGGTCAGCCAACGGAAACCGCCGAGTTCCGGCAGCGAGGTGTCCTGGCGGACTTCCATACCGACCTTCTCGGTCCAGTAGTTCAGTGCAACTTCCTGGTCGTGCACCCAAAGTTGGGCGCTGGCGATTTTGATCATGCGCCCGACGCTACGGGCGCCCGTCGCCGCCCGTCTTCTCCCCGTGTGCTGTCTTGACTCTGCTGTCGGCAGGCGGCCGGGTGTCCCGCTGCAGGATGCAGCTCGGCACCCGCGCATAGATGACCGCAGGCGGCATGCTCGCGCGGTACGCCGCCGGCGTCATGCCGTACACCCGGGCGAAGCTGGTCGTGAAGGAGCCGACGCTGGCCAGCCCGACCATCGCGCAGACGTCAGCCACCGACCTGTCGGTGTACCGGAGCAGCGCCGCCGCCCGCTCCAGGCGACGGGTCTGCAGATAGGCTCGCGGCGATTCACCGAACGTCCTGGTGAACATCCGGCTGAAGTGTGCCCGGGACAGGCCGGCCGCCGCTGCCAGGTCGTCGACGGTGATGTCCTCGGCGTAGCGGGAGTCGACCAGGTCCTTCGCTCGGAGCAGGTAGCGGGCTGGCGGTACCTGCGGCATGCCTCAGTATTACCTTTATAGAGCGGACGAGTTGGCCGGGCGACCGCGGGCCGTAGCGATACGGCTCGAGGAAAGTCCGGACTTCACAGAGCAGGGTGATTGCTAACGGCAATCCGAGGTGACTCGCGGGACAGTGCCACAGAAAACAGACCGCCACCTTCGGTGGTAAGGGTGAAACGGTGCGGTAAGAGCGCACCAGCATTCCGGGTGACCGGAATGGCTAGGTAAACCCCACCTGAAGCAAGGCCAAAAGGCCGCACCTGGTGCGGCTGCGCGTGCGTTCGAGGGTTGCTCGCCCGAGCACGCGGGTAGGCCGCTTGAGGCACCCGGCAACGGTGTGCCCAGATGGATGGTCGCCGCCGCGCCGCCGTGGCTAACCGCTGCGGCGCGGAACAGAATCCGGCTTACAGGCCAACTCGTCCGCCTACAGCTCTTTTCGCACGGCGTTGCGCAGCGCCTTGAGCGCCGGCGCAAGCTGTTCGCGGCAGCGACTAGCGAGCTGGGCTTCGCGCTCGTAGAGCAGCCCGTATGTGAAGGTGTCCTCGCCGGCGGCATGGGCGGCGTCGGCCTGTTGGCTCAGATGCGCGCGGCTGACCACGCTGTCCTGATGATCGCCGAGCAGCGTCTGGATGCCCTTCGCGGCGTCCGACACCCCCTTCGCACCAGTCGCGGCGGCGGTGTAGCGCAACCGCTTGGCGCTTTTGCGGATCCGGTGCAGGGCCTGATCGCGCTGTTCGACCTCGGCCCTGTCGGCCCGCTTAGCCTGTTTGCGCACTCGCTTGTAGCCCGCCTCGATCGTCGCGTCGAGCGACGGCTCCTCGCCTTCCCCTGGCAAGGGCGGTTCGGCGGCGACCAATGCCTCCAGCGCATCCAAGAGCCTGAAGTAACGTTGGGAACTTATGGCGAGCAACGACTTTCGCCAGCCCGAGCGGTACCGGCGGCAGGCGCCATCGACCAGCCGCTCTCGCACCGGGCCGCGCACCAACTCATCGGGCAGTTCATCAAGAGCCGCTTCATATCTCTCTGCGAGCACCTCGGCGTCACGGGCGATGCCCAACACGCTGGCCAGCTGCCGCAATTCGTCGAGAATCCAGGCGTCGTCGGACAACCCGAACGCCGACTCCGACGCCTGAAGCAGACTGCGGATCTTGCGCGTGGTCACCCGCATCTGGTGCACGGAGTCGTAGACATCCGCCCGGACCGCGCGATCCCACGTCAGCAGGTTGTCGATCTCCTCGGCCACCGCACGGTGCACCGGATCCTCGAGCGGGGGTGTGGTCGCCGCGTCCGTCGAATTGTCGAGAACTCGTGCCAATTTCGAGCCATGGCCTGCCCGCTGCGCGCCAGCGTCCAGCAGCCGGTTGGTCAGCCTGTCCAGCAGGTGCTCGTCCGCGACACCGGTGGCCAGAGCGTCCTCGGACAGCTCGAGTTCCCACTCCCGCCAGTGCTGCTCGGTGTCGTCGCTATCAGCCCACGCGGTCACCTGGTCGTCCGCGAACTCTGCCAGCGAGGCGCCGTCGGCGCTGTACAGGTGATCGACGGTACGGCTCGTCGTAATCCGGGCCACCGGCTCCAGCGGACGGTCGCGCACGATCGCCAACACCACATCGCGCAGTTCGCCCGGGACGTCATCGTCGTCGTCGCCCAGCGGCACGCGTATCTCGGTTCGGGCCTCCTGTCCCGCAGGCAGCTTCAGGTGCCAACCTGCGTCGGACCCGCCGGTGCGTCGGCGCAACGTGATGCGGTGCGCTGCGAGATCCCGCCCGGGGGTGTCGAAATACACGGCGTCGAGCGCCTGCGAGGGCGCCCGCTCGACACGCGCCACCGTTGCGAGACCGTCGAACGACGGCGACACCGTCGACTCGACGACGTCGAACTTGCGCTCAACCTCCAGATGCTTGGAGGCGCCTTCGGAGGGTGCCATCACGAACACAGCGTGCCATACCAGCGTGGAGGCTAGAAGCTGTGCTCCTCGGCCGGGAACGCCCCGCCGGCCACTTCCTCCGCGTATTGCTGTGCGGCACGAAACAATTCGGCCCCGACGTTCGCGAAGCGCTTGACGAAACGCGCGGTCTTGCCGCCGGTCATCCCGGCCATGTCCTGCCAGACCAGAACCTGTGCGTCGCAGTTCGGACCTGCACCGATCCCGATCGTCGGAATCGTCAGCTTGCCGGTGATCTGGGTGGCCAGCTCCGCGGGCACCATCTCCATCACCACCGAGAACGCACCGGCCTCGGCGACCGCGATCGCGTCGGCGATGGTCTGTTCGGCGGCGTCGCCGCGACCCTGCACGCGGAAACCACCGAACGCGTTCACGCTCTGCGGAGTGAAGCCGATGTGCGCCATCACCGGGATGCCCGCCGCCGAGAGCATCGCGATCTGATCGGCGACACGCTCGCCACCCTCCAGCTTGACCGCGTGCGCGCTCGCCTCCTTCATGAAGCGGGTCGCGCTGGCCAACGCCTGCTGCGGGCTCGCCTCGTAGCTGCCGAACGGCATATCGGCCACCACGAGCGCGTGCGGCGCGCCGCGGACCACGCCGCGCACTAGCGGGATGAGCTCGTCGATAGATACCGGCACCGTCGTGTCGTAGCCGTAGACGACGTTGGCGGCCGAGTCACCGACGAGCAGCACCGGGATGCCGGCCTCGTCGAAGACGCGCGCCGTCGAGTAGTCGTAGGCCGTGAGCATCGCCCACTTGTGGCCCTCGGCCTTCATTTTCTGTAGGTGATGTGTGCGGATCTTGCTGCGCGGTGTGTCGGCAGCACCGTAAACCGTCTGCTCAGACATCGTTGTCCCTCATACGCTGGTCGGGTCGATCCTCGTGGCCCAAGCCGGGTCCCCGGGTTCGTCTGACGGGTACAGTCTGCCACCCCGGGGTCTCAAGGTGAACGCGAGGTGGAGTGGACTTCCTCACAATCCATTCAGGGCGCACCTCTACCATCGGCGGCATGCAACGGCTCAGCGGGCTCGACGCCGGCTTCCTGTACCTCGAAGCGGCAAAGCAGCCGGGTGGATGTACCTTCGACCGGCTCAAAGACGACCTGGCCGACAGTCCGTGCTCAACCTCGTGATCTCCAATGTGCCTGGACCACAGGCGCTCGACATCGGAATCATCTCGTGCCCCGAGCGGGTCGGCCTCGCTGAACTGCTCGGGACGTCATGGCAGCATGTGGAGCCATGAACCGAACTCGCCGCGTGGCCGCTGTCGCCGCGATAGCCATCGCTGTCGTCAGCTGCACGCGGCTGGTCGACGGCACTCCCAAGCTCGCCATCCCGAAGGTCGGGGCGCCGATTGCGTGGGACCGCTGTGTGCCGGCTTCGCCCGGGGCGAATTCGATTCTGGCGAACGCGCAGTGCGGCAAGCTCGGTGTGCCGGTCGACTACTCCAACCCCGACGCCGGAACCGCGTCCATTGCCGTCATCAAGTTCCCTGCCACCGGCGCGAAGATCGGCTCGCTGGTGATCAACCCCGGGGGACCGGGCGAATCCGGAGTCAACGCGGCCGCGTCGATGTCCCAGAACCTGCCGCAGCAGCTTAAGGAACGTTTCGATCTGGTCGGCTTCGATCCGCGCGGGGTTGGACTTTCCAAGCCGGAGGTGTGGTGTAACTCCGATGCCGACAACGACAGGCAGCGCGCTGATCCGCAGGTCGACTACAGCCCGGCAGGTGTTGCGCACATCGAGAAGGTCACCCAAGAATTTGTGCAGCGCTGCGTCGACAAGATGGGCAAAGAGTTCCTGGCCAACGTCGGCACCGCCACTGTCGCCAAGGACCTCGACATGCTGCGGGCCGCACTCGGCGATCAAAAGCTGACCTACCTCGGCTATTCGTACGGAACCCGCATCGGCTCCACGTACGCCGAGTCGTACCCCCAGAACGTGCGCGCGATGGTGCTCGACGGCGCGATAGACCCGAATGCCGATCCGTTTGAGGCCGACATCCGCCAAGCCGAAGCCTTCCAAAAGGCCTTCGACGACTACGCCGCGGACTGCGCGAAATCGCCGAACTGTCCATTGGGCGACGATCCCACCAAGGCGGTCGACGTCTACCACGGTCTGGTGAACCCGCTGGTTGACAAGCCGGCGCCGACGGCTGACCCGCGCGGATTGTCCTATCCCGACGCCATCGTTGGCACCATCCTGCCGCTGTACTCGCCGACGCTGTGGCCGAATCTGACCGGCGCACTGACAGAGCTGGCGAACGGCCACGGCGACAAGATGCTCGGGCTTGCCGACCAATACATGGAACGCGACGCCAAAGGCCACTACACAAACTCCACCGACGTCCGGTCGGCGGTGAATTGCGTTGACCGCCCGCCGATCACCGACCGCGCCAAGGTGGTGGAACAGGACCGCCAGCTGCGCGAGGTGGCGCCCTTCATGAGCTACGGCGAGTTCACCGGTGACGCGCCGCTGGGCACCTGCGCGTTCTGGCCGGTGCCCCCCACCAGCCAGCCGCACCCCATCTCCGTGCAGGATCTGCCTCCGGTGCTTGTGATCTCGACGACGGGAGACCCGGCCACGCCGTATCAGGCAGGCGTCGAGTTGGCCGGTCAGCTGCACGGTGCGCTGCTGACGTTCGACGGCACTCAGCACACGGTGGCGTTGGAGGGCCATGCCTGCGTCGACGACATCGTCACGCGCTACCTGATCGACTTGACTCTGCCGCCACCCGGTGCCAGGTGCTAGCCACCGTGTCCTGGGCGCGTGTGTGTACCCGCGTGGCGATGGTTATCGTTGCGGCCCTTGTGCTTGCGTCGTGCACCGCGCTCGTCGGAGGCAAGGGTGAGATGGCTCATCCCAAGCTCGGTGCGCCGATTCAATGGGGACCGTGTGAACCTGCGCCATTGCCTGCTGATTCCATGCCGGCCGGCGCGGAGTGCGGGGGGCTGGCCGTCCCCATCGACTACAGCAAGCCTGAAAGCGGCATTGCCACAATCGCATTGATCCGTTTCCGCGCCACCGGCTCCAAGATCGGGTCGCTGGTGTTGAATCCCGGCGGCCCGGGTGGGGCGGGGGTGGGGTTCGCCGCTGGAATTCTCACCGACCTTCCGTCGCAGTTGCGCGAACGCTTCGACATCGTCGGATTCGACCCGCGCGGCGTGGGACGGTCGCGGCCGGCCGTGTGGTGCAACACCGACGCCGACAACGATCGGGAGCGTGCCGACCCTCAGGTCGACTACAGCCCGGCAGGTGTCGCCCACATCGAGGAGATCACCAAGGAATTCGTGCAGCGGTGCGTTGACAGGGTGGGGAAGCAGTTCCTGGAGGACGTCGGCACCGCCTCCGCTGTCAAAGACATGGACACAATGCGCGCGGCACTTGGCGACGACAAGCTGACGTACCTGGGCTTTTCGTACGGAACCGAGTTGGGTACGCAATACGCGGAGGCCTTCCCGCAACGGGTGCGCGCCCTGGTCCTCGACGGCGCGGTCGATCCGAGTGTGGATCCGATGGACGGCCTGCTCCGCCAAGCCCAGGGATTCCAGAAGGCGTTCAATGACTTTGCCGCCGACTGCGCGAAATCGCCTGATTGCCCGTTGGGTACCGACCCGGCCAAGGCTGTCGATGTGATCCATTCCCTTATCAATCCGTTGGTGGGAAAGCCGGCGAAAACCGAGGATTCCCGTGGACTGAGCTACCAGGATGCGGTGACCGCGGTGACCTCATCCCTGTATTCGCCCGGCCTGTGGGACAAGGTCACCTCCGGATTGACCGCTCTGCGCAAGGGCGCCAACGCCGACGATCTGCTGGACCTCGCCGATTCATACTGGGGCCGCGATCCCGACGGCCGGTACGACAACTCGTCGGATGCGTTCAACGCGATCACATGCGTCGACACCCCCTACCCAACAGACCCGGCGCCGTGGGTGGCCTCCGACAGGCAACGGCGGGAAGTCTCACCGTGGGACAGCTACGGCAGCTTCACCGGGGACGCCCCACGGGGAGTGTGCTCGTTCTGGCCGGTGCCCGCTACCGGACGACCACAGCGCGCTTCCGCTCCGGGTGTCCCACAGATTCTCGTCGTCTCCACCACCCACGATCCGGCGACCCCGTACACCGACGGCGTCCATCTGGCCGAGCAGTTGAACGCCCGGCTGCTCACGGTCGAGGGAACTCAACACACCGCCTCATTCACCGGCGACACCTGCGTCGACGACATCGTGGTCGCCTACCTCATCGGCCTGACTCTGCCGCCCGCCGGCGCGAGGTGCTGACCTAGTCGCGCTGAATCCATGCCAGCTAGGTAACGTTTCGCTACCACGATGGGAACTGACGGGATGGGAACAACGGGGGCGTGCGAACATGATCGCCATGTTGCGACGGACACCACGGGGCTTGACGTCGCTCATTTTCGCCGCGACATTCCTTATAGTTGTGCCCACCGCAGTGGCCGATCCCGACGCCGGGACCACGGAGTCGACTGTCCGGCAGCCGGATTGGGGGAGCTGCGCGCAGTGGCTCGGAAACACTAGCGACATTCCCACCGCGCGCTGCGCCACCGTGTCAGTGCCCGTCGACTACAACAAGCCGGACGGCGCCCAGGCTCAACTTGCCGTCATCAAAGTCCCTGCCACCGGTCAGCGCATCGGTTCGCTGATAATCAACCCCGGTGGTCCGGGCCAATCGGCGGTCGACGTCGTGGCCGGAATGGCTGCATCCTTCGCGGACAACGACATAACGCGGCACTTCGACCTTGTGGGGTTCGACCCGCGCGGTGTCGGCCATTCCACGCCCGCGGTGCGGTGCCGTACCGATGCTGAATTCGACGCGTTCCGGCGGGATCCCCTGGTCGACTACAGCCCCGCCGGGGTGGCCCACATCGAGGACGTCTATCGCCAATATGCCGCGGAATGCCTGAACAAGGTCGGAGCCGAATTCCTGGCCAACGTCGGCACCGTCAACGTCGTGCGCGACATGGACGTCATCCGCCAGGCACTGGGTGACAGCCAAGTCAACTACCTGGGGTACTCGTACGGCACGGAACTCGGGACCGCATACGCGCAGTCCTTCCCGCAGAACATCCGGGCGATGGTGCTCGACGGGGCGGTCGATCCCCAGCTGGACGCCGTAGAGAAGAACGTGCGCCAAATGGCGAGCTTCCAGCAGGCGTTCGATGATTTCGCCCAACAGTGCGCGACGGTCGCCGATTGCGCTCTCGGCGCAGATCCGTCCAAGGCCGACGACCGCTATCACGCGTTGGTGGATCCGCTGGTGGCCAAGCCCGGGCCGACGCTGGACCCGCGTGGGCTGTCCTACCAGGACGCGCTCACCGGCACGGCGAACTCTCTGTACACGCCGCGCTATTGGGAGTTTCTCGCCAACGGGCTGAATGCCTTGGCGCACGGCACGCCGGCCGAGGAGCTGCTCCTGCTGGCCGACGAATACCAGGGCCGCGACAAGTCAGGCCATTACAGCAACCTGCAGGACGCGTTCACCGCGATCCGCTGCGTCGACTACGTGACGCCCACCGACTCCGCGCCTTGGGTGGATGCCGATAAGCGGATCCGGGAGGAGGCGCCGTTCATGAGCTACGGCGAGTTCACCGGGTACGCCCCCCGCGACGTCTGCGCGTTCTGGCCGGTGCCACCGACGACGACGCCCTACTCGGCCACCTCGCCCGGCCCGAACAAGGTGGTCGTCGTGTCCACCACGCACGATCCCGCGACGCCGTACCAGGCCGGGATCGACCTTGCCCAACAGCTCGACGCGTCGCTGATCTCGTTCGAAGGGACTCAGCACACCGTGGTGTTCAAGGGTGACCAGTGCGTGGACACTGCGGTCGTCAACTACTTCGTCAACCTCACCCGACCCGGCGACCTGCAGTGCTAGCGTCTGCGTAACACAGAATTAACAGCCGGTGCCTAGGCTTCCGTCATGGACCGTCAGAAGGAATTCGTACTCCGCACGCTGGAGGAACGGGACATCCGGTTCGTGCGGTTATGGTTCACTGACGTCCTCGGATTCCTGAAGTCGGTGGCGATCGCGCCGGCCGAGCTGGAAGGCGCATTCGAGGAAGGCATCGGCTTCGACGGCTCCGCGATCGAAGGGTTCGCGCGGGTATCGGAGTCGGATTGTGTCGCGCGGCCGGACCCGTCGACGTTCCAGGTCCTGCCCTGGACCACCAGTGGTGGCCAGCATCATTCGGCGCGGATGTTCTGTGACATCACCATGCCCGACGGCTCGCCGTCCTGGGCGGACTCGCGACACGTGCTGCGTCGGCAGTTGGCCAAGGCCAGCGATCTCGGGTTCTCCTGCTATGTGCACCCCGAGATCGAGTTCTTCTTGCTGAAAAGCACGCCGGAGGACGGGTCGCCGCCGATCCCGGCCGACAACGACGGCTACTTCGACCAGGCCGTGCACGAGGCCGCGCCGAACTTCCGGCGTCATGTCATCGACGCGCTCGAGTCCATGGGCATCTCGGTCGAGTTCAGCCACCACGAAGGCGCGCCGGGGCAGCAGGAGATCGACCTTCGCTACGCCGACGCGCTGTCGATGGCCGACAACGTGATGACGTTCCGCTACCTGGTCAAGGAAGTCGCTCTCGGCGAGGGCGTGCGGGCGTCGTTCATGCCGAAGCCGTTCGGCGAATATGCCGGCTCGGCGATGCACACCCACATGAGCCTGTTCGAGGGCGAGGCCAACGCCTTCCACAGCGCCGACGATGCGTTGCAGCTTTCCGACGTCGCCAAGTCGTTCATCGCGGGCATCCTTGAGCACGCGGGCGAGATCAGCGCCATCACGAATCAGTGGGTGAATTCCTACAAGCGGCTCGTGGTCGGCGGCGAGGCACCCACGGCGTCGTGCTGGGGCGCGGCCAACCGGTCCGCGCTGGTACGGGTGCCGATGTATTCGCCGCGCAAGACATCGTCGCGTCGCATCGAGGTACGCAGCCCCGATTCGGCATGCAACCCGTACCTGACGTTCGCGGTGCTGCTCGCCGCCGGGCTGCGCGGAGTGGAGAAGGGCTATTCGCTCGGGCCGCAGGCCGAGGACAACGTGTGGAACCTGACGCGCGAGGAACGCCGCGCGATGGGCTACAAAGAGCTGCCCGGCAGCCTGGGCGTCGCGTTGACCGAGATGGAGAGCTCGGAACTGGTCGCGGAAGCCTTGGGGGAGCACGTGTTTGACTTCTTCCTGCGCAACAAGCGGGCGGAATGGGAGAACTACCGTCGCCAGGTGACCCCGTACGAGCTGCAGATCTACCTGTCGCTGTAGTCCGTCCGTTACGGTCGAGGGCGTGGCCAAACCAGCGACGCATCGACCGCGGCTGCCGAGTCCCGGCCGTCTGGGGCTGATCGAGGCGCCTGCCGGCGCCGATCTTGCCCGGCTCGGCTGGACCACTGACGACTACGTGGAGCTGCTCTGGTCGTTGTCGCGGGCGCCCGACGCGGACCTCGCGCTGCGCACGATGGTGCGGCTGGCCGACGCGCTGGGCGCGGGCTGGGAAGAGCTCAACGCCACGCTGCTCAAAGACCGCTCGCTGCGGGGCCGGCTGTTCGCGCTGTTGGGCTCGTCGCTCGCCCTGGGCGACCACCTGGTCGCCAACCCGCCGACCTGGCAACTGCTGCAGGGCAACGTGTCGCTGCCGTCGATCGATGACCTGCGCCGCGAGTTTCTCACCTGCGTAGCCGAAACACCGACCAACGCAACGCTTTCTGCACTGCGCACGCTGTACCGGAACCGGTTGATGGTGCTCGCGGCGCTGGACGTCGCGCCTACCGTGGAAAACGAGCCGGTGCTGCCGTTCGCGACCATCGGCGCTCATCTGTCCGACCTCGCCGACGCCGCGCTCACCGCGGCCCTCGAGGTGGCGATGGCGCACGTCTGCGAACAAGGAGCGCGGCCGCGGCTTGCGGTCGTCGCGATGGGCAAATGCGGTGCACACGAACTGAATTACGTCAGTGACGTCGACGTGATCTTCGTCGGTGAGACGGCCGACGCGCTGGAGTGCCGGGTGGCGGGGGAGACCATGCGGCTGGCGTCGGAGGTGTTCTTCGAGGTCGACGCCGCGCTGCGGCCCGAGGGCCGGCACGGCGCCCTGGTGCGCACGCTGGACTCCCACGTCAGCTACTACAAGCGCTGGGCCAAGACGTGGGAGTTTCAGGCACTGCTCAAGGCCCGCTTCGCGGCCGGGGACGCCGAGCTCGGCGAGCAGTACATCAGCGCGCTGATGCCGATGGTGTGGACCGCAAGCGAGCGCGAGGATTTCGTGACAGAAGTCCAGGCGATGCGGCGTCGCGTGGAGGAGCTGGTGCCCGCTGACGTTCGCGACCGCGAACTGAAATTGGGGACCGGCGGTCTGCGCGATGTGGAGTTCGCGGTCCAGCTCCTGCAGCTCGTGCACGGACGGCACGACGAGAGCCTGCACGTGTCGTCGACCGTCGATGCGCTCCGGGCGCTCGGCGCAGGCGGCTACGTCGGGCGTGACGACACCGCCAACCTCACGGCGTCCTACGAGTTCCTGCGGCTGCTCGAGCATCGGCTGCAATTGCAGCGGCTCAAGCGCACCCACATGCTGCCCAGGTTCGATGACGACGAGGCGATCCGCTGGCTGGCCCGGGCTGCGCACATCCGTCCCGACGGCCACCAGGACGCCGCGGGGGTTTTGCGAGAGGAACTGAAACGGCAGAACATGCGGGTGTCGCGGTTGCACGCGAAGCTCTTCTACCAGCCGCTGCTGGAGTCCATCGGGCCCGAAGTCGGGCTGGCCCCTGGCATGGGCGCCGAGGCCGCAGAACGCCAGCTCGCGGCGCTCGGCTACCAGGCCCCGCAGAACGCGCTGACGCACCTGGCGGCGTTGACCGGGTCCACCGGGCGGCGCGGCCGCGTCCAGTCGGTGCTTCTCCCGACCCTGCTGGACTGGCTGTCTGATACTCCGGATCCTGACAGCGGGCTGCTGGCGTATCGCAAACTCAGCGACGCCCTGTCCGATCAGCGGTGGTTCCTGTCCACGCTGCGCGACGAGGGCGCTGTCGCCAAGCGGTTGATGCACGTGCTGGGCACATCGGCCTATGTGCCGGAGTTGCTGATCCGCGCGCCGGAGGTCATTCAGCAGTACGCCGACGGGCACACCGGGCCCAAGCTGCTTGACGTCGAGCCGGAGCAAGTAGCACGGTCGCTGTTGGCCGCTGCGGCGCGGCACCCAGACCCGCTGGAGGCTATCGCCGCCGCGCGCAGTCTGCGTCGACGGGAACTGGCCCGCATCGCGTCCGCGGATCTCCTTGGGCTGCTTGAGGTTCGGGATGTGTGTTCCGCGTTGACTTCGGTGTGGGTGGCTGTCCTTCAGGCGGCCCTCGACGCGGTGATCCGGTTCAACACCCCCGAAGGGGGGCAGGCGCCGGCGCGGATCGCGGTGATCGGGATGGGCCGGTTGGGCGGGCGTGAGCTCGGGTACGGGTCGGATGCCGATGTGATGTTCGTGTGCGAGCCGGTGGACGGCGCCGATGAGCCCGCGGCGGTGCGCTGGTCGATCACGATCGCCGAGCAGTTGCGTACGCTGCTGGGCACGCCCAGCAGCGATCCGCCGCTGGAGGTGGACGCTGGCCTGCGGCCGGAGGGCCGCAGCGGCCCGCTGGTGCGAACGCTGAATTCCTATGCCTCCTACTACGAACAGTGGGCGCAGTCGTGGGAGATCCAGGCACTTTTACGCGCGCATCGCGTCGCCGGCGACGAGGACCTTGGCCAGCGGTTCCTGCTGCTGGCCGACAAGACGCGCTACCCCTCGGGAGGCGTGTCATCTCAGGCCGTTCAGGAGATCCGGCGCATCAAGGCGCGGATGGACGCCGAGCGGCTGCCTCGCGGCGCCGACCCGAACACGCACACCAAACTCGGTCGCGGCGGCCTGGCCGACGTGGAGTGGACCGTGCAATTGCTTCAACTTCGCCACGCGGACAAGATGCCTGCCCTGCACAACACGTCGACGCTGGAGGCCTTGGACGCGATCGGCGCAGCGCAGCTGATCGCCGAGGGCGACGTGGAAACCCTGCGGGAGGCGTGGCTGACCGCCACCCGGGCGCGCAACGCGCTGGTACTGGTTCGGGGGAAACCCACCGATCAGCTGCCGGGTCCCGGTCGTCTGCTCAACGCAGTGGCCGTGGCAGCGGGCTGGCCGACTCCAGACGGGGGTGAGTTCCTGGATCACTATCTGCGGGTGACGCGTCGGGCAAAGACTGTGGTGCGCAAGGAGTTTGGCGGCTAGCGTTTTCTGCGCACCAGCGATTCGATCGCGACGCTTCCCGGGCCGATGAAGACCAGCAGGAAGAACGAGAAGCAGAAGAGCACCGCTGGTTCGCCACCGTTCACTTGCGGGAGGAGTCCCTTCGGCTGGTGCATCCAGAAGTAGGCGACCGCCATCGTGCCCGAAGCGAGGAAAGCCGCTGGGCGGGTGAACAATCCGACCATCACCAGCACGCCCGTGACTAACTCGATGAATCCTGACCACCAGCCCGGCCAACTGAAGAGTTCTGCAGCGCCGTGAGGCAGTTCAAACGGCCAGCCGAACAGCGCCGCGCATCCGTGCAGAGTAAAGAGAAAGCCGATCACTATCCGGAAAAGGCTGATCACCGCGGCCGAGAAGGAATTGAGTCGTGAATCGAGGCTTGGTGTGGTCATGGTGGCGGACACTACGCGCAGTCTGCGGAATTGGGGGGCTCCGCTGTCACGACTCCAGCAACAACGTCACCGGACCGTCGTTGATCAATTCAACCTGCATGTGGGCGCCGAACACCCCGTGCGCAACCGTGGCGCCGGCCCGGCGCAGCGCATCGGCGAATGCCGTGACCAACGGCTCGGCGACGTGGCGTGGTGCCGCGGCGTTCCACGACGGTCGCCGGCCCTTCTCGGTGTTCGCATACAGCGTGAACTGGCTGACCACCAGGATCGGCGCCCGCACGTCGGCGGCCGATCGCCCATCGTCGAGTATTCGTAACTGCCAGAGCTTTTCGGCGAGTCGCTGCGCCGCGTCCTCGGTGTCGCCATGGGTGACGCCGACGAACGCGAGCAGGCCTTGACCGTCGGGTCGGACCGCACCCACCACTTCGCCGTCGACCGACACACGGGCCGACGAGACCCGTTGGACCAGAACACGCATGGTCAGAAACCTAGACGGTGCCCGCGCTGAAAGCCGTTTCAGACGGCTTTGGTCACTCCGACATAGGACAGCACAACGTCGGATTGGTCGGTCTCTCGCGTCAGAGTCGCATAGGACCGGATGAAGGACTGGCCCACGCATCCGTCGATCTTGACGTGGAAGTTGCTAATCATGACCCAGGGGTCGGCACCCTTGAACTCTTTCTTGTCGACCGGCACGACGATGACGAGGCCGGGCTTGAGGCCCACGGTTATCACACCGTTGACCGGCGTGGAAAGCACCGGCAGAAGAGCCGTTGGCAAAAGGCCCAACGGTCCCGATAGACCGAGCGACGGCGTGATGCCGGCGCTACCGGCCAGTGTCACGCCGTTGGACGTGCTCATGTCGATCCCGCAACCGATCTCATAACCGACCTCGAGGACTCCCCGAGGCTCTTCGGGTCCGATCAGCGAACCGGTGAACGTTCCGCTTGCGAGGTATTCGCGAGACGAGATCGCGGTGGTCAACGGCGCCACGGGAACTTGCATCTCGTCCTTGGCCCCGAGAGTCAGGGTCCAGCCGTCAGGAGTGGTGACGGTTGCCGCATCACCCGACGGCACTTGTGCGTCGGCCGGTGGCACGGCATTAGGCGGGCCAGGGTCAGAGTCGGGGTCAGCGCCTGCCGAAGGTGCGATGGTCGCCGAGATGACAAGGCAAACGGCAAAAGCCGCGGCGCGACGGAGTACCACGGCTACCGACATCACGGCCGATACCGTAAGCCCGTCGGATGAAAGTAACGGCTTACTTCACCGGCGAAACCAAAGTCGTTGTGCATTTGTGATCTGTATGCGGTAAGTGCGATAAGGATGCCTCATCACAGCACCCACAAATTGTCGGTGTGGGCATATCCTGGGGACAGCCACTAGTACCGGGCCTACGCCACAAGGGGGCGAGAATGAAACTTCAAAGGTGCGCCCTCAGACTGCTGGCCGGTGGGATGGGCGTCGTAGTCCTCGCAGGCGGCACCGGCGTTGCCCGCGCGCTGCCAGACCCTTCGCCGCCACCGGCGCCGTCGATCATCGATCAATTATTGACGGACACTCCGGTGCTGTCGGTCGATCCGACCGATGAAGGCGGGCCGTCAACCGAGTGGCGCGGCGTCGGGATGTTTTGTCAAAATCTATGGGTCCGATGCCGGTAGAGCGGCTTTATTGACGCGTCAGGAGGTCAGCAGCATGCACCCCGCGATCGGTCCGCCTCCTGCTGCGACCGCGGCTACCTCTGGGCGTCGAGCCAGTTGGCGGTCACCGGCTTGTCCGCGCAACTGCAGACATGCCTCGTGCAGCAGCCAGTAGCCGTGCATGCGTCCCGCGGACAGTTGTCCTCCATAGGTGTTCAGCGGCAGCGCACCGTCGAGCGCGATGCGTGTCGCCCCGTCGACGAACGGTCCACCTTCGCCGTCGGCGCAGAAACCCAGCGACTCTAACCACGCGATCGTGAGAAACGTGAAGCCGTCGTAGAGTTCGGCCACATTCACATCCGACGGGGTGAGATCTGTGCGCGACCACATCTCGGCCGCAGCTTCGGTCGACGCCATCTTCGGATAGTCGTCTCGGTGAAACCATCCTCCCGAGCCATACGCGCCACCGATCGCCTCGACCGCCACCGCGCGATTCGGGCAGTCCGCCGCGTAGTCGGAATGCGAGACGATCAATGCGATCGATCCGTCGATCGGTACGTCGCAATCAAACAGCCCGAACGGCGTCGACACCGGACGCGCTGCCATGTAGTCATCCATGGTCATCGGCACCCGGTACGCGGCACGCGGGTTGAGTCCGGCGTTGCGTCTGCTGTTGATCGCCAGCCAGCCCAGCTGTTCTTTGGTTGTTCCATAGAGTTCCATGTGACGCCGGCAGTGCATCGCCAACCAGTTCGCGGCCGAGTAGGCGTGGGCGGCCAGCAGTTCCTCGATGTCTTCGAACGGCTTGAGCTTCCTTCGCGTTCCGGGGATGCGTGGCTCGACCGGCGGGGAGGCCAGCGGGTTGGGTGCCGCGGTGGGTGGCGGATCGGTCATCGACCCGCCCAACATCAGCACTGTCCGATACACCAGCACGTGGCGCGCCCGCCTCTCTGCAACGGCGCGAAATGCCGACATGACAGGAGTGAGAACTCCGCCGGTGTCGAACCCGAAGCTCTGGTCGGTGGCTTGGATGCTCAATGCGGCATTTATGTCGGCCAACGGGGTGTCGCCGAATGTCGCGATCCCGTCGACGTCGTGAACGGTCAGGCCAGCGTCGTCAATCGCGGCGCGTGCCGCCTCGAGGGTCAGCTCCGTGCCCGGGATGCCGCTGCGGCGACCGATGCGCGAAATGCCGATGCCGCTGATGATCGCGTCCTTCTCGAAATATCTCACCGGGCAACCGTCCGTTCCATGCGGTCAATTTTTGTGACGAGAGCAAGTTGGAATGTACTTTCCTTGGTGTGCCAGATGACGCCGCACCCGCGATCCCGGCGCGGATAGTCCCAAAACTCAATCAACACAATCGGGCATTTTGGACCGCCGGTGGCGACGGGCAACTGCTGATCACCCGCTGCACGGGCTGCGGGTTGTGGATTCATCCACCGGCCCCGGACTGCCCCGCCTGTAGCGGCGCGCTTGTTGCGCAGCCCGTGTCCGGTCACGGGACGGTGTTCACCTTCACGGTCAACTATCAGCCGTTCAATCCTGCCGTTCCCATTCCGTACGTGATTGCGGTCGTCGAGCTGGCCGAGCAGACTGACCTTCGCATCGCGGCGAACATCGTCGGCTGCGAACCAGACGCGGTCCACATCGGCCTTCCTGTCGAGGTGCGGTTCGAACGCCACGACGCCGACAACGACAGCTTCTTTGTCCCACTCTTCGCGCCACGCGCCATCACTCAGACCTGAGCCAGTCAACGTCACCGTTTGGAAACGGTGCGGTGCGGCGCGTGTCGTGTTCCACATCGGCTCTGCTCAAATTGAGTCGGCCGTCAATTGTGTCGGTCGCTTGACACGATTACGGAATGACCGAGCGCGAATAGGAGTGTTGACGTTGTGACGATCTTCGATCGGTTCAACATCAAAGTAGTTGCCTGCGCTGGGTTGTGCGGAGCCGTCATAGCGCTGAGCCCGGACGCGGCAGCCGGCCCGCTGATAACGGGTGGCTATGCGTGCATGCAGGGGTTGGCGGGCGACACTGCACCGCCGCTGGCCGCAGCCGGACCGCTGGCCGCGGACGCATGCGTTCCCGCTAGCGGTCCACTCGCTGACATGGCTGGTGTTCCGTTGGCCTTGCCTGGGCCGGTGGTTGCTCCGGTGCCGGCTGGTGCTCCGATAGGTGCTCCGTTGCCGGTTGGTGCTCCAGTACCGGTCGGTGCTCCGGTGCCGGTTGCCGCTCCTGTGGATGCTCCGGTGCCGGTTGGTGCTCCACTCGCCGACCTCGCCGGTAGCTACGGGGGTAAGGGTGAGCAGACTCGTCCGGCGCCGGCTGGCGGGCCCATGCCTGGTGAGCCGGTTCTGCCTGGTCCTCAGGCTGCGGGCTGAGGCTGCACGGCACACCTGCCATCACAATGACAACTCTGTCATCTCAAAGGAGTTAACCCATGCGGGCGGTTATTCTGTGTGTCCTTGCGCTGATCGGGATCGCTGCAAGTGTGGTTGGGGGGCCGGCCGGCGTAGGCCTGGCGGCGGCGAACCACTCGTATACGCCAGCCATCGCATCGGTTCTGCCAACGCGGGGCGAGGTAGTGGGTGTGGCGCAACCCGTGGTGGTCACGTTCAGCGCGCCCGTCGCCAACCGGCACGCGGCCGAGCGCGCCATTGAAGTCACATCGGCGCCCGCGATGACCGGCAAGTTCGAATGGCTCGACAACGACGTTATGCAGTGGGTTCCCGACCGATACTGGCCGGCGCACAGCACGGTGGCGCTTTCGGTGGGCGGCCTGTCCACGGACTTCAACACGGGCCCTGCCGTCGTCGGTGTTGCCAACATCTCGGATCACACGTTCAGGGTGAGCATCGACGGGGTCGAGGCGGGACCGCCGCCCGGACTGCCGGCGCCGCACCACCGGCCTCACTGGGGAGAAGCGGGGGTGATGCCGGCCTCGATGGGTAGACCGGAATTCCCGACGCCGGTCGGCTCCTACACTGTCCTGTCCAAGGAACGCTCGGTGATCATGGATTCGAGCAGCGTCGGCATCCCCATCGACGATCCCGAGGGTTACCTGCTCACGGTGGATTACGCCGTCCGTATCACCAACGGTGGCATCTTCGTGCATTCAGCTCCGTGGGCTGTCAATTCACTCGGGTTTGAGAATGTCAGCCACGGCTGCATCAGCCTGAGCCCCGAGGACGCAGAGTGGTACTTCAACACGGTCAACATCGGCGACCCGGTGATTGTGCAGGAATAACAGCTGCGATCCCAAGGCGAACGAATTCGGTAACAACACGATCACTCCCCTGCGTGGTCGCGCGGAAAACGGCGGCGATGTTGGTAATTTCGCGCGCGTGGGAGAGGTATACGCACGGTGGGCTCGCCGCGTCGGCGCACTGATCGTGGTTGCGGCGACGGCGGCTGTCGCGCTCGCCGTGGTCGGTTCGACGCCGAAGGCGTCGGCGTTCTCGCGGAAGGGACTGCCGGTCGAAACACTGAGTGTTCCGTCGCCGTCCATGGGCCGCGACATCAAAGTCCAATTTGAGGGCGGCGGACCGCATTCGGTGCTTCTGCTCGACGGGCTGCGCGCCCAGGACGACTTCAACGGGTGGGACATCAACACCGCTGCGTTCGAATGGTTCTACCGGTCGGGGATATCGGTCGTGATGCCGGTCGGCGGTCAGTCGAGCTTTTACAGCGACTGGTACGCCCCTGCGAAAGGCAGCAATGGGACTCTCACATATAAGTGGGAAACATTCCTGACGCAGGAGTTGCCCGCGTGGCTGGCGGCAAATAGGGGCCAGGACCCAAGCAACAATGCCGTTGTCGGGCTGTCGATGTCGGGCGGCTCGGCGTTGGTCTTGGCATCGTATTACCCGCAGGAGTTCATCTTCGCGGCATCGTTGTCCGGTTTCCTGAATCCGTCGAACGGGTTGTGGCCGACGGTGATTGGTTTGGCGATGAAGGAGGCCAGCGGCTACAACGCGGTCGACATGTGGGGTCAGCCGAGCGATCCGGCATGGCAGCGCAACGATCCGATGCTGAACATCAACCGGCTAGTGGCCAACAACACCGCGGTGTGGGTGTATTGCGGCAACGGCACGATGAGCGACCTCGACAACGGTGACGGGGGTTTCGGAGTCCAGTTCAGCGCCCAGTACCTGGAGAACATCACGCTGGACACGAACAAGGAGTTCCAGCGAAACTATGCGGCTGCCGGTGGGCACAACGCGGTGTTCAACTTCCCGTCGAGCGGGACGCACAGCTGGGGCTACTGGGGCGCGCAGCTGCAGCAAATGCAGCCGGACTTGGTGCGAATCCTGACGACGCAGGTGCCGCCGCCAGCGCCAGCGCCGCCACCGGCACCGGCTCAGGTGCCCGCAGCACAGTTACCGGCGGCGCAAGCTCCTGGCCTTCAACTGGTCCCAGCGCCTCGCTAACACATGTCAGACGAGTAGCCGACTCACAGGTCGAAGTACAGCGCGAACTGTTACCAGCGTCTTTGAACGCCTTAGCTAACTTGAGAGTCCCACATATGCCCTAATCAGAGCCTTGACACACTCAAGCTGTCTTGAATCAGCCGAAAACTCCTGCGGTCCCACTGCGGTCCCTAGAAGTCGTAGGGTTGCGTCCACGGCTCGCGGACGGCTGCCCGGCGACGGGTGCTGTTGACAGCTTCCGGCGGGGTATTAGAGCGTAACCGTTAGGCACTCACACAGCGGCCTAACCTTCGATGGGCAGGAATTGAAATGCGCGCCATCCAGATTGAACAGTTCGGCGACCCCGCGCAGGTAATCTGCGTCGTCGACATCGAGGAGCCCCCGCCACCGGGTCCGCATGAGGTTCTATTGAGCGTTGAGATCTCGCCATTGAACAAACACGACCTACTGGTTGTCACCGGCATGCTGGCGCGACCACCCCTGCCCCACATACCAGGCGCAGAGGGGGTCGCCCGCGTGCTTGCCACCGGCGCCGACGTCGAAGGACTTCAAGTCGGCGATCTGGTCGTGCTACCCCTGTATGCCGGTGTGTGGCGCGAGCGGCTCGTCGTGCCCGCCGACAGCCTGTTCGCACTCCCCCCCGGCGGCAACATCGAGCAGTACTCAATGCTGGGCAGCAACCCCCCGACGGCAGGGTTGATGCTCAGTGAATGCACCCCCTGCAACCCGGTGACTGGGTGGTTCAGAACGCCGCGAACTCCGGTGTGGGACGGTCATTGATCGCGCTAGCCAAACTTCGTGGACTCAAGACGATCAACCTGGCCCGCGACGACACAACGTTCGCCGAGCTCACAGCAGCCGGAGCCGACGTGGTCCACGTCGACGACCCCGATGCGGTCAGCGATGTTCGAGCAGTGATCGGCGACGCGCGAGTGGCGCTGGCAGTGGAAGCCGTCGGTGGTCCAGTGGCTGCGCGGCCGCTCGAATTGCTGTCCGACGGTGGATGGCTGGTCAGCTATTCCTGGGCCACGAACCAACCCATGTGGATCGACACCTCGACACTGGTCGCCAAGCACCTCACCGTCCGCGGATTCTTTATCGGCGACTTCGACTACCGCGACAAAGTGGTGCCTGTCATTCGTGAGGCGGCACCGCTGGTGGCCGACGGCGCCCTCGCTGTCCCGCGTGGCGGCCGTGTACCCCCTGGAGCACATCCAGGACGCGGTGCAACATCTCCTCCGTGGCGGCAAGATCCTGCTGAAAGTGGCCGGGTGATGAACGCGTGGCCGGACGCCGACGAGAGCACCCGGGCAGCAATCGGCGCTGTTATTCGGCCCGAGGGGTAGCGTCCGCGGCAGGTCAGCGCGTTAGCCGGCTCACACGTCGTAGTACAGCGCGAACTCGTAGGGATGCGGCCGGATCTGGACCGGCATGATCTCGTTGTCGCGTTTGTAGGAGATCCAGGTCTCAATCAGGTCAGGAGTGAAAACCCCGCCCTCCGTGAGGTATTCGTGGTCGGCCTCGAGCCGGTCGATCACAGCGGACAGCGACGTGGGCGCCTGCGGGATGCTCGCAGCCTCGTCCGGTGGCAGCTCGTAAAGGTCCTTGTCCACCGGGGCCTGCGGCTCGATCTTGTTCTTGATCCCGTCGAGGCCGGCCATCATCATCGCCGAGAACGCCAAGTACGGGTTGCCCGACGAGTCGGGGCAGCGGAACTCCAGCCGCTTGGCCTTCGGGTTGTTGCCGGTGATCGGGATCCGCACGCACGCCGACCGGTTGCGCTGGCTGTAGACCAGGTTGATCGGCGCCTCGTAACCGGGCACCAGTCGCTTGTACGAGTTGACGGTCGGGTTGGTGAACGCCAGCAGCGACGGCGCGTGGTGCAGCACACCGCCGATGTAGTGTCGGCAGAGGTCAGAGAGCCCGGCGTAGCCCGACTCGTCGTACATCAGCGGGCCGCCGTCCTTCCACAGCGACTGGTGCACGTGCATGCCCGACCCGTTGTCGCCGAACAACGGCTTCGGCATGAAGGTGACGGTTTTGCCGTTCTGCCACGCGGTGTTCTTGATGATGTACTTGAACAGCATCAAATCGTCGGCGGCGTGCAGCAGCGTGTTGAACTTGTAGTTGATCTCGGCCTGGCCGCCGCTGCCCACCTCGTGGTGGCCCTTCTCAAGGACGAAGCCGGCGTTGATCAGGTTGGTCTGCATCTCGTCACGCAGGTCGACGTACTGGTCGTTGGGCGCCACCGGGAAATAACCGCCCTTGGTGCGCACCTTGTAGCCGCGATTCGGGCTGCCGTCAGCCTCGGTCAACTCCCCGGTGTTCCACCAGCCCGAGACCGAGTCGACTTCGTAGAAGGAGCTATTGGTTGTCGAATCGAACGCCACCGAATCGAAGATGTAGAACTCTGCCTCGGGCCCGAAGTACGCGGTGTCGGCGATCCCGGTGCTCTTCAGGTAATTCTCCGCCTTGCGGGCGACATTGCGCGGGTCGCGGGAATACGCCTCGCGCGTAAACGGGTCGTGCACGAAAAAGTTGATGTTGAGCGTCCTGGCGGCACGGAACGGATCAATCTGGGCCGTCTCGAGGTCGGGCAGCAAAATCATGTCGGACTCATGGATCGACTGGAACCCGCGAATCGACGATCCGTCGAAGGCGAGGCCGTCCTTGAACACGCTGTCGTCGAAACCCGTAGCCGGGATCGTGAAGTGCTGCATGACACCCGGCAGATCGCAGAACCGCACGTCGACAAACTCGACGTCTTCATCCTTGATCAGCTTGAAGATGTCGTCCGCCGTCTTTTCGGTCACTGTCTTGATCTCCTTCTCGTTAACAAACCCGCGGACTATCAGACCCGCCGACTGACGCTAGGGAGCAGATGTTGCACGCCAGTCAACCGCATGTTGCACCGACGTTACGCAATGGGCGCCAGGGTGAAGGTTCAGGACCGTCGTTCCGCCCGCCTATCCTGGGGCGCATGACGATGTCGAAGCCCCGGGTAGTGGCGGGGTTCGGCCGGCGGATCCTGGCACTGACTGTCGACTGGCTTATCGCCTACGGGCTGGCGGGGTTCGCGCTGGTGTTCGGGTGGTTGACGCCCGCGATGCTGTCCACGGCGGTGCTGATCATCTGGTTCGTTCTCGGCGCAATCTTCGTGCGGCTGTTCAGCTTCACGCCCGGCCAGTTCGCGCTGGGCCTGATGGTGGTCTCGGTTGACGACCGGCTTCACGTCGGCATCGGCCGCGCCGCGGTGCGCGGCATGTTGGTGGCGCTGGTGGTGCCGCCGCTGTTCGTCGATTCCGACGGCAACGGCCTGCAGGACAGGGTCACGATGACCTCGGTCGTCCGGCGCTGACCGCTAACGGCGCCGCACGGTGCGTTGCACGCCGCGCATCTTCGCGGCGGCGGGCGTCGGCCCCTTCGGCATCTGAGCCATGCCGCTGCGTGTGCCCAGTGCCGTCAACCGAGACTCCAGCGAGTCCATTTGCTTGACGGTGATGTTGGCCGGCAGCCGGGTGAGATGGCGCTCCAGCTTGGCCAGCGGCACCTGGCCGTCGTCGTTACCGACGATCACGTCGTAGATCGGGACATCGCCGACGAGCCTGGCCGTGCGCTTCTTCTCCTGTGCCAGTAGCGGTTTGACGCGGCTCGGCGACCCCTCGGCGACGAAGATCACGCCCGGTCGCCCGATCACCCGGTGTACGGCGTCGAAGTGGCCTGTCGCTGCCACCCCTGGCGTCACCCGCCACTTGCCGCGCAGGTTGTCCAGCGCCCACGCGGCGGCGCCGGTCTGGCCGTCAGCCTTGCTGTACACCGATTTCTGCGCACGACGGCCGAAGATGATGAAGGCCACCAGCGCCCCCAGCGGCACGCTCAGCGCGATCAGCATCAGGCCCGCGAAGCCCTTGACGAACAGGCTTGCCGCTACCGTGGCGCCGACGATCAGCACGAATGCGCCGATCATCAGCGGCAGAAGCCACTTGTCTTCCTTGCGCTGCAGCTTGAAGGCCTGCCACAACTGGCCGCGGCGCTCTTTGGACGCCGCCTTCCGGGCTGCTTTCGCCTCGGCCTTCGCGGCCTTGATGGCTTTGGGATCGCTGGTCTTGGCCATGCAGCCAAGGATACGGGTAGGCCTTAAGCCCGAGTCCGGCCCGCGATGGCCTGCTCGTATAGCCGGCCCGCGCGATAGGACGACCGCACCAGCGGCCCGGCAAGGACGCCGGCGAAGCCCAGTCCAGTGGCGAAGTCGGCCAGCTCGACGAACTCCTCGGGTCGCACCCAGCGGTCCACCGGGTGGTGACGCACCGACGGGCGCAGGTACTGCGTGATCGTGACGATGTCACAGCCTGCGTCACGCAGGTCGCGCAACGCGTCGCGCACTTCGTCGGTGGTCTCGCCCATGCCGAGGATCAAGTTGCTCTTGGTGACCAGCCCGTCGTCGCGCGCGGCGGTCAGCACGTCGAGGCTGCGCCGGTAGCCGAACGCGGGCCGGATGCTGCGGAATATCCTCGGTACGGTTTCGACGTTGTGCGCCAACACTTCTGGACGTGCTTCGAACACTTGCTGCAACAGATCCGGATGGCCGTTGAAATCCGGGATCAGCAGCTCCACGCCCGTGTTCGGGTTCAGGCTCTTGATCTGGCGCACTGTTTCGGCGTACAACCACGCACCGCCGTCGGGCAGGTCGTCGCGGGCCACGCCGGTGACGGTGGAATACCGCAGGCCCATTGCCTGCACGCTCTCGGCCACCCGGCGCGGTTCGTCGCGGTCGAGCTCAGCGGGCTTGCCGGTGTCGATCTGGCAGAAGTCGCACCGTCGGGTGCACTGTTCGCCGCCGATCAGGAAGGTCGCCTCCCGGTCTTCCCAGCACTCGTAGATGTTGGGGCAGCCGGCTTCCTCGCAAACGGTGTGCAGCCCCTCGCGCCGGACCAGGCCCTTCAACTCGGTGTATTTCGGACCCATCTTGGCGCGGGTCTTGATCCAGGGCGGCTTGCGCTCAATCGGCGTCTGCGCATTGCGCACCTCGAGGCGCAAAAGCTTGCGGCCTTCCCCAGCCCGGGCCACGGTCATGGCATCGATGCTAGTGCGAGGCGGCCGTCGAGGACGTCGCACACGGCGTCGGCCACGCCGGCCCGCACGTCGTCGACGCTCACCTGACGGTCCAGTTCCGCGGACAGTGATGTCACGCCCGCGTCGGCGATGCCGCACGGCACGATCGTCCCGAATGCCGACATGTCGCAGTCGCAGTTCAACGCGAACCCGTGCAGCGTGGTCGCGCGTTGCACGCGAACGCCGATCGCGGCCACCTTGCGTGCCGGCCGGGCGCTGTCCGCGGGCAGCCACACTCCAGAACGGCCCGCGACGCGGCCTGCCGGCAGCCCGAGCTGTCTGCATACGGTGATCAGCGATTCCTCTAGCCGCCGAACATAATTCACAACATCGATGGGTTCGGTGAGGCCGATGATCGGGTAGCCGACCAACTGGCCGGGGCCGTGCCAGGTGATCTTGCCGCCGCGGTCGGTGTCGACCACCGGGGTGCCGTCCACGGGGCGCTCATGCGGTTCGGTGCGCCGACCTGCGGTGTAGACCGAGGGGTGCTCGAGCAGCAGCAGCCTGTCCGGACCGCCGGCCACCCGCCTGTCGACCAGCTCGCGCTGCATTTGCCACGCCTCGTCGTAGCCGACCGTACCCAGCTGCCGTACCTCCAGCGGTGCGGCAATGCTGCGGATGGAACCCATATTACGACGATACGCCACACCGAGCGGGAATTTCGGGATACGAAAAGCATGGTGGCACAAGAGATTAAATCTCGGGCGACCATAGAGATTTGCAGCCGTGGCACACCACCGCCGAACTGTAGTTAAATAATTGTACAATTATCATCATTGCTCTCCAGATGCGTTTTGTGAACGTTCTTGAATGACATGGCATACACGTGCCGGGCAGTTACCGTCACTCATAGGAGTATTTGACTGTGTTGCCGGGTCGGCGTCTACTGGGGCACGTGAGCGCTATGACGCTGCCACTGACAGGTCCGCTGAGTTGGTCGGGGTTCGCCAACCCGTGGTTCTTTCTCTATCTGCTGATCGTCGCCGGGGTGCTGGGGGTGTATGTCACCATGCTGCGAGCGCGCCGTCGCCGGGTGATTCGCTTTGCGAACATGGAGCTACTCGAGCGTGTCGCGCCCCGGCGGCCGCCCGTCCGCTGGCGGCACCTGCCGACGGCACTGCTGGTCGCCGCCCTGGCGCTGCTGACCACTGCGATGGCGGGACCCACTCACGACCTGCGCGTCCCGCGCAACCGCGCAGTGGTCATGCTGGTGATCGACGTGTCCGAGTCGATGGCGTCCACCGACGTGGCGCCCAGCCGCATCGAGGCCGCCATGGAGGCGGGCAAGCATTTCGCCGATGTGCTCACTCCTGGCATCAACCTCGGGTTGGTGTCGTTCGCCGCCAATGCCGTTCTACTGGTGGCGCCGACCACTGACCGCGACGCTGTGATACGCGCCATCGACACGCTGCAGCCGGCTCCACGCACCGCGACCGGGGAAGGGATCTTCACCGCGCTGCAGGCGATAGCGACCGTGACCGCGGTGCTCGGCGGTGGCAAACGGGCCCGCGCCGGCGCGGATCGTGCTGGAATCCGATGGCAAGGAAACCGTGCCGAGTGACCCCGACCAACCCCGCGGGGCATTCACCGCGGCGCGCGCCGCCAAGGCGCAGGGTATGCCGATCTCGACCATCTCGTTCGGCACCCCCGACGGGGTCGTTGACTTCGAAGGACAAACAATGCCGGTGCCGGTGGATGATGAAACGCTCCAAACGATTGTCGACATCACCGGCGGACAGGCGTTCAAGGCGGGCAGCCTTGACGAGCTGAGCAACGTCTACTCCACGCTGCAGGGCCAGATCGGTTATCAGACGATCCGCGGCGACGCCAGCGACGGTTGGACGCGTCTGGGAGCAGTGCTGCTGGCCGCCGCGGCGTTGGCCGGCCTGCTGATCAACCGCCGTCTGCCCGGCTGAGGGCGCTATTGCGACTCCGCGCGTGTCGTCGCATACGACAGCGCCTCGCCGATCGTGTTGTGGTGGAACTGAAAACCAGCGCGCTCCAACGCTGCCGGTATCGCGCGCTGGCCCGCGAGCAGTCCCTCGTCGGCGAACTCGCCGAGCAGCCGGCGCAGCGCGAACCCCGGCACCAGCCACGGCGTCGGCCGGTTCACAGCGCGACCCATCGCGGCAGTGAACTCCGCGTTCGTGACGGGCGCCGGTCCGGTCAGGTTGACCGGGCCGGACACTTCGTGCGACATCACGAACAACAGCGCCCGGACCTCGTCCTCGAGGCTGATCCACGGCATGTACTGACGGCCGTTGCCGAGCCGGGCTCCGAGACCAAGGGAGAACAGCGGGCGCAGACGGCTGAGCAGGCCGCCGCTGGGGGAGACCACCAACCCGGTGCGGGCGAACACCACCCGGACGCCGGCCTGCTGCGCGGGCAGCGCTGCGGCTTCCCAGTCCTCGCAGAGCCGTGCAAGGAAACCCGTTCCGGCAGGGTCGGTTTCATCGGCTACCCGGTCGCCGGTGTTGCCGTAGTAACCGACGGCGCTCGCGTTGATCAGAACACCCACCCCGGCTTCGGCGACCGCCGCCGACAGCACCTCCGTGGGTGTGATTCGGCTGTCGCGCAGCTGCTGCTTGTACGCGCCCGACCATCTCTTGTCGGCGATGCCGGCCCCGCACAGGTTCACCACCGCATCCACCCCGCGCAGCGCGTCGGGGTCGAACTCGCCGGCTTGCGGGTTCCAATGCAGCTCGTCGGCGTTGGACGGCGCGCGGCGTACGATCCGCATCACCCGGTTGTCCGAGGCGCGCAACGCGGTGACGAGTGCCGAGCCGATGAGACCCGAAGATCCGGCGATCGCGATCAATGCGTCGGCCACAGTGCGCAAAGCCCTTCTCTACAGCCCTAAGTCGGCCTCGAACGCTCCTTCTTCCAGCCGCCGCTTGATCGTTGTCAGGAAACGCCCGGCGTCGGCGCCGTCGATCAGCCGGTGGTCGTAGGTCAGAGGCAGATAACACACCGACCGGATGCCGATCGACTCGTTGCCGAGCTCGTCGGCGATCACCCGTGGCCGCTTCACGATCGCGCCGGTGCCGAGCATCGCAGCCTGCGGCGGAACCAGGATCGGCGTGTCGAACAGCGCGCCCTGGCTGCCGATGTTGGTGATCGTGAACGTGCCGCCGGACAGCTCGTCGGGCTTGAGGTTGTTGCTACGGGCGCGCTCCGCGATGTCGGCGATCGCGCGGGCGAGGCCCGCGAGCGACAGGTCGCCGGCGTTGTGGATCACCGGAGACAGCAGACCCTGCTCCGTGTCCACCGCGATGCCGAGGTGCTCGGCGCCGTAATAGGTGATCTCCTTCGTTTCCTCGTTGTAGCTCGCATTGACGTTCGGGTGGATCTTCAGCGCTTCGATGACTGCGCGCGCGATGAACGGCAGGTACGTCAAGTTGACGCCCTCGCGTTCGGCGAACTTGTTCTTGGCCTCGCTCCGCAGCGCCACGATCTTGGTCATATCGACCTCGTGGGTCTGCGTGAGTTGCGCTGTCGCCTGCAGGGATTCCCGTGTTTTCTTGGCGGTGAGCTGACGAATCCGGCTGGCCTTCTGTGTGGTTCCGCGCAGGTGGGCCAGCGCTGAAACGGGTACCGCGACGGCAGGTGCGCCGGCCGGGGCGGCCTTGGGCTCCTTCGCCGGCGGTGCCTTGTCGGCCTCGGCGGCGGCCAACACGTCCTGCTTGCGGATCCGTCCGCCCACTCCGGTGCCCTTGACGCTCCCGAGGTCGACCTTGTGCTCGGAGGCGAGCTTGCGCACCAGCGGCGTGACATATGGCGCGCCATCGGTGTCCATCGACGCCGCGGCCGGTGCCGGCGCGCGCCTGGGTTCCGGTTTCGGCTCGGGTTTCGGCTCCGGCTTGGGTTCGGGCGGCGGCTCCGGCATGCGTTCTTCCTGGGGCTCGGGTTTGGGCTGCGGTGCCGCCGCAGCTTCGCCGGCGCCGGCCCCGGGCTGGCCGATCTTCGCCAGCTCGCCACCGACCGCGACGGTGTCGTCCTCCTCGGCCGTGATAGACAGCAGCGTTCCCGACACCGGGGAGGGGATCTCGGTGTCGACCTTGTCGGTTGACACCTCGACCAGCGGCTCGTCGGCCGCCACCTGGTCGCCGACCTTCTTCAGCCAGCGGGTGACCGTGCCTTCGGTTACCGACTCACCCAGCTCAGGCATCAGCACCGGAGTAGCCGTGCCGGCTGTTGACGCGGCGGCCGCGGGCTTGGGTTCCTCGGGCGCAGACTCCTCGGCAGCGCGCTGAGGCTCGGGCTCGGGCTGGGGCTCGGGTTCGGGTTCGGGTTCGGGCTGAGGTTCGGGTTCCGGTTCGGGCGCGGGTTGTGCCGCAGGCTCGGGCTGCGCGGCGGCGGCCTCGCCCGCTTCGCTGATGACTCCAAGCTCACCGCCGATTTCCACCGTGTCGTCTTCCTGAGCGACGATCTTTGTCAGCACACCGGCGGCCGGCGACGGGATTTCGGTGTCGACCTTGTCGGTGGACACTTCGAGCAGCGGCTCGTCGCGTTCGACCGAGTCGCCTTCCTGCTTTAGCCAACGGGTCACGGTGCCTTCGGTCACGCTCTCACCGAGTGCTGGCATCTGCACGGAGAAGGCCATGTCTGCTGACTCCTAGAGCTCAGTCGTACGGGTCGACCTCTGGCTTACCACAGCACAGTGTCATGGGTGACACAGCTAAGTGGAAAGCTCGATTCATCTTTCCCCACAGCCCCGAATGCCGAAGCCGCCGGGGGTGTCCGGCCGCGTGGCACTATCGAATAGGACGTATCGAGGAGACAGTTCGTTGGGATTCTTGGAAAGACTGCGCGGTGGACGCCGCGGCGGGTCTTACGTGGACACCGACGCGGACCACCGCTATCTGCGGGACTGGGCACAAGCCCACGCAGGGGTGGAGGCATTTGTCGAACCGCAGACCAGTGTGACCGAGGTGACGGTGGTCCTGGTGGCCGCCGACGGCGAATGGACGCGGCGACGGGCCGGCGGCGAGTCGGGAGCGCGTCGGCTCGGTGAGCAGTTGCGCATCCCGGTCTACGACGTGCAGCGGGTCGGATACCCGCAGCGGATGCGGGACTACGACGCGCGGCGCCGCGCCGAGCGCCGGCGGGCGGCCGAGGAAGGCTGACCCGGGCGGCGGTCCGGGCCCGGGGGACGGCACTTACCATGCCGACTTATGACAGCAGTGCCTGAAACCGCGCCGACTCAGCGATTCGTCAGCAACGGCGACGTCCGCATCGCCGTCTACGAACAGGGCAATCCCGAGGGGCCGGTTGTGGTGATGGTCCACGGCTGGCCGGACAGTCATCTGCTGTGGGACGGCGTCGTGCCGCTGCTGGCCGACCGATTCCGGGTGATCTCCTACGACAACCGCGGGATCGGCCCGTCGTCATCGCCGAAGCAGTACACCGAGTACACGATGGCGCGCCTCGCCGAGGACTTCGCGGCCGTCATCGACGCGGTCAGCCCCAGTCGGCCGGTCCACGTGATCGCCCACGACTGGGGCTCCGTGTCGGTATGGGAGTACCTTGCGCGCCCGGTGGCGACCAGCCGCGTCGCGTCGTTCACGTCGGTGTCGGGTCCCAGCCAAGACCATCTCGTGGCGTGGATATTCGACAGCCTCAAACGGCCGTACCGGCCCAAGACGTTCTTCCGCGCGCTGTCCCAGGTATTGCGGCTGACCTACATGGCGGCGTTCTCGGTGCCGGTGCTGACGCCCGCGATGGTGCGGGCCGTGGTGACGCCGGGCCGGCTGCAGCGTGCCCTGACGCTGACCGATGGCATCCCCGCCGACCAGATTCACCACTCCGAGGACATCGCCCGCGAAGCGGCCAACACGCTGAAGATCTACCGCGCCAACTACTTCCGGTCGTTCTCCGGACGATTCAGACGAGACCATTACGTCGACGTGCCGGTGCAGGTCATCGTCAACACCGAGGATCGGTGGGTCCGCCCGCACAGTTACGACGACGAATCCCGCTGGGTGCCCAGATTTTGGCGCCGCGACATCAAGGCAGGCCACTGGTCGCCGTTCTCGCATCCGCAGGTGCTGGCCGGCTCGGTCGCCGAACTGGTCGACGCAACCGAGGGTCGTCCGCCCAGTCGGGCGATGCGGCGCGCGCAGGTGGGCAAGCCGCGGGAACCGTTCAGCGATGTGCTGGTGTCGGTCACCGGCGCGGGCAGCGGAATAGGGCGGGCCACCGCGATCGAATTTGCACGTCTGGGTGCCGAAGTGGTGGCCAGCGATGTCGATGAGGCTAGCGTGCGTGAGACCGCGAAAAGCATTGCGGTGCAAGGCGGGCTAGCGCACGCGTACACGCTGGACGTGTCCGACGCCGATGCTGTCGAGGCGTTCGCCGACGAGGTGTGCGAAGAGCACGGACTGCCGGACATCGTGGTGAACAACGCAGGCGTCGGCCAAGCGGGCCGGTTCATCGACACCCCGGCGCAGGAGTGGGACCGGGTTCTCGACATCAACCTGGGCGGCGTGGTCAACTGCTGCCGGGCGTTCGCGCGCCGGCTCGTCGAGCGCGGCACCGGCGGGCACATCGTCAACGTCGCGTCCGCCGCGGCGTTCGCGCCGCTGCAGTCGCTCAACGCGTACTGCACCAGCAAGGCCGCGGTGTACATGTTCTCCGATTGCCTGCGGGCCGAACTCGACGCCGCCGGAATCGGTTTGACGACGGTGTGCCCCGGTCCGGTCCACACCAACATCGTGAACACCGCCAGGTTCAACGCGCCTCCGGGCAAGGCGTCGCAGGTGTCCGCACGGCGCAAGCAATGGGAAAAGCTGTTCGCCGCGCGGCGATTCGGCCCGGAGAAGGCCGCGAAGGCGATCGTGTCCGCGGTGCAGAAGAACAAGCCGATGCGTCCGGTGACGCCCGAGGCCTACCTGCTCTACGGCACCTCACGGCTCGCGCCGCAGGCGCTGCGCAGCGCCGCCCGCGGCCAGGTGATGTAGCTCAGCCGTTCACCGCTATGTCCTCGAGGACCGCGAACATCGTGCGCGTCGGCACACCGGTGCCGCCCTTGCCGGTGTAGCCCCACGGGCCGCCGGTGTTGTATGCCGGTCCGGCGATGTCGATGTGGGCCCATTGCACGCCGTCGGCGACGAACTCGCGCAGATAGGTACCGGCGACGAGCATTCCGGCGAATCGCGAACCGCTGACGTTGGCCAGGTCGGCGACCGTCGACTTGAGGTCGTCCTTCAGCTCGTCGGGCAGCGGCATCGGCCAGCCGTTTTCGCCCACCTGCTGGCTGATCCTGGCCACCCGGTCGCGGAAGTCCTCGCTGCCCATCACCCCCGGGGTTCGCGCGCCGAGGGCGACGGTCTGCGCGCCGGTCAGAGTCGATGTCTCGATCAGGTAGTCGGGGTTGTCCTCGCACGCACGCGCGATCGCGTCGGCGAGGATCAGCCTGCCTTCGGCGTCGGTGTTGAGTACCTCGACCGTCGTGCCGCCGTACTGCGTCAGCACGTCACCCGGCCGCTGAGCGGTCGCCGACGGCATGTTCTCGGCCATCGGCACGGTCGCGATCAGGTTGATGGGCAGCCCGAGACGCGCGGCAAGCACCGTCGTGGCAATCACGGCTGCGGCCCCGCTCATGTCGGAGGTCATGTGGTGCATGTTGGCGGCGGGCTTGATCGAGATGCCGCCGGTGTCGAACGTGATGCCCTTGCCGACGAGAGCGACGGTCTTGGCGCCCTTGCGTTTCGGCGCGCCGCGATACGTGATCCGCACCAGTCGCGGAGGGCGCGACGATCCCTTGCCGACTCCGATCACCCCGCCGTAGCCGCGCTCGGCGAGCGCCTTCTCGTCCAGTACCTCCACCTCGAGGCCGGCGCTCTGCGCCAGAGCCTCTGCACGTGAGGCGAATTCGGCGGGAAACAGGTGGCTGGGCGGGGTGTTGACGAAATCGCGCGCGGTAGCCACCGCCGTCGCGATCGCTGCTGCGCGTTCGGCGGCTGTTTTCGTGGGTTTCCTCGTGTCCGCCGCAAGTACCGTGATCTCGCGCAGCCCCGGCTCCTTCGGGGCGGTCTTGGCGCTGCGAAAATCGTTGAATCGATAGGAGCCGAGGATCAGCCCTTCCACCGCGGCGGCCAGATCCAGCGCGGACAGGGTGGTCACCACGGACTGCGCCTTGTCCAGCGATCGGCCCGCCACCCCGGCCGCGCGGCGGATCTTGTCGGCCGGCCATTCGTCGCGGGCAGCGCCCAGCCCGACCGCCAGCACGGTCGCCACCGGCAGCGACGGTACGACGATCCGGTGCACCTGGTCGGCTCCGCCGGTCACGCCGAGCGCCCGCAGGGCGTCTTCGATCGCGGCGACGGCGTCGCTGTCCAGGTAGGGTTCGGCGGCCACCACGGTTGCCTTGTCGTCCTTGCTGACCATCGGCACGATCAACACGGCGTCTGGCGATTTGCGGCGCGGCAGCGACGAGCTAACGGTGATCGACGGCGCTTGATAGCCGACTTCTGTGCTCACGGGCAATCACCCTATCGGTCACCGCTCCCGTGCAATTCGTAAGCATTCACGGGGGCATCGAAACCCTTGAGGGTCAACGCGTCCTGGAGGGTGGCGGCCCAGTCCGGCAGTTCGTCGCGAACCGCCTGCGAGGCGAGGATCTGCCCGGGCTTCGCTGCGGCGACCAGCCGGGCGGCCAGATTGACCACGTTGCCGAAATAGTCGCCGTTCATGGCCAGAACCCCGCCATAGCCGAGGCCGGCACGGACGTGTATCCCCTCTTCACGGGCTTTCGGATGGTTGACGAGGTCGATCGCGGCCTTGGCGAGCAGCTCGGGCTTCGAACTCACCCACATGACCTCGTCGCCGATGAACTTCACCACCCGTCCACCGTCGGCGTGGATCACCTCGCTGACGCCGGCAATGAACTCGTTGAGCAGCATCGACAACTCCGCGGGCGAGAGCGTTTGCGTCAACGCGGTGAAGCCGGACAAATCGGCGAAACCGACGCCGCAGACGACGTTCGCCGAGGTGTCCCGCAGAACGCCTTCGAAATAGGTTCGGGCGCTGACCATGTGTTGGCGGTGAACGGCATCGACCAGCACGGAAATACGAGGGACGAACTCTGCCACCCACCGGAAGGCCTGCGCGGTGGCGAGCTCGTCGTGGGTGTGGTCCATCTGGATGTCCGGCGTTGCGGCGCGGACGAACGCCGACTCGGCCTCCGCCAGCCGGGCCATCGCCGAGCCGAGCACGCGCAGAAAACCGAACGCGCCGTCGTCGCCCATCAGCATCTTCATTTGGAACCAGCCTGAGAGGCCGTCAACGTCGGCCTGGCTCAGCGCGATCTCGTCCAGGTCGGCGACGGTCAGGCCGAGCAAGGCCCAGGCGTGTTCAACGTCGTCGACCGGGACCCCCAGCGCCTCGGCAGCGGTCCGGATGCTGTACGCCGGAGGCCCCGACCAGAGCAGCACGTCTCCCGCCAGCCCGAATAACCGACCGCGAGCGTCGGCCTCGACCATCTCCTCGGCCGTGAATCCGAGGCTGTCCAGGTACTTGATGACACCGGCTCGTTCGCGTGCGTTCGCGATTCCGGCGGCTTCCAGCGCAGCGAAATCGACCACCTTGACCAGTCTGCCAGGCGCTGCGCGGATTAGGGTGGCGCCCGTGAGCGAGATCCTGCACGGGCCACTCGAACAACGTCACCGCGAACTCGGCGCAACGTTCGCCCAGTTCAGCGGATGGTTGATGCCGGTTTCCTATGCCGGCACCGTCGCCGAGCACACCGCCACCCGCACGGCCGTCGGCCTGTTCGATGTCAGCCACCTCGGCAAGGCGTCCGTGCGCGGCCCGCAGGCCGCGGCGTTCGTCAACTCCGCGCTGACCAACGATCTCCGCCGCATCGGGCCGGGCAAGGCGCAGTACACCTTGTGCTGCAACGAATCCGGCGGTGTCATCGACGACCTCATCGCCTACTACGTGTCAGACGACGAACTGTTCCTCGTGCCCAACGCCGCGAACACGGCCGCCGTCGTTGACGCACTGAAATCAGCTGCTCCCCAGGGAATTTCGGTGACGAACGAACATCGATCATTCGCGGTGCTGGCGGTGCAGGGCCCACGCTCGGCCGACGTGCTGGCCCGTCTGGGGCTGCCAACGGAGATGGACTACATGGGCTACGTCGACGCGACGTTGGACGGAGCGCCGGTTCGGGTGTGCCGCACCGGTTACACCGGTGAACACGGCTATGAGCTGGTGCCGTCCTGGGACAGTGCTCAGGTGGTGTTCGACCCGTTGGTGGACGTCGTGGGCGAGCTGGGCGGTGAGCTGGCCGGTCTGGGCGCGCGTGACACGCTGCGCACCGAGATGGGCTACCCGTTGCACGGCCACGAGCTGTCGCTTGACATCTCGCCGCTGCAGGCCCGCTGCGGCTGGGCGATCGGCTGGAAGAAAGACGCGTTCTGGGGCCGCGATGCGTTGCTCGCGGAGAAGTCGGCCGGCCCGCGCCGGCTGCTGCGCGGGCTGCGCGCGACGGGCCGCGGCGTGCTTCGACCGGAGCTGACGGTTCTGTCCAACGACACCCCCGTGGGCGTCACCACCTCGGGAACCTTCTCTCCCACACTGAAACTGGGCATCGGACTGGCGCTGATCGACACCGGGGCCGGCATTGAGACCGGGCAGCTCGTCGACGTCGACGTCAGGGGTCGCAGACTCGAGTGCGAGGTGATCGATCCGCCGTTCGTCGAGGCGAAAACTCGTTAGCGCACCGACGTACAATCGCTCGCATGGAAAGCGGTCCCCTCGAGTTCACCGTTCAGCGCAATGCGCATCCGGCGACCGACGCGCAGCGGACCGTAGCCATGACCAATCCGCCGTTCGGGCAGTTCCACACCGACCACATGGTGTCGATCGACTACACCGACGGCGAGGGCTGGCACAACGCGCAGGTGCTGCCGTACGGCCCGATCGAGCTGGACCCGTCGGCGACGATGCTGCACTACGCGCAGGGGATCTTCGAGGGCCTGAAGGCCTATCGGTGGGCCGACGGGTCGATCGTGTCGTTCCGGCCGGATGCCAACGCCGCGCGGCTGCGGTCGTCGGCACGACGGCTGGCGATCCCCGAGCTGCCCGAAGAGGTGTTCGTCGAGTCGCTGCGGCAACTGATTGCCGTGGACGGCGCGTGGGTGCCGCCCGCGGGCGGCGAGGAATCGCTGTATCTGCGGCCGTTCGTGTTCGCCACCGAGCCGGGGCTGGGCGTGCGGCCGGCCAAGCAGTACCGCTACCTGGTGATCGCGTCGCCGGCGGGGGCGTACTTCCCGCGCGGTATCAAACCGGTCAGCGTCTGGCTGTCCACCGAGTACGTGCGCGCCGCTCCGGGCGGCACGGGCGCCGCCAAGTTCGGCGGCAACTACGCCGCCTCGCTGCTGGCGCAGGCCGAGGCCGCCGCCAACGGCTGCGACCAGGTGGTGTGGCTGGACGCCGTCGAGCGCCGCTTCGTCGAGGAGATGGGCGGCATGAACCTGTTCTTCGTGTTCGGCAGTGCAGGGTCGGCCCGGCTGGTCACGCCCGAGCTCACCGGCACACTGCTGCCGGGCATCACGCGTGACTCGCTGTTGCAGCTGGCCACCGACGCGGGTTTCGCTGTCGAGGAACGCAAGATCGACGTCGACGAGTTGCAGAAGAAGGCCGCGGCGGGGGAGATCACCGAGGTGTTCGCCTGCGGCACGGCGGCGGTGATCACGCCCGTCTCGCTGGTGCGTTACGCCGAGGGCGAGTTCACCATCGCCGACGGCGAGCCCGGCGAGGTCACGATGGCTCTGCGCGATACGTTGACCGGCATCCAGCGTGGCACCTTCGCCGACACCCACGGCTGGATGGTGCGGCTCGACACTTAGCGGATCGCCAGCCCCACTGCGGTGACCGTGGTCGTCACCTCGATCGCGGCCCCGAGCACATCACCGGTGATCCCGCCGAATCGGCGCACGCAGTGCGCGACGATCAGCGCGGCGACGGCGAGCGCGACCACGACGACGACCGGTCCCTGCCACGCCCGCGGACCGGCCGCCACAGACGCCGCCACGATCGCCACCGTCCACGCCGCGACCACCACCAGCGGCTGTGTGCCGGCCACGTGACCCCCGAGCACGCTGCCCTCCGCCGCCGGGATGCCGCGGCGGCACGCCCAGACCGCAGCGACCCTGCCCGCCGTCACCGCCGTCACGGCCCCCGCCCAGCCCACCGGCCCGGCGGGCAGCTGCGCGAACGATAGGCCCTGAAGCACGACCGCCAGCACCACCGCGGCCACCCCGAACGGCCCCGTCGACCCGTCGCGCATCACCGCCAGCGCGCGCTCACGCGGCCCGTAGCAGCCCAGCGCATCGGCGGTGTCTGCGAGCCCGTCGACGTGCAGGCCACGGGTGGCGACCAGCAGTGCTGCGACCGCCAGCATCCCGGACAGCGGACTGTGCGAGCCGAACGCCCAGCACGCGGCCCCCAGCACCGCCGCGGCCACCGCACCCAACGCGATCCCGACGGCAGGCAACGCGGTGAGCGTCCCGCGTCCGATCCTGCTCTCGCGAACCGGCATCGGCGTCACCGTTGCGAACGCGAACGCGCTTGCCAGAGAACGGATCATTGTGGTCGATCAGTAACCGACGCCTCGCCGAACGTCGCCATCGACGCCAGGGTGGCCACCGCGGCGCGGACAATCGGCACGGCGACCAATGCGCCGGTGCCCTCACCCAGCCGCATCTTCAAGTCGACGATCGGCTCCAAACCGAGCCATCCGAGTGCCAAACTGTGCGCCGGCTCTGTGGACCGGTGGCCCGCCTGCCACCACTGCCGGGCCCCGGGCGCCAGCCGGTCGGCTATCAGCGCAGCGGCGGTCACCACTACGCCGTCGAGCAGCAGCGGGGTGCGCCGCACGGCGGTCTGAGCGCAGAACCCTGCCATCGCAGCGAGATCCGCGCCCCCGCAGGTTTGAAGCAGAGTCATTGGATCACCCGCGAGATCTCTTGCCCGGTACATCGCATTGCGGACCGCCGTCGTCTTGCGCATCCACCCTGCGTCGTCGATCCCGGTGCCCCGTCCCACCGCAACGACGGGCTCAGTCCCGGTGATGATCGCCACCAAAGTGGTTGCCGCGGTGGTATTTCCGATTCCCATGTCGCCGACGATCAACAGATCTGCGCCCGCGTCGACCTCTTCGTCGGCGATCTTCTTGCCGGCCTCGACGGCCGCGCGCACCTCGTCGGCGGTCAGCGGATCCTCGACGGCCAGGTTGCGGCTGCTCCTGCGCACCTTGTGCGCGCCGATCGCCGGCGTCAGCGGCTCGTCACAATCGACCGCGATGTCCACCACCCGCACTCCGGCACCGGCCAGTCCCGCCAGCACGTTGACCGCCGCGCCGCCGGCCTCGAAGTTCGCCACCATCTGCGCGGTGACCTCCGGCGGATACGCCGACACTCCCGACGCCGTCACGCCGTGGTCACCCGCGAACACCACCACCCGCGCTCGCTCGAATTGCCTTGGTGGACAGATACCTTGACATGCCGCGACCCACACCGACAAGTCTTCCAGGCGGCCAAGCGAGCCTGGCGGCTTGGTCAACGACTTCTGCCGCTCACGGGCGGCAGTGGCCACCTCGTCGTCGGGCGCGACGATCCTCGGAAAGTCACTGTCGGTCATCGGGTTCCTTCACGTTTATCGGTTGTCCGGCGACGACCAACACCACCCTGTCGCAGATGTCGGCGAGGCGCTGATTGAGCGCGCCCAGTTCATCGGCGAACCGCCGCCCCGATGCGGTGGCGGGTACCACGGTCAGCCCTACCTCCGGGCTGACCACCACCAGCGGCGGGCCGAAACAGCGGATGGCAGCCAGCAATTCGTCGACATCAGCGCTCACCGACGCCCCGTCGGCGGCCGACGCGCCTCGGCTGTACAGCATCGCGGTGAGCCAGCCGCCCAGGTCGTCGATCAGGGTCGCAGTCGCGGTGTTGTCTCGTAAGACAGTTGCGACGTCGGCGGTTTCGACCGTCGACCAGGCTGCCGGCCTGCGCGCCCTGTGGGCGGCCACCCGCTCCGACCAGGAGGGGTCGGGGTCGGCTTTCGGTCCGGTAGCCAGGTAGCGTGCCGGCTCGCCGGGAGCAACCGATTCCGCGAGCGCCGACTCCGCCCATCGCGACTTGCCCGACCGGATACCGCCGAGCACCAGTGTGCGCACGCCGGTCAGGTGACTTTGTCGCCGCGTTTGACCGCCGGGCGCGGCGCCCGCATCCGGCGCAGTTGTGAGGCTCGGCTCGCGGCGTAAAGACCCAATCGCCAACCGCTTTCAGTGTTCTTCGGGAACTTCTGATCGACCAGGTTATTGACCTTGCGACCCAACACGAAGGCGGCGATCAGCATGATCGGCACCAACGCCACCATCCCGTACGACAGGAGCACCGCTATTTGCGGCGGGGACGCGAACGACAGCAGGATCAGCCCGAACGCGAGCGGCATGAACAGGCCGAGCAGGTTGCGGCGGGAATCCACCAGATCCCGCGCATAACGGCGCTCGGGACCCTTGTCGCGGGGCAGCAGATAGCCTTCCTCGCCTGCCATCATCCGCTCGCGACGGTCGCTCATGTTCTGCCGCTGTGCCGCCTTGACCTCCTGGCGCTCGACCTTGGTCAGTTTGTTATCTCTGCGCCGGCGTCTGGCCTCGGCAGAGGTCATCGGTGCGGGGGCAACCGGCCCGCGGCGCTTGCCGTCACGCCTCGGTGTCGGCCGGCCCTTCGGGGCGGTCGTCTTTGCCGGCGAAGTGGACTCGTCGGCCGGGTCGGCGGCGGCTCTGTCCTCCTCCGCCGTGTCTTTCTTGCGGCCAAGCAGACTCACGCCGTCAGGGTACTTCGGTGCCACCTGCAGCCCGGCATGCACCTGACGGTGCGGCACCATATGGTGCACGGATGGCGGGTCCGGTGACCTCATGTGGGTGCTGATCGCTCCCGACTGCTACGGCGGCTCCCTGTCGGCCGTGGCGGCCACCGAGGCGATCGCCGCGGGGTGGCGCCAGGCACGGCCCGACGACCGACTGACCGGTGCGCCCCAATCCGATGGCGGCCCCGGGTTCGTCGAGGTGCTCGCCAGCCGGTTGGGGCGGTCGGAGACGCTGCGGGTCTGTGGCCCGCTGGATGCGGATGTCGACGCCGACTGGGTGTTCGACCCGGCCGAACCGCCGACCGCCTACCTCGAATCCGCGCAAGCCTGCGGGCTGGCTGTGCTCGACGGGCCGCCGACACCGCAGACGGCGCTCGCGGCGCACACCACGGGCGTGGGCCAACTGATCGCCGCAGCACTGGATCGGGGCGCCACCCGGATCGTGGTCGGCCTCGGCGGAAGCGCTTCGACCGATGGCGGCCGCGGCATGGTGGAGGCGCTCGGGGGACCCGGGAGTGCACAGCGCCGGCTGGCGGGCGTCGAGCTGATCGCGGCCACCGACGTCGAACACCCGCTGCTGGGCCCGATGGGCGCGGCGCAGGTATTCGGGCCGCAGAAGGGTGCCGACGACCACACGGTCGACATGCTCGAGCGACGGCTCGCCGCCTGGGCCACCGAGCTCGAGGCCGTCGCCGGGCATCAGGTAGCCGACCTGCGCGGTGCGGGCGCGGCGGGCGGGCTGGGCGCCGCGCTGCTTGCGCTGGGCGCCCGGCGGGAGTCGGGCGCTGCGGTGATAGCCGAGCACACCCGGCTGGCGGACGACCTGGCCGCGGCGGACCTGGTGATCACCGGCGAGGGCCGGTTCGACGACCAATCGCTGCACGGAAAGGTCATCAGCGCGCTGGCCGCGGGGGCGGCCGCCCGGGGAACGCCGGTGCTGGTGCTGGCAGGTCAGGTCACGCTCGATGATGCGGCGCTGCGCGCAGCGGGCATATCGGCCGCTTTTTCGCTGGTCGATTACGCCGGTTCGGTGCGGCTGGCCATCGACGATGCGGCGAACCAGCTCAGGGGGCTGGCGCGCAGGACGGCATCACAGATGGGGGAATAGCGCCCGGACAAGGTACCGTTGACAATGTGAGCTCGCGGGATTCACGCGATACGTGCTTCTAGGAGACGCAATGAC
>CAVXAG010000025.1:0-43168 GCA_963759655.1 uncultured Actinomycetota bacterium | reverse complement strand
TTGATCGCCGCGGGCGGCGTCGGCGCAGGCAGCACCCGGTTGCACGACCCCCTGCTGGAGTCGCTGCACCTCTCGTGGCTTCGTTTCGGCCACGGGCTCGTACTGTCGTCAGTAACCCTGTGGATCGGCGTCGCGCTGATGCTGGCCGCGTGGATCTGGTTCGGGCGGTGCATGATCGACGGGCGTGCCGACGAGTACCAGATGATCGCGACCACCGGCTTCTGGCTGGCTCCGCTGCTGCTATCGGCGCCCGTGTTCAGCCGCGACACCTACTCCTACCTCGCGCAGGGCGCGCTGCTGCGCGACAGATTCGACCCCTCCTGGTCGGTCCGGTGGAGAACCCGAACGGGTTGCTGGACAACGTGAGTCCGATCTGGACCACCACGACCGCACCGTACGGGCCGGCGTTCATCCTGGTGGCGAAGTTCGTCACGCTGTTGGTCGGCGACAACGTGGTGGCCGGGACGATGGTGCTGCGGCTGTGCATGCTGCCCGGGCTGGTGCTGCTGATCTGGGCGGCGCCGCGGATCGCCCGCCACATCGGCACCAACGGCGCTGCGGCGCTGTGGATCTGCGTGCTCAACCCGCTGGTGATCGTCCACCTGATGGGCGGAGTGCACAACGAGATGCTGATGGTCGGCCTGATGATGGCCGGGATCGCGCTGACGATGGACCGCCACCCCGTGGCCGGGATAGCACTCGTGGTCGTCGGCGTGGCCGTCAAGGCCACCGCCGCGCTGGCACTGCCGTTCCTGGTGTGGGTGTGGGTGCGCCAGCTGCGCGAGCGGCGCCGACGCGGGCAGGCGACCGCGTTCGCGGAGGCGGCGGTGGGCTCGGTGCTGATCTTCGCCGCCGTGTTCGCGGTGTTGTCCGCCGCGGCGGGCGTCGGTCTCGGCTGGCTGACCGCGCTCGCCGGTTCGGTGAAGATCATCAACTGGCTCACGTTGCCGACGGCCGCAGCCAACCTCATCCACGTGGTCGGCGGGTTGTTCGGCACCGTCCAGTTCTACGCGGTACTCGAGGTCACCCGGCTGGTGGGAATCGGGATCATCGTCGTCGCGCTGCCGGTGCTGTGGTGGCGGTGCCGGCACAACGATCGCGAGGCCCTGATCGGCATCGCCTGCGTGATGGTCGTGGTGGTGTTGTTCGTGCCTGCCGCGCTGCCGTGGTACTACACCTGGCCGCTGGCGGTGATGTCGGCGCTGACGCAGTCGCGGGCGTGGATCGCCGCGATCGCGGGGTTCTCGACATGGATCATGGTGATCTTCAAGCCCGACGGCTCGCACGGCATGTACTCATGGATTCACGTCGGCATCGCAACCGCGTGCGCGCTGATCGCGTGGCGGGTGCTGATCAAGACGCCGGCCACCGACGTCAGTACGCGAGCGCCTGAGCCCGTCGCACCACTTCTCGAGCCTGATGAGAGTGCAGGGCATCGACCGGTCGAGCATTCGTGAGCTGGTCGCGCATGTTGTCGCGTGTCACCGTCAGCGACTCGTCCGGGGTGAACAGCCACCGCAGGATTTCGGTGTCGTGGCAGCCGCCGTCGCGCAGCACCGCCAGCAGTCCCGGCAGGCTTTTGACCACGTGGCCGGTGTCGGTGAAGAAGATCTGCGGCACCACCACGATGCCGTCGCGGCGCACCGCGAGCAGATGCCCGTCGCGCAGCTGCTGGTGCACCCTGGTCACCGGGACGCCAAGCATTTCGGCGACTCTGGGCAGGTCATAGCAAGGCTCGTCGGGTTCGAGCACGTCGTCACCGGCCGGAACACTGCTCACTGCGCTCAGTCTAGATCGGCAGTGCCGCTGACTACCATGAACCCGGTGGAGGCCCACCAGGTCAGACCCGACCCGTTGGTCGGTGCCGTACTGGACGGCCGCTACCGCGTCGGGGGGATCATCGCCACCGGCGGCATGTCGGCGGTGTACCGCGGGCTCGACACCCGCCTCGACCGCCCGGTCGCGATCAAGGTGATGGAATCCCGCTACGCCGCTGACCAGCAGTTCCTGACGCGCTTCCAACGCGAGGCGCGCGCCGTCGCACGGCTGAAAGACCCTGGCCTGGTGGCGGTTTACGACCAGGGTGTCGACGGCCACCACCCGTTTTTGGTGATGGAGCTCGTCGAGGGCGGCACGCTTCGAGAACTGCTTCGCGAGCGCGGCCCGATGCCGCCACACGCCGTCGCGGCGGTGCTCCGGCCGGTGCTGGGCGGGTTGGCGGTGGCGCACCGCAGCGGCCTTGTCCATCGCGATGTGAAACCGGAGAACGTGCTGATCTCCGACGAGGGCGAGGTCAAGATCGCCGACTTCGGCCTCGTCCGCGCCGTCGCCGAGGCGAAGATCACTTCTGACAGTGTGATTTTGGGCACAGCGGCCTACCTGTCGCCAGAGCAGGTCAGCAGTGGTGACGCGACCCCGCGCAGCGACGTGTACGCCTGCGGCATCCTGGCTTACGAGTTGTTGACCGGTGTCGAACCGTTCGGCGGCGACAGTCCGCTGGCGGTGGCGTACGCGCGGATGGACAACGACGTACGCGCGCCCAGCGCTGTCATTCGCGGTGTGCCAACTCAATTCGACGGCCTGGTGCGGCGCGCGACCGCCCGCAACCCTGCTGAGCGGTTCGCCGACGCCCAAGGGATGGCCGATGAGCTGGACGCGATCGCCGACCAACTCGCGCTACCCGAGTTCCGGGTGCCCGCCCCGCGGAACTCCGCCCAGCATGCGTCCGCCGCGCTCTATTCACACCCGCCCGCTCAACCGCAGCGTCACCCGACGCGGCAGATGACCCGCGGTCCCGGAGACTGGGACAACACCGAATCTCAACGATCTCCAGGCCAATTCGCGGGCATCGAGCTCAGCGAGTTCTACTTGGCCAGACAGCGGGCCAAGCGGATGGTGTGGTTCTGGGTGGCGGCGGTGCTGATCGTGGCGGGACTCGTGGCGGCCGCCGCCTGGACGCTCGGCAGCAATATCGACGGCCTGATCTAGCAGGCCGCAGCCGCGCACGGCCTCAGCCGCGCAGCATCTCCGCAACGAGGAACGCCAGCTCGAGTGACTGCTGGGTGTTCAGCCGCGGATCGCACGCGGTCTCGTAGCGTCCGGCCAGATCGGACTCCGAGATGTCCTGTGCCCCACCGAGACACTCGGTGACGTCTTCCCCAGTGATCTCGACGTGAATACCGCCGGGGTGGGTGCCCAGTGCGCGGTGCACCTCGAAGAAGCCCTGCACCTCGTCGACGATCCTGTCGAAATGCCGTGTCTTGTAGCCGGTGGACGACTCGTGGGTGTTTCCGTGCATCGGGTCGCACTGCCAGATCACCCGGTGCCCGGTGGCCTGCACCTTTTCGATGATCGGGGGCAGCACGTCGCGAACCTTGTTGTTGCCCAGCCTGCTCACCAACGTCAACCGGCCCGGCTTGTTGTGCGGATCCAGCCGCTCGACGTACTCCACGGCCAGCTCGGGCGTCATCGCCGGGCCGATCTTCACGCCGATCGGGTTCGCGATCACCTCCGCGAACGCGATGTGCGCACCATCGAGTTGGCGGGTGCGCTCCCCCACCCACAGGTAGTGGGCCGACAGGTCGTACAGAGCGGGCTCGTTCGCTTCAGTTTCTCCGAGTCGCAGCATCGCCCGCTCATAGTCGAGCACCAACGCCTCGTGGCTGGCGTAGATCTCGGCCGTCTGCAGGTTGCGGTCGTCGACGCCGCAGGCGCTCATGAAGGTCAGCCCTCGGTCGATCTCACTGGCCAGGGCCTCGTAGCGGGCGCCGGCCGGCGAGGTACTGACGAATTCGCGGTTCCAGTCGTGCACGAGGTGCAGCGACGCCAGGCCCGACGACGTCAGCGCCCGCACCAGGTTCATCGCCGCGCTGGCGTTCGCGTAGGCGCGGACCAGCCGCGACGGGTCGTGCTCCCGCGAAGCCGGGTCCGGGGCGAAGCCGTTGATCATGTCGCCGCGGTAGGCGCTGAGCCCCAGCGCGTCGACCTCCGACGACCGAGGTTTGGCGTACTGCCCTGCGATGCGGGCCACCTTGATCACCGGAACGCTAGCGCCGTAGGTCAGCACCACCGCCATCTGCAGCAGCGTGCGGATGTTGCCGCGGATGTGCGGCTCGGTGTTGTCGACGAAGGTCTCGGCGCAGTCGCCGCCCTGCAGCAAGAACGCCTTGCCCTCGGCGACCTGCGCGAGCAGCCCGGCCAGCCTCTGGATTTCGGACGGAACGGTGACCGGCGGCACGCTCTCGAGGACGGTACGCATCGCCTTGGCCTGATCGGCCGGCCAGGTGGGCTGCTGGGCGGCCGGCTTGGCCAGCGCCGCGTCCAGGCGAGCGCGCAGATCCGCAGGCAACGCGGGCAGCGGCGGCAGCTGGTCGATCGGGATGTCAACGGTCCAGTTCACGTGTCTATGGTAACCAGGCGAAACGGGAGCTCAGGCGGGTGTGGTGGTCATCAGCCGGAACCTCTGCAAGTTGTGCTTCGCGTCGACCAGCGCGTCGTGGGCGTCGCGCGGCCGCGGCGGCATCCGGGGGCACCCCCGCCCCTCCCAGTACTGGCGCAGCTCACGGGTGAACCGCGGGATTGCGGGCGGCAGCGCCGTCATCGCTCCCCACAACTGGCACAGCGCGACGTGGTCGTAGGCGCCCACCCAGGCCCACAGCTCGATGGACTCGTCACCGTCGATGCCGAAGAAATCCTCGAGGTCGGACCGGATCTGCCGGCGCGAGCGCCACAGCGGTGACGACGGCGGGGGCAGCTTGGGCAGCACGTGCATACGCACCCAACGACCGGCCCGCTCGGGGTTGAATTCCGTTGAAATCGCGTAGTATTCGCGGCCATCCTCGGCGGCCACCCCGATCGAGATGAGGTCAATCGTGCGGCCGTCATCGATGAATTCGGTGTCGTAGAAGTAGCGCACCGGGAAGCCTAGGCCGCCGTTATCGATTCGTGGTGCCGTGGCGGCGGCTTGGCGGCATGGATCTCACGGTCCAGTTCTTTGTTGACCCGCTTGTCGTCGGGAAAATGCGGTGTGCCGGAGACAGCATCCTGCAGCCACAGCTTGGCCTGCACGATCGGCCGGCGGTACCGCCGCTCCCGTTCCAGCGCGCGATACATCTTGCTCGGCTTGCCGGTATATCGCCACCGTGCAAACGGCGCGTGCGGACGCGACAGCCGGACCGCACCGACCACCAGCAGGGGGGTGATGAACATGCCGATCAGCCCGGTCCACACCTTGCCCTTGAGCAACACGACAACCGCGAGCGCCAGCGTCACGAGTGCCGTCGTGACGACGCCGGTCCTGACGAGGATCGAATGGTCGTGGCGCCACTCACCGACATTGAAGAAGGCGAGCGGATTGAAACCCAGGATCAGCAGCCCGGCCACGGCGACCGCTGCGAACACCGCATCCACCGAGGTGCGGCCGTCCTCCTCCCAATAGACGTCCTCCAGGTGCAGGATCAACGCGAACTCGTCGAGAACCAGCGCCGCGCCGATGCCGAAAAATATTGAGGCGACGGTGAATTCGCTCACTCCTCCGTCGACCGCCAGCGTGACCATCGTGATGCCGGACAGCATCACCAGGATCACGCCGACCACCACGTGATGGATATGCAGCGTGCCGTGGCCGATGTTGCGGGGCTGCCACCACTTCCGCGGAGCAGCACTGCCGGCGTGGTGGCGGATGTACCGCACGATCGTCCGAGTCACGAGGAAGGTGAGAAGAAAGGCAGTCAGGCAGCACAGCAACGGCACCCGCCCGGGCGAGGTGAGGTCCAGCTCCATCGAATGGTGCACGGGCAAAAACTTACGCCGCGCCGCCGCTGTTGCGGATCAGATCCCTTTCCCTTCGTCCCGGCGCGCCCCGATAGGCTGGTTCGGTCATGAGAAGTTGGCTACCGGCGGCCAATTCGGGCCGCCTCGTCTGGCGGCTGCTTCAGCTTCTCGTCGTTGTCGCCGTGGCAGCTCGCCTCTGGCAGCTGTTCACCCACCTGCCGTACCACATTGACCTGGACGTCTACCGGATGAGCGCACAGGCCTGGCTGGACGGCCGGCCGCTCTACCACGGCGACGCGACTTTCCACACGGCCAGCGGAGCCGACCTGCCGTTCACCTATCCCCCGCTTGCGGCGATCGTGTTCACCCCGTTCACGTGGCTCTCCTACCACGCGGCGAGCGTCGTGATGACGGCGGTCACGGTGGTGCTGCTTGCCGTGTCCACGATGATCGTGCTGGCGGCACTCAACGTGTGGCCGACATCGGCCGTGTCGACCGGCCCGGCCTGGGCGCGCCGGTGCTGGCTCGCGGTCGTGATCGCTGTGGTGGCGATTTACGATTTCGAGCCGATCCGGACGAACTTCGTGCTCGGCCAGATCAACGTCGTGTTGATGACGCTGGTGCTCGCCGACTGCCTGCCTCGTCGGACCCCGTGGCCCCGCGGTCTGCTGCTTGGCCTGGCTATTGCGCTGAAGCTCACGCCTGCCGTGTTCCTGCTCTACTTCGCGCTTCGCCGCGACAAACACGCTGGGATCACCGCGGTGATGTCGTTCGTCGGCGCGACACTGCTCGGTTTCGCCCTGGCGTGGCGGGACTCGCTGGAGTACTGGACTTCCACGCTGCGCGATACCAACCGGATCGGCACCTCCGGTTACTTCAAGAACCAGAACATCGTCGGCGCGCTGGCCCGCCTGGACCTGACCAACGCGGAGCGGTTCACGATCTGGGCGGTCGGCAGCTTCGGCGTGCTCGCGATGACGATATGGGCTGCGCGGCGGGCGTTGCGGGCCGATGAGCCGGTGCTTGCGCTGTGCTGCATCGCGCTGTTCGGTCTGGTGGTGTCGCCGGTGTCATGGTCGCACCACTGGGTGTGGGTTGTCCCGACGCTCTTGACGACAGCTGCGCTGGCGTATCAACGCCGCAACCTGTGGCTGGCTGCCCTCACCGCGGTCGGGTTGGCGATGATGGTGTGGACACCGTTCGAATTGCTCCCCGAACATCGGGAGTCGACAGCGTCGCTGTGGCGCCAGCTTGCCGGTGCGTCCTACATCTGGTGGGCGGTAGCGGTGATCCTGGTGACCGGCGCGACGGTGGCGACGCGCGCGGTGGGCGTCGGCGGTGGCGGTGAGCTGACGCTGCCTACGCGGCGACAACAGGCGGTGCCGGCTGCGCCGTCCCCTCCTTGACGTCGGCCGCGTACAGGTCGACGTACTCCTGGCCGGACAGCTGCATCAGCTCGTACATCACCTCGTCGATGACGGCGCGCTCAATGAAGCGATTGCCGGCCAGGCCCTCGAAGCGGGAGAAGTCGAGCGGCTTGCCGACCCGCACGGTCACCTTGCCGAACCGCCACACCACGGTGCCCGGCGGATTGACGACGTTGGTCCCGACCAGCGCGATCGGAATGACCAGTGCGCCCGTTTCCAGCGCCAGCCGGGCAAGCCCGGTCTTACCCTTGTACAACCGGCCGTCGGGCGAGCGCGAGCCCTCGGGGTACATGCCGAGCAGTTTCCCCTCGCCGAGCAGCCGCTTGGCGGTGTCGAGCGCCGCCTGCGCCGCGTCGGCATTGGTGCGGTCGATCGGCACCTGACCCGCCGCGGTGTAGAACCAGCGCATGAACCGGCCCTTCAGGCCGGTGCCGGTGAAGTACTCCGCCTTGGCCAAGAAGGTGATGCGACGCTTGATGACAAGCGGCTTGACGAAGCTGTCGACGACGGCCAAGTGGTTGCTGGCCAGGATGACCGGGCCCGAGTCGGGGATATATTCAAGACCTTCGGTTTTCGGCCTGGCCACCAAGCTCAGTAACGGTCCCATGAAGACGTACTTGAACAGCCAATACCACATGAACCCTCCCGGCTCGGGGCACACCTTCAAAGCTTTCGGCCAACTTTACCCAGGCCGCGTACTGCGCGTCAGCTATCGGTCGTCCAAAACGATTGGTATCTGCTGATATCGGCCCGACGGTGGCTCGGGGCCGTCCGGCCCATCGTCGTCGGGGGCCGGTGAAGCCCCGTTCGCGTCGACCATCGCGCGCACGGCCGTCAGCAGCGCGACGCTGTGCTCGGCGATCACGTCGAGCAGCGGGTGCTGCTCGCCTTGGGCCAGCGCGGCCAGCGCACACACCGGGCACCACACCTGCTGGCACTTTCCCGGCGAGTCGCCTCCGCCCATGGCAGCCGCCGCCGCGGAACGCACCGCGGGATCGAGGCGATCCAGGATCGCCTGAGCCAACTGCCGCAGCTCCGGAGGGATTTCGGAGTGAGCGCCTCTCACGCCGGCCACACCTCCGGATTCGGTCGAAAACGCACGGTCAGTTCGCTGCCCCGCAGCTGTGCGTCCACGACGACGCATCGCCTCAGCACCGACGCGAGCCGGACCCGGCGCCGCATCCCTGAGGAGCCGATGATCAGCTCGTCGTCGACCCGGCCCAGCGTCAGCGAGCCAGAGTCGACCTGCGGCAACTCTAGTCGCATCCGGTACACCGCATCGAGTCCCGATCCCGACTCCCGGTCGACGACCGGCTGAATCGGCCCCGGCGGGGGCGACCCGTCGAGCCGGCGCACGGTGTCGAGCAATTCGATGAGCGCCTTCGGGCCGATCGGTTCGCTGGCCAGATGGGGAGCCAGCACCAGCTCGACGTCACCGATGGTGGCCGCCAGCTCATCCAAAACTGCCTCCTGCTCCGCGATGCGTTCGGCGTACCAGTCGAACGCCGGATGATCGGGCAGATTGCGATACTCGTACGAATCGTCCTTGACGAGAACCTGATTCACGATCAGCTCATCGACCCGGACGCCCATCAGCGACAGCGCCCCCAGCGTGCGGACCGCCTCTGCGGCGACCACGCGCTCGGCCGTCAACACCAGATGAGCGCCCACCCGCGACCCGTCGGTCAGCAGCGCGCTGAGGCTCTCCATCCCGAGGGTGATGCGTTCCAGCAGACCCACCACCGCGGCCGAGGCGGGATCGTCGGCCGCCCGCGCCAACCGGCGGTGCCGCGGCCACGCGCGTTCCAGGTACATGCCAAACGTCGCAGGCAGCGTCAGCATCCGCAGTGCGTCGGCGGTCGACGCACAGTCGACCACGACGTGGTCCCACTCCCCGGAGGCCGCGAGTTGGCCCACTTCGTACAGGCCGAGCACTTCTTGTATTCCGGGCAGCGCTGAGAGTTCCTCCGGCGCAACATCGGCCAGCTCCGAATCGGCAAAACGGTTAGCCAGCGGGCGGGCGACCTCAAGCCAGCGGGCCTCCAGCAGCGCGAGGGTGTCGAGCGCGAGCGCGTCGAGGAGCCCACCGCCGGCGTCGACGTCGTCCTCAAGCACCCGGGTGAACCGGCGTTCTCCCGTCGGGAGCACCGGGGTGCCGAGCACATCCCCGAGCGAGTGCGCCTGGTCGGTGGACACCGCGAGCACCCGGAATCCGGCGCGCGCATCGCTGATCGCGGTGGCCGCGGCCAGCGTTGACTTGCCTACCCCGCCCTTGCCGACGAACAGACTGATCCGCAGGGCGGCAGGCGGTGCTGATTCACTCAGCCTCGACTCGTTTCTTGAGGTCCTTCAGTGCGGTGTCGGTCAACCTACGCTCGGCCTTGCGCTTAAGCAATCCGATCATCGGGAGGAGCAAGTCGACCGACAGCTCGTAGGTGACGTCTGTTCCAGATCCCTTGGGGGACAGCCGGTACGCGCCCTTCAGCGACCGGAGCAGCGAGCTGGACACCAGGCTCCACCGGACCGATTTGTGGTCCGCTGGCCAGTCGTAGGACAGCACCATGGTGTCCTTGAGAACGGCCGCCTCGAGCACCAGTCGGGCAGTCTTGGGATAGCCCTCGGAATCGGCCTCGAGTACCTCGGCTTCGGTGTACTCCGACACCCACTGCGGGTAGGAGCCGATGTCGGCGATCACGTTCATCACTGTCTTCGGGTCGGCATCGATGTAGATCGTCTGCGCCGTCGAATCCGCCACGTCTTCGTCTGTTCCCTCGTCGTCGCTCTAGCGCTGTTGGACAGAAACGGTACCCTGCTCGCCTTCGGGCTTCCTTCCGGCGATCAGGACACCGGCGGTGTCCCCATGGGTCGAGACCTCTCCAGCACCGTCTTGACCTCGAATGCCATCCGTTTGCCCGCCACCCTGCGGCTGTGAGTGGCCTTGGCGAGGTCCATTCGCGCCAGCTGCCATGCCGCAACGCCCGCCGGTTCAGCGTGCAGGAAGTAGTTCAGGATCACCCCGTCGAGCATCGGCTCCAGCCACACCTCCATCGTTCCGGTCAACGTGCCGGTGACCGTCCAGCGGATTCCCTTGTCGCCGCGATCCTCGACCACCGCCAGCCGCAGATCCGGCCACCAGCGCCGCCAACTCGCGACGTTGCTGACCGCCTTGCCGACATCCACCGGGTCCGCGGCGACGAAGGTCTGATCGGCAACCTGGATGCTGTGCATGGCCCAACAGCCTCCCACGGCTGATCTCGGCATGGCTAGGCTGGATGCCGCAAAGCCGCTACCAGCGACGAGAGGTCTCAGATCGTGCGTGAGTTAAGTGCCCCGGCCACCTTCACCGTCGGCGAACACGACAGCATCGTGCACGCGGTGTTCGCCCACGAGCGTGACGATCCCGACTATCCGATCTTTCAGCGCCTGGTCGACGGTACCTGGACCGATGTCACGTGCGCGCAGGCCGCTGAGCAGATCCGGTCGGCCGCACTGGGCCTGATCGCCGAGGGTGTGCAGCCGGGCGACCGGGTGTCCATCTTCTCGGCCACCCGCTACGAATGGGCCATCCTGGATTTTGCGATCCTGGCCGTCGGCGCGGTCACCGTGCCGATCTACGAGACGTCGTCGGCGGAGCAGGTGCGATGGGTTCTGCAGGATTCCGGCGCGGTGCTGGCATTCCCCGAAACCGACGCGCACGGCGACAAGGTGGATCAGCTGCGTTCCGAGCTGCCTGATCTGCGAAATGTCCTGCGCATCTCCGGCTCGGAACCGCCCGCGCTGGACGTGCTCGCCGAGGCCGGAAAGTCCGTTGACGCCAAGGAACTCGAGGCCCGGGTGGCCGCGATCAAGTCCGGCGATCCGGCCACGCTGATCTACACCTCGGGCACCACCGGGCGGCCCAAGGGATGCCAGCTGACGCACTGCAATTTCATGTCCGAGACCCACGGCGCCAAGGACGCGTTCCCGTCCCTACTCGGCGAACACCAGCGCATGCTGGTGTTCCTGCCGCTGGCGCACGTATTGTCGCGGGCTATCTCGGTCGCGGCGTTCGAGAACAAGGTGACGGTCGGGTTCAGCAGCGATATCAAGAACCTGGTGCCGATGTTCGCGGCGTTCAAGCCGACGCTGGTGGTGTCGGTGCCGCGCGTCTTCGAGAAGGTCTACAACACCGCGGAGCAGAACGCGCAAAACGACGGCAAGGGCCGGATTTTCAAGATCGCCGTCGACACGGCGATCGACTTCAGCAAGGCGCAGGATTCGGGCGGGCCGGGTGTGGTGCTGCGCGCCAAGCACGCGGTGTTCGACAGGCTGGTGTACGGCAAGCTGCGGGCCGCGCTCGGTGGCGACTGTCGCGCAGCGATTTCCGGTGGCGCGCCACTGGGGGCGCGGCTGGGCCACTTCTACCGCGGCGTCGGGCTCACGATCTACGAGGGCTACGGGCTGACGGAGACAAGTGCGGCGATCACCGTCAACCGAATCGATGACATCAAGATCGGGTCGGTCGGAAAGTTGTTGCCGGGCAACAGCATGCGCGTCGCGGACGACAACGAGTTGTTGGTCAGGGGTAACGTGGTGTTCAGCGGCTACTGGCACAACGAGCAGGCGACGAAGGAGGCTATCTCCGACGGCTGGTTTCATACCGGCGACCTCGGCGCGATCGACGACAAGGGCTTCCTGACGATCATCGGCCGCAAGAAGGAGATCATCGTCACCGCCGGCGGCAAGAACGTTGCGCCCGCGGTCCTGGAGGATCGGCTGCGAGCGCACCCGCTGATCAGCCAGGCGATGGCGGTAGGTGACGCGAAACCGTTTGTCGCAGCGCTGATCACGATCGACCCCGAGGCATTCGAGGGCTGGAAGGCACGAAACGGGAAAACGGCCGACGCCTCGGTCGGTGACCTTGCGAAGGACCCGGACCTGATCGCCGAGATTGATCTGGCGGTCAAGGAGGCCAACCAGGCGGTCTCGCACGCCGAGGCGATCCGCAAGTTCACCATCCTGCCGGTGGACTTCACCGAGGACACCGGCGAACTGACTCCGACGATGAAGGTGAAACGCAAGGTGGTCGCCGAGAAGTTCGCCAGCGAGATCGAGGCGCTGTACAGCTGAGTCAACTCGTCAGCAGCGTCGCCAACCGCGCGGCGTGGGTCTGCCAACGCCAGCGTTCGAGGATCCATTGCCGTCCGGCCGCGCCCATCCGCGCCGCGAGATCGGGGTCGTTGAGGATCCGGCTCACCGCATCGGCGATCTGATCGATAGACCTGCCGTCGACGACGAAGCCGGTGCGACCCTCTTGCACCGACTCGGGCGCTCCCCCGGACCGGCCTGCCACCACGGGCACTCCGCTGGCCGACGCCTCCAGGTAGACGATGCCCAGGCCCTCGACGTCCAGTCCGGCGCCACGGGTGCGGCATGGCATCGCGAACACGTCTGCCATCGCGTGGTGCGCGGGCAGCTCGGCGGCCGCGACGCCTTCGGTGAAGATCACATGGTCGGCGACGTCGAGGCTGCTCGCCAACCGGCGCAGCGTCGGAAGGTACGGCCCGCCGCCGACGATGACGAGCGCGGCGCCGTCGATCCGGGATCTGATGGTCGGCAGCGCGCGGATCAGCATGTCCTGGCCCTTGCGCGGCACCAGCCGCGACAGGCACACGACTACCGGCCGCTCACCCAGCCCGTAGCGGGCGCGCAGCTCCGCGCGCGCATCGGCGTCCGGCCGGAACCGTTCGGCGTCAACGCCGGGCGGCACGTGCTCGAGCGCGGTCCGGGGGCCGAACACCGCCGCGAACCGGTCGCGGGTGTAGCGGCTGATGTAGGTGACCACGTCGCTGTCCTCGCCGATGCGGCGCAGCGCGGAGCGCGCGACCGGAAGCATCGACCAGCCGACCTCGTGGCCGTGAGTGCTTGCCACCACCCGGTCCGCGCCGGCCTGCCGCGCGCGGCGGGCCAGCAGTGCCAGCGGCGCCGCCGCCCCGAACCAGACGGTGTCGACGTCGCGCGCGGCGATCAGCTCGCGCATCCGCGCATCGACGTCCGGCACTGGCAGCATCAGCGTGCCCGGATGACGCACCACTTCGAAAGGCGCTCGGCTGTCGTATTCTTCGGCCCGCTTCCAGCGTGGCGCATAGACCGTCAGCGTGTGTTCGCCCATTTCGGCCAGGTTCGTCGTCAGCGCCTCCAGGTAGGCCTGGATGCCGCCAGGACGGGGCGGGAAGTCATTGGTGACCAGCAGGACCCGCGTCACGGCTGCCCAATCTACCCAGCGAGCCAGCGTTGCCAGCGCGACAGCAGATCACCCAGCCCGACACCCAGCGCGGCGCGGGACGACGCGTCGGGATCGGGGTGATGAGGACCGCACGCCTCGAGATAGAACCGCTTCAGCCCCGGCGGCCCGTACTCATCGGCGACGAACCGTGCGAACCACCACGCACGGTCGTAGGCTGCCGAGCCCTGCTTCCCCCCGGCGTCGAGCTCGGCGTCGGTCGGCAACCGGGCGGGCACGACCGTCGGACCAGGTGGCGGCGCGGCCGGTCGCCCGACGTAATCGGCCACCCCCTCGACCAGCCAGCGCGGCGCGTCGAATGCGGTGTCGGCGCGCGCGGCATAGTGAAACAGCTCATGGCGCAACACGATTCGCAAAGACGGCTCGCTCATCGAGTTTGCGCCAGGCGCGAAGACAATCCGCTGACCGTACGCCTCATGGTTGTCCAGGTCTACGAGATCGGCCACCGTGATGGCCGCGACACCGGACCAGTCGCGGGTCGGCTCAGCGGTCTGGGCCGCGAAATCGGCATCGGTGCCGGTGGTCATCACCACGATCTCGCGCGGCCAGTCGTCGCCCCAGAACGCGGTCACCGCATCAACCGCGCCGGGCATCTCCTCGCCGATGCGTTGCTTGAGCGCTGCGGGACCGCCGCGATCGACGAGCCGCATCGTATGGATATGCGCGGTCGGCGCCGTCGGTCCAATCGGCCAACTGAGCAGCACGGCGGCGACAGCGAGCTCGGCGATCAACGCGATCCCGAGCACGGCGGCGGCGAATTGCCGCGGCCGGCGCTCAGTAACGCCGGACGTCGTAGATCGGAGCGTCGGCCACCGGCGCGACCCGCACCGGTGTGCCGTAGGTGGACGCATGCACCATCATGCCGTCGCCGATGTAGATGGCCACGTGCGAGGCGTCGGAGTAGTAGGTGACCAAGTCGCCCGGCTGAATGTCGGACATCGACACCGGCTGACCGCCGGCGGCCAGCGCCTGGCTGGAGTGCGGCAGCGCGATGCCGGCCTGCTGGAACGACCACATCACCAGGCCCGAGCAGTCGAAGGCGTTCGGCCCCGCGGCGCCCCACGAGTAGGGCGACCCGATCCGGCTCAGCGCGGCCTGGATCACGACCGCGGCCTCATTGCCCTGCGGATTGGCGGGCGCGGCCACGTCGCCGTCCGGTGGGGCCACGTTGCCGTCCGGAAGGTTGGGTGCGGCCAGCATCGCCATGTCCGGCGGCGCCAGGTCGTCGGGCGGCGCTTCGGGGGGGTCGGGCAGCACAGCCGGCATGTCGGGCAGCACAGCCGGCGCGTCGGGCCCTGCCAAGGCGGCGCGCTGATCGGGGGTGAGGGCCTGATACTGCGACTTGACGATCGCGATCTGAACCTTCAGCTTGCTTTGCTTGGCCTGCACGTCGGCGCGAACCGCGGCGGCCTGCTGGGCGGCAATGCGGGCGTCGTCCGCCGACTTCGCCGATGCGGCCTCGGCCGCGGCGGCCTTCTCGCTCAGCGACCGGTAGCCGGCCATCTGAACGGCCATCTCGCTGGCGACCGCTTCCTGCGCCGACATCTGGTCGATCAGGTGCTGCGGAGAATCCGCAGTCATCATCGCGCTCAGGCTGTCGGTGTGTGCGCCCATGTACATTGCGGCGGCGAGCTTGTCGACGGTCATCTGATAGGACGCCAACTGCGTCTTGGCGGTGTCTGCGGCGGCAAGGTCGTCGGCGTGCTTGCGCTCCGCGACCTTCTGGGCGGCGAGCTTTTTATCGAGGTCGAGCTGCGCAGTGTGCATTTCTTCGGTGGTCTGCTCAGCCTGCCGTGACAATTCGTTGAGTTTGGCTAATGCGTCGTCCGCGGGATCGGCGTGCACGCCTGCCACCACGATCGATCCAGCGAGAGAGATGACTGCCAGCGCACCGACTATCGATCGCCGAAGACGGCGATTAATCCACCGCGCACTATCAAAACTCAAGGTTTGGAGAATCCTTAAGATGCCGTGGCCGAGGCCCTTCGCTGCTTAGGTCTCAGATAGGTTACGAAACGGCATACGGGTTGTCCAACAAGACAGCAAATTTAAGAGGCAATCTTAGAAGTTGCGTGTTACCGGCGAATTGCCGATCGTGCGCTCAGGCGACCCCGGGATCCTCGCGGCGATGGATCGGAACCAGGCGCAGCCGTGGCGCCAGGCCCGCATCGGCAAGCGCTTCCAGTGCCGCGCGCTCGTCGTCGCGCAACGAATCCGGCACGCCGATCAAAACACTGACCACACAGTCCTTGCAGGCCGCGCCCCGCACCGCGCAGTCGTCGCAGTCGATGATCACCTTGTAGACCGTCCTCTCGGTTGTCCTACTCGCGACGCTAGCGGCACCCACCGACAAAACACCGGGCCGATGGTCGCTGGCGCGAACCGCAGCAAATCTGTCGGTGCTACTGCCTACCGTCAGCCCATGGCGCAACTCAGCTTCGCCGACGTGGACGCGGCCGCGGAGCCGACGCTGCACGACACCACCTTCGTGGTCGTCGATCTGGAGACCACTGGCGGCAGGGCCACCGCGACCTCCGGCCAGTGCGACGCGATCACCGAAATCGGCGCGGTCAAGGTGCGCGGCGGTGTGGTGCTTGCAGAGTTCGCCACGCTGGTCGATCCGGGCCGCGATATTCCGCCGCAGATCGTGCAGCTAACCGGCATCACCGCGGCGATGGTGTGCGACGCGCCGAAAATCGACGCAGTACTGCCGATGTTCCTGGAGTTTGCCCGCGGTGCCGTGCTTGTCGCCCACAACGCCGGCTTCGACATCGGCTTTCTCAAGTCGGCGGCGCGGCATTGCGACATCGTCTGGCCGCGGCCGCCGGTGCTGTGCACGGTGCGACTGGCCCGCCGTGTGCTCAGCCGCGAGGAAGCGCCCAGCGTGCGGCTGGCCGCGCTCGCGAAGCTGTTCGCGGTGGCCACGCAGCCCACCCACCGCGCGCTCGACGACGCCAGGGCCACCGTCGAGGTCCTGCACACGCTGATCGAGCGGGTGGGCAACCAGGGTGTGCACACGTATTCCGATCTGCGCGCATATCTACCGAATGTGACTGCGACACAACGCCGTAAGCGGGTGTTGGCAGTGGGTCTGCCACACCGGCCGGGCGTGTATCTGTTCCGCGGCCCGTCCGGCGAGGTGCTCTACGTCGGGACGGCGGTCGACCTGCGCCGCCGGGTCGGTCAGTACTTCACCGGCGGCGATACCCGCGCCCGGATCACCGAGATGGTGACGCTGGCGGCCGCGGTCGATTTCGTGGAGTGTGCGCACGCGCTGGAAGCCGGTGTCCGTGAGCTGAGGCTGCTGGCGGCACACGCGCCGCCGTACAACCGGCGGTCGCGCTTCCCGCACCGCTGGTGGTGGCTGGTACTCACCGATGAGGCTTTTCCCCGATTCGCGGTGGTCCGGACGCCGCGACAGGCCCGCGCGATCGGCCCGTTCCGGTCTCGTGCCCATGCCGTCGACACCGCGGCGCTGCTCGCGCGTCTCACCGGGCTGCGCACGTGCACGACGCGGCTCGGCCGCTCGGCCCGGCACGGGCCAGCGTGCCCCGAGCGGGAACTGGCGCCGTGCCCGGCCGCCCGCGGCGTCTCCGCGATCGACTATGCCGACGCGCCGCGGCGGGCGGCCGCGCTCATCGACGGTGTTGACAACGCCGCGCTGGCGGCGGCGGTCACCAGGATCGAGGGCCTCGCGGCGCGCGGCCACTACGAGTCCGCGGCGCGGCTGCGGGACCACCTGGCCTACGCGATCGACGGGCTGTGGCGCGGCCAGCGACTGCGGCCACTGGCCGAACTGGGCGAGCTGGTCGCCGCGGCGCCCGACGGCAGCGGCGGCTGGCACATCACGGTGGTCCGGCGCGGTCAGCTGGCCGGGGCGGTCGCGGCACCGCGGGGTGTCCCGCCGATGCCGTCTGATCGACGTCGCGTGCGCGGGGGCACAGACCGTGCTGGCCGCCGATGCCCCGCTGGGCGGCGCGCTGGTCGAGGAGACCGCGCTGATCGCGCGGTGGCTCGAGGCGCCCGGCGTTCGGATCGTGCGGGCCGAGCCCGGCTACGCGATGCCGGTCGGCTCCGCGGGGCCGTGGGCCGGCTGGGCGTCGGCGGCGCGTTCGGCGAAACTGGCGGCGGAGCAGGATCTCCGGGGTTCACGACACCTTCTGTGTGAACCGCACCCAACGCGCGAGCAGTTTTTCGGCCGTTCCGGAGTCGATCGCCGTGGCGGCGCGCTGCAGCGCCCGACTCCCAGGCGGCTACGCCATTCGGCGTCGCCGGCTAGCCCGGCATGAGCCACGATCGCGCCCGCCGCGTTGAGCAGCACCGCATCCCGCACCGCGCCCGGTGCGCCGCCAAGCACCTCCTGGCGACCTCGGCGCTTGGCACTCGGCGTCCCCGCCGCGAACTGGTCCGGATCGGCCCGCGCCAGCCCGAACTCGGCGGGGTCGAAGCTCAGCCGCTGCACCGCGCCTGCATGTACCCGCCAGATCGAGCTCGTCGTGGTGGTAGTCAGTTCGTCCAGGCCGTCGTCGCCGCGCACCACCAGCACGCTTGAGCCGCGTTCGGCGAACACGCCGGCCACCACCTCGGCGACTCCCCGAACGCGCAACCCACCAGCCCCGCCCGTGGGCATCGCCGGATTGGTAAGTGGCCCAAGCAGATTGAAGACCGTCGGCACGCCGATCTCGCGGCGGGCCACTGAGGTGTGCCGATAGGACGGGTGAAACAGCGGCGCGAACGCAAAAGCCGATGCCCACCTCCGCCACGCTGCGGGCGACGTCATCGGGCGCCAAATCGATGCGCACGCCGAGCGCTTCGAGCACGTCGGCGCCGCCGGACTGCGGGACGATGCCGCACGATTGCCATGCTTGACCACCGGCACCCCGTTGGCGGCCACCACAATCGCCGCCATCGTCGACAGGTTGACGGTGTTCGACCCGTCGCCGCCCGTCCCGACCACATCGACCGTGTCGGTGCCGATCTCGGCAGTCGGCACCCGGCGGGCGTGGGCGAGCATCGTGTCCGCGAGTTCGCGGACCTCCGCGGACGTCGGCCCCTTCATCTTCATCGCCACACCGAACGCGGCGATCTGAGCCGGGGTCGCCGCGCCCGTCATCACCTGCTCCATCGCCCACGCGGCCTCGCCGGAGGCCAGCTCACGCCCGGAGGTCAGCGTCGCGAGCACCCTCGACCATGACAACGGGGACGGCTGGGCCACGCGCAGATGTTCCCACGCACCGGGGACCCCCAAGACGAGGGGGAGCAGTGGACCAATTGATTGCGACCAAATGTGTCCCCCGGCTGGAATTCGACAACTACAAAGCGTCATACTTCTGGTGTGACGAGCGCCGTAGGGACCTCGGGAACCGCGATCACGTCGCGAGTACATTCCCTCAACCGCCCCAACATGGTCAGTGTCGGCACCATCGTCTGGCTGTCCAGCGAACTCATGTTCTTTGCTGGGCTGTTCGCGATGTACTTCACCGCGCGGGCGCAGGCCGCCGGGAACTGGCCGCCGGCGCCGACCGAACTGAACCTGTACCAGGCGGTTCCGGTGACGCTGGTGCTGATCGCGTCGTCGTTCACCTGCCAGATGGGCGTGTTCGCGGCCGAACGCGGCGACGTGTTCGGCCTGCGCCGCTGGTATTTCTCACGTTCCTGATGGGCGCCTTCTTCGTCGCGGGCCAGGGCTACGAGTACATCCACCTGGTCTCGCACGGCACCACGATCCCCGGCAGCGCCTACGGCTCGGTGTTCTACCTGGCCACCGGATTCCACGGTCTGCACGTCATCGGCGGGCTCGTCGCGTTCGTCTACCTGCTCGCGCGCACCACGATGAGCAAGTTCACCCCCGCGCAGGCCACCGCGGCGATCGTTGTCTCGTACTACTGGCACTTCGTCGACATCGTCTGGATCGCGCTGTTCGCCACCATCTACTTCGTCCGATGACCGCAGGGCCGGCAAGGTGAAGGGAGCTCGGGAGTTGTTCATAGCAGCGATGAGCCGCTTGCGCGAAGAGCGAGAAGCGCCGTCGCGCTCGACAAGCCGGTCCCGCCGCCGGCTGCGGCGACGCCTGTCGGCCGGCCTGCTGCTGCTGGCGGGGCTGCTGCTGCCGGTGGCCTGGCCGCCACGCTGACGCCCAAGCCCCAGGTCGCCGTCGCCGACGAATCGGGGCTGGCGTTGGTGCGCAGCGGCAAGCAGATCTTCGAGACGTCCTGCGTGTCATGCCACGGCGCAAACCTGCAGGGTGTCACCGACCGCGGCCCAAGCCTGGTCGGCGTCGGTGAGGCGGCGGTCTACTTCCAGGTGGACACCGGTCGGATGCCCGCGATGAGCCAGAGCGCCCAGGCGCCGCAGAAGCCGCCGAACTTCGACGAAAACCAGATCGAAGCCCTGATGGCGTATGTGCAGGCCAACGGTGGCGGGCCGACCGTGCCGCGCGACGCCGACGGACAAATCGCGCAGCAGTCGCTGATCGGCGACGACGTAGCGCGCGGCGGCGACCTGTTCCGGTTGAACTGCGCGTCCTGCCACAACTTCACCGGCAAGGGCGGCGCGCTGTCGTCGGGCAAGTACGCGCCGGACCTGGACACGGCCAATCCGGCGCAGATCTACGCGGCGATGCTGTCCGGTCCGCAGAACATGCCCAAGTTCTCCGACCGACAACTCACCCCGGACGAGAAGAAGGACATCGTCGCCTACGTCAAGATGGCCACCGACACCAAGAACCCGGGCGGCTACGGCCTGGGCGGGTTCGGGCCGACGTCCGAGGCGTGGGCGATGTGGCTGATCGGAATCGTCGCCGTCATCGGCGTGACCCTGTGGATTGGATCCCGCGCATGACCGCCGAGTCGCCGAAGGTGCCCGACGACAGGGAACTGGCCGAGATGTCGCGCGACGAGCTGGTGAAGCTCGGCACCGCGCTCGACGGCGTCGAGGTGATCTACCGCGAGCCCCGCTGGCCGGTGGCGGGCACCCGGGCGGAGAAGCGGGCCGAGCGGCAGGTGGCGTCCTGGCTGCTGCTGGGCGGGTTCTCCGGGCTGGCGCTGCTGCTGATCTTCTTGTTCTGGCCGTGGGAGTGGAAGCCCGAAGGCGCACCCGGCAACCTGTGGTACACGCTCGCCACCCCGCTGTACGGGCTGACGTTCGGGCTGTCGATCCTGTCGATCGGGATCGGCGCAGTGCTGTTCCAGAAGAAATTCATCCCCGAAGAGATCTCCATCCAGGACCGCCACGACGGGCAGTCGTCGGAGGTGGACCGCAAGACGATCGTCGCCGAGCTGTCCGACACTCTGGACACCTCGACGTTGCCGCGACGCAAGCTGATCATGACGTCGCTGGGCGTGGCCCTCGGCACGTTCGGCCTCGGCACGCTGGTGGCGTTCATCGGCGGCCTGATCAAGAACCCGTGGAAGCCCGTTGTGCAGACCTCGGAGGGCCCGACCGCGGTGCTGTGGACGTCGGGCTGGACCCCGAGGTTCAAGGGCGAGACGATCTTTCTGACCCGCTCCACCGGAAGGAGCGGCGACACTCCGAACGTGCTGCTCAAGATCCGGCCGGAAGACCTCGACGCGGGCGGCATGGAAACGGTATTCCCGTGGCGCGAATCCGACGGGGACGGGGCCACAACCGAGTCCCACGAGAAGATCTCCAAGATCATGATGGGCGTTCGCAACCCGCTCATGTTGATCCGCATCAAGCCCAACGACAGGTCCAAGGTGGTCAAACGCCAAGGGCAGGAAAGCTTTAACTACGGCGACCTGTTCGCGTTCACCAAGGTCTGCTCGCACCTGGGCTGTCCGGCGTCGCTGTACGAGCAGCAGACTTATCGCATCCTGTGCCCGTGCCACCAGTCGCAGTTCGACCTGCTCCATTTCGCAAGGCCGATCTTCGGCCCGGCGGCACGGGCGTTGGCGCAGTTGCCGATTACGATTGACAAGGACGGGTACCTGGTCGCCAACGGCAACTTCATCGAGCCCGTCGGGCCGGCATTCTGGGAACGGAAGACGACATGAGTCCCAAACTAAGTCCTCCCAAACTGAGCGACATCGCGGCCGAACAGGCCGAGGCGATGGACCAGCGCTACCACCTCGCCTCGGGGATGAAGCGCCAGATCAACAAGGTCTTCCCGAGTCACTGGTCGTTTTTGCTCGGCGAGATCGCGCTGTATTCCTTCATCATCCTGTTACTCACCGGCGTATACCTCACGCTGTTCTTCGACCCGTCGATGCAGGAAGTCATCTATCACGGTGTCTATCAACCGCTTAACGGTGTGGAGATGTCGCGGGCGTACGAGACAGCGCTGAACATCAGCTTCGAGGTGCGCGGCGGGCTGTTCGTCCGGCAGATCCACCACTGGGCGGCATTGATGTTCTCCGCGGCGATCATGGTCCACCTGGCCAGGATCTTCTTCACCGGCGCCTTCCGCAAGCCCCGCGAAGCGAACTGGGTGATTGGCTCACTCTTGTTGATCCTGTCGATGTTCGAGGGCTACTTCGGCTACTCGCTGCCCGACGACCTGCTGTCGGGGATCGGGCTGCGGGCCGCACTGTCGTCAATCTCATTGGGAATGCCCGTGATTGGCACCTGGTTGCACTGGGCGCTGTTCGGCGGCGACTTCCCCGGCGAAATTCTGATCCCGCGGCTGTACGTCATACACGTGTTGCTCTTCCCGGCGATCATCTTGGCGCTCATCGGCGTTCACCTGGCATTGGTTTGGTACCAGAAGCACACGCAGTTCCCCGGCCCCGGCCGCACCGAGCACAACGTCGTGGGCGTGCGGATCCTGCCGGTGTTCGCGGTCAAGTCCGGAGCGTTCTTCGCGATGACCGCCGGCATCCTCGGGCTGATGGGCGGACTGCTGCAGATCAACCCGATCTGGCAGCTCGGTCCGTACAAGCCGTCTCAGGTGTCCGCCGGGTCGCAGCCCGACTTCTACATGATGTGGACCGAGGGTCTGGCGCGTATCTTCCCGTCCTGGGAGATCTACATCAGCCACTACACCATCCCCGCACCGGTCTGGGTGGCATTGATCATGGGGCTGGTGTTCATGCTGCTGCCCGTCTGGCCGTTCATCGAATCGAGGGTGACCGGCGACAAAGCGCACCACAACCTGCTGCAGCGGCCGCGCGATGTGCCCGTGCGCACAGCCATCGGTGCGATGGCGATCGCGTTCTACATGGTGCTGACCTTCAGCGCGATGAACGACATCATCGCGCTGAAGTTCCCCATCTCGCTGAACGCGACCACCTGGATCGGCCGCATCGGCATGGTGGTGCTGCCGCCGATCGTCTACTTCATCGCGTACCGGTGGGCTATCGGCTTGCAGCGCAGCGACCGTGCGGTGCTCGAGCACGGCGTCGAGACCGGCATCATCAAGAGGCTGCCGCAGGGCGCATACATCGAACTGCACCAGCCGCTCGGACCGGTCGACGAACACGGCCACCCGATCCCACTCGAGTACCAGGGTGCGCCGGTGCCAAAGCGGATGAACAAGCTGGGCTATGGCGGGGCTCCGGGCGAGGGCTCGTTGCTGTTCGCCGACCCACCCGCCGAGCAGGAGGCGCTCACCGAGGTCGCGCACGCTCAGGAGCAGCGTGCGATCACCGCGCTGCGTGAGCGGCAGGACAGCGGCAACGGTTCCGGTGACGGCGACGGCCAACCCTCAGATACCGGCGGGAACGGGCACCACTAGACCTGGGCGTGCAGCTGGCGCAGCTGCCGGAACGGGATGAGCGGCATCAACACCGTGATGATCCCGGCGACGACCAGCGCGGCCGTTGCGGCGCCGTCGTCCTTGACACCCATGAAATAGGTGGCCGTCGCCACGGCCAACGTCGCCGCACCCATCGCGGTGGCCATCGACGCAGTGAAGCGCACCCACATCTGGTCGACCATCTCTTCCGGCATCCCGCGCGCGTAGGGCGACCGCACCGGCGGGCGCCGGGCGCCGGGACGCCTGGGGTCCACGGGGGTGACGACGGAGCCGAACACGCGCAGTTTCTCGGTGGATGCCTCGACGGCAGGGCGCCGCGAGGTGACAACCGGCTGTCGCCTCGGGGGTGGCGGCTGCTGGGCGACGCGGCGGGCACGCAGGAGCAGTGGAATCGACCCAAGGATGACCGCCGCTGAGATGCCGATCACCACGTAGAGCCCCCACGGCGTCCCGGAGTCGGACGGCGCGTCTCCGGCCAGACCGGAGCCCAGTTGGACCAGCGCGACGATCGCAGCAACGCTCACCCCGATCACGACGAGCCAGACTAGCGCGCACGCCGCCAGCAAGACGCGGTTGAGGTTCTCTGACCGTTCCATCAGCAGCTGGTCACCGGTGAATTGTCCGACCGCTGGGAGAGCACCGTTCCGTCGCTGGCGGTGATCGAGCAGTTCAGCCTGCTCAGCCCCAGTAAGCTCGACGCCTGCACCGACCCGACATCAGAATTCGAGATCGGGGTCACCGTGAAGGTCCACGGGATGTACACGTTGCGCTGCATGCGGCTGCGTCCGGCCGCGTCGGTGAACGTGATACTGATGACGTCCAGCGGGGCTTTGGTCCCTGTCACCGAGTAGGTGACCTGCCTCGGGCCCGCCGGTGTGGTCGAGGTCGGCGGCGGGGGCGCTGCGCTCGTCTGGGCGGGCGCCGAGCTGGGTGCGGGCGCCGGCGCAGGCGGGGGCGCCTCGCTGGTGGGCGGCGGAGGCGGAGACGACGTGACCGTGACCGTCTCGGTCGGCGGCGGGGACGGCGGAACCTCGGACGTCGGCGGCGGTGGCGATGGCGTGGTGATCTCGTCCTGCCACGGCGGCGGTTTGGCGGTCGTGCTGGTGGGGGCGGCCTGGTGGCTGGTGAGACTGGGGAACACCAGCAGTGACACGGAGGCCACCAGCGCGACGGCGGCCAGGATCGCGGCCACCCCGACCACCCATGGCCACCGTGGGGTCGGGGCCTGATCGCCGAGCTCGGCCTCATAGGCGTCGTAGTCGTAGAGCGCGGGGTCAGCAGCCACATACGGGCCGCTGGTGAACTGCTCCGACTCAGGGGCCGAGTACGCCTGTGAGAATCCTGTGTCGGTCGTCATATCCCGGGTGTGCTCGTCGTCGACAGCACCGCCGCCCGGTTGCTCCCCGAAAGTCTCAGGCCCTGGGGGATTCGGCCCGCTCATCTCTGCATTTCCTTCTCAACTACCGCTTTACAGGTGTGCGGGCCGTCGTGATTGGCCCTCGGCAACATTACCGAACGGTCCGGATCGCGCGAATCCACCGGCGGCGTCCAGCCACCAACTGACTGCCTGATTGTGACCTTCGGAGCTGGAGGACGCTAGTGCTTCTCAGGCCCGATGTAATACTCGAAAACCAACCCAGCCGCGCCGCTGAGCACGAAAACCGCACCCGTGGCGATCAACCAGGGTAACCACAGTGCGACGCCCACCGCGGCGACCGATGTGGCCAGTGCGATCAGGACCGGCCACCAGCTGTGTGGCGCATAGAAGCCCAACTCCCCCGCGCCGTCGGCGATCTCGGCGTCCTCGTAGTCCTCGGGCCGGGTATCGAGACGGCGTGCGACGAACCGGAAGAACGTCGCGATGATCAGCGTCAGCCCGGTGGTCATCACCATCGCGGTGACGCCGGCCCACTCGATCCCGCCGGGGAAGAAGTAGGCGGTCAGGAACGCGTAGACCACCGTAGCGAGCGCGAAGAACGCGAACAGGATCTCGAACAGCCGGGCTTCGATATGCATGGCGTGTCCTTACTTCTGGGCGGCCATCGACTGTTCGCCGCGGCGGGTGTCAAACGGCACGGTCGTGACGGCTGCGGGCGGCAGACCGATGATCTGCAGGGCTTCGGCGTTGGTCTTGCCGGCCATGCGAGCGTCGAGGTAGGCCTTGAAGTCGTTGGGCTCAACCACCCGGACCTCGAAGTTCATCATCGAGTGGTAGGTGCCGCAGAGCTCGGCGCACCGGCCGACGAATGCTCCCGTCTTCTCGATCTCAGTGACCTGGAACTTGTTGTCCGAGTGGTTGGCCTGCGGGTTGGGCATCACGTCGCGCTTGAACAGGAAATCGACCACCCAGAACGAGTGCACGACGTCCGCGGAGGCCAGCTGGAACTCGATGCGCTTGTGTGCGGGCAGCACAAGCACAGGAATCTCGTTGCTGGTGCCGATCGTTTCGACCTTGTCGAAGTTGAGGTAGGTGCGGTCCTCGGGGTTGAGCCCGTGGATCGCGCCGACCAGCTCCTCACCGTGGCTGCCCTTGCCCTCCGGCTTTGATGCCTCGACCAGCTTGCGCTCGTTGTCGACGAGGTTGACGTTGTACGTGCCGTCCCTGAAGTTCACACTCTGGTAGCCGAACTTCCAGTTCCACTGGAACGCGGTCACGTCGACGACGACCTCGGGGTTGGGATCCTTGTGCAGTACGCGTTCCTGCACAACGATGGTGAAGTAGAACAGCACCGCAATGATCAGGAATGGGACGACGGTCAGCACCAACTCGAGGGGCATGTTGTAGCCGAACTGGCGCGGCAGCTCGGTGTCGGTCTTCTTGTGCCGATGAAACGCCGACGCCCAGAACATGAAACCCCAGACGAGAACGCCGATCACCATCGCGGCGATCAGGCAACCGATCCACAGCTTGAGATTGTCACGACCTTCCGGCGTGATCGGATCAGGCCAACCCAACTTCGCCGCCTCATACCAACTGCATCCGTTGAGAGTGATCGCCAGCACACCCAGCGTGGCAGTTAAGCCGAGCAGCCGCAGCCGTCTCACGTCGGCGCCTCCTGTCGTCGGGAGAACTGGGAGAAGTCGAATACTACGCAGCGTAGACCACCCGAAGCTTGCGGCATACTTGGCCCGATGTGTGGACTGCTGGCCCTCGTGCGCGACCCGGCGGCCGCAGTCACCGCCGAGACGGTTGACGCGGTGGCCGAATCGTCGCACCTGATGCGCCACCGCGGTCCCGACGACCCGGGTACCTGGTTTGACGACGCGGTCGTGTTCGGCTTCAACCGGTTGTCGATCATCGACATCGAGCACTCGCATCAGCCGCTGCGGTGGGGACCTCCGGACGCGCCGGGGCGGTACACGCTCGTGTTCAACGGTGAGATCTACAACTACCTGGAGTTGCGGGCCGAGCTCGCGGCCGAGCATGGTGCGGCGTTCGCCACGGACGGCGACGGCGAGGCGATCATCGCGGCCTATCACTACTGGGGCGCCGAGGCGCTCAGCAGGTTGCGGGGGATGTTCGCGTTCGCGCTGTGGGACACCGAGCGGCACGAGCTGTTCTGCGCCCGCGACCCGTTCGGCATCAAGCCGCTGTTCATGGCGACCGGGCCCGGCGGAACCGCAGTGGCCAGCGAAAAGAAGTGCCTGCTGGACCTGGCGGGGACCCTCGGCATCGACCTCGGCATCGACGAGCGGGCGGTGCAGCACTACACAGTGCTGCAGTACGTGCCTGAGCCCGAGACCCTGCACCGCGGTATCCGTCGGCTGGAGTCGGGCTGCTACGCCGTGATCCGGCCCGGTCAAGCGCCGGAGATCAGCCGCTATTTCCGCCCCCGGTTCGCCGCCGTGCCGTTCGTCAACGGAAGCGAACAGGCCCGCTACGACGAGATCACCGCCGTCCTCGAGGACTCGGTGGCCAAGCACATGCGCGCCGACGTCACAGTGGGCGCTTTTCTGTCCGGCGGTATCGACTCGACGGCCATCGCGGCACTGGCGATCCGGCACAATCCGCGGCTTATCACGTTCACGACCGGGTTTGAGCGCGAAGGGTTTTCGGAGGTCGACGTCGCGGTCGCCTCGGCCGAGGCGATCGGCGCCCGGCACGTGTCGAAGGTGGTCAGCCCTGCGGAGTTCGTCGAGGCGCTGCCCGAGATCGTCTGGTACCTTGACGAACCGGTGGCCGATCCGGCGCTGGTGCCGTTGTTCTTCATTGCCCGCGAGGCGCGCAAGCATGTCAAGGTGGTGCTGTCCGGGGAGGGTGCCGACGAGCTGTTCGGCGGATACGCGATCTATCGGGAACCGTTGTCACTGAAGCCTTTCGAGTATCTGCCGGACCGGCTGCGCCGGTCTATGCGCAAGGTGTCGGCCCCGCTGCCCGAGGGGATGCGGGGAAAGAGCCTGCTGCACCGCGGGTCGCAGACGCTCGAAGAGCGCTACTACGGCAACGCGCGCAGCTTCAGCGATCCGCAGTTGCAAGCCGTGCTGAAAATCTTCCGCCCGGAGTGGACCCACACCGACGTCACCGCGACGATCTACGAGCAGTCGCGAGACTGGGATCCGGTGGCCCGCATGCAGCACGTCGACCTGTTCACGTGGCTGCGCGGCGACATCTTGGTGAAGGCCGACAAGATGACGATGGCCAATTCGCTGGAGTTGCGGGTGCCGTTTCTGGATCCGGAGGTGTTCGCCGTGGCGTCACGCCTGCCGCTGGACGAAAAGATCACACGTGCCACCACCAAGTACGCGCTGCGCCGGGCGCTCGAGCCGATCGTGCCGTCGCACGTGCTGAACCGGCCGAAGCTGGGCTTCCCCGTTCCGATCCGGCACTGGCTGCAGGCCGGCGAGTTGCTCGATTGGGCACACGACATGCTGGCGACGTCGCAGGCCGACGAACTGATCGACATCCCCGCCGTGCGCCGCATGCTCGACGAGCACCTCGCAGGCACCAGCGATCACAGCCGCCGGCTCTGGACGGTCCTGATCTTCATGCTGTGGCACGCGATCTTCGTCGAGCACCGCGTGGTGCCGCGGATCGATGAGCCGCAGTACCCCGTCCAGCTGTGAGGTTCGGCGAATCAGCCCAGGGCCGTGCCGATTTCGTCTGACACCTCTTGGCCGTACGCGTCGGCGAGGCGCGACAGCGCGATGCCGCGGTCCCACTTCCACTGCTGAGTGCCGTTGGTCTCCAGCACGAACACCGCGACCAGCGAGCCGAGCTGGGCCGAGCGCTCCAAGTCCAGGCCCGCGCTGCGGCCGGTGAGGAAACCAGCGCGGAACGCGTCGCCGACACCGGTCGGGTCGACCTTGCTTGTCTCGGGCACCACCCCGACATGGATGGCGGTGCCGTCAGGACTGACCATGTCAACGCCCTTGGCGCCCAACGTCGTGACTCGCAGTCCCACCTGGCTGAGCACGTCGGCATCGGTCCAGCCGGTCTTCTGCAGCAGCAGGTCCCATTCGTAGTCGTTGGTGAACAAGTAGGAGGCACCGTCGATCAGCGCACGGATCTCCTCCCCGGACAGCCGTGCCAGCTGCTGCGACGGGTCGGCCGCGAACGCCAATCCCAGCCTGCGGCACTCGTCGGTGTGCAGAAACATCGTGTCGGGATCGTTCGCGCCGACGATCACCAGTTCCGGTGTGCCGATAGACGATACGACCTTCTCCAGCGATATGTTGCGGGCCTGCGACATTGCGCCCGGATAGAACGACGCGATCTGGGCCATCTCCATATCCGTCGTGCACACGAACCTCGCGGTGTGCGCGGTCTCGGAGATCAGCACGTGATCGCAGTTCACGCCGTGTGCCTGCAGCCACTCGCGGTAGTCGGTGAAATCCATTCCCGCAGCACCGATCAATACGGCATCGCCGCCGAGCGCGCCGATCGCGTAGGCCATGTTCCCGGCCACGCCGCCGCGGTGCACCACCAGATCGTCGACGAGGAAGCTCAGGGATACCTTCTCGAGGTGATCGGTCAGGAGTTGTTCGGAGAACCGGCCGGGGAATCGCATCAGATGGTCGGTCGCAATCGAGCCGGTCACCGCAATCGTCACGTGGCACCCTTTTCTGAAGTAACGCGCCTGCCAGCCCCGGCCGGCGTGCGCTAGCCTGCGTACCATGGCCGGCCCGTACCCGCAGTACTCCGACGCTGCGCTTAGTCAGCCAAACTATACCGAGCCCTACCCGAGCCACCCAATTCCAGCCGCCGCATCCGTGTACCCGGGGATGCTGCCGCCGCCGGTGCCGTACCCGTCCCGCCGCCGCTGGCGGCTGATCGCGGTGATCCTGCTGGTGGTCGCGATAGTGGCGGGTACCACGACCGCGATCCTCTACGCCGAGAACTCCAGCTCGGGCGACCCGGGCGCCGGGCAACTCACCGAGGCCGCCGCGAAGACGGCTATCCAGAATTACCTGGACGCTCTTGGGAAGGGCAACACCGAAACGGTGGCCCGCAACACGCTGTGCGGCTTCTATGACGCGGTCAAAGACAAGCGGTCCGATCAGGCTCTGGCGCGCCTGTCCAGCGAGACCTTCCGCAAGCAGTTCTCCCAGGCCGACGTGACGTCGATCGACAAGATGGTGTTGATGTCGCCGAATCAGGCCCAAGTGCTGTTCTCGATGGAGGTTGTTCCGGTGGCCAGAGGCTCACAAAAGCACCAGGAGCAGGCGATCGCGCAGGTGTTATCGCAGGACGACAGCCTGCTCGTGTGCCAGTACCTGCTGCGGTCGGACGGTGAATACTGACCCGTCAGTCGAGACCCGTCAGTAGAGACCCGTCAGTTGAACGAATCCCCGCACGCGCACGAACCGGTGGCGTTCGGGTTGTCGATCGTGAAGCCCTGCTTTTCGATGGTGTCGACGAAATCGATGGACGCCCCCTGCATGTAAGGCGCGCTCATCCGGTCGACGGTCAGCGTGACGCCGCCGAAGTCGGCGGTGAGGTCGCCGTCGAGCGACCGGTCATCGAAGAACAGGCTGTAACGCAGGCCCGCGCAGCCGCCCGGTTCGACCTGAATCCTCAAGACAAGGTCGTCACGGCCCTCCTGGTCGAGCAGCGCCTTGGCCTTTGCGGCCGCGGCGTCGGTCAGGACCGCACCGTGGGTGGCGGCGGCGGTGGCCGACTCGTCCTGAACAGTCATTGCGTCTCCTAGAAGCACGTATCGCGTGAATCCCGCGAGCTCACATTGTCAACGGTACCTTGTCCGGGCGCTATTCCCCCATCTGTGATGCCGTCCTGCGCGCCAGCCCCCTGAGCTGGTTCGCCGCATCGTCGATGGCCAGCCGCACCGAACCGGCGTAATCGACCAGCGAAAAAGCGGCCGATATGCCCGCTGCGCGCAGCGCCGCATCATCGAGCGTGACCTGACCTGCCAGCACCAGCACCGGCGTTCCCCGGGCGGCCGCCCCCGCGGCCAGCGCGCTGATGACCTTTCCGTGCAGCGATTGGTCGTCGAACCGGCCCTCGCCGGTGATCACCAGGTCCGCCGCGGCCAGGTCGTCCGCCAGCCGGGTGTGCTCGGCTATCACCGCAGCGCCCGACTCCCGCCGGGCGCCCAGCGCAAGCAGCGCGGCGCCCAGCCCGCCCGCCGCGCCCGCACCGGGCAGGTCGGCTACCTGATGCCCGGCGACGGCCTCGAGCTCGGTGGCCCAGGCGGCGAGCCGTCGCTCGAGCATGTCGACCGTGTGGTCGTCGGCACCCTTCTGCGGCCCGAATACCTGCGCCGCGCCCATCGGGCCCAGCAGCGGGTGTTCGACGTCGGTGGCCGCGATCAGCTCGACGCCCGCCAGCCGGCGCTGTGCACTCCCGGGTCCCCCGAGCGCCTCCACCATGCCGCGGCCGCCATCGGTCGAAGCGCTTCCGCCGAGGCCGACCACGATCCGGGTGGCGCCCCGATCCAGTGCTGCGGCGATCAGTTGGCCCACGCCCGTGGTGTGCGCCGCGAGCGCCGTCTGCGGTGTCGGCGGCCCGTCGAGCACAGCCAGCCCGCAGGCTTGCGCGGATTCGAGGTAGGCGGTCGGCGGTTCGGCCGGGTCGAACACCCAGTCGGCGTCGACATCCGCATCCAGCGGGCCACAGACCCGCAGCGTCTCCGACCGCCCCAACCGGCTGGCGAGCACCTCGACGAACCCGGGGCCGCCATCGGATTGGGGCGCACCGGTCAGTCGGTCGTCGGGCCGTGCCTGGCGCCACCCCGCGGCGATCGCCTCGGTGGCCGCCACGGCCGACAGGGAGCCGCCGTAGCAGTCGGGAGCGATCAGCACCCACATGAGGTCACCGGACCCGCCATCCGTGCACCATATGGTGCCGCACCGTCAGGTGCATGCCGGGCTGCAGGTGGCACCGAAGTACCCTGACGGCGTGAGTCTGCTTGGCCGCAAGAAAGACACGGCGGAGGAGGACAGAGCCGCCGCCGACCCGGCCGACGAGTCCACTTCGCCGGCAAAGACGACCGCCCCGAAGGGCCGGCCGACACCGAGGCGTGACGGCAAGCGCCGCGGGCCGGTTGCCCCCGCACCGATGACCTCTGCCGAGGCCAGACGCCGGCGCAGAGATAACAAACTGACCAAGGTCGAGCGCCAGGAGGTCAAGGCGGCACAGCGGCAGAACATGAGCGACCGTCGCGAGCGGATGATGGCAGGCGAGGAAGGCTATCTGCTGCCCCGCGACAAGGGTCCCGAGCGCCGTTATGCGCGGGATCTGGTGGATTCCCGCCGCAACCTGCTCGGCCTGTTCATGCCGCTCGCGTTCGGGCTGATCCTGCTGTCGTTCGCGTCCCCGCCGCAAATAGCGGTGCTCCTGTCGTACGGGATGGTGGCGTTGGTGCCGATCATGCTGATCGCCGCCTTCGTGTTGGGTCGCAAGGTCAATAACCTGGTCGATCAGAAGTTCCCGAAGAACACTGAAAGCGGTTGGCGATTGGGTCTTTACGCCGCGAGCCGAGCCTCACAACTGCGCCGGATGCGGGCGCCGCGCCCGGCCGTCAAACGCGGCGACAAAGTCACCTGACCGGCGTGCGCACACTGGTGCTCGGCGGTATCCGGTCGGGCAAGTCGCGGTGGGCGGAGTCGGCGCTCGCGGAATCGGTTGCTCCCGGCGAGCCGGCACGCTACCTGGCTACCGGACCGAAAGCCGACCCCGACCCCTCCTGGTCGGAGCGGGTGGCCGCCCACAGGGCGCGCAGGCCGGCAGCCTGGTCGACGGTCGAAACCGCCGACGTCGCAACTGTCTTACGAGACAACACCGCGACTGCGACCCTGATCGACGACCTGGGCGGCTGGCTCACCGCGATGCTGTACAGCCGAGGCGCATCGGCCGCCGACGGGGCGTCGGTGAGCGCTGATGTCGACGAATTGCTGGCTGCCATCCGCTGTTTCGGCCCGCCGCTGGTGGTGGTCAGCCCGGAGGTAGGGCTGACCGTGGTACCCGCCACCGCATCGGGGCGGCGGTTCGCCGATGAACTGGGCGCGCTCAATCAGCGCCTCGCCGACATCTGCGACAGGGTGGTGTTGGTCGTCGCCGGACAACCGATAAACGTGAAGGAACCCGATGACCGACAGTGACTTTCCGAGGATCGTCGCGCCCGACGACGAGGTGGCCACTGCCGCCCGTGAGCGGCAGAAGTCGTTGACCAAGCCGCCAGGCTCGCTTGGCCGCCTGGAAGGCTTGTCGGTGTGGGTCGCGGCATGTCAAGGTATCTGTCCACCAAGGCAATTCGAGCGAGCGCGGGTGGTGGTGTTCGCGGGTGACCACGGCGTGACGGCGTCGGGAGTGTCGGCGTATCCGCCGGAGGTCACCGCGCAGATGGTGGCGAACTTCGAGGCCGGCGGCGCGGCGGTCAACGTGCTGGCGGGACTGGCCGGTGCCGGAGTGCGGGTGGTGGACATCGCGGTCGATTGTGACGAGCCGCTGACGCCGGCGATCGGCGCGCACAAGGTGCGCAGGAGCAGCCGCAACCTGGCCGTCGAGGATCCGCTGACCGCCGACGAGGTGCGCGCGGCCGTCGAGGCCGGCAAGAAGATCGCCGACGAAGAGGTCGACGCGGGCGCAGATCTGTTGATCGTCGGCGACATGGGAATCGGAAATACGACCGCGGCAACCACTTTGGTGGCGATCATCACCGGGACTGAGCCCGTCGTTGCGGTGGGACGGGGCACCGGGATCGACGACGCAGGGTGGATGCGCAAGACGACGGCGGTCCGCAATGCGATGTACCGGGCAAGAGATCTCGCGGGTGATCCAATGACTCTGCTTCAAACCTGCGGGGGCGCGGATCTCGCTGCGATGGCAGGGTTCTGCGCTCAGACCGCCGTGCGGCGCACCCCGCTGCTGCTCGACGGCGTAGTGGTGACCGCCGCTGCGCTGATAGCCGACCGGCTGGCGCCCGGGGCCCGGCAGTGGTGGCAGGCGGGCCACCGGTCCACAGAGCCGGCGCACAGTTTGGCACTCGGATGGCTCGGTTTGGAGCCGATCGTCGACTTGAAGATGCGGCTGGGTGAGGGCACCGGCGCATTGGTCGCCGTGCCGATTGTCCGCGCCGCGGTGGCCACCCTGGCGTCGATGGCGACATTCGGCGAGGCGTCGGTTACTGATCGACCACAATGATCCGTTCTCTGGCAAGCGCGTTCGCGTTCGCAACGGTGACGCCGATGCCGGTTCGGGAGAGCAGGATCGGACGCGGGACGCTCACCGCGTTGCCTGCCGTCGGGATCGCGTTGGGTGCGGTGGCCGCGGCGGTGCTGGGGGCCGCGTGCTGGGCGTTCGGCTCGCACAGTCCGCTGTCCGGGATGCTGGCGGTCGCAGCACTGCTGGTCGCCACCCGTGGCCTGCACGTCGACGGGCTCGCAGACACCGCCGATGCGCTGGGCTGCTACGGGCCGCGTGAGCGCGCGCTGGCGGTGATGCGCGACGGGTCAACGGGGCCGTTCGGGGTGGCCGCGGTGGTGCTGGCGGTCGTGCTTCAGGGCCTATCGTTCGCGCAGCTGCCCGCCGGGCCGGTGGGCTGGGCGGGGGCCGTGACGGCGGTGACGGCGGGCAGGGTCGCTGCGGTCTGGGCGTGCCGCCGCGGCATCCCGGCGGCGGAGGGCAGCGTGCTCGGGGGTCGCGTGGCCGGCACACAGCCGCTGGTGGTGGTCGCGGCGTGGACGGTGGCGATCGTGGCGGCGTCTGTGGCAACCGGTCCACGGGCGTGGCAGGGACCGGTCGTCGTCGTGGTCGCGCTCGCCGTCGCCGCGCTGATCGTCGCGCACTGCGTGCGCCGATTCGGCGGGATCACCGGTGATGTGCTCGGGGCAGCGATCGAGGTGACGACCACGGTCACCGCAGTGGGGCTGGCGATCCGCTAAGTGTCGAGCCGCACCATCCAGCCGTGTGTGTCGGCGAAGGTGCCACGCTGGATGCCGGTCAACGTATCGCGCAGAGCCATCGTCACCTCGCCGGGCTCGCCGTCGGCGATGGTGAACTCGCCCTCGGCGTAACGCACCAGCGAGACGGGCGTGATCACCGCCGCCGTGCCGCAGGCGAACACCTCGGTGATCTCCCCCGCCGCGGCCTTCTTCTGCAACTCGTCGACGTCGATCTTGCGTTCCTCGACAGCGAAACCCGCGTCGGTGGCCAGCTGCAACAGCGAGTCACGCGTGATGCCCGGCAGCAGTGTGCCGGTGAGCTCGGGCGTGACCAGCCGGGCCGACCCTGCACTGCCGAACACGAAGAACAGGTTCATGCCGCCCATCTCCTCGACGAAGCGACGCTCGACGGCGTCCAGCCACACCACCTGGTCGCAGCCGTGGGCGGCGGCCTCGGCCTGCGCCAGCAGCGAGGCGGCGTAGTTGCCGCCGAACTTGGCGGCGCCCGTACCGCCCGGAGCGGCGCGCACGTACTCGGTGGACAGCCAGACGCTGACCGGCTTGATACCGCGCGGGAAGTACGCCCCCGCCGGCGACGCGATCACCAGGTAGCGGTACTGCTTGGCCGGCCGCACACCCAGCCCCGGCTCGGTGGCGAACACGAACGGCCGCAGATACAGCGATTCCTCGCCGCCCGCGGGCGACACCCACGCGCCGTCCACGGCAATCAGTTGCCGCAGCGACTCGACGAACACCTCTTCGGGCAGCTCGGGGATCGCCAGCCGTCGTGCCGACGACCGCAGCCGCGCGGCGTTGGCATCCGGCCGGAACGACACGATCGACCCGTCGGCCCACCGGTAGGCCTTCAAGCCCTCGAAGATCCCCTGCGCGTAGTGCAGCATCGTCGCCGACGGGTCCAGCTCGATCGGGCCGTACGGCAGCACCTGCGCGTTGTGCCAGCCCTCGCCGTCGGTGTAGTCGATCGACACCATGTGGTCGGTGTGGAACTGCCCGAACGGCGGATTGGTCATGGCTACGGTCCGCTGCGCGTCGGTCGCCGGATGCTCATTGCGCTGAACGGTGAACTCGAGGGGACCGCTTTCCATGCGAGCGATTGTACGTCGGTGCGCTAACGAGTTTTCGCCTCGACGAACGGCGGATCGATCACCTCGCACTCGAGTCTGCGACCCCTGACGTCGACGTCGACGAGCTGCCCGGTCTCAATGCCTGCCCCGGTGTCGATCAGCGCCAGTCCGATGCCCAGTTTCAGTGTGGGAGAGAAGGTTCCCGAGGTGGTGACGCCCACGGGGGTGTCGTTGGACAGAACCGTCAGCTCCGGTCGAAGCACGCCGCGGCCCGTCGCGCGCAGCCCGCGCAGCAGCCGGCGCGGGCCGGCCGACTTCTCCGCGAGCAACGCATCGCGGCCCCAGAACGCGTCTTTCTTCCAGCCGATCGCCCAGCCGCAGCGGGCCTGCAGCGGCGAGATGTCAAGCGACAGCTCGTGGCCGTGCAACGGGTAGCCCATCTCGGTGCGCAGCGTGTCACGCGCGCCCAGACCGGCCAGCTGACCGCCCAGCTCGCCCACGACGTCCACCAGCGGGTCGAACACCACCTGAGCACTGTCCCAGAACGGCACCAGCTCATAGCCGTGTTCACCGGTGTAACCGGAGCGGCACACCCGAACCGGCACTCCGTCCAACGTCGCGTCGACGTAGCCCATGTAGTCCATCTCCGTTGGCAGCCCCAGGCGGGCCAGCACGTCGGCCGAGCGTGGGCCCTGCACCGCCAGCACCGCGAATGATTGATGTTCGTTCGTCACCGAAATTCCCTGGGGAGCAGCTGATTTCAGTGCGTCAACGACGTCGCCCGTGTTCGCGGCGTTGGGCACGAGGAACAGTTCGTCGTCTGACACGTAGTAGGTGATGAGGTCGTCGATGACACCGCCGGATTCGTTGCAGCACAGGGTGTACTGCGCCTTGCCCGGCCCGATGCGGCGGAGATCGTTGGTCAGCGCAGAGTTGACGAACGCCGCGGCCCGCGGGCCACGCACGGACGCCTTGCCGAGGTGGCTGACATCGAACAGGCCGACGGCCGTGCGGGTGGCGGTGTGCTCGGCGACGGTGCCGGCATAGGAAACCGGCATCAACCAGCCGCTGAACTGGGCGAACGTTGCGCCGAGTTCGCGGTGACGTTGTTCGAGTGGCCCGTGCAGGATCTCGCTCACGGGCGCCACCTTAATCCGCGCAGCGCCTGGCAGACTGGTCAAGGTGGTCGATTTCGCTGCGCTGGAAGCCGCCGGAATGGCGAACGCACGCGAACGAGCCGGTGTCATCAAGTACCTGGACAGCCTCGGATTCACGGCCGAGGAGATGGTCGAGGCCGACGCTCGCGGTCGGTTGTTCGGGCTGGCGGGAGATGTGCTGCTCTGGTCGGGGCCTCCGGCGTACAGCATCCGGACCGCTGCGGAGGCGCTGGGGGTCCCGGTCGACGACGTTGAACACGCCTGGGCCCTGCTCGGCCTGACCGTCGCCGACCTGGACGAGATCGCGCTGAGCCAGGTCGACATTGACGGCCTCGCAGGCTGGTTTCAAATGAAGATGCTGATGGGCGACGACGGCGCGTTCGGTTTTCTCCGCGTGCTCGGCTCGGCGATGGCCCGGCTGGCGGAGGCGGAGTCGGCGTTCGTCCGTGCCGCAACGCCGGACATCCAGATGGACCACACCCACGACGAGCTCGCCACCGCGCAGGCCTTCCGGTGGGTGGCAGAATTCGTCCCTCGTATTTCCGTGCTGGTCGATGCCGTTCACCGTCAACACATGGTCAGCGCCCGAACCTATTTCGAAGGTGTTCTGCGGGACACCTCGGCGAACGTCGTCTGCGGCGTCGGTTTCGCCGATTTGTCCGGCTTCACCGCGTTGACGCAAACGCTCTCGCCCGCGGAGTTGTCGATGCTGCTCAACGAGTTCATTGCCGGCGTCAGCGAGGTGATCCACGCCGACGGTGGACGGGTGGTGAAGTTCATCGGCGACGAGGTCATGTGGGTGAGTTCGAAGCCCGAGCTGCTCGCCAGGGCCGCGGTCGACCTCGTCAACCATCCGAAAGCCCGCGAAGAGGGGATACACGTCCGTGCCGGCCTGGGCTATGGCGGGGTTCTGGCCATCAACGGCGACTATTTCGGCAACGTGGTCAATCTGGCCGCCCGGCTGGTCGCCGCAGCGAAGCCCGGGCAGATACTGGCCTCGCAGGCGGTTCGCGACGAACTGCCGGACTGGGCCGTCACCCTCCAGGACGCGTTGACCCTCAAGGGTTTCGATGCCCCCGTGACTGCTTACGAATTGCACGACAGCGGTGACCGATAGGGTGATAGCCCGTGAGCACAGAAGTCGGCTATCAAGCGCCGTCGATCACCGTTAGCTCGTCGCTGCCGCGCCGCACATCGCCAGACGCCGTGTTGATGGTGCCGGTGGTCAGCAAGGACGACAAGGCGACCGTGGTGGCCGCCGAACCATACCTGGACAGCGAAGCCGTCACCGCGATCGAAGACGCCCTGCGGGCGCTCGGCGCGACCGGCGGAGCCGACCAGGTGCACCGGATCGTCGTGCCGTCGCTGCCGGTGGCGACCGTGCTGGCGGTCGGGCTGGGCGCTGCCCGCGACGAATGGCCTGCCGACAAGATCCGCCGCGCCGCCGGGGTGGCGGCCCGATCGCTGGACAAGGCGCAGTCCGTGGCGACCACCCTGTCCGCGCTGGATCTGGCCGCCGCGGTGGAAGGGCTGATCCTCGGCTCCTATCGATTCAACGATTTTCGCAGCGCCAAGACCGCCCCGAAGGAGCCGGGACTGCGCGAGATCACGGTACTTGCGGCGGACACCAGGAAACCCACGAAAACAGCCGCCGAACGCGCAGCAGCGGTCGCGACGGCGGTGGCTACCGCGCGCGATTTCGTCAACACCCCGCCCAGCCACCTGTTTCCCGCCGAATTCGCTTCACGTGCAGAGGCTCTGGCGCAGAGCGCCGGCCTCGAGGTGGAGGTACTGGACGAGAAGGCGCTCGCCGAGCGCGGCTACGGCGGGGTGATCGGAGTCGGCAAGGGATCGTCGCGCCCTCCGCGACTGGTGCGGATCACGTATCGCGGCGCGCCGAAACGCAAGGGCGCCAAGACCGTCGCTCTGGTTGGCAAGGGCATCACGTTCGACACCGGCGGCATCTCGATCAAGCCCGCCGCCAACATGCACCACATGACCTCCGACATGAGCGGGGCCGCAGCCGTGATTGCCACGACGGTGCTTGCCGCGCGCCTCGGGCTGCCCATCAACCTGATCGCGACCGTGCCGATGGCCGAGAACATGCCGTCGGCGACCGCTCAGCGGCCGGGTGACGTGCTGACGCAGTACGGCGGCACGACGGTCGAGGTACTCAACACCGACGCCGAAGGCAGGCTGATCCTCGCCGACGCGATCGCGCGTGCGTGCGAGGACAACCCCGACTACCTGATCGAGACATCGACCCTGACCGGCGCGCAGACCGTCGCCCTCGGCGCGCGAACCCCGGGGGTGATGGGCAGCGAGGACTTCCGCGACCGGGTGGCCAGGATAAGCCAGCAGGTGGGCGAAAACGGCTGGCCGATGCCGCTGCCCGACGAGCTGAAGGATGACCTCAAGTCGACGGTCGCCGACCTGGCCAACGTCAGCGGTTCGCGATTCGCCGGAATGCTCGTCGCCGGTACCTACCTGCGCGAGTTCGTCGCCGACGGCGTGCAATGGGCCCACATCGACATCGCCGGACCGGCATACAACACCGGCGGCCCGTGGGGTTACACCGGCAAGGGCGGCACCGGTGTGCCGACGCGCACGATGTTCGCGGTCCTCGAGGACATAGCGGTGAACGGCTGAGCTACATCACCTGGCCGCGGGCGGTGCTGCGCAGCGCCTGCGGCGCGAGCCGTGAGGTGCCGTAGAGCAGGTAGGCCTCGGGCGTCACCGGACGCATCGGCTTGTTCTTCTGCACCGCGGACACGATGGCCTTCGCGGCCTTCTCCGGGCCGAATCGCCGCGCGGCGAACAGCTTTTCCCATTGCTTGCGCCGTGCGGACACCTGCGACGCCTTGCCCGGAGGCGCGTTGAACCTGGCGGTGTTCACGATGTTGGTGTGGACCGGACCGGGGCACACCGTCGTCAAACCGATTCCGGCGGCGTCGAGTTCGGCCCGCAGGCAATCGGAGAACATGTACACCGCGGCCTTGCTGGTGCAGTACGCGTTGAGCGACTGCAGCGGCGCGAACGCCGCGGCGGACGCGACGTTGACGATGTGCCCACCGGTGCCGCGCTCGACGAGCCGGCGCGCGAACGCCCGGCAGCAGTTGACCACGCCGCCCAGGTTGATGTCGAGAACCCGGTCCCACTCCTGCGCCGGGGTGTCAATGAACCGGCCCGCTTGGCCGACGCCTGCGTTGTTCACCACGATGTCCGGCAGTCCGTGCTCTTCGCACACCTCGTCGGCGAACGCCTCGACAGCATCGGCGTCGGACACGTCCAGCGTGTACGCGTGCGCTAGCCCGCCTTGCACCGCAATGCTTTTCGCGGTCTCACGCACGCTAGCCTCATCGACATCGCTGGCCACCACTTCGGCACCCAGACGTGCAAATTCGATCGCGGTGGCCCGCCCTATTCCGCTGCCCGCGCCGGTGACCGACACCAGCACATCGCTGAACGGTTCCCGCGGCTTGCCCACCTGCGCGCGCCGCATCGCCCGACTGGGCGGACGACCCTCGGTTGCGTCGACCAGTTCGGCGACCGAGCCGGCCAGCACCTGAGGATGCGAGAACGGCGACCAGTGGCCTGCCTTGATGTCGCGGCGCCAAAATCTGGGCACCCAGCGGGATTCGTCGTCGTAACTGTGCGGGCGGACCCACCGATCCTCGGTGTTGACGATGACCTGCACCGGCACGTCGACGTAATGGTCTCGTCTGAATCGTCCGGAGAACGACCGGAAGTAGTTGGCGCGGTAGATCTTCAGCGTGTTGGCCGCTTCGCGGGCGATGTCCTCGGAGTGGTGAATCTGGTCGGCGGGGATGCCATCGGTCAGCGTCAGGGCACGCTGCAGCCGGCCCGGCGTCACCACGGCCCGCACCATCGCGGGCGTCAGCACCGGCACCGAGAACGCCGCCATGTAGGTCAGCCGCAATACCTGGGACAGCGCGCGGAAGAACGTCTTGGGCCGGTACGGCCGTTTGAGGCTGTCGAATATCCACGCCACGAGATGGTCTTGGCTGGGACCCGACACCGACGTGAACGACGCGACGCGGCTGGTCGCCACCGGGCGCGCAAGGTACTCCCATACCGACACGGAGCCCCAGTCGTGGGCGATCACGTGGACCGGCCGACTGGGGCTGACCGCGTCGATGACGGCCGCGAAGTCCTCGGCGAGGCGCGCCATCGTGTACTCGGTGTACTGCTTCGGCGATGACGACGGGCCGATCCCGCGGTTGTCGTAGGAGATCACCCGGAATCGGTCGGCCAGCAGCGGCACGACGCCGTCCCACAGCAGATGACTGTCCGGCCAGCCGTGGACCATCACCACAACCGGCCCCTCGGGATTGCCCTGTTCGTAGACGGCGATGCGGACGTCGCCGTTGCTGACGAATCGCTGAGTCGGCGCGGTTTCAGGCACTGCTGTCATAAGTCGGCATGGTAAGTGCCGTCCCCCGGGCCCGGACCGCCGCCCGGGTCAGCCTTCCTCGGCCGCCCGCCGGCGCTCGGCGCGGCGCCGCGCGTCGTAGTCCCGCATCCGCTGCGGGTATCCGACCCGCTGCACGTCGTAGACCGGGATGCGCAACTGCTCACCGAGCCGACGCGCTCCCGACTCGCCGCCGGCCCGTCGCCGCGTCCATTCGCCGTCGGCGGCCACCAGGACCACCGTCACCTCGGTCACACTGGTCTGCGGTTCGACAAATGCCTCCACCCCTGCGTGGGCTTGTGCCCAGTCCCGCAGATAGCGGTGGTCCGCGTCGGTGTCCACGTAAGACCCGCCGCGGCGTCCACCGCGCAGTCTTTCCAAGAATCCCAACGAACTGTCTCCTCGATACGTCCTATTCGATAGTGCCACGCGGCCGGACACCCCCGGCGGCTTCGGCATTCGGGGCTGTGGGGAAAGATGAATCGAGCTTTCCACTTAGCTGTGTCACCCATGACACTGTGCTGTGGTAAGCCAGAGGTCGACCCGTACGACTGAGCTCTAGGAGTCAGCAGACATGGCCTTCTCCGTGCAGATGCCAGCACTCGGTGAGAGCGTGACCGAAGGCACCGTGACCCGTTGGCTAAAGCAGGAAGGCGACTCGGTCGAACGCGACGAGCCGCTGCTCGAAGTGTCCACCGACAAGGTCGACACCGAAATCCCGTCGCCGGCCGCCGGTGTGCTGACAAAGATCGTCGCTCAGGAAGACGACACGGTGGAAATCGGCGGTGAGCTTGGAGTCATCAGCGAAGCGGGCGAGGCCGCCGCCGCGCAGCCCGAGCCTGCGGCACAACCCGCGCCCGAACCGGAACCCGAACCTCAGCCCGAACCCGAACCCGAACCCGAGCCCCAGCCCGAGCCCGAGCCTCAGCGCGCTGCCGAGGAGTCTGCGCCCGAGGAACCCAAGCCCGCGGCCGCCGCGTCAACAGCCGGCACGGCTACTCCGGTGCTGATGCCTGAGCTGGGTGAGTCGGTAACCGAAGGCACGGTCACCCGCTGGCTGAAGAAGGTCGGCGACCAGGTGGCGGCCGACGAGCCGCTGGTCGAGGTGTCAACCGACAAGGTCGACACCGAGATCCCCTCCCCGGTGTCGGGAACGCTGCTGTCTATCACGGCCGAGGAGGACGACACCGTCGCGGTCGGTGGCGAGCTGGCGAAGATCGGCCAGCCCGGGGCCGGCGCCGGCGAAGCTGCGGCGGCACCGCAGCCCAAACCCGAGCCCCAGGAAGAACGCATGCCGGAGCCGCCGCCCGAACCCAAGCCGGAGCCGAAACCCGAGCCGAAACCGGAACCCAGGCGCGCGCCGGCACCGGCCGCGGCGTCGATGGACACCGATGGCGCGCCATATGTCACGCCGCTGGTGCGCAAGCTCGCCTCCGAGCACAAGGTCGACCTCGGGAGCGTCAAGGGCACCGGAGTGGGCGGACGGATCCGCAAGCAGGACGTGTTGGCCGCCGCCGAGGCCGACAAGGCACCGCCGGCGAAGGAGCCCAAGGCCGCCCCGGCCGGCGCACCTGCCGTCGCGGTACCCGTTTCAGCGCTGGCCCACCTCCGCGGAACCACACAGAAGGCCAGCCGGATTCGTCAGCTCACCGCCAAGAAAACACGGGAATCCCTGCAGGCGACAGCGCAACTCACGCAGACCCACGAGGTCGATATGACCAAGATCGTGGCGCTGCGGAGCGAGGCCAAGAACAAGTTCGCCGAACGCGAGGGCGTCAACTTGACGTACCTGCCGTTCATCGCGCGCGCAGTCATCGAAGCGCTGAAGATCCACCCGAACGTCAATGCGAGCTACAACGAGGAAACGAAGGAGATCACCTATTACGGCGCCGAGCACCTCGGCATCGCGGTGGACACGGAGCAGGGTCTGCTGTCTCCGGTGATCCACAACGCCGGCGAC
>CAVXAG010000024.1:0-42222 GCA_963759655.1 uncultured Actinomycetota bacterium | reverse complement strand
TGGCATCCGCGGTCGGCGAGGGGTCGATGGCCGTTCGTCTGATTCATGAGTACTTCGGGGCGTAATGTCCCGATCGGTCGGCGTCCAACGTTGGGCAAAACTGAACCGATGAGCCTGACCGATGCGGTGCTGGCCGCCAGGCTGGCCAAAGACGCGCCGCGTTGTCTGTAGGTTCCCGAATCGTTTGTCATCTGCCGATCTCTTAACCTGCGACGATGCGAGTTGTCTCACTCCGTGTCATCGGGCATTTGTCTCACTTTCCTGTCATTTCTTCAGAACGCCGCTATCCATCCCCTGGCGACATATCCAACCGCTGAGGGACCCGGACCAACACTGTTCAGAAGGTTCCGTCACGTGACGGCTATCCCCGAGGTTTGGTGGGAGATGAAAGACCCAACCTGGGACAATCGGGAGCGTGCTCCCGGGAGGAGTCGCGTGGACAGGCAGCACACGATCGATATCCGCATCGATTGTGCGCTGCACGTCGGCCCTCCGCGCGGTCGCCTCTGGTGGGAGGCGATCCAGCAGGTCCATGTCCTGTTTGATCAGCCCTCGATAGTCGGGGGCCTTGAGTTGGCCCGCCGCAACACCCAGCAACGCGCCGCCGACGACAGGAGCCGTACCCAACGCGATTGAAGCCACACCTGACATGTGAACACTTCCTGTTTCAGACATTCGAAATACGCCCTGCAGAATTGTGGCCACCGGGCGCCTGGATCGCAGCCGCTTCGGACTCGACGATCATCCTCGATCGCCGCTCGATCCGACGCCCGACGTCACGGCGCCTACGGGCGATCGCCAACGGGTGTGGCGTTAGCGGCCGCGTCTAGCCGGATCCCCGGCTGAGCCAATCGGCTGCGGCTTCGTTCTTGGTCGACCATCGAACCGAGCGGACGGTCGGTTGCGCGCTCAGCGCACGGACTGCGCTCTCCAGCTGCGCGTCGTCGCGCCTGGCGGCCGACACGTCAGCGCTCAACACCACCTCGTGGGGTGTCTCGGCGTCGCGGCGACCCAGCGACTTCAGTCGCAACCCGGGTCCGGTGACCGCGTCAACGATCAGGGCCCTGACCGCCGGCTCGGCGTCGCGCTCGCATACCACTTCCAGGAGGTAGTCGGCCGGTGCCACCTCGCGTCCGGTCTGAAAGTGCACGCGATCCATCCGCGCCGCCAGCGGGTACAGGAAGCCGTTAGCGGCGATGATGATCGCGGCCCCGGCAACGGCTTCGCGCCACGCCCACGCCCCGGCCAGGGCGCCCACCGCGGCCGTCGCCCACAAGGTGGCCGCGGTGTTTAACCCAACCACCGACGAACCCTGCTTCATGATCACGCCCGCGCCGAGAAACCCCACGCCGGTCACGATCTGGGCAACCACCCGGGTCGGATCAACGTCGCGGTGAAAGCCGTAGGCGCCCAAAATCACATACAGCGCCGCACCCATGCTGACCAGAGCCATGGTCTGCAGGCCGGCCATCCGGGATCGCCATTGGCGTTCGACGCCGATCGCCAGACCCAGCACGGTAGCCAACCCAACCCGAACCATCAATTCCAGCGCCGGCATGTTCATGGGAGGGATTGTCCAACGGTGGTCGTCGGCCGCGCCAACCTTTTCGACGTTCGACCACCAGGATCCGGGTGTGCCCGCCAAGCAAGTTCACCAGGTCCGCGGTCACCAAATCTCGGCCGCTCCGTGCGGGTGCACACCGGCTCTTCAGCTGCGACGACGGGGACCACCCCGCACCAACCTGGGGGCGGCTGGACAGTTCTGAACCACGCGGCCGACGCGCGGCCTTTGGGTCCCATCTGGGTCAGCCGTGGGCGCGGCTTTTGCGGTGTCGTCGAAGGCCGCATCTGACACGATGACCCGGTGTCCTCGCCGATCCGGTCATTAGATGAACCCGGGCCCAGCCTGCACCAGTTGACGACACCGCGAGCGGCGGCACTGGCCGGGGTGGTATTCGCGCTGCTTTTCGGCGACACCCTGATCCTGATCCGCCTCAAAATGCCTGAGGGGGTGGGCGACTCGGCGCGATGGCTCGACTCCGACCGGTCTGCCATATTAACCGCGACGAAGTTGATGCCGTTCGCCGGAATCAGCTTCTTGTGGTTCATCGGGGTGGTGCGCGACGGCTTCGGGCGCTATGAGGATCGGTTCTTCGCGTCGGTGTTTTTGGGCAGCGGTCTGCTGTTTCTGGCGATGATGTTCGTCGCGACCGCGGTCGCCGCCGCGCTGGTGGCCAGCAACACCGGCGTCACCGATCCCGCGGCCCACGCCGAGGTGATCGTCCTGGGCAAGTCGATCGTGGTGGCGGCCAGTAAAACATACGCCATCCGGATGGCGGCGGTGTTCATGATGTCGCTGGCCACCATCTGGCTCAAGACCGGCCTGATGCCACGGTGGCTGATCGTCGTCAGCTATCTGCTGGCGCTGGCGTAGCTGATCGCCAGCGACGTGAGCATGTGGCTGACGCTGGCGTTTCCCATCTGGGTGCTGGTCGTCAGAGTACTGATATTCCTGCGCCCGGGACTCATCCACCACCAACGCGCCAGCCACCACTGAGCACACCCTTCGCCGTACAGCCCGCGGCCGCCGCCACAATTTCTCACCGCGGCCCACCGCTCACGTGTAGTGAGGCACCATCCGAGCGCACCCACGTTTCAGGCAATGGTCCCTACTGTTCAGCCATGTAGTCCGTTCTTGATCGCGGTGTCTTGCCTTTGGCCGACGTCGGTGACGAATGCGGGCCGCACGGGATCGTTGGGGGCGCTATCGAATTCCAGGTTAGTGAACGCCTTGCCCTCGGTGAACAGCAACACCGTCACCGCATGGGATCCATCCGGTGACCTGCCCGAGACCACCGTTCCCCCGGTGCCCACCGCCGCCGGGGCGGGGGTTCCACCGATGACCTCATTGCCCAGGGCGGCCTTTTCTTCGTCCAGCGCGCTCACCGCCGTATCCGGATCGGCCAGGACAAGGATGTCGTCGCCGATTTCCCGGGTGCCGTTTTGGTTGCTGAACAACTGGGAGACACCGGGCTGGCCGTTGGGGTTTTGGGTCGGCGGCTGCCCGGTGAAGATGTCACCGGGCAGGGTGATGTCGCCGGCTTTGATCAACAGAGCGGTGTAGTCGGCGGCCGGCGCGGCGCTCGAACTCGATGTCGCGCTGCTAGTGGCCGACGACGCAGCCGATCCCGACGACGATGTCGTCGATGACTTGTTGGCGCCGCAGCCAACGACCGACACCCCAACGAGCATGCTGGTCGCCGCCACCCCGGCCAGCGCGATCAACCGAATCTTCATACCGTCCCCATTCCTCCTCGTCCCGGCTGGCGTAGTGCACGACACCGCGGAACTGGCGCGAACCGTAAACCCGCGATCCTTATCTCCCGCACGCAACGTCTCCGATACCCAGAGCCGAACGGGCGTGTGCCCAGGCATCAGTTGCCGATGCAGACGCCGCCGCTGACGTATCCGCGCCGGCCGGTGGCGCTGATGCAGGCGGTAACGCTGGGTCCGGGCCTGGGCTGGCACGAATTCGTGTAGTAGTTCCAATACCAGCCGACAGGGCACCACGGCTGGGCCCCCGCCACAGAACCGGTCATGAGCGACACCGCCGACATCAACGCCAGCGCGAAGACGAATACAGCGACCGCGCCCCGGCGACGTAACCACCGTTTCATCGCAGACCTCCTTCTGATGTCAATCCAGATTTCTCCGACCGCGCCACCCTGTCAATGGCCTCAAAGGCCACGGAATCCACCCACGACTCGGGTGTTTCGGCACCCACCGCACGCGAAGAGAACCTCCCCAGGCCGCCCTGGCGAGGGGTCGGTGCGCGAACACGTCACGCACCAGGTCGCCGGCCGCCGGCCGCCGTGGTCGATGGACCCGTATGTCCCACTGCCAGTCGTGGGCCGGGTGGGGGTGGGCTACGGCGGTCTCGCGTGGCTCGGGGTGTTTACGTGTAGGCGACGCGGACGCGCTCGATCCGCCCTTCGAAGGGGAACGGGGCCTTGTCGTAGTAGTCCAGTGATACCGGGGAGCCGAGGCAGACACCGATATCGAGGCAGTCGTTGGCGGTGAACAGCAAGGGCGCGCTGACCGGTATCCGGCCCTCGGCGAGCACTTCCTGGCCGACTCGGATGGTGATGTCGAGCGGTCCGGCGGGTCGCTGCTCGGCATAGCTGGTTTCCACGACGATGGTGGTCGGCCCGGGCGGCAGTTTGGTCGTGGATCGGATCTTGGTACGCGAGATGATGAACAGGTTGTACTCGTAACAGAGGTACCCGTCGTCGAGGAAACAGGTGACGCCGCCGGCTACCCCGCCGAGGGCATACAGCACCCCCCTCGCGTCGGCGGGCAGGGCTGCTTCCACGGTGACGGTGTTGTTCTTGCTTCCCAGCGCGGGCGCGCAGAACTCGGGGATGCGGGTGATCTGTCCGGGGAACTCCCATTGCCGATATGGCGGCGTGATGCGCAATTCGGGGTGGAAGATGGGCACCCACAGGCCGCCGCCGACTGGGAGTACCGAATTGCGTGCGGCTTCGATGGCGAATAGTTCGCGCATCTGCGCGAGCTTTGCCGGCATTTCGGCGGCCAGATCGTGGGCTTGGGACCAGTCCTCGTCGAGGTGATACAGCTCCCACTGGTCGGTGTCGGGTGTCCAGTCGTGGATTCCTGCAGGCAATCCGGGCAGCCAGGGCACGCGCGGACCGAACGCGGAGGCCATCCAGCCGTCGTGATAGATCGCGCGGCTCGCCATCACCTCGAAGTACTGGGTCTTTTTGCCGCCGGGCGCCGAGCGGTCGGTCAGCGTCCGCGCGAAGCTCGCGCCGGCGATCGGAATCTGGGGAACGCCGTTGACGATGAGCGGAGGCTCGACACCCACGATGTCGTAAATGGTCGGTACGACGTCGTTGCAGTGCAGGAAATGTTCGCGCGGTACTGGATCAGGCGCGATTTTCTTGGGCCAGCGGATGGCGAGCGGGTTGCGGGTGCCGCCGAGGTGCGATGCGAGCAGCTTGGTGCCCTTATAAGGTGTGCTGCCGGCCCAGCCCCACCCGGCGTGGTACTGGTTGTCGACCTTCGGTGAACCGAGCACATCGAGCCCGCCGAGCTGCTCAAGGGCATCGATGTGCATCTTCACCGTGGTCGCAATGCCGTTTTGTGCCAAGAGTTCGGCGATCGTGCCGTCCTGGCCTTCGGCCGAGGATCCGTTGTCACCCCAGATATAGAGGAAGAGCGTGTTGTCGGCGTAGCCGAGGCGGTCCAGCTCGTCCAACATGCGGCCGACCTGGACGTCGCAGTGTTCGGCGAATCCGGCGGCCACTTCCATCAGGCGGCGCTGAAACGGTTTCTCGTCGTCGGGGATGTCGTCCCAGGCCGCCATCCGCGGGTCACGCTCGGTGAGCTCACAGTCGGCCGGGATCCAGCCCTTGTCCTTGGCGCGTTCGAAGACGCGCTGCCGGTAGGCATCCCAACCGTCGTCGAAATTGCCGGCGTAGCGGTCGGCCCAGTCCTTCATGATGTGGTGCGGGCCGTGCAGACAGCCACTGGCCCAATACATGAAGAACGGCTTATCGGCCTGCAGCGCCTTGTGGTTGCGCAGCCAGTTGATCGCGTCGTCGGCCAAATCTGCCGACAGGTGATAGCCCTGCTCGGGTGTCTTCGGCGGCGCCACCACCGTGGTGTTGCGCACCAGGTTGGGCTCGTACTGGGAGGCCTCCCCGGCCAAGAAGCCGTAGAAATACTCGAACCCCAGCCCGGCGGGCCAGTCTTCGAACGGGCCGGCCACCGTGGTCTCCTCGGCCGGGGTGTTGTGCCACTTGCCCCACGCGGCGGTGCTGTAGCCGTAGTCCTTGAGCACTTCAGCCACCAGGGCGCTGCTGCGTGGGATGCGCCCGGCATAGCCGTCCCAGTCGTTGGCCAGCTCAGCGATCTGCCCGTTGCCGATCTCATGATGGTTGCGCCCGGTCAGCAGCGACGCCCGCGTCGGTGAACACATCGCGGTGGTGTGGAAACGGTTGTAGCTGACACCTTCGGCACAGATGCGGTCCATCGTCGGCGTGCGCACCTCGCCACCAAACGTTGTGGGCAGACCCGGGCCGGCGTCATCGATCAACACGATCAGAATGTTCGGCGAATCAGCATGCAGCCGAGGCGGAATGATGCGCTGCGCATAGGTGGACTCCTGCAACGTCCGCCCTGCCACGCTCGCCGACGGCGTGGGCGGAAACGGCAGCGTCGCGCCACCGGGCAGCCTCGGAGCCACCACCCCGCCCGCTGACTCGATGTCACAATGGGCGGTGGCGTCCGACATGGATGCTCCCCTGCTCGACGCTGCGACAGGTCGACCGCTGATGCGATCAATCCCGGCCAAGACGCGGCCAAATCTACTCCGATCCCGCTCTCGGCACAGCGCGTTTCATCGCCCCACGAAACCCTGCGAACACACTGTTAGCGGTTCGAGTCGGCCGCTTTGTAGATCGCCTCCTGCGAGGTCGCCGTTTGTCAGCGAGCACCCAAACTTGGCGGCAGGATTGTCGCGGTGCTGACGGGTATGACAGGAGGACGCTGTGAGTGGTCTGGGCAACCTGGCATTAGGTTCGGCCCCGTTAGCCGGGGGATTTCTGCTGGCCGTGGCGACGGGCCAACTGAGCAATCCCGGCCAACTCAAGGCCCCAAACTTTCGGGTGATGATCAAGCAGGATCAAGAAATTCTGCGCGCGATCCCCGAAGAGCAGGTCGCCCGGCGGGCAGAGCTGCAGCACACCGTCGACGTGCGCATCGACGAGCTAATCAATGCCATCGCAACGGGCCGTTCACTTCGCGAGGAGGCTAGCGGCTATAAGGGCAACTGGCGCGACGTCGTGCTGTTCCTTTGCGTAGCTTTATTCACGTTTATCTGGTGGAACGTACCCCACAGCAGAACGAACTGGCTCCTAACGTTCATCGTTTTGATTGTGGTGGCCGCAGTGACCGCCGGCTACGCCATGCGCGGGACGATCAGAAGTCTCCGCGCAAAGATCCGCCGCCGTAGCCATCCACCGCGAGCGTCGACGCGTTGATTCGAGAAGACGTATAGGCCCGTGAAGGGTGGGTTGCTCGCACCTGTGCGCCGAGATACTGCCGTCACATCCAGGTCAGGCGAGGCTGTAGCGCGTGGAATCACAGAGGGGCTGATCCCATCGCAGGAGGTGGCGAAGGGCTCGTTCAGCCGGCCTTGCGGGATTGGTTGGCGCAGCATTTGGGGACTGTTGCCAAACCAGCGGCGGCAGGCGCGGGTGAAGGCGGCTTGATTGCTGTAGCCGAGAAACGTGGCGACCTGTGTCAGCGGAATGGCGGAGGACTGCAGGTATTCGTTGGCCCGTTCGCGCCGCAGTTGGTCGACGATGTCCTCGAAGACCAGATTTTGCTCGCTGAGTCGTCGTTGAAGGGTTCGTTCATGCATTCCGAGTTGGCGCGCGATGTCGCGCAGGCCGAAATGCCCGGTCGCCAGATGGCGTTCGACGAGCGCTGAGGTTTGTTTGCCGATGTCGAGTGGGAAGCGTTGCACCACATCGTTGATGTAGCGTTCGGCCTTGCGGCGCAATTCGTCGTTGGCTTGGTCGATTCTTACGTCGAGCAACTCCGATGGAAAGATCAGGGCGTCGAACGGCTGCTCGAAACAGACGGTGCATCCGTACGCCTTGCGGTAGCGCGCCAGGCCGACCGCCGGAGAATGCGGCAAGTTGACCTGCCAGTCGGCGCCGTCATCTTGGGCGATCATCCGAAGAACTTTGCAGGCGATGACGTAGGACATTTCGATGACGTGTCGGCTGGGCGGCCCCTCGAAGCCGGGTAAGCCGCAATGCAGAGAGGTCGTCCCGGCAGCGGTATCGGTGTCGAGGCGCAACTGGGTGCCTGGAGTGTGATAGGGCATGTGGCGAACGATCGCTTGCAGTGCTTCGCGCACATCGGCGGCATAGCGTGCGGTGAGCGCGACCGGCCCGAGCACCGAAATGTCCTGGTACTCACCGAGACACAGGCCGATATCGGGCAGCTCCAGGGTGTCAGCGGCGCGGTCGAGCAGCGCAGCAGCGGGCCCGAAGGGAATGACCGCGTCGGAATTCGTCAAATGGTCGGCATCCAATCCGACCGACTCCAGCAAGGCCTCGACATCGCCGTCACGGCCGCTCACCAGCTCAGCGAATCCGGCCAGGGAGCGGGCGCGAGCGTAGACGGGTACCGAAATCGGCATGTCGTCAAATGTAAAACATGTGTCGTCAAATGGAAAGACATGACTGGCGGTGTGGCGCTAGCTTCAACACATCAGATCCGAGAAAGGGGTTGATCAACATGGGAAATGTCGCCACAATGTCGACTTCCGCGGCGCCGCTGAAGCGGGCCATCACCGACGAGGAAATCGAGCAGTACCGCCGCGACGGCGTCGTGTGCCTGCGCGACGTCCTCACCCCGGAATGGATCGACACGATCCGCGCCGGCATCGATGAACAACGCGAGCAGCCCGGCTCCTACGCGACGATCTTTCAGAGTGAGCGCAGCTACACCATCGCCGAACAAGTCTCATCGAATTTCAACGCAAAACTGCGAAGCGCGGTGCTGCAGTCCGGCGCCGGCCAAATCGCCCAGGAAATGCTGCAAGCACCGCAGGTACGTCTATTGCACGACAACATCTTCTACAAGGACGCCGGCGACATCATCGAAACACCCTGGCACCAGGATACCGCCAACGGCTGCTTCGACGGGATGAACATGGTCCGCATCTGGATTCCCGTCGATCCGGTAGCCCGCCAGACCGCAATCGAAGTCGTGCGCGCATCGCATCTGTGGAACGCGTTCTATGTCTCCGGCGACCTCGACGCCTACAAGGCCCAGGCCGTCAACGCCGAAGCCAACGCGTACTACTTCGACCACGCGCCGGAACCCTATGCGCAGACCCCCGACATCGAAGCGCACCGGGAATCATTCGACATCATCGGCTACCAAATGCAACCCGGCGACGTCGTCGCATTCAATTTCCACCTCCTGCACCACGCCGGCGCGGCTCAGAACAGCACAACCAAACGCCGTGTGCTGTCAATCATCTACGGCGACGACAGCCTGACGATGCGTCACCGGCCGAACATGGTGCCAACTGCCCTCGATATCGCTGGGCGGACTTTCGCCGATGGCCAATCGGTCAGCGACTTCCCGGATCTGTTCCCGGCGATTTGAGGACCGGGCCTGTCGACCACATCGACTCATCACAGCGAACCATAAGTTCATGGGCAACGAAGGGATAACGAGACAATGATACTGGGAGCAAATCACGTCGCCATCTCCGTTCCGGATATGGAGCAGGGCCTCGAATTCTATTCGGGCGTACTGGGTTTCGAGAAAGTCCTGGATTACGGGTGGCTGGCTGGCACGGACGTCGCCGACCAGATCCTCGCGGTCAAGGGAACATCGGCCCGCTGCTGCATGGTACAAACCACCAACCTGATCATCGAGCTGTTTGAGTTCGGGGCTGGAAATCCGGCCGAGCAAAACCCGGATCGACCCGTGATCGACCACGGATTCACCCATCTCTGCCTGGCCGTGACGGACCTGGACGCCGACTACGCTCGACTGTCCGCGGCCGGAATGCGCTTCCACAGCGCGCCGGTCGACGCTGCGCCCGGGGTCCGCACCGTCTATGGCCGCGATCCGTTCGGAAACGTCATCGAACTGGAAGAAAGCCAGGGACGAGTCGCGCCGCATGATCCGGTATCGGCTACCGAATTGCCGCCGCAGGCAGCTGAGTTCGACAGCGCAGCCCGGCGATCGCCGACGGTGACGGCATGACCCCCGTGAAGCGCCCCAGTTTCGTTGGAAAGACGGTGTTTGTCACCGGCGGCACCAGCGGGCTGGGGCTGGCCGCCGCGGCGGCCTTGGCCGAGCGCGGCGCCGACGTCGCGGTCTTCTCCAGCGGTGGGGCCGCATCCGGGCCGGCGCTGCAGGAGATCGGCCAGGCCCGCGCAAGCCAAGACCAGCAGGTGGCCTGGTTCCAACTCGATGTCGCCGACCGCGACCAGGTCCTGGCGAGCTTCGCCACGGCGGCCTCGCAGCTCGCGCCGCCCGATCTCGTCATCAACATGGCCGGCGTCGGCGGTGTCGCGCCCATGATCGACATGCCGTTCACACAGTTCGACCGCATCATCCAGGTCAACCTCTACGGCACCCGCCATGTGGTCGAAGCCGCGCTGGTGACCATGGGGCCGCGCCGCGCCGGCAAGATCGTGCTGGCCGGGTCGCTGGGCGGCTTAGTCCCGATCTACGGCTACACCGCATACGGCGCCTCCAAGTTCGGCGTCGTCGGCTTCGCTCAATGCCTGCGCGCTGAGCTGAAGCCACTGGGCATCGAGGTCGCCTGTTTCTGCCCGGCCGAGGTCGATACACCCGGGCTGGCCGCCGAGCGGGCGTCATACGTGCCGCCTGCGACAACGGCACTCAAGCGAATCGGCGGGGTGATGCCGCTCGACCGCCCCGTCGGGGCCCTCATGCGGGGCATCGAGTCCGGCCAGTTCCTGATCGTCCCCGGCGTCCGAGCCAAGCTCGTGCACTGGGCGCTGCGCCTTACCCCGCTGCCGATCTGGAACCTGATCACCGACACGTTGATCGCGCTCGCTCTTCGCGCGCGGGCCGGATCGACACAACGCCGCTCGGATGAACTGTCCGAGCCGACTTCGGAGGTCAATGTATGAACACCAATCCAATCCCCGTACTCGAGGGCGTCGAGCACCGGTTCATCGACCTCGGCGGCGGTGTCACGATCCATGTCGCCGACGCCGGACCGGCCGACGGGCCGCCGGTGATGCTCGTGCACGGCTTCCCGCAGAACTGGTGGGAGTGGCATGAGCTGATCGGGCCGCTGGCCGCCGACGGCTACCGGGTGCTGTGCCCCGATCTGCGCGGCGCCGGCTGGAGTTCGGCCCCAGCCGACCGCTACCGGAAGGCCGATATGGCCGATGACCTGGCGGCCGTGCTGGATCGGCTCGATGTCGGGCCGGTGCGCCTCGTCGCGCACGACTGGGGCGGCCCGGTCGCGGTCATCATGACGCTGCGCCACCCGGAGAAGGTGTCCGGGTTCTTCGGAGTAAACACCGTGGGGCCGTGGCTGACACCCGATCTGGCACAGCTCCGCCACCTATGGCGATTCTGGTATCAAATCCCGATGTCGATCCCCGTGCTGGGCCGCCGAGTGATCGGCGACCCCAAGGGACGCTACTTCCGAAAAGTGTGTCGCTGGGCCGGCGGCGGATTCTTGCCCGCAGATTTCGACGTCTACATCCGCTGCATGGCGCGCCCCGATCATGCAGAAGCGGGTTCGCGCTGGTATCGCACCTTTCAAAACCGCGAGGCGATCCGCTGGCTTCGCGGCGAATACGCCAACGCGCGTTTCGACGTACCGGTTCGCTGGCTACACGGCATGAGCGACCCGGTGGTCACCCCCACTCTGCTGCGCGGCTACGCCGATCGGGCCAGTGACTTTCAGCTGGAAACCGTCGACGGCGTCGGTCACTGGATCGTCGAGCAACGGCCCGACCTAGTACTCGACCGACTCCGAACGTTTCTGCGCGAAACGTTCGGCCCAGTTGCCAACGGATCTGATGTGGGCGCACGGGAATAAGACTCGAACGCCTCCGAGCGGTTGCGCGCACGACGCCGGGCCCGCCACCCAGCAGATCGGACAGTTGGTAGCGCGCCCACTGAATCATCAGCGTGCGGTCAATTGGTCGACGCCGTCCGCGTAACACGGTGATAGATCAACAGCTTCGGCCTGTACGAATACGTCCATGGTTCAGGGGAAATCGCCGGCCACGACGGTCCAAAGCACGCAAAAGCTGAGATCCTGGCCTTTCCCACACCCCGGAAGACCGATACTGAAAGGGTTTCCCGAGGCCTGGTGCAGACTTACCGGATCAGTTGCCGATAAGACTAATCGACCACCCGCGCCGGGGGCGGTGCCCACGACCCGTCGAGGATCGAGGGTGGGTTTTCGGTCGGCCAGTACAGTCGCAACATAAGACCGAAGTCGCCCGCGGGGGCCGGTAGCCAGTTGGCCTCCCGATCGGGGCCGGGCGAGTCTTTCTGTATGTATATGTCGACAGAACCGTCCCTGTCGCTCCTAAGGTTGCTTCGCTGGCTCAGATCGACGCGGTCCAGCGGATTGGGAACGAAGAATCCGTCGCTGTCATACATCGTCAATGACCAGAAACCCTTGACCGGCGGCAGTTCTCCGCTGGCGAAGTGGATGACGTATTTGTTCGTACCCTTGAGCTGTTCTCCCTCGCCATCGACCCTCGCGATGGGGTAGATGGCATCCTCTTGTCGGTTCCAGCCGGGGCCTTGCCAGTTCACAAGGGCCCGTTGCAGGTAATCGGTGCCGTAAACCCCAGCGGGCAGGGTGATTCGCCAACCGTTGACCATCGTTCCTGAGTTGGGCGCGTGAGACATAATTTTCGCCAGCCCTGCTTGGGGAACCTCTACGAGCGCCTTCGCGATGGCCGGGTCGAGTGCGGTGATGTCCCAGTCATTGCCCGGTACCAACCCGATCTTCGCGAACTGGTCGACTGCTGCCGCGTCGGCCGTTTTAGGCGGGTTGTCTTTCATCAGGGTGGCCAACAGGGTGAAGTACGCTGCCACGTCCATGTTGGTGACTTGCTCTGTTGTCGGCGTCGTCATATCGATGCCCGGGTCCAGCGAGCCGTTTGGTGGGGAGTAGTCCGTGCCGTAGGCGCTCAGCGGCACCAGGGAAAGGCCGTCCTGGAAGGCGTGCACCTCCTGGTAGTCGAGCGGCGTGGCGTCGGTGTACGTACGCCCGAGCACCCACACCATGTTGGTCGACGACTTGTACCCGGTGACGCCATCGGGCAAGTCACCGTTCCAGGTCGGCCCGGTGATCGCATACGTCTGGGCACTGGTTCCGGTGGTGCGCGTGCCGGGCACCTCGAATACGTCAGTCCAGCCGTCCAACAACGGCATCATGAAGTACCGGCCCTCGGCGTCGGGAATGTGCAGGATGTATGGCTCCGCGGCGAGGTCAAGCCAGGCGGTGGAATACAACGTGTCCGCGTTAGCGCCAGGAACGTCTCGGTAGCTGACAGGCGGAAACTGCCGGGCATGGGCGAATTGACCCATCGGCGCGCGCATGCCGACTGGCTCGACCGTATTGGTCATCACCCGTCGAGTCATTTCCAGGGTCACGAGTGGATAGCCGAAGATGTAAGCCTCAGTGGCGATCTCGGCGGCCTGCTCTGAACTAAGAGTGGATCGCTCCGCGACCATCCCCGCCCTCCCAATACCTAAACCCACCCGTCTCGCACCCGTCTGGCTTCTCCTGTTCTGGAGGAAGCAGCTGCCGATGAATGTACTCCGATCCCGGTATCGGGCTTGACCAGCTCGTCGATTTCATCGCGCGTGGGTAGCCGTTAGTCCTATTCGCGCCGCGCTTCTGTCAACGGCAGCCGAATATTGACCAGCTGTGGGTGGCCGGATCCCGGCAACTGACCACGAGTGAGTCGGTTCGTGGTGGGTACCGGCGACAGCGGAGCTGGCCCGGGTGTGGTCAGGCTAAATTTTCAGGTACCCCTTGTCTACTGGCACCTGAGCGGCCGTCAGCAACGAGGACGCGTCACTGGCCAGCCACACCACAACATCGGAGATCTGATCGGGTTTGATCAGCGAGTCCGTCGGCAGCGCCCCGGGGGAAAAACTGTGGATGTAGTGGGGATGGTCTTGCAAGATCTGATACATCGAGAGGTCGTTGCCCATCGGGGTGTCCACACCGTAGGGATGTATCGAATTCACGCGAATCCCGAACTCCCCGAGTTCCACGGCCAGCGCGTTGGTTAGCCCGACGACACCGAACTTGCTGGCGCAGTAGTGCGTCAGTCCTGGAACAGCTTTGATCCCGGCGGCTGAACTGACGGTGATGATGGATCCACCGGTGCCGGCGGCGATCATCGGCGGGACCACGGCCTGCATTGTGTTGAACACTCCGGTGAGATTGATGTCGAGGGTCTCTTGCCATTGTGCGGCCGAGATCTCCCAGAGCCGTCCCCAGTTCAGCACACCCGCGTTGGCCACCACGATGTCGAGGCGGCCGAACTGCTCCAATGCCTCCGCGACAACCCGTCGCTGTCCTGGCGCGTCGCGCACGTCCACCTGGCGGGCGATGATCTTGCGGCCCTGGGCTTCTACCAGATTCACCGTTTCGGTCAGATCGGGGGCCGCTGACGGCGGATAGCCGTTGTGGACGGCTACCGGGCCGCACGCGTCGATCGCGACGATGTGAGCCCCGGCGCGGGCCAACCGGACGGCGTGCGTGCGTCCCTGGCCGCGAGCTGCTCCGGTGATGTAGGCGACCTTTCCCGCCAGCGGTGTGTCGGTGGCGCCGTCGCCGGCCGCTACTGTCTGGCTCACGCGAGCCTCTCAGTTGCTCGGATCTCCGGACGTGTCAACGGCACTGCGGGTGTCGGCCGTTGCGAGAACTGGTAATCGGAGAGCGGGGACCGCCGACTGAATCGGCGCGCCCCGAATATCGTCTGCGGCCGATAGTAGACGGTCTGTCCGTGAGAATTGACCATGTAAGTGTTCAGCCCGGGGTTGCAGGTTCTGACATAGAGGTTTATCGCCTTTCCCCGGCGTTTCATTGTGCGGTTCCACCGGTCGAACGGCTCTTGGCCTACGTGCGACACCTGGCATCCCCGCAGTCGGGTCTGCTCGATCACCCGCACCGCATGAGCAGCGACCAGCTCAGCGAAGTCGTGCCAAGCGACACCAACAAAACCCTGCGGCCCCACGATGTCCCAACGATTAGGCAGACCGGGATGGGCCGTGCCGGCGTAGCTGTGCATCCCGTGTGATCGGTAGAAGTCGGCGAGGTCGAAACCGTCGCGACCGACGACAACACCGGGCCGATAGGTCTCGGGGTCCGTCCACAACTCGTACCCGGTTGCCATCACGATCAACTCGGCCGGGTGCTCGACGCCGTCGACGGTTTCAATACCGGTGGCGGTGATTCGCTTGATGGGTGTGGTGATCAGATTCGTCGTCGGATTGTTGAACGCTTGAACGAATCTGCTTGATATGACCGGGCGCTTCGCCAGAATGCCGTACCGCGGGACAAGCGCCTGACGGATATTCGGGTCGTCCACGCTGATCTTGAGGTAGCCGCGGTACAGGAGTCGACACCACCCGTCATATAGCGGCATGACCGTTGTCAGCGTGTTGGTCGACAGCAACGGCAACACGTGCACCAGCGGTGCGACACCCATGTCCATGATGGTTCGCGTCAGCCAATTCAGCGTCGCGACGACACCGGGCACCCGAAATGCCGCGTGCAGCCAGGGTGGGACATTGAAGTCGGGTTTAGGGATGACCCATGCCGGTGTCCGCTGAAACACATCGATCTGCTGCGCGGACGACGAAAGGGCCCCCACGATCTGGGTACCGCTAGATCCCGTTCCGATCACCGCGATCCTTTTGCCCCGAACGTCATAGCCGTCGTCCCACCGGTTGGGACGCATCACGGTGCCTTCAAAGTCCTCCATGCCGTCGATCGTCACCGAGGCCTTGGTGTTGATGTAGCCGCCGATCGCGCTGATGACAAACCGCGCCCATACGGTGTCGCCGTCCGATAGCTCCAGTCGCCATAGGCCGGCGTCGTCATCCCAGATCTGGCGCTCTACGTCGGCACCGGTCCGCAGGTGCGGGTACAGGCCGAGGTCCTCGGCCACGGTGCACAGATAGCGCTGAATTTCCGGTCCCGGCGCGAACAGCCGAGACCAATCTGGGTTCCTCGCGAACGAGAATTGATAAGCCAGAGAGGGGATGTCGACCTCCAGGCCTGGATAGTGGTTGTCACGCCAGCTTCCCCCGAACTCATCGCCACGTTCGAGGATCACGAGATCGGTGATGCCCTTCTCGCGAAGCAACCGTGCGGAGATGATCCCGCTCGGGCCGGCACCAATGACGGCGACTTCATAAAGCTGCTCAGGCATTGCTCCACTTTCGTTTCCGAGCCGACGGTTCAGATGCTTGTGCGGTCAGGCCCCTGATGATGTGATCGCTGACGAATCGCCGCACCGCTCGCGCCTCGTTGAGATTCACTCCGATGGGTGGCAATAGTTCAAAGCTCAAGAGCAGCCGTATGATCCATTCACTGGCACGGCGTGGGTCGACACCCGAGCCCACCTCGCCGGTGTGCTGCGCTGCCCGTACCCGCGGGCGCCACAGCTCCACCGACTGCTCCATCAAATCGTCGCCGATATTGGTAAGAAGAAGAACGACAATGCTCTTGTTCACACCCGACAGATCCAGCAGATCGTCCTGACGGCGGTGCGCGCAGATCAACACGGCGGCCGCGGCCACTTGATCGGCCAGGCACGTCTCATTTTCGATCTGTGCGGCCATCGTCTCGATGAACAGCGAAGCCAAGTGATCCAGTGCGGCCTTGATCGCGTTGTCGCGGTTACCGAACACGTTATGGACAGTTCCCCGCGACACCCCCGCCGTCTCGGCGACCCGGGTGAGACTGAAATGGCGCGGCCCAAGCTGCTGCAACGTCTGCGTCGTCGCAGCCAGCAGGGCCGGTGACACCTCCCGCACAGCCTTGGCCGATCCGATGAACATATTGAACAACATAGCGCAATGTGTTCAGCATGGTCAATGTCTAGCCGCCGAAACGGCTAGACAACCGGCAGCGGGCGAGCCGCGGTGCGGCGCAAGACCTGTCGTGTGGTTGTCGGTTCTCAAATTCCGTGTCATCTTCCGGCCTTCTGAAATGCACCGATGCAGCTTGTCTCACGTCGTGTCATCTGGGTTTTGTCTCAGATCCATGTCATTTTCCGCGGTGGCACGGGACTCCATCCTGGGAGCGCACGTCGACGCCCGTTTTGCACCCGACCTGGAATGTCTCCATGACACGAAAGTGGTACTAGGACAGCGGGCGGGGCTCGAACCCGCGACCAACAGATTACCAAACCATGGGTCTTAACAGCCCGGGTTCGTGCCGGTGTTCCCCTGTACTGCAACGTGTTTGACTCGCCGAAAGCTCCCGACAGAACCGGGCAAATCCTGTCGGATCCGGATCATTATCGATGAATATACGATGACCATCAGAAGGTGGCACACCAATAGTCGCTGGTATGGGCGGCGAGCTGGCCATGAATCTCAACATGCCCGTACGGGTAGCGAGGCCCAGCCGCGCACGCTGGCGGTGTGGGCTTTGCTGGCGTTGTCATAGTCAACTTCCCAGTCGGGCAATCGCGTGAGGACCTCCTCGAGGGCCACGCGAGCTTCCATCCGGGCGAGCGCGGCACCGAGGCAGAAGTGCAGGCCCTGACCGAAGCTGAGATGAGCGCCCTTTTTGCGGTGGATGTCGAACCGATCTGGATCGGGATAGCGCCGCTCGTCGCGGTTGGCGGCGCCGTTGAGGAGCAGCATCACCGACCCCTCGGGCACCGTCTGCTCGTAGTAGCGCACGTCGTGCTGGACATAGCGCCCTTGCACCGGTGAGGGGGCTTCGTAGCGAAGCACCTCTTCGATTGCACTGGATATCATCGAGTGGTCGGCTGCGATCTCACGTCGTTGGTCCGCGTGGTCGCCCAGCAGCTGGCCGACAAATCCGATCAGCCGCGTGGTCGTCTCGCTGCCGGCTCCCATGATCAAGCTGATGTAGGTGAGTACCTCATCGCGCGCGAGCTGCCGCCGCGTTCCGTCCGGCTCCTCGACCTCGGCGTAAATCAAGTCGGTCATCAGGTCATCGGATGGATTCTTGGCACGCCAATCGACATACCCTGCGATGTGGTCGTAGCTGGGTACCGCGATTCCCCCTTCATCACCCTGGGCCGCGCTGGAGGCTTGCCCGGCTGTCACTTTTAGCGCTCTGTCGTTGCTGTCACGGATTGACGCCTGGTCCTCTTCAGGTATGCCGAGCAGGCATCCAATGGTGCGCATCGGCATCCAGGCGGCCAGGTCGGCAATGAAATCAAAATTGTCAGCACCGGTTGCCTTGTCAAGTGCGGTAATCGTGAATTGCCTTGCCAGTGGCTCGATCGCCTCCATCCGCCGAGGGGTAAAGACTCGGGAGAGCATCTTGCGATGCAGATCGTGAAGTGGCGGGTCCTCCCACAGGACCAGGCCTGACGGAACCTCCATCCCGCTCTGGATGATGTCGAGAACAGTTCCCTTGCCCGACCTGAATGTGTCCCAGTTCTGTAAGCCCGCAAGCACATCCGTGTATCGGCTCAGCGCGTAGAATGCGTACTTGTCGTTGTAATACAGTGGCGCCTCATCACGCAGACGCTTCCATGTTGAGTATGGGTCGTCATCGATCTCGGTGTCGAAAGGGTCATAGTACGCCGCCGCGTTTGCTGTTTCAGCCATGTCTCAAGCTTTCTGACTTGGAGCGCCGTGATCGTCGCTGTTTGGTCACGATCCCGTGCTCTCCAATGGTTTAACGCTTTCACTTGCTAGGTACCCGCAGGCGTGAGGTGCCAGCGAAAGGTTGTTGATGAGACCCGGTTCGGCCTCGCAGATCGTTGGCACCGAATTGAGGAGCAGCGTTGCGACTGCTAGGGAAACCGCCCGGCCGGAGCCAAGCGTCGTCTTGAGCGCGATCTCTGAGTCCACTGTCATGTCCCCGTCGATGTGCAGTAGCCACCGGCTGTCACCGCCCGGCCAGTCGGGTGCCACCTCATCGGTCACGCGCCAAATCAGTTCGTACGCAATCGCCAGTCTCCCGCCGACCCACCCGTCAAGGCACATCTTCATGGCCGCGATGGTGCCGGCTTCGATGGTGCCAGCCGCGATCGTTACGTCCCGGTCGGTCGCCACGACCTCCCGGTGGTACTTCACATCCTCGAGCTGCACACCCATGGCGTCGGCGAGCATCCGCATCGATAAGTAGAAGGGTGAGTTGTCGATCTGACGGAAGTGCGCGTCCAGTGGAGTCTCAGCCTCGGCCGGAAGTCCGAACCCGATCCCGTCGCGCACCATGTGGATCGACGTGTAGCGACTCATGTCGACGACCTCGCTGACCCGGACGGTGTCGACGCGGCCACACAGCCGGCTCAGCTGCATAGGCCAGAGGTCCATGGCGAAACCGGGGTTGATGCCGACGTGAAAGAAAGATGAGCCGCCGTCGTGGCACGCCTGAGTCAAGCGTTCGTAGGCGTCGGGACCCGCGCCGGGTAGCTGGATGTCGGGCGCGAGATAGGCCAGGTGCTCCAGCGCGCTGGACACCACGTTTTTTCCCGATGCCAGCAATCGAGAAATGTCGTCGACTGCGTCGCCGCCGCCCAGTGTGCTGCCCAACGGGCTATAGCAGACGCAGTCGGCGTCGAGTGCGAGGATGGCGTCCACGTCGTCGGTCGCGAGCACGCCGGTAGGAATGCCACCAAGGAGATCACCGGCGTCGACCCCCACCTTGTCGGCGCTGTACACCCGAACGCCCGCCAGTTCGAAGTCAGGGCGCTCGACGATGATTCGCAATGCATGCATGCCGACATTGCCAGTCCCCCACTGAATGATCCGGTAGGCCAATGGTTTTGCCCCTTCTTGGCTAAATGCGGACGCCGGGCAGCAGCGATTGCAACTCGACGTACTCGTCGATCCCCTCACTGCCCCCCTCGCGTCCAAATCCGCTGTCCTTGAAGCCACCGAGCGGCGCGGCGAAGTCGGGGATGTACTGGTTCACGCCGATTGATCCGGTGCGAACCTGCCGCGCGATTTTCATTCCGCGTTCGACGTCGTTTGTCCAGACGGTGCCGGCGAGGCCATACCGCGAGTCGTTCGCGATGCGAACGGCGTCGTCGTCGTTGTCATAGGGGATGACGGCCAGAACGGGACCGAAGATCTCCTCCTGCGCGATGCGCATCTGGCTGTCGACGTCCGCGAACACTGTCGGCTGCACGTACCACCCGGTGTTGAGGCCCGTCGGGGGTCCGTTACCCCCGACGACTAGCCGTGCCCCTTCGCGGATCCCGATGTCGATGTAGGTATCAACGCGCTGCTGTTGACGCCGGGAAACTAGCGGACCGATTTCCGTCTGCGGTTCCTTCGGATCTCCCACCTTCAGCGATGCGGCAAGGTCCGCGACCGCGTCGACGACCGACCTATAGTTCTTCCGCGGGGCCAGGATTCGCGTCTGCGCGATACAGGCCTGACCGTTGTTCGCAAACGCCACGAGTCGCAGCGCCTGAACCATGGCCGCGACGTCGGCATCGTCGAGCACGATCGCCGCGGACTTTCCTCCCAGTTCCAGACTGACGCGCTTGAGCTGTTGCCCACACACCGACGCAACCCGCCGCCCAGTGTCGGTCGATCCAGTAAATGACACCTTGTCGACCCCAGGATGGCGGATGAGCTGCTCGCCGACATCACCTCCACCCGTCACGATGTTGACGACGCCTTGCGGCAGATCGATGCTCTCGATGATCTCTGCCAGTCGCAATGCGTCAACCGGCGTCTCGGCTGCAGGTTTCAGTACGACGGTGCAGCCCGCGAGAAGCGCTGGGACCATCTTGGTCAAGGCGGACAGCTGGGGCATATTCCACGGCACGATCAATGCAGCGACGCCAACAGGTGTGTGCCGAATGATGGTGTCGGCCATGTCGCCGCGGCGGCCTTCCTCCCATGGATACCCCGCGGCGAGTTTGATGCCCGCGTTGATAATCATGACGCCCGCGTAGGCCTGTCCGAATTGGCTGTACGAGATCGGGCAACCCATCTCTTCGGTGACGAGAGCTGCCAACTCGTCGACGCAGGGTTCGTATGCCTTCACTAGGTGCGTCAGATACGTCGCGCGTTCAGCCGGAGACAAGCGTGGCCACGGACCGGTATCGAAGGCAGCTCGCGCGGAACGCACCGCATAATCGACGTCGGCGGCCGTTGCCTGGGGCGCGTGACCCACTACCTGCTCGGTGTGCGGCGAGATGACCTCGACAGCGTCGGTCCCGGTCGACGGGACCCAGCCGCCGTCAATGAAGAGACGGTCGTAGGTATGCACAGCCTTGGCGCCTCCTCGTCGGCAACGACGTGCCCGCCTGACCACGAACTCGTAACCCCACTCGCGGCTCTGCGATGGTCGGCATTTGTCGGATTCGAAGGGTAATCTGCCATTTGCAGATTGTCTACAATCTATCATTGGCCTATCCGGTGACCGCGCAAGTCGATTACCCAGGTCTACGATCGCTTGCACGGCGGCATCCGGACGGACCTAACGGCAGTGAAGGCAGGATCGACGACAGATGAGCCAGCCAGCGCGTGCGCGATTCCCGCTGACGCGTCGCAGTAGCGGGGCCCTGGTCGCCGATTACCTTCGGCGCCAGATCATTACCGGCGACCTTGCGGCCGGACAACGGCTCGCGCAGGAAGATATCGCCGCCCAACTTCGAACGAGCCGAGTGCCGGTTCGCGAAGCCCTTGTCATCCTGGAGAGCGAAGGCTGGGTGAAGATGGAGATGCACCGTGGCGGCTTCGTCTTGCCGATCGAGACTTCCATCGAGGACAACGCGGAGGTGTGGGACCTGGTGTTCGGTCTTGTCGCGCGCCGCGCGGCGGCCCGTCTGACGCCTGAATTCGATGCACAGTTTGCGCAGATCGCCGACGATCTCACCACGACGCAGGATCCGACGACGCTGACGACGCTGTTCGAGGACTACCTTGACCTGCTCTTTGACGCGGCCAGTGCGCCGGCGGTGGCACGTACGGTGCGCCGGACACGCGCCGGGGTGATCGACGCGATCGTCGGCGTCGTGCCGGAAACCATCGAGATCAGCCGCGCAGGTACGCTCGCGGTCATCGATGCGATTCGGGATCGTGACGGCGAGCGTGCCAACGCAGCCCATGCGGCGATGCAACGCGAATGTCTTGACCACCTCATGCAGGCAATCAAGAACCGCGACGGATGATCTTTTTCGCACGACCGTCGGTCCACCAGTCGGAGTTGCCCATGCCGAAGCGGACTGAACGGGTATCACCGTCCCTGGTACAGACGCCGTCCGCACCCCGCCTTGCCACACCTTCAAACGACGGCCTTTCCCCTGCGTGTCAATGCGCCACGTCCACGACTGGTCGCAAAATTCGTATCGAATGCATTGTGGATAGCCACTTTTCGTACCGTCGCTCGGCCCGCACTTCGGTTGTCGAGATGAACACGCTCCGCTCGTCGTGAACCATTGCAACCCCCAACCGTCTGCACCATACGCAAAGGTCGCCTGGATCATCGCCCGTCGTCGTATTCATTGGCAACCTGCTGCCAACAGATGTCGCGGCCGGGCCATAGGGTGCACTTAGCCAATTGAAATTGACTGGAAAATGGTGGATTTGTGGCCGGCAAGACGACGACGTCGCCGTTCTGGGTGATCGAACCAGTACCACACCACATCTCGGCGCTGCGAGGATGTCGCTCGAGCTGACCGCCAGGCTTCGCAGCGAACAGCGCTGACAGCATGGACCGGTCGGCTTCGACGGCCCGCAACATCCGGAGCAGATTCCCGTCCTCGTCCCGCAATGTCCCGTAGAGGTAGGACCCAGACTTACGCAACCCGAAATAAGTACTCGAAGGCAACAACAGCTGATCGTCGGAACGACATTCACCGATGAGACACGGTCCGTCAAAATCTCCCGGCTGCGGCAGCACGATCAGGTTGTTGCAGGTGTGAACAGCACCGGCAGTGCATCGGGCGAGCGCAACGGCATGCCGATGATCCGCGGCGTCGGCGCCTCGGAATCGAGCCGCAGGTCTGGCAGCCGGTCCAGGATTGCCTCAAGGGCAACTCTGTTTTCCATGCGCGCGAGATGCATACCGAGGCAAGCGTGGGCGCCGACCGCGAACGCAATCTGCTGGTTCGGTTTGCGATGTACATCGAAGTTGTCGGGATCGGGGAAGACCTTCTCGTCACGATTCGCGGACCCGATGAACAGCATCACTACTGAACCCGCCGGGATGTCCACCCCACCGAGGCGGCTATCACGGGTGCTGATCCGCCCGGTGTTGAAGATCGGCGGCTCCCACCGCAGCCCCTCCTCGACCGCCTGCGGAATCAATGCGCGGTCACGCCGAACCTCTTCAAGCTGATCCGGGTGATTTAACAAGGCGTAGAGGAGGTTGCCCAGTGACCGGTAGGTGGTCTCGATGCCCGCCGGCAACAGCAGGCGCAAGAAAGCAAATATCTCCTCATCACTAAGTCTTTGGCCGTCGACCTCGGCTTGAACAAGCTCGGTGATCAGATCGTCCTGCGGGTCGTGGCGACGCTGTTCGACCAGCTCGGCGAAGTAGTCGCGCAGCGCGTTGAACGCCGCCATGCCCCGATCCCAGTTCATCCCGATGCTGATGACTTCGATCGACCATCTCTGGAACTTCTGCGTGTCATCCCGGGGCAGACCAAGGATCCGCGCGATGACGCGCATGGGCAATGCGAACGTGAACCCCCGGACAAGGTCGACCCGGCCCGTAGTAACGAACGCGTCGATCAGTTTGTCGGCGACCGGACGCACAAGCTCTTTCTCCCAGCGTGCGAGCATTTTTGGCCTGAACGCCTGGAAGACGAGCGCGCGATGCGCATGATGCTCCGGCTCGTCCATGGCCACGATTGTGTTGGCCAGCAGTGGTCCGATTGCCTCACCAATCAGCGCCGACGAGTAAGTCTTGTCGTCACGAAAGACTGTGCCAACCTCCTCGTACCCCAGCACATTGAAGACGTTCGCGGTCCCGTCGTCCGGGGCGCTGATCGCTGCGGGCATGGGCAGCGGATATTCAGATTGAACCGTGCTGCGGCGTCTGGCCTCGGCGATGTAGGGATGTGGATCGACATCCAGGCCGACTTGAACCGTATCGGGCAGTTCGAGAATTTCCCCTGCCGTATCGGCGGGTACATCTGCGGTCATCGTGTTACCTCCTGCGGGGCGAGTCGCTCGAATTCTCCGGAGCTCTGAGAGACCATCAGCGGCTTGAGCAGGTACTCACGACGGCACTCGATGCGCGCGAAGAGCCATACCAGTTGCTCGAGACGTTGTGACGGACCTGCCGCCACGATCTCGTTGAGCCGCGCGAACCCGTCATCGCGGCTGTCGGGACGGCGTCCGAGCACCGCGCCCATGTCCTCAAGATCGGCATCAAGCAGTTCAGCGCCGACCTTCGACTGCAGCGCCACACTGCGCGCGATGGCGGCCGCTGAAGCGATCTGGAAACGCCCGGCGTCGTCGCCAGCGACCGGCGCGCATTTGAGCTCAAGGTGCTCGGCCAGGAAGTCACTCAGCGAAGGGTATTGGGCGGCGGGTGGATTCGGTAACTCCGGCGGCTCGATCTCCATGCCGATCGCCTCCGCCAGCGCCTCACCCAGTCCCCGCCGCAGCGTGGAATCCCATCCGAAGCCAGGCAACGTGTGCTCACTGTGGGCCGTGGGATGTTGCATCAACGGGGAGAGGCCCATCGGGGTCAGCACCATTGACATCACGGTGTAGAAGCACAGGGCCGGCCAGTCGATTGGATGGCCACTCACTCGTTCGTAGTAGGCGAACGGCTCGACCAACGATCCCGTCGGATACAGCATGTTGCGCATTCGGATCACCCCCAGATCGAGCATCGGGTCACCGATATGGCCCAACTCCCAGTCGATCAGCGCGGTGAGGTGGCCGTCGGCGAACATGAATTGTCCTGGCCCAGTGTCAGCCTGCACAAAGCTGACCCGACGGTCACCCCCGGGCACGTTGGCGTGCAACCACCAGATGCCGAGCTCCAGAAATGGCTCCGGCCGCAAATGGGCCCGCCAGGTGCTGAAGTCCTCTTCGATGTACTTGAACTTGCCTCCGAACGCGGCCTGCTCGGATGTCTGTGGGATATCCAGGCCTGAGAGGTGCATCGACTCGGCATCGAGTTGATGCAGCTTGGCGAGCTGTTCGATGTATTCGGCCATCACCCGCTTGCGAGTGTTGTCGTCGGGGGCGTCCGAAAGCTCGTTGGTGCCCGCGACCTGCTCCATGAGGATGACGCCGAACTCCTCGTTGAATCCGAAGAAGTGCGGAACCTTCAGGCCTTTGCCCTGCAGCGCTTCGAGCACGCGCCCTTCGTGGGCAATATCGAAGTGCTTCGCGAAACCGGCCCCAGCCATCTCGGTCCGCTGCGACCGCGCGACCACGTGGATGGTGTCCGTTGGGCGCTCAATCGTCAGGAAATGATGTGGGCGCCAACGAATCTGCTGTTCGATTCCGACGACCTTGCCACCGCATCGATCTTCGGCCCAGGCGATGACCTCGTTCGGTAGTGTCATCAGAACACGGCGATCGGGTTGATGGGAGAGCCCGAGCCGCCTACGACGCGCAGCGGGCTGATGATGAACTGGAACTCCCAGCGACCCAGTTCCGCACACACCGCGCCGAGCGCTTCCAGGTCGCAGTTGTCGATCAGGGGCATTCCCATCGAGTTCAGAGCCATGACGTGGACGGTCGCGTCGAGTGCGTCGAGGTACTTCGGTGGGATTGTTTCCTGCGGCCCGTCGCTGCCGATGACCGCGACGTCGCGATCGCGCAGCCACGGTATGCACGCTTGGTGCCAACCGGCGACCTGTCCCCACCGGGCGTGGTCGTGCGCGTCGGCGTATTCGGTGGTGGATCCCGTTGCGCTGCTCCCCTTGTGCCAGCGGCCGGTGCGCAGCAGAACGATGTCGCCGGGCCCCACCGTAATGCCCTGCTTGGCTGCGGTGGCCTCGAGGTCATCGGGCGTGACGGCCCGCCCAGGTTCGAGCACTTCGGCACCTTCCGCGCGTGATACATCCATCAGGACGCCACGGCTGACGATGCCGTCGCTCATCTGCATCACCGACGCCCACAGTGCTCCGTGTTCGGCGGTCACAAGGCCGGCGGGCCGGTCGTTGTAAAGCCGGCCTTTCCAGAACAAATGCGCCAGGGCGTCGATATGGGTCACGTTGATGCCGTGAAACACCAAGCCGAAGAACTCCACCGCCGAGCCGAGATTGCCAAAGCCGAGCGCCGTCTGTGGCACCGACGGCTCGCGATGCGCCGCCCCCTCGCCGCTGTTGACCCAATACATCTGCGCGCAGTTGTCGGGTTGGCCATAGGCGGTGACGAGATCGCGGGCGCACGATACGGTCCGTCCCTCGGTCACCAGCCGCGCAGCCGCGACCCGGTGCTCGGGTTTGATGAAATTCAATGTGCCGCGCTCATCGTCGGGTCCCCATCGACCCCAGTTCTTCAGTTCATCGATGTAATCGATGACCTCGGCCGAGGTTGGTAGTTCTGCCACGATGTTGCTCCTCTGGGTTGACTGCTCTCCGATGTGGTTTGTTGCAGCCGCGCAGATCAATGAGATCTGGCGAGCCGGAACGGCAGCATCGTCAGATCCAATAATTCGGGGGTGATCATGTCGCCGGCGAATTCGACCCAACACCAACTTCGGGCTGCGATCTTGCCTGACGAAGCGCCCGTCATCGGACCGAAGAAGTGGATTGGACTCCCGGTCGCGTCAAACGTAAACGAATACGCGTCGGTGCCCAAAGATGCGTTCAGCGTGACCATCTGTCCCGCCTCGTTAAAAGTCGGCTTCGCGACGATGTCGTTATAGACAGTGGTCACACCGTCTTTGAATTGATAGCCCGGCCCAAACGCCAATCCATTTTTGCCCTGCCAGAAGCTTCCGCCCCCCAGTTCGCCATCGGCATGCTGGTGGAGCCACGACACCCACATGCCCTGCAGGTGACGTACGATCGGCAGCTCGGTGTAGGCCATGCCGGGCGGCCCATAGGCGAAGTCCTGGTGCGCATATCCCGAAACCTCGACACCGTTAATCTTCCCGGTCCCATACATCAATTCGTGGCGGTAGTAGACCTCGTTGTCAATGCCGTCCTGCTTAGGCACATGGGTGATCACAATGTCGCTGACCGTCGTGCCGTGGATCTCCCACCTATTGCTGGCGTCATACCAATGAAATCCGTCGGCGGCGCGCTCGATGCGACCCCCGTAATAGATCAGCTGCACGCTGTCGCCAGTGTCGACGTATTGCACCGGTTCGAACCAGTCCAGCGTCGAGTACTCGTCAAACAAATGTGGCGCCTGGGCATCTAAACCCCTCTGCAGCCGTCGGAAGCCGCAGACTGGCGACACCACATGGGTCATCCCGACGACAAAGTCATCGAGCCCGCGCACGGCCCAGTAATCCTGACCAGACTCGTCACTGACGATCGCGCCCAGCCAGACGCCGCCAAGTCCCACACCCGCACCCGGTGTCCACTCGCGCCGATAGTGGTCCAACGTCGGAGTCTCACGGGTGACCTCGAATTCAATACGATCCAGCACTCAACTCTCCTTTACTTCAGTGGTGGTGCGGTGATCCCCGTCCAACAGACCGAGGAGCTCCAAATCAGACACGTACTTCTCGATGACCGGCCGCCCGATATGCGGAATGTCGCCGTCCGGCCCGATACCGGCGGCCATCACCACTGCGCGGAAACGCTCGGCGGGCGCAAACGCACCCGGCATCGCCGGCAGTGGGTAACGGTAGCTGTCCAGCAGTGGCAGCAGCGAGGCTTGCCGCTGCCTTTCAGGCAGGTTCCGTAACGAAGTCTCGAACCGTGAAAACCATTCCCCGTAATCCGCGATCCGCTCGACAGGGCATCCGGCCTCGCTGATCCAATCGACATACTCGTCGAGACCCACGCCGTCATCATGCGGGTTCACGACATGGAACGTCTCAAATCCTTTGTCGGTGGCCGCGCTTAACGTCGAGATCGACTCGGCGACAAAATCGACCGGCAAACCGTCAAAATGCGCCCGCGCCCGTTGACCGTTCCCGTCACGGAGGTAGAAAGATTCCGGCGCAAGGCCGGTGGCCGCAATGCTCAGAATGAGCCGCGTGACCATATCCGGCACGTTGAGCTGACCCCGATAGGCCGTCTCGGCCATGATCATGTCGCACCGAAACACCCTCGCGGGCAAGCCGAATAGCTCGTGAGCTTCGCGCAGGAGCACCTCCCCGGCCCACTTGCTGGTTCCATAGCCATTCGCATACGTGTCATTGACTACGCGGGTGGCACCCAGTTGGCGGACGTCGGCGTCCTCGGTGAACGCCCCCAGCGGCACCGCAACTCCGACAGCCACGGACGAAACATAGGCAAAGCGCTTTAGTCGAGTGGTCAATGCCAGCCGAATGAGCTCTGCGGTACCAACGACATTCGGACCGAACAACTGCCGATAAGGCAGCATGTGATTCACCAAGGCGGCCGCATCAACGATCAGGTCGACGGTGTCTGCGAGTCGATGCCAAATCGACTGATCAAGGCCTAAGTACACCTCACTCTTGTCGCCGGCCAAGACCTCGAGATGGTCGGCGCCCAACGTCTCGTAGCGGTTCAATAGATCCGAATCACCGCTGTCGAAGACAGCATCGAGGCGGGCCTGTGCGGTGGCGTCGTCTTTGGCGCGGACCAGACAGATCACCATTCCACCAACGGCGTCCATTCGCTCCAGCCATTCCAGCGCCAAGTAGCGGCCGAGGTAACCCGTAGCGCCGGTCAATAACACCGTGCGTACATCCGAGTTTGGCCCAGTGCTGGTGCCCGCACCGTCGAGCGTTGCAGCATCGATGAATTTTTCCAGCGTGAGGTCGCGGGCGTGCACGACGGTGGCGCCGGTGCCGTGCACCGCCTGGAAGGTAGGCCGCCCGCTACCAGGTGCGCGCTGAGCCGCGATGTAATCGGCGACAGACTGCATGTCGGTCGCCGGGCTGATGATGACGCCGACAGGCACCTCAACGCCAAAAATGTTCTCAAGAGAGTTCGCGAATGTCAACGCCGACAACGAATCTCCACCAAAATCAGTGAAGTGCATGGTCGGCGTCGGATCGTCGGTGGCGGCGCCCAGCACGGCACCAACCACCCCACATACCGTCTCGACGATTGGCTGGCGCGCGGCACGCTCACGAAGAACGCGCAGTCGGGTATTCTGCGCTTCGGCAAGCTCGGCATAGAGCCGCTCGAGACGGTCTCCATAGTGCTGTCTGAGATTGGGGCGCGACGGCTTTCGTGTGCCTGTCAGCAGGCCGTTGTCGACAGTGAATGGCGTCGAATCGACGATGATGTCGCGCGGGATTTCGTATGACTGCAGGTCAGCGGCGCGGGCGGCGACCTGAAGCGAGCGCAGTATCAGAGGCTTCAACACTGCAGTGTTGTGCCGGGCAAGAGCGTCTTCGGTCGGAACCACGACTGCCAACAGGAAGGATCTCTCCCCGCTGCCATAAACGTAGATATGCCGGACGAACTCGCAATTGGCATAGACTGCTTCAAGTTTCGAGATCGCGATGAACTCACCTTGAGACAGCTTCACCACGTTATTGCGGCGGTCGACGAATCGGATATCGTCAGGACCAATCTGGGCGACGACATCGCCAGTGCGATAGAAGCCCTCTTCGTCGAACACCTCGGCGGTGAGGTCGGGGCGTTTGTAGTAGCCCCGAAACAGCATGCGCGACTTGATCAGGAGCTCACCGCGCGGATACGGACGGTCTGTACTGAAATACCCTAGCTCGGGCACGTCGACGAGCTTGTAGTCGGTCACCATGGGGCGCTGGATCTGCCCATCGACAACAACCGATCCCGACTCGGTCGCACCGAGCGCGTCCATCAAGTGCGAGGCGAGCAACCGTTCCACCCATGCCGCTAGCTCGGCGGAGATCGGCGCCGAGCCGGTCAGTGCCGCGATGTACCGGCCGCCGAGCACACGCGACCGAAGATCAGCCAGTACCTTTTCCTCGACGTCATCGGCAGAGGCGACACTGTCGGTGTGGGCGTCGACTTCGCTCAGGAACTCCCGGTAGAGCATCTCCCAGATCCGCGGCACGAAGTTCAACTGGGTAGGACGCACGAGTGACAGATCTTCGAGGATCGTCGACAGGTCGCTCTTACCGACGAAGTAGACCGTGCCGCCACAACCCAACGTCGCGTAAAGCATTGCGCGTCCCGCGGTGTGGCTCATCGGCATGTAGTTCAATGTGATCGCCGGAATGGCGAACCCACGCTCAATCAAAACCGCTGCGTTGTATATCCACGCACCCATGGCCAGGGCCTCGTGCTGCATTGCACCCTTGGGGCTTCCACTGCTGCCGGAGGTATAGACGATTACCGCCAGCCGGTCATCGTCGGCGGGTTGGCCGGGCAGCGGGTGCAGCGTGCTTCCTCGCTGTACCACCTCAACGAGCAGCTCGAGGACACAAGAACGACCTGCGTCGGCAAGCCTGCGACGCGCCACGTCGAGCGATTCGCGATGATCGTCGACGTCGGAGTGGTGGTCGAACACTACAAGCCGTGCCGGCGCCTGACTACCGCATGCGAGTTCGACCGCGTCCCCCAGATATTCCGCACTGCAGGCAATCACCGATGGTTCGGTTTCATCGACCATGGCTTGCAACTGACTGAGCGGCGCCCCGGCGTGTAGGGCCACCGAGACTGCACCGAGCAGTGGAACTGCCATATCAACCGTGGTGTAGTCGACACTGCCCGAACCCAGAGTGGCTACGCAGTCGCCGACTCGCACGCCACCATGGGCTAGCGCCGCTGCCACCGCGGAGACACGCTGGAGCAGTTGGCTATACGTCACGGTGTCGAAACGAGGAAGCAGCTGAAGTCTGCGGCGGCCACTGTCTGCGTCGATCACTACCTCGACCGCGCGCATACCCAGCGCGGGCCGCTCGCCGTAACCCTTCTCCAGTGCTCGCATGAGTCCGGCCCAGCCGATTCCCGGCCGCAGGACCGTTTCGGACACGTCCTGACGAGGCAGCGCGGCGGCGAACTGAGGATCGTTGGCCAACAGGTCTGCGACACGCCGTGCCAGCTTTTCGATCTGGGGCTCAGTAAGCACAAGCTACCGCTCGGCACTGGTCGGCAAGGGCGGTTAACTTCGCCGTGGAACTTCGCATCGGGATCATTATTTCTCCTCTTGGCCGCGGGGTCTGAATGCTAAGCAGTTGAAGCTATTTCGGGATAAGCCGGAACGGCATCTCGACACTGAGCCATCGGCTGATGCCGCACGCGCCGCTCACACCGATGGTCCTGTCATAGCCTTTGTAGGTGCCGGGCACGGGGTCGGGGACGCCGGGGGTGATGGCCAGTTTCTGATCGGGGAAGAACAGAAAGGTCTGCGTCCCCGAGGCGCTCGTGCCGTCGTCGCAATGCTCCCAGTCCGGAAGGACCCGGGTGACCAGCCAACTTGAGGACATGAGCTTAGCGGTTGCGGTCCAGCCCTGGTCACTGACGACCTGGCCGGTGCAGTCGAAGACGGTCGTGCACGACGACGTGATGGTCCAGGTGCTGATCACCGTCTGTTCGTCGTGATAGGTCTCGTTCGTCTTGGCAAACGCGCCATCGGAGATCGCGGTGAAGGTGCCGTTGATGGCATTGATGTTCATATCGGCCCGCGCCTTCGGTGGCACGGCGACACCCCAAAGGCCCAGTGCGCCGGCAAGAACGGCCGCCATCAGGCCACGCATCAGTGTGGCCCCCAGTCCCCTGATACCGGGTTCGGAAGGAGGTCTTGCCAGGTCCGCGGCGCCGGTGAGGCGGCCAAGTCGGACTGCTGGTATGTCTGGCCGTCGGATGCCACATAGCTGCCGGTTTGCGGGTCGTACTTGGCGAACGCGACACGTGGGCCGGCGGGTTCGGTTGTCGTGTTCGAGCTAGGCGCTGCGGGAACGGATCCGCCGTCCGTCGGTGGACTGGCGGGGGGCGCGGGCGTCTCCGCAGGATTGTCTGCGGGCCCGGGCGTAGCAGCGCCGTCGGGGGGTACTGGTGTGGGCGCGCTGTTTGGGTTCGGGGGCGGCGGTGTTCCCTGTACCGGTGCAAAGATCTGATCGCCGAATGTCACCTTGTCGTCGAGCGGGATGCCCTGTCCGACGAGATTGGGGTCGAATGGATATGGCCCCAACACGTGCTGTCGCATGGCCAGCGGCTCGTAGGGTTGGTCGCTGTCACAGATTTCGACCGTCGGAGCGCGTTTGCCGGGGTGACTCATGCACGGCGAGTTGCGGACGCCGCGAACCGCGATCGGGGAATCCTGAGGAAGCTTGCAGTACAGCCCGTCTGGAGTGTCAGCGGTCGTCTGATCAGCGGGTGACCGCCATTGCGAGGGCGGCAGGAAACCGACGGTGCATGCGGGCGGATCACCGCTTTCGATGCGGAAGTTGCCTAACGGAATTCCGGTCGGGTTCCTGTTTTGCGCCGCGGTCAAGAAGACGGTGAGCACCGGCGGCAAGAGCACCAGGATCTGTTCGATCGCCGGGTTGTATGTGACGGCGATCTGCCCCAGGGTGGTTAAGTTGGCGAGCAGCACCGGAAGCGTCGGCTTGATCTGGTTCAGCAGCTGGGTAACTTCCTGAGCCGCGCCGGGACCCGTGCGCAGGATCGTGCGCACTTGGGGATCGTCGGCGACGATTTGTTCGCTGACCCCGGCAAGGTGGCGGGCCCATGATTTCAGCGTGTCGGCCGACTGCACCTGGCCGTCGAGGAGCGGCCCGCTGTTGTCGATCAGCGCCTGCGTTTGGTCGGAGACACCGTTGGCGTCCGCCGACAGCTTGGCCGACGAATCGAGCAGGGATCCCAGATCATATCCCTTGCCGCCGACCGCCTGGCCCGACTCGTCGAGCAGAGCGGCGAGCTTGTCCCTGGGTACGCTGCTGATCAGCGCGCTCACGCGGTCCAGCATGGGACCGACAGGCTGCGGAATCGTGGTGTGCTGCTGCGCAATCACCGAACCGTTGCGCAGGTACGGCGGTGAGTCGTTGCGCGGTTGTAAATCCACGAACTGCTCGCCCACCGCCGAGACGCTGCCGACTTCGGCGACGAGATCGGCTGGTATTTTCGGGGAGGTGGCCAACGATAGCGTGGCTTCCGCGCCGGTCGCGGTAAGGTTCACCGCGGTCACTTTCCCCACTTCCACACCGCGATAGGTCACGTTGGCGAACCGGTACAGACCGCCGGTGTCGGGCAGCTCCATCTTCACGGTGATGCGGCCCAGCCCGAACAGGACTGGCACCTGGATGTACTGGAAGATCATCGCCGTTATACCGATGACCGACGCGACGGTGAAGATGATCAGCTGGATCCGGACGAAACGGGTGAGCATCAGCTACCGCCCCCCGGAGGGGCCGCCGGGCCGGGCGGAACACCGTTTGGCGGCCCGCCGTCGGCTCCCGGCGGGGGGGTCGCCGGCCCCGCCGGTGGGGGTGCGGTCTCGGGGGTCGGTGGCGGAGGCGCCTTGGGGGCAAGCGGCTGACCGAACGGGTTGAGGAAATCAAACCCGTCGTAGCCGGGGTCTCCGGGAGCCGGGACCACCGGCACGTTCGCGCTCCCCCAGCGGGTACCGGACAGAAGGGTGCGCTTGAGCCGGTTCGTCGTGATATCCAAGACGGCGAACAGGTTCGTGTAGTCGCCGCGAATAGCCCGGTCGATCACGTTCTGCCCGAACGGAAATACGGTCGCAAATGCGAGGGCGACATCAATGTCAGGCCCGACATCGGCCAACCTCTGCAGCGTCGGAGCGAGGTTGGTCAAGTTGGTCACCAGGTCGTCCTGTGTGTCGTGCACGAGGCCGGTGGCGGTGTCGCTTAACGCCCCGAACTTTTCCAGCGCGGAAGTGATCTGTGGCCGCTCCCGCACCAACACATCGAGCGCCGGCGGAATGTCTCGCAGTGCACGGTCGATCACATCCCGTTGGCTGGACAGTTTCGCTGCCAGCCGGTTGAGCGCCTGGATCGAGGCGATGATGTTGTCCCGCTGCTGATCGAAGACGCCGATGAACCTGTCGAGCCGCTTGAGCAGATCTCGCGCCTCGTCTTCATGCCCGGACAGCGCGGTGCTGAAACTGTGGATGATCTCACCGATCTGGCCGAGGCCGCCGGCGTTGACGACGACCGACAACGCTGACAGTGTCTGCTCGGTCGACGGATAGGTTGATGAACTGCTCAACGGAAGTGTCGCGCCCGGCTGCAACCGCCCGTGCGGCATCTGACCGACCGGCGGGTCCAACGACAAGTGCATGGAACCCAACAGGCTTGTCTGTCCGACGATGGCCACGGCGTTGGCCGGGATGACGGTTTCGCGCTGAACGGACACCTCAATGTCTGCGCGCCAGTTGCGCACGGTGATCTTGCCGATGCTGCCGACGACGACGTCATCGATCATGACCGGTGAATTCGACTCCAAGGTGCCGACATTGGCGATTTCGACGTGATAGATCACAGCACCCAGACCGCGCCCGACGGCGCCGGGCAGCGGCAACGAGTTCAAGCCCTGGAACGCGCAGCCCGTCGCGGTCAGCATCGCACAGCAGCCGACAGTCACTACCCGGCGCACACGAACCCAGCCGATCATCGGGGCGACCTTTCCGCCGGCAACAGCACATCGGGTGTATCCATCGGCACCGGCCCCGGAATCGGTTCCATGACGGGCATGTTCACCGTGGGTAAGGCCGATGCCGGGACTGCCCCGGGGACCGTGGCGGCCGCGTCGTCGCCGGGGGTGTCCCCGCGTAGACCGGTGTATGCGGAGACGGCAGGCGGAATCTCGGGAGGTCCGGCCGGGCACGGCGGGGCGCCCGGTTCCAGGCACGGCTCCGAGTAGACCAACTCCTCGTTGTACACCGGGGCCAGTAAGGGATTGACCGGCAGTGGGAGAAGGTTGAGCGTCAGTAGCCGCAGCGCGGGGCCGAGATACTGCTGGCAGAATTTGGCCGACTCGGCGGCGGTGGCGTTCTCGACCGCGCCGATCGCTGAACAGATCAACTCGACGGGGTTGGAAAAGTTGTTGAAGACGAAGCTGCCGTTGGGTCCGCCGTCGCGGCGGTCGCCAAAGTTGTAGGTGTTGGACAGCGACGTGGGTGCGATGTGCAGGATCTGTTCCAGACTCTTGCTGTGCTCGACGAGAATCTGCGACACCGCCGCGAGCCGCTGGATCTGTTCGGCGGTCTTGTCGCGGGTGTCGTGAACGAAGCGTTGCACGTCGCCCACCACGTCGGACACGTTTTTCAGGGCGGCGTCGAGATCGGAACGGCTGCCGTCGAGGACACTGGACAGTGTCGCCAGCCGGCCTTCGAACTGGACGATGTGCTCATTGCTCTGTCGAAGCGTGGTGATGAAGTTCTGAAGGTTTTTGATGATGTCCACCAGGTTGCCGCTGCCGTTGGCAAGAATTCGGCCGACGCCGGCGAGCTGGGTGAGGGTTTGGCGGAGTTTGGTGCCGTTGCCAGCTAGCGCGTCTGCGGTGCTGTCGATGAACCGCGAGACCGGGGTGTCTGAGACATTCCCGTGCGGCCCGAGCGCGTCCGCGAGCCGGTTCAGCTGGTCTTTGACCTCGTTCCACTCTACGGGAATCGCTGTTCGCTCAACGGGGATCACCGCGCCGTCAGGCATCGTCGGTCCGTCGGACTCATAGGCCGGTGCGAGCTGAACGTAGCGAGCGGACACGAGATTCTGTGCAACGATAACTGCTTTGGCGGCGGCGGGGATCGGCACATCGCGGTCGACGTGCATGGTCATCTTGACCTGCGCTCCCTGTGGCTGAATCGAGCCGATGGTGCCGACCTTCACACCGGCCACCCGCACGTCGTCGCCGGGGTAGATCGCGGTGACGCTGGTGAAATAGGCCGTTATCGTCTTGGGTTTGAAGAAGGTTTGACGAGCCCAGAATGCGGCTCCCGCGACGATCATGCCGACCAGGGCGACCCCGATCGCGATGCGGAACAGCTTTGTCGACTTCATCGCGGCCACTGTTCCTGCGGTAGCGGAATCCCGTTATAAGGGAACGGCAACTCGGCGCGCGGTCCTGCGTTGTCCGGAGGCTGACCGTTGTCAACCCCGCGCCTGAATCCGGCGATGTAATCGATGAACGGCTGCAGAAACTCGGGAGGAATCAGGTTTGGGATGAACGCGTTGTAGTAGGGGCCGTTGGCAACGATCTCGCTCAGTCCGGTCTCGAACTTCGCCAACCCGGGAAGCGCCTTGCCGATGTTGTCGCGGTTCTTTTCAAGCATGGCCATCGTCGCGTTGAGCTTGTCGAGGGTGGGGCCCAGCTGGGCTTCATTATCGGCGATCAAGCCCGAGATCTGTTTGGCCAGTGCGGATGTGTCGGCGAGCAGGTCGGCGATCGCTTGGCGGCGCTGCACCAAAACGGCAACCAGGTCGTTGGCGTCGAGGATCAGGGCGTTGACCTGCTGACTGCGCTGCGACAAGATGCCCGTCACGTCGGCCGCGTTTTTGAGCAGCTCGCCGACGGACTGGTTGCGCTCGTTGATCGACTGGGACAGCCGTGTCAACCCGTCGAAGGTGGGGCCGAGTTGCGGCGCGATCTGGTTGATCGTGGCGGCCAGTGTGTCCAAGGACTGATTGACTGCCCCGGTGTCGGTTTCGGCAACGTTCGATGTCAGGTTGCTCACCGCCTCGGACAGCGAATACGGCGACGAGGTGCGCGATACGGGAATGACGTCGAACGGACGAAGCCGGGTGTCGCCCGCCGATTCGAGCGTGAGGATGCGCTGGCCCAGTAGCGTGCCGGTGCGGATGTGGGCGGTCGTCTCTGAGCCCAATTCGACGATGCTCTTGACGGTGAAGGTGACCATCGCCTTGCCGCGATCGAGCGAAACCCTGGAAACAGTGCCAACTTTCACCCCGGAGATCTTCACATCATTGCCCGCGGCGAGGCCGCCGGCCTCACTGAACAGCGCCCGGTATCGGATGGAGCTCGCCAGGTCCGCCAGCTGTGCTGGGTGTAGCCCGACGGCGATGACGAGCACGATGAGCACCACGCCGATGAATCCGGCGCGAATCAGGCGGGGTCCGCGGTACCTGATCATTGCGGCTCAGCGCACCTCCCCCCGTTCTGCTCGATCCAGGGGAACTCGGCGGTACGGCCCTGCAAGTCGGACACGCGTATCGCGACACCGCATAGGTAGTAGTTGAAGAAGCTGCCGTAGGACCCTATCCGAGCCAATTTGCGGTAGTTCTCCGGCGCCTTCTGCAGGGCGGTGTCGATGCGGTCCTTTTCGCCGTCGATGTTGGTGGCCAGCCTGTTGAGTTCGCTTACCGTGGCTGCGAGCGGCGGGCGTACTTCGGTGAGCAGGTCGGCGAGGGATGCGGTCCCCTTGCTCAACGATTCGATCGCATCACCGATGGGGTCGCGATCGTGTGACAGGTCGGCGATCAGGCGGTGCAAACGGTCAATGACGGTGGAGAATCGATCTCCGTCGGCCGACAGCGTCGCCATCGCCGAGTTGAGGTTGTCGATCAGGTCCTTGAGCACCGCCCCGTTGTCGGCAAGTGCATTTGTGAAGGACGACGTCTTGCTGAAAAGCGACTCGACGGTATCCCCTTGTCCCTGGAATATCTTGATCAGCGACGCGGTTAATGCGTTCACTTCTTGCGGGTTAAGTCCCTGGATGACGGGTTTGAGGCCACCAAGCAGCGCGTCGAGATCCAGTGCGGGAGCGGTGCGGTCCAGCGGGATCCGCGCTCCCGCAGGAACCGTCCGAGTGGAGCCGGGACTATCGATCAGCTCGAGGTATCGATCACCAACCAGATTGAGGTATCTGACCGCCGCGCGGGTTCCTTCGGTCAAGACGATGTCGCGATCGGCGCTGAACGTGACGAGCACCTTCTGATCGCGTTGCAGAGAAACGTCATTGACCGTGCCGACCCGAACGCCCGACACCCGCACTGAGTCACCCTTACGAAGGCTGGAGACGTCAGCGAATACCGCGCTGTAACTGTTGGTTGCGCTATGCCGGTACTGACCAAAGATCATCACCAGAAACACCATGAACGCCAGCGAGATGACGGCGAACGTGCCGAACTTGACCGCGGTCACCCCGATGCGGCTCATCCCGGCTGCCCGATCTGCGCAGAGTTTCGCGGGGGACCGTCCACGGGTCCAAAAAGGATCTGCTTGACCGCGTCGGAATTCCAAACTATGTAATTGTTTCCGTACTTCGTCGGGTCCGTGCCGGTGTCGGTGACCAGGAACGGCACTTTGGTCTCAGGCGGTACATCCGGAAGACCCAGGCAGCGCGGGCCGCCCTTGGCGGCCACCTTAGGTAAGTCGTCGGGATACCGATACCGCTCCGCACCCAGGTTGAGCCCGGCGAGCACCAACACCCCGGGTCTTGGAAACGGTGGGAGGTTCGCAGCGGGAATCATCCCGGCCAGACCGCAATTCAGACCGTCCCTGTACTCGTTGGTTAGCGCTGTCGTCGGAACCAGGAGCTTCAGCACGTCGGTTAACGCCGCCCGGTTGGCGCTGAGAACGTCATTTCCGACGTCAGCCAAACCGATCGCGTTGAGCAGTAGCACATCCAGGTTCTGCTGTTCGTCGGTGATGGTGTTGCTGATACTGCTGGCGTTGTCGGCGATCGACAGAAGGTCGGGCGCAGCGTCGGCGTACGAGCCGAGCACCGTCGGAGTCTCCTCAATATCGTGCGCCAGGCCGGGAAGGCTCGGGTCCAGCTTCGCCAGAAAGGAATTGAGATCATGGATGGTCTGGCCCATCTGCTGGCCGCGGCCGCTCGTCGCGGACGCGAGGGCGCTGAGCGTGTCGTCGAGCTGCTCGGGCGGGATGGTCGACAACACGGAGGTGAGCTGCTCGAAAACGGTGTTCAACTCGACCGTCACGTGTTCAGCCTCAATAACCTGTCCGGCCTGCAACTGCTCGCCCGAGGGCATCGCCGGCGGAATCAGTTGGACGAACTTTGCTCCGAAGACGGTGGTGGATGCGACGTCGACCCCGACGTTGTCGGGAATGAGGTGCAGTTCTGAGGGCTGCATCGCTAGGTGGATTGCTACTTGGCGGTCAGGTTGATAGTCGATCGATTCCACCTTGCCGACCTCGACGCCGCGAATCTTCACCTTGGCGTCCGGGTTCAGCACCAGCCCTGCACGCGGCGCCAGCACTGTGATCGGAACCGTTTTGGTGAAGCCGCCGCGAAACAGATTGACCGCGACGGCCACTACTCCGACGATGACGAGGACGGTGGCAAGTCCGACGATTGGGCGCACGTACCCGCGCACGCGAGCAGAACTTGTATCCGTGCCGGCTAACGAGACGTCGGATTTAGCTGAAGGATCGCCGGGGTCGTCCGCGCTGGGATGCGCTGTCTGATTTTCTACCAATGGGGATCACCATGTCCGGTGACAGACATCGCTGGGCAGACCATCCGGTTCCGTGTCGTATCGGCGGGGATCCGACCGCGGCCGCTCACTATGTAGGCCAACGGACTGGCGCTGTCGAACAGGTAGGCCGCCGACTGATCGTGCGGCGCGAGCAGGACGGACGGGCCGCATTTTGGTCTGACTGCTGTCAGTGACGGCGCGATACCCCGCTCACTTCTGAGACCCTCTGGGCGCTTGGCCACGTCGCCCTCCCTGTGCACAGGATCGCCAGTCTGGTCGTCGTACCAGGTAGCCAGCTGCTTGCTCGCCCGCGATAGCATACTGCAGACAATCCGCAATTGTACATATGCCTGTGGAATGTCAGAACCCTGCTCCCGCGCACAGATCAGCCGTGCAGAATGTCTGCATAATGGCCCCGGATCCTGGAACGGGTAGCGGGCCGGTAGCGACGAAAGGCGGTAGCGCACGATGAAGTGCCAGGCGGCGATTCTGCGAGGAGTCGGTAGAGACTGGGAGATCTGCGAGATCGAGCTCGACAAACCTCGTAGCCGCGAGGTACTGGTGCGTATGGCCGCTGCCGGTATATGCCATACCGACGACCACTTCGCCACGGGCGATGCTGTGCCGTCTCCTGAGATGGTCGAACTGATGCGGGCCGCAGGGATGGCAACACCGGACTGGTTTCCCTTAATCGGCGGTCACGAAGGTGCAGGGGTGGTGGAGGAAGTCGGGCCCGACGTGCGGGACCTGAAACCCGGCGATCACGTAGGTATGTCGTTCATCCCCTCTTGCGGGAAATGTCGGTGGTGCGTAAGCGGCCATAGCTACATCTGTGATGTGGGTGCGAACCTGTTCACCAAAGAGATGATCACCGATGGGACCGCGCGTCGCCATCTCGGCGAAGAAGACCTCATGGCCACTACCCAACTAGGAACGTTCTCCGAATATGTCGTGGCTTCCGAAGACTCGTTGATCAACATCGATAAATCGATTCCGTTTCACGCCGCTTCGCTGGTGTCGTGCGGGGTGACCACAGGCTGGGGATCGGCCACCGTATCGGCGGGCACCGAGCCAGGTGACACGGTAGTGGTGATCGGGATCGGCGGAGTCGGGATGAATGCGCTTCAGGGCGCCCACGCGGCTGGCGCTAAATACATCGTGGGAGTGGATCCCGTTGATTTCAAGCGGGATTCAGCGAAGGTCTTCGGTGCGACACACACCTGCGCGTGGGCGCATGAGGCGATCGACGTTGTCCGCGAGCTCACCGCCGGAGTGATGGCCGACCGAGTGGTGCTCACCGCCGGCGTCGTGCACGCCGACCAAATACCGGTGGCGATGATGCTCACTCGCAAGGGTGGTACATGCGTGCTGACTGGCATGACGCCGCTGAGCGAGATGTCGGTGCCGCTGATTCTTGTCGACATGGCTAACTCGGCGAAGCAACTCAAAGGCGCTCTCTACGGCGGAATGAACCCGCGTGCCAGCATGCCCATGCTGTTGGCGATGTACCAGGCCGGTGCACTCAAACTCGACGAACTGGTCACCCGCCGCTATCGCCTGGAGCAGATCAACGATGCTATCGATGACATGCGCGAAGGTCGAAACATCCGCGGTCTCATCGAGTTTCCAACCAACTAGCCGCGCTCATTCACCTGGTGCCGCGCCAGACCCGTAACGTACACCCACAACTCTTGAGGAGCCAGCATGGATGTGAACGACCAATTCCTGGTCTCGGTCGACGAGCTCTATGGCTTCGACATGTTCAAGCAACTGCCAAAGCGGGGTGCCACCGTCGGCGCTTTGCGTGCCCAGGCCACCGATGTCGACCTCGGGTTCCGCTCCGCGCAACGCTTGAAGAAGTCCGGCACCGACACCGTCACGGTGCTCGACTTGGCCACGAACCTGCCGACCGCCGCTAGCGGCCCAGCGGAGCCGAGATGACATACGAGAGCACAGCAGAGCCGATTAAGGTCGGCTACCTTTTCGATTTGATGTTGCCCGCGGACTTTCCGCAGCACAAACGTGACGAGCTATTTCGTCCATTTGAGCTGATCTTCAATGATGCGCTGACACAGCGGATGATCGACCGTCCCATCCAGATCGTGTTCCGGGAAGTCAATGGTCTGCCGTTGGGATCGGTGAAATCGGTGATCGACGCCTACGGCGAACTCGTCGACGAAGGCTGCCTTGTCATCTTCGGGCCGAGCACCACAGACAACGCGGTGCCTACACGGGAGGCGATCGAGGAGCGCTATAAGGTGCCAGCGGTCAGCGTCACCGGCACCGATGACTGGTTGGGCGAATGGACCTTCTCGTTTCCCATGGGATCGCTGACCGACGAGCCGATCTTCTGGGTGGACTTGCTGGCCAAAGCCGGTCACAGCGAGGTGGGCGTGTTGGTTGAACAGTCGCTGATCGGTGAAAGCTACCTCGAAAGTTTCCGCAATGCCATCCGAAACAAAGGGATTCGGATCGCGGCCGAGGCGCCGGTCGCACAGACCGCTCAAGACATCACCGCAGCCGTTCGCTATCTCCACGACGCCAACGCCCAGGCGATCGTGCACTGCGGGTTCGGCTTCGGGATCGTCCACATCGATCCCGCACTGTCAGCGCTGGAGTGGGACCCGCCACGATTCACCGGCACCGCATTTCAAAACGCATGGATCAACCCCGTGATGTGGAACGCATTGCTGGGCTGGACCGGACTCGATCAATACGATGAGACCAACGTCGTCGGGCAGCGCTTCCTGGACCAATATGAGCGGGCCTACGGCGATCGACCCCAGTACTGCGTTCCAGTGGTAAACCGCGACATCGCCGTTACCCTGCTGCACGCCGTGGCCGATGCGCATCCCTTGAGCCCACGTGGCGTCAAGGAAGCCCTCGAGCGGGTCAAAATGCTGCCCGCCGCCGCCGGCGCCCCCGGCACCCGGGTCTCATTCGGAAAATGGACTCGTCGCGCATGGATGGGGGCCGGCTACCTCGTCGCCCGACAACTAGACCCCGACGGTATCAACTCCCACCTCGTCGATCGCTTCGGC
>CAVXAG010000023.1:0-103679 GCA_963759655.1 uncultured Actinomycetota bacterium | reverse complement strand
GGTTATCGACCATCTCGGCACAGTGCCGTTACAACACCTCGACACCCCGCACCTCGACGAGCTCGTGTCACTGCGTCTGACCGGTGAACCAATTTCCGAGCGCGGCAAGCGCGGACGCCGTTCGACCGAGGTGCTGGCCTACCTGCTGGCGCGCCCAGAAGGAGCCGGATATTCCGAGCTGCTGACCAGCTTCGGCGAGCCCGGCATCAAAGCACTCGACCGTCTGGTGTCATCCGGCGATGTCCTGCGCCCGCGGCGCGGGCGATACGTCGCCGCGCTGGCGGCCGAACCCGAGCATCCAACGTTGCCTGGCGGCGTGAGCAACCGAACTATCTGCGCCATGCTGACCGTCCTGTCGCAGGCACTCACCAGCGCCATGAAACGCGGTCTCGTAGCCCGCAACGTCGCCCAACTGGTCGACCGCCCGGCCATCCAGCACCGCGAGATGTCCACGTGGACGCGGCAGCAGGTCGAACAGTTCCGTGAGCATGTACGCAGCGATCGCCTGTACGCGTGCTGGCTGCTAACGCTCGCCGGCTGGCGACGCTCCGAAGTGCTTGGCCTGGCGTGGTCAGCGGTGGATTTCGACGCAGGGACCGTCAGCGTCGCCCAGGGCCGCGTTGTCGTGCGCGGTGCGGGCACCGCGACCGGTGCACCGAAGTCCGAACGTTCCCGGCGCACCCTGCCGATGCCGGCCGACGTCATGGGCGCTTTGCGAACGCTGAACGCACAACAGAAGCGCGAAAGGCTGGCCCTCGGCCCGACATGGATCGACACGGGGCTCATCGCGATCAAAGAGGACGGCTCCCCGATTCGACCCGAGACCTACTCCAAGGCATTCCGCCGCCATTGCACGGCAGCGGGCGTGCCGGCGATCCGGTTGCACGACACCAGGCACACCGCCGCGACTCGGATGCTCGACAGCGGCACCACGGTGGCTGCGACGGCCAAGTGGCTCGGTCACGATCCGGCGATGACACTGCGGGTGTACGGCCACGTCTACGAGGACGCGCTGGCGTCGGCGGGTGATGTGCTTTTCGGCGGGATGTCCCCCGCCAACGGGGAGCGTTGATTCAAGCCCCCACCCGCCGGCAGCGCACGACGCTCGCCGAAGCCCTGGTTTCCTGCGGCGATTGCGAGGTTGACTTCGCCACCGGGATGACGAGGGCGAGTGACGAAACGCGACGCTGAACACGCGGTGGTATCTCCCCTGGTCAGCCTCACCACATGCCGCACACGTCAGGTTGAATGCTGCTACTTTGCCTCTGATGATCGCCGCCGGGCCGTGTTCGGTGCCGCGACCCGGTGGCACACTCTTGGCACAATGGGGATGCGTCCGTTACGTCCCAGCGGAGCGCGATACGATCCTGACCTGCGTGAACATTGGTGGGCGCGGGCGGTATCGAACCGCCGACCGCTGGTGTGTAAAACCAGTGCTCTACCACTGAGCTACGCGCCCCGTGCCGCGCAGGCTACCAGGGCGGTCAGGACGGCAACGCCGCCAAAGCCGACTTCCACAGACCCTGATCCCGCGCCTCGCCGGGCCCCTTCATCTCCGCGAAACGGATGATGCCCGAACGGTCGACGACGAATGTGCCCCGGTTCGCGAAACCGGCGTCGTCATTGAACACGTCATAGGCTTGCGCGACCTGGCCATGCGGCCAGAAGTCCGAAAGCACAGGGAAAGTGAAGCCACTCTCCGTCGCCCAAATCTTGTGCGTTGGAGGCGGTCCCACCGATATCGCGAGTGTCTGGACGTCGTCGTTCTGGTAGTCGGGCAGGTGATCTCGAATCTCGTCGAGTTCGCCTTGACAGACGCCGGTGAAAGCCAACGGAAAGAACACCAGCAGCACGCTCTTGCGGTCGCGAAAGTCGCTCAGCGACACCGGCTGCTGGTTCTGATCGCGCAGCGTGAAGTCCGGCGCCGCGGTGCCAACGGTGAGCACTAGCGGTGCGCCTTGCTCTTCACGTTCTTGCTCGGCCGGCGCGGGATTTGGGCTGCACCAACCGGCTTGCGCTCCAGTCGCCGAGGTTGGCCGACGAGGTCTGCATCAAGCCCGCAGTGGGCGCGGACTCGGAGATCTCGGCCGGCAGCACGTGCCCGGGTTTCCCCGTCTTCGGGGTCAGCACCCAGATGACCCCGTCGTCGGCCAGCGGTGTGATCGCGTCCATCAACCTGTCGACCAGGTCACCGTCACCGTCCCGCCACCACAGAATCACGACGTCGATGGCTTCGTCGGCGTCCTCGTCCAACAGCTCGCCCCCACACGCCTCCTCGACGTCGGCGCGGATGTCGTCGTCGGTGTCCTGGTCCCAACCCAACTCTTGAACAACCTGATCTTTTTGGATGCCCAGTCTGTGGGCGTAGTTCGGGGCGTCACCCGCCGCGACCACCGTCGGAACCTCCTTCGTCTGTGTACCGGCCTGTTTTGCCTATCGTCGCACGCTACGGTGCGACACCCCTAGCTTCAATGCCCCTGTTCGTCAGTGGGAACCGCCACACATGTCCAGCGCGGTTTCGTTGGCGTGGTTGAACTTGTCGACTCGGCATTGAATTCCTGCTGGCTGTACCGCTCGCCGATGGCCTTCGCGACGGCCCGGGTGGCATCCACCCAGGCTGTGAACGCGTCTGCCACCTGAGGCAGCAGCGCGGTGTTGAGGCTGGTCGCCACCGAGTCGGCACCCCTGTTCAGCGTGTCCACCGCCGCCTGCGCCTTGCCCGCCACATCTGCCTCGTGACGGCTCGCGACCACGTTGACGTATGCGTTGATCGCGGTCACCACGTCCACACTCGTGGAACTGAGCGTTTCGCACGCGTTGGCACCGGCCTCTGCGGTTTCCGATTCGCGCCGTGACGATTCGCGCTCGCTGGCCGCGGCGGCGGACTGCGACAGCGAATCCGCCACGGGGCGCCCGCCTTGATGTTCGTGCAGCGATCCGCCACTGCCGCATCGCGCCGACCCCCGCACAGCCGATGAGGTTACCGGCTGGTCGCACCCGCGATGCGGATCTGGAAAATCCCATCGGTGGTGAAAGTCGGGCACGATAGGTGGACGATAGGAGATATCCGTGCACGGCCAAACGAGGAGCGGAAGTTGACCACCGAGTTCACACGCCGCGATCTGGCTGAAAACTCAACCAGCCCAAACGAATCAGACCGAGTACGAGTGATTCGGGAAGGTGTGGCGTCCTATCTGCCCGATATCGACCCGGAGGAGACCGGCGAGTGGCTGGAATCGTTCGACGACGTTTTGGAACGATCCGGCCAGTCACGGGCCCGGTACTTGATGCTGCGGCTGCTGGAACGCGCCGGGGAACAGCGCGTCGCCATCCCGGCCCTGACCTCCACCGACTACGTCAACACGATCCCGACCGAACTGGAGCCGTGGTTCCCCGGCGACGAGGAAGTGGAACGGCGCTATCGCCGGTGGATCCGGTGGAACGCGGCGATCATGGTGCACCGGGCGCAGCGGCCCGGCGTCGGCGTGGGCGGGCATATTTCCACGTACGCGTCGTCGGCAGCTCTTTATGAAGTCGGGTTCAACCACTTCTTCCGAGGCAAGTCGCATCCCGGCGGCGGAGACCAGGTCTTCATTCAAGGCCACGCCTCCCCCGGCATCTACGCCCGCGCGTTCCTGGAAGGTCGACTGACCGCCGATCAGCTGGACGGTTTCCGCCAGGAACACAGCCACCCCGGCGGCGGGCTGCCGTCCTACCCGCACCCACGCCTGATGCCCGATTTCTGGGAGTTCCCGACGGTGTCGATGGGCCTCGGCCCGCTCAACGCGATCTTCCAGGCCCGGTTCAACCACTATCTGGCCGACCGCGGCATCAAGGACACCTCTAATCAGCACGTCTGGGCGTTCCTTGGCGACGGTGAGATGGACGAACCCGAAAGCCGCGGCCTTGCCCACGTGGCGGCGTTGGAGGGGCTCGACAACCTGACCTTTGTGGTCAATTGCAACCTGCAACGGCTGGATGGGCCGGTGCGCGGAAACGGCAAGATCATCCAGGAGCTCGAATCCTTCTTCCGCGGTGCGGGCTGGAACGTCATCAAGGTGGTCTGGGGCCGTGAGTGGGACACGCTGCTGCACGCCGACCGGGACGGCGCGCTGGTGAACCTGATGAACACCACGCCCGACGGCGACTACCAGACCTATAAGGCCAACGACGGCGCCTACGTCCGCGAGCACTTCTTCGGTCGCGATCCGCGGACAAAGGCGTTGGTGGACAACATGTCCGACGCCGAGATCTGGGATCTCAAGCGTGGTGGCCACGACTACCGCAAGGTGTACGCCGCATACCGGGCGGCGATCGACCACAAGGGCCAGCCCACGATAATCCTCGCGAAGACGATCAAGGGCTACTCGCTGGGCAAGCACTTCCAGGGCCGCAATGCCACCCACCAGATGAAAAAGCTTGCGCTGGAAGATCTCAAGGCATTTCGCGATGCGCAGCGCATCCCGGTCTCGGATGAGCAACTCGAAGAGAACCCGTACCTGCCACCGTATTACCATCCCGGATCCGAGTCGCCGGAGATCCGGTACATGCTCGACCGCCGGCGCGTGCTCGGCGGATTCGTACCGGAACGGCGCACCAAGTCCAAGGCCTTGACGCTGCCACCGCGCGACATCTACAAGTCGATCAAGCAGGGCTCGGGCCATCAGGAGGTCGCCACCACCATGGCGACCGTGCGAGTCTTCAAAGAGCTGTTGCGCGACAAGGAAATCGGCCAACGCATCGTGCCGATCATTCCCGACGAGGCGCGCACATTCGGCATGGACTCCTGGTTCCCATCGCTGAAGATCTACAACCGCAATGGTCAGCTGTACACCGCCGTCGACGCCGACATGATGTTGGCGTACAAGGAAAGCGAAGTGGGCCAGATTCTGCACGAGGGGATCAACGAGGCCGGATCGACCGCGTCGTTCACCGCCGCGGGTACGTCGTACGCGACGCACAACGAGCCGATGATCCCGATCTACATCTTCTACTCGATGTTCGGATTCCAGCGCACCGGTGACGGCTTCTGGGCCGCGGCCGACCAGATGACACGCGGTTTCGCGCTCGGCGCGACCGCGGGGCGCACCACTCTGACAGGTGAAGGTCTGCAGCACGCCGACGGGCATTCACTTCTGCTGGCAAGCACGAATCCCGCTGTGGTGGCCTATGATCCGGCATTCGCGTACGAAATCGCCTACGTCGTCGAAAGCGGTTTGGCACGGATGTACGGCGAGAACCCGGAGAACGTCTTCTTCTACGTCACCATCTACAACGAGCCGTACGTCCAGCCAGCCGAACCGGAAGGCCTGAACGTGGAGGGCCTGCTGCGCGGCATCTACCGCTACCGGCCTGCTCCCGAGCAACGGAAACACCGCGCGCAGATCCTGGCCTCCGGGGTGTCGGTGCCCGACGCGGTGCGCGCCGCCGACCTGCTGGCCGCCGATTGGGACGTGGCCGCCGATGTCTGGTCAGTGACCAGTTGGGGTGAGCTGAACCGCGAGGGCGTGGAGATTGAAAAGGAAACGTTGCGCCACCCCGACCACTCGCCGCGGGTGCCGTACGTGACCCAGGCGCTCGAGGACGCGAGTGGGCCCGTGGTCGCGGTGTCGGACTGGATGCGCGGGGTGCCCGAGCAGATTCGGCAGTGGGTGCCCGGCACGTACGTGACGTTGGGCACCGACGGTTTCGGGTTCTCGGACACCCGACCGGCCGCCCGTCGTTTCCTCAACACCGATGCCGAGTCGATCGCGGTCGCAGTGCTGGAGGGACTGGCCCGCGACGGCGATATCGACAGGTCCGTCACCATCGAGGCCGCCCGGCGCTACAAGATCGACGACGTGCTCGCTGCGCCGGAGCAGACCTCGGATCCGGGAGTGGCCTGACTTTCTTGGCGGAAATCTCCAGAAAGATGGCGTAGCTTTTAACCATGACCGACAACCCGCGGCTGGCTCAGGTCGTCGGTCCAGCGGCTTCGCGGTCGACGCTTGAACTCCTGGAGAACATCCCGGAGTCGCTGCTGCGCAAGCTCAAGCAGTACTCCGGCCGGTTCGCCACCGAGGCGGTCGCCGCGATGCAGGAAAGGCTGCCGTTCTTCGCCGAACTCGAGGCGTCGCAAAAGGCGAGCGTGCATCTCGTGGTGCAAGCGGCGGTGGTCAACTTCGCCGACTGGATGCGAAACCCGCACAGCAACGTCGGCTTCACCGTGCAGGCCTTCGAGCTGGTGCCGCAGGACCTCACCCGGCGCATCGCGCTGCGGCAGACAGTCGACATGGTGCGACTCACGATGGAGTTCTTCGAGGAAGTCGTGCCGATGCTGGCCCGCGACGAGGAACACGCGACGGCGCTGACCACGGGGATCTTGCGCTACAGCCGCGACCTTGCGTTCACCGCCGCATCGGCCTACGCGGACGCGGCCGAGGCCCGCGGGGCATGGGACAGCCGGATGGAGGCCAACCTGGTCGATGCCGTGGTGCGCGGCGATACCGGTCCTGAACTGCAGTCACGGGCCGCGGCGCTGAATTGGGACGCCACCGCCCCGGCAACGGTCGTCGTCGGTCAGCCACGCCAGGAACGCATCGACGTCGCCAGCGACGACGTGCGCGAAATCGCGCACAGGCACAGCCGTTCGGCGCTTTCGGATGTGCACGGAACCTGGCTGATCGCAATCGTGTCGGGCCAACTGGCCCAGACCGACAAGTTCCTGCGTGATCTGATCGACGTGTTCGCCGACGGGCCGGTGGTGATCGGCCCGACGGCGCCGACGTTCACAGCAGCCCACACAAGCGCAATCGAGGCGCTCGCCGGAATGAACGCCGTCGCCGGCTGGACCAACGCGCCGCGGCCGGTGCTGGCCCGCGAACTGCTGCCGGAGCGGGCGCTGCTGGGTGACGCATCCGCGATCGCGGTGCTCGATGCCGAGGTGATGCGGCCGCTGGCCGATGCCGGGCCGGCGCTGACCGAGACCCTGGACGCATATCTCGACTCCGGCGGGGCCATCGAGGCCTGCGCACGCAAATTGTTCGTTCATCCAAATACCGTCCGCTACCGGCTCAAGCGGATCGCCGATTTCACCGGCCGCGATCCCACGACACCGCGGGACGCATACGTGCTGAGAGTGGCCGCAACCGTTGGCCGGCTGTCATCCCAAGCGACCAAACCGACCTCGGCTTATCGGGGTGTTGCGGAGGTCACACCGACAGATGGCGCGCATCGTGCCGGTTGAGGGTTGCAATTGTGTCTCGATGGAGTCCCATCACATGCCGATTTGTGAAACCTCCACAAAAACATAAGACGAGGTTCATAATCTCTTACACCACATAAAACCGCTTTCACAGTGTTTTCTTAAACATGTGATTGCGTTGCTCGCCCCTGGACAGGGATCGCAGACCCCCGGGATGCTCGCCCCATGGCTTGAGCTGCCGGGTGCCTCGGACCAATTGGCGTCGTGGTCCGACGCCAGCGGCCTGGACCTGATCCGCCTGGGCACCACTGCGTCGGCAGAGGAGATCACCGACACCTCGGTGACCCAGCCGCTCGTCGTGGCCGCGACGCTGCTCGCCCACCAAGAGCTGACTCGCCGCGGCCTGCTGGTAAGCGGCGACATCGTCGCGGCCGGGCACTCGGTCGGCGAGATCGCCGCGTATGCGATCGGCGGGGTGCTCTCGGCCGATGACGCCGTCGCGCTGGCCGCGACCCGTGGTTCGGAGATGGCGAAGGCCTGCGCGCTGGAGCCCACCGGAATGTCTGCCGTCCTCGGCGGCGTTGAGGCAGAGGTGCTGGCCCGCCTTGAGGACCTCGAGCTGGTCGCCGCCAACCGCAACGCCGCGGGCCAGATCGTCGCGGCGGGCCGCCTCGACGCGCTGGAGAAGCTCGCCGAGAACCCGCCGGAGAAGGCGCGGGTTCGTCAGCTGGCCACTGCGGGCGCATTCCACACCCGCTTCATGGCGCCGGCCCTGGACGGGTATGCCGCCGCCGCGGCCAAGGTTGAGACTTCAGAGCCGACCGCTATTGTGCTGTCGAACGCAGACGGCCAGCCGGTAGCGTCGGCGTCCGACGCGATGACCAAGCTCGTTGCCCAGCTGACCCGGCCGGTGCGCTGGGACCTGTGCACCGAGACCCTGCGTCAGCGCAATGTCACGGCGATCGTGGAGTTCCCGCCCGCGGGAACGCTCACCGGTATCGCCAAACGCGAACTTCGGGGGATCGGCACGCATGCCGTCAAGTCGCCCGCAGACCTGGACGGGCTGACCGAGCTCTAGCGCCAGAACAACCACATAACGCAGTACCCATCGATAAGAAGGAGCGCCATAGTGCCCACCACGCAAGAAGAAATCATCGCCGGCATCGCCGAGATCATCGAAGAGGTGACCGGTATCGAGCCGTCCGAGGTCACGCCGGAGAAGTCTTTCGTCGACGACCTGGACATCGACTCGCTGTCGATGGTGGAGATCGCGGTGCAGACCGAGGACAAGTACGGGGTGAAGATCCCGGACGAGGACCTCGCCGGTCTGCGCACCGTGGGTGACGTGGTCACCTACATCCAGAAGCTCGAAGAAGAAAACCCCGAGGCCGCCGAGGCCATTCGGTCGAAGATAGAAGCCGACCGCACATGACCAAACCTTCCACTGCTAACGGGGGTTTCCCCGATGTCGTGGTTACCGCCGTGACGGCGACGACCTCGATCTCGCCGGACATTGAGAGCACGTGGAAGGGTTTGTTGGCCGGTGAGAGCGGCATCCATGTGCTCGAAGACGAGTTCGTCACCAAGTGGGACCTGCAGGTCAAGATCGGCGGGCACCTCAAGGAGCCACTCGACCCGCTGATGACCCGGCTGGAATTGCGGCGGATGTCCTACGTGCAGCGGATGGCCAAGTACCTCGGCAATCAGCTATGGGAGACCGCAGGTTCACCCGAGGTCGACGGCGACCGGTTCGCGGTCGTCATCGGCACGGGCCTCGGCGGCGGCGAGAAGATCGTCGAGATGTATGACGCCATGAACGAGGGCGGTCCCCGCAAGGTATCGCCGCTCGCCGTCCAGATGGTCATGCCGAACGGTGCCGCCGCGGTCGTCGGTCTGGAGCTCGGCGCCCGCGCCGGGGTCATCACCCCGGTGTCGGCCTGCTCGTCGGGCTCTGAGGCCATCGCGCACGCGTGGCGGCAGATCGTGATGGGTGACGCGGACTTCGCCGTCTGCGGCGGTGTCGAAGGTGGCATCGAGGCGCTGCCGATCGCGGCGTTTTCGATGATGCGCGCGATGTCGACCCGCAACGACGATCCGGAAGGTGCGTCGCGCCCCTTCGACAAGAACCGCGACGGTTTCGTGTTCGGCGAGGCCGGCGCGCTGATGGTGATCGAGACCGAGGAGCACGCGAAGGCGCGCGGTGCAAAGCCGCTGGCGCGGCTCATGGGTGCCGGCGTCACATCGGACGCCTACCACATGGTTGCGCCGGCGCCGGACGGTCAACGTGCCGGCAAGGCGATCGTCCGCTCGATGGAGCTCGCAGGCTTGTCGCCCAAGGACATCGATCACGTCAACGCCCATGCCACCGCCACCCCGATCGGGGACACCGCCGAGGCGAACGCGATTCGCGTCGCGGGCGTGGAGCATGCGCCGGTGTACGCACCGAAGTCCGCGCTGGGTCACTCCATCGGGGCGGTCGGCGCTCTCGAGTCGGTGCTGACCGTGCTCTCGCTGCGGGACGGCGTCATTCCGCCCACGTTGAATTACGAAACCCCCGATCCGGAGATCGACCTGGACGTCGTCGCGGGCGAGCCCCGCTACGGCGATTACCAGTACGCGATCAACAACTCATTCGGGTTCGGTGGCCACAACGTCGCGCTCACTTTCGGGAAGTACTGAGGGCAGAATGTCACGGCTGTCTACGGGGAATGGCTTCCCCAATGTGGTTGTCACCGCAGTTGCGATGACGACCGCTCTGGCAACCGACGCCGAGAACACCTGGAAGAAGCTGCTGGACGGGCAGAGCGGGATCCGCAAGCTGGACGATCCGTTCGTCGAGGAGTACGACTTACCGGTTCGCATCGGGGGGCATCTCCTCGAGGATTTCGACCATCTGCTGACGAAGGTCGAGCTGCGCCGGCTGTCCTACCTGCAGAAGATGTCCACAGTGCTGAGCAGGCGGCTCTGGGAGAACGCCGGGGCGCCGGAGGTCGACACCAGGCGGTTGATGGTCTCGATCGGCACCGGCATGGGCTCAAGCGAGGAATTGCTCTTTGCCTATGACAGCATGCGAGCGAAAGGCCTGCGGGGCGTGTCCCCGCTGGCGGTGCAGAAGTTCATGCCGAACTCCGCTGCCGCCGCGATCGGTCTGGAGCGCGGCGCAAAGGCTGGGGTCTCGACCATGATCTCGGCATGCGCCTCGGGCTCCGAAGCCATTGCCCATTCGTGGCGCAGCATCGTGCTCGGCGAGGCCGACATGGCGATCTGCGGCGGCGTCGAGACAAGAATTGAGGCCGTGCCGATCGCTGGGTTCGCCCAGATGCGAATCGTGTTGTCCACCACCAACGACGACCCGGCCGGTGCGTGTCGCCCATTCGACAGGGATCGGAACGGCTTCGTCTTCGGCGAGGCCGGCGCGCTCATGGTGATCGAGACCGAAGACCATGCGAAGGCACGTGGGGCCAACGTTCTCGCCCGTTTGATGGGAGCGAGCGTCACGTCGGACGGGTTCCACATCGTTGCGCCGGATCCCAACGGCGAACAGGCAGGGCACGCGATGTCCCGGGCGATCGAGCTCGCGGGTCTGACGCCCGGCGACATCGACCACGTCAACGCGCACGCGACCGGAACCGTGGTCGGCGATGTTGCGGAAGCGGTGGCGATCAACAGGGCGCTCGACGGTCACAGGCCGGCCGTGTATGCGCCGAAGTCGGCCTTGGGCCACTCGGTCGGTGCGGTGGGAGCAGTCGAGTCGATCCTGACTGTGCTGGCACTTCGCGATGGAATCATCCCGCCGACGCTCAACTTGAAGAACCTCGATCCCCAGATCGAGCTCGACGTGGTTTCCGACGGGCCCCGTCCCGGTAATTACGAGTACGCCATCAACAACTCATTCGGATTCGGCGGGCACAACGTCGCACTCGCCTTCGGCAAGTACTGACGCACACCCAAGCCAGCTAGGAGAGACCGATGACGATCACGGCCCCCGAGGCGGTCGGCGAATCGCTCGACCCACGGGACCCGCTGCTGCGGCTGTCCGCCTTCTTCGACAACGAAAGCCTCGAGCTTCTGCACGAGCGCGACAGGTCCGGCGTGCTCGCCGCGGCCGGCACAGTCAACGGTGTTCGCACCATTGCGTTCTGCACCGATGGCACCGTTATGGGCGGCGCGATGGGGGTCGAGGGCTGCAGGCACATCGTCAACGCCTACGACCTCGCGATCGAGGAGCAGAGCCCGATCGTGGGCATCTGGCACTCGGGCGGGGCGCGGCTCGCGGAGGGGGTAAAGGCCCTGCACGCAGTCGGATTGGTGTTCGAGGCGATGATCCGCGCGTCGGGCTACATCCCGCAGATCTCGGTGGTGGTCGGCTTCGCGGCCGGCGGTGCCGCCTACGGCCCGGCACTCACCGACGTCATCGTGATGGCGCCGGAAGGCCGCGTGTTCGTCACCGGGCCCGACGTGGTGCGCAGCGTGACCGGTGAGGATGTCGACATGGCGTCGCTGGGTGGCCCCGAGACGCACCACAAGAAGTCTGGGGTCTGCCACATCGTCGCCGACGACGAGCGCGACGCCTACGAGCGAGGGCGTCGCCTTGTCGGACTGTTCTGCCAGCAGGGTCATTTCGACCGCACCAAGGCCGAAGCCGGTGAGGTCGACCTGCATGCGCTGCTGCCCGCATCGGCGCGGCGGGCCTACGACGTGCACCCGCTCGTGGTGGCACTGCTCGACCACGACGCACCGTTCGACGAGTTGCAGGCCAAGTGGGCGCCGTCGATCGTTGTCGGCCTTGGCCGGTTGTCCGGCCGGACCGTCGGAGTGCTGGCCAACAACCCGTTACGGCTAGGCGGCTGCCTGAACTCCGAAAGTGCGGAGAAGGCAGCGCGTTTCGTGCGACTATGCGACGCATTCGGGATTCCGCTGGTGAATGTCGTCGACGTGCCCGGCTATCTGCCCGGTGTGGATCAGGAGTGGGGCGGCGTGGTTCGCCGCGGCGCTAAGCTGCTGCACGCGTTCGGCGAGTGCTCGGTTCCGCGCGTCACGCTGGTGACCCGCAAGATCTACGGCGGCGCGTACATCGCGATGAATTCGCGGTCGCTGGGCGCAACGAAGGTATTCGCCTGGCCGGACGCCGAGGTCGCCGTGATGGGCGCGAAGGCCGCGGTCGGCATCCTGCACAAGAAGAAGTTGGCGGCCGCATCCGAGCACGAGCGCGAAGCGCTGCACGAAGAATTGGCCGCTGAGCACGAGGCGCTGGCCGGTGGCGTGGACGCCGCGATCGACATCGGCGTCGTCGACGCGAAGATCGACCCGGCGCACACCCGCGGCGCGTTGACGCAGGCCCTGGCCGAGGCACCGCCTCGCCGCGGCAGGCACAAAAACATCCCGCTGTAAGCGTATTTAGAATCCGCCAAGGCGCCCGGTGGACGCTTGGCGCATGTTCACTCAACGTGCATCTCAGTGGGTGGTTGGCACCGCTATCGCCGCCGTCGCCCTGTACTTTGCTTCTGTCGCCACGGCCGAAACCGTCGCCGACGCCTTCGAGCCCGACCTCGAGAGCTGGGAAGCGCTAACCTAGCGCACCTGCCTAGCGCACGTGCGCGAGGAACTCCCCGGCCACCGTAGTCACCCGGTCGCGATCTCGATTGACGAGCCCGATCCGGGTCCGCCGATCGAGGATGTCGTCCACATCAAGCGCACCCTCGTGGCTGACCGCGTACTCGAACTCGGCTCTGGTGACGTCGATTCCATCGACCACAGGGTCGGCGGGGCGCTCACAAGTCGCTGATGCGATGACGTTCGCCGCCTCGACCCCGTAGCGGGCAACCAGCGAGGCCGGAAGACCGCCGGTCTTGCCCACCTTGGACCCGGGGTTCGCCGGTGCCCCGATGAGGGGCAGGTTGCGGGTGCGGCACGGGCCGGCTGCGAGACCACGGGATTTCACCGTGCGGTCCAAAACATCTTCGGCCATCTGCCGGTATTCGGTGAGCTTGCCGCCGATGATGCTGATCGCTCCCGACCCCGACTCGATGATCGCGTGATCTCGCGAGATGTCGGAGGTGCGGCCTTCGCCGGTGTCAACCAGCGGCCGCAGCCCGGCGTAGGCGCCGATGACATCGGAACGGCCCAGCCCGACGGCGAGTGCCGTGTTGACGGTGTCGAGCAGGAACGCGATCTCCTCCGCAGTCGGTTGAGGCACATCGGGTACCGGACCGGGCGCATCCTCGTCCGTCAAGCCCAGGTAGACCCTGCCCAGCTGCTCAGGCATTGCGAACACGAAGCGGTTGACCTCGCCGGGAATCGGAATCGTGAGCGCCGCAACGGGATGACCGAACGCCGCGGCGTCGAACACCAGATGTGTGCCGCGACTGGGTCGCAGCTTGATCGAGGAGTCGATGTCGCCGGCCCATACCCCGGTCGCGTTGATCACCGCGCTCGCGTTGACGTCAACGGATTCGCCGGTGCGCTGATCGGTCAGCCGCACGGAGTCCCCGGTGACATCGGAAGCCGCGACGTAGGTCAGGATCCGGGCGCCGAGCTGCGCCGCGGTGCGTGCGACGGCCACCACCAGCCGGGCATCGTCGATCAGTTGACCGTCGTAGGACAGCAATCCCCCGTCAAGCCCCGCGCGCCGAACCGCGGGCACCAGCTCCGCGGCCCGCGCCGCGCCGATCCGTTGCGACCGCGGCAGCGTCGACGCGGGCGTTCCGGCCAGCCGCCGCAGCGCATCGCCCGCGATGAACCCGGTGCGTACCACCGCCCGATTGGCCCGTCCCATCGACGGCAGCAACGGGACCAGCTGCGGCATCGCATGCACGAGGTGAGGGGCGTTGCGCGTCATCATGATTCCGCGCTCCACGGCGCTGCGCCGCGCGATGCCGATGTTGCCGCTTGCGAGATACCGAAGGCCACCGTGCACCAGCTTGGAGCTCCAGCGGCTGGTGCCGAACGCGAGGTCATGCTTTTCCACCAGCACGACCCGGAGCCCGCGGGAGGCGGCGTCCAGCGCGATGCCGGTTCCGGTGATGCCGCCGCCGATCACCACGACGTCGACGCGGGCACCGTCGGCGAGGTCACTGAGCTCGGCGATGCGACGGGCGGCGTTGAGGGCGCCAGGATCGGCCATCAGGACAGGTATCCGTTCAGTGAGTGGGCCAACTCGCGGGCGAGCGCGTCGGCGTCGAGGATCGGACGCACGATCTGGGCGGACTGGATTGTCGACTGTGTGATCAGCAGGACCATCGCGGCCAGCTGGCGGGGATCGCCGGCGCGCGCGCTGCCATCCCGTTGTGCGGCTTCGATTTCCGCGGCGGCGGCGTCGATGAGCACTTGCTGGCTGGTGCCCAGCCGTTGGGTGATGTAGACCATCGCAAGTTCCGGTGACGAGAGCAGCACCGACATGATCAGCTCGTCGCGCCGCAGCCGGTCGGCGACCGCGACGATCCGGTTGACCAGTGCGTCCCTGCCACGACCCTGCGACGGTACGTCTTGCCAGACTCCGATCACGCGAGACGTCAGAAGCGCCGCCAGGATCTCGCGCGTGTCGGTCCATCTCCGGTAGACGGTGGGCCGGCTGACCCCGGCGCGGCGGGCGATCTCGGCCAGCGTGACCCGTTCGACGCCGTACGCGGTGACGCAGCTCGCCGCGGCGTCGAGGATGCGATCCCCGATGTCCGTCGATTCAGCGTTACTGGTTGACAGCATATGTAATACTGTAACGCATGTCGACGAACTCCGCACTCCTGCCCCCGATGAAGTGGAACGGGTGGGGCAACCCCAACGCCGCCAAGCCGCTGTCCGACGGAATCCGTGCGTTGCTCGAGCAGGCCCTCGGGGTGGAGGCCACCGCACTGGCGGCACCCGAGATCGACGAGGTGCGGGTGCGCCCGTCGTTGTTGACGGCCGCCGATCGCGACGTGCTGGCGGCGATCGTCGGAGCCGAGTTCGTTCTCGACGACCTTGCTGCCCGGTTGTTGCACGCGGGCGGCAAGTCGACACTCGACCTGCTCCGACGCACGGACACCGAACAGGATGCGCCCGACGCCGTGTTGGTGCCGGGCGACGAGGACCAGATCGCCGAGATCCTGCGTCAGTGCTCCGAGAGGCGTATTGCCGTCGTCCCGTTCGGCGGCGGCACCAGCGTCGTCGGCGGGCTGGACCCCGAGCGCGACGGGTTCACAGCGGTGGTCTCGCTGGATCTGCGCCGGCTCAACGAGTTGCACTCGCTCGACGAGGTTTCTGGCGAGGCGGTCCTCGGTGCCGGCGTGACGGGCCCCGACGCGGAGCGCCTGCTCGGCAGGCACGGCTTCTCGCTCGGGCATTTTCCGCAGAGCTTCGAATTCGCGACGATCGGCGGCTTCGCCGCGACGCGCTCGTCGGGTCAGGATTCGGCGGGCTATGGCCGGTTCAGCGACATGATCCGCGCCATCCGCGCGGTCACACCCGCGGGTGTGCTCGATCTCGGCCGTGCGCCCGAATCGGCCGCAGGACCCGATCTGCGGCACCTGCTGATCGGCTCGGAGGGCGTGCTCGGGGTAATCACCCAGGTGCGCCTGCGGGTGCATCCGACGCCGGAGTGCACCCGCTACGAGGCGTGGTCGTTCCCGGACTTCGCTACTGGTGCGGCCGCGCTGAGGGCCGTCGCGCAAACCGGCACCGGGCCTACGGTCATCCGGCTATCGGATGAGGCCGAGACGGGCGTCAACCTGGCCACCGCGGACAACATCGGCGAGTCGAGCATCACCGGAGGCTGCCTCGCGATCACCGTGTTCGAGGGCACCGGCGAGCACACGGAAAGCCGACACGCCGAGACGCACGCGGTGCTCGAGAAGCACGGCGGAACGTCGTTGGGAGAGGGCCCGGCCCGCGCATGGGAACACGGCCGGTTCTCCGCGCCATACCTGCGCGACTCACTGCTCGCGGCCGGAGCGCTGTGCGAGACGCTCGAGACAGCCACCACATGGTCCAATGTTGCTGCTCTGAAAGCCGCTGTCACGCAAGCTCTTACATCATAGCTTGCGGAATCTGGCACGCCCGCGCTTGTGCTGTGTCATATTTCGCACGTGTATCCAACGGGCGCGTCGTTGTACTTCACGGTCGTCGCGGGCCAACGCGGCAACCCGATCGACCAGTGGCGGGCAGCCAAGAAGGCTGCAACAGACGCGATGGTTCGCACCGGCGCGACGATCACCCATCACCACGCGGTCGGCGCCGATCACCGCCCGTGGATGCGTGAGGAGATCGGCGACCTCGGCGTCGAGGTACTCAAGGCCGTCAAGGCCACCCTGGATCCCTCGGGAATCCTCAACCCCGGCAAGCTGATTCCGTGAACGCGCTGAGCCGACGCGAGATCGGCCGCGTGACGATGTTGACCAACCCCGCATCGGGACACGGCAATGCGCCGCACGCCGCCGAACGGGCCTGCGCACAGTTTCAGCGGCGCGGCGTCGACATCGTCGAGATCGTCGGCAGGGACGCCGAGCACGCTCGAAGGCTGATCGACGAGGCGGTGGCGGCCGGCACCGACGCGCTGGTGATCGCCGGCGGTGACGGGGTCATCTCGCTGGCGCTTCAGGCGGTGGCGCGCAGCGACATTCCGCTCGGCATCATCCCCGCGGGCACCGGCAACGACCACGCTCGTGAATACGGCCTGCCGACAGACAATCCCGAGGCGGCCGCCGATGTGGTGTGCGACGGGTGGGCGGAGACCGTCGACCTCGGGCGGATCCGCAGCGGAGACGGGGCCGAGAAATGGTTCGGCACCGTGATGGCAGCCGGGTTCGACTCCCTCGTCAGCGACCGCGCCAACAACATGCGCTGGCCGCACGGCCGGATGCGCTACAACGTCGCGATGCTCGCCGAGCTGTCGCAGCTGCGTCCGCTCCCCTTCCGTCTGGTGCTCGACGAGAGGGAGATCGTCGCGGACCTGACGCTGGCCGCGTTCGGCAACACGAAAAGCTATGGCGGCGGCATGCTGATCTGTCCCAACGCCGACCATGCCGACGGGCAACTCGATATCACGATCGTGCGGTCGGGATCGCGCACCAGGCTGGTTCGGCTGTTCCCGACCGTCTTCAAGGGCACGCACGTTGAACTCGACGGGGTGACGACGGACCGCGCGAGGACGGTCAGGGTCGAAAGCCCGGGCATCAACGCCTACGCGGACGGCGAGTTCGCGTACGCGCTTCCCGTCGAGGTGTCGGCGGTCAGTGGCGCGTTGAAGATCCTGCGGTCGGCCGCAGTTACCCCACTCCGCGGCTGAGCCAGCTCACCTCGGCCCCGTGGCCGCCGTCGCGGTAGGCCTCGAGCGCGTCGTCCCATGCGGTGCCCAGGACCGTTTCCAGCTCGGCCAGCAACGTGTCGGCGCCGGTGGCCATCAGCGCACGCAGCCGCATCTCGCCGACGACGACGTCGCCGTTTGCGCTCATCGAGCCACTCCACAGACCGAGTTGGGGGGTATGGCAGAACCGCTGCCCGTCGACCCCAGCGCTGGGGTCCTCGGTGACCTCGAACCGCAGCACGGACCATGACCGCAGCGCGTGCGCCAACCGGGCGCCCGTGCCGACCGGGCCGATCCAGTTCGTCAGCGCGCGCAGCTGTCCAGGCATCACGGGCTGGGGTGTCCAGGTCAGGTTCGGCCTGCTGTCCAGGGTCGACGACAGCGCCCACTCGACATGCGGGCACACCGCCGCGGGCGAGGCGTGGATGTAGACCACGCCGGTGGTCGCGTCGGCGAACTGGTTCGACGCACGCATCTTCAGCTCCTTCGGCTCCCGAGGGACGTCTTCCCCAACGACCTGGTAAAACCGATGAGCGTGTGTCGTGCGTTTCCATTGTGCCTTGTGAGGCCCCTGTTGCGCTAGTCTGCCGCGAATTCGGCCAGCACCGTGTCTGAGAGCGCCGGCCAGCATGACCGGGCCCAGTCGCCGAAATCGCGGTCGGTGAGCACGACGAGTGCCAGGCCGGCAGCCGGATCCACCCACAAGAATGTGCCGGATTGCCCGAAGTGACCGTAGGTGCCCGGCGAGTTCATCGAGCCGGTCCAGTGCGGTGACTTGGCGTCCCTGAGCTCAAACCCCAGTCCCCAGTCGTTCGGCCGCTGCACGCCGAACCCCGGCAGGACGCCGTCGAGGCCGGGGAACTGCACCGTTGTCGCCTCGGCGTGGGTTTCGGCGGCGACGGTCACCGGCCGGAGCAGGTCGCCCGCGAAGCGGACGAGGTCCGCGACGGTCGAGGTGGCGCCGTAGCCGGCCGTCCGAGCGCCGCCGTCGAGGCGAGTGTCGGTCATCGAGAGCGGCTCGAACACCGCAGCGTGAAGATAGCGGCCGAACTCAATGCCCGACTCGTCCTGCACGGTTTCGGCCAGCACGCGGAAGCCGTAGTTGGAGTAGACCCGGCGCTTCCCCGGCTCGGCGATCACTTCGGCGGAGTGCATCGCCAGCCCCGACGCGTGGGCCAGCAGGTGGCGAACTGTCGACCCGGGCGGGCCGGCCGCGCTGTCGAGGTCCACCACGCCTTCTTCGACCGCTACCTGCGCCGCGCGAGCCGCCAGTGGCTTGGTGACCGATGCCAGCGCGAATCGATGCCGCTGATCTCCGAACTCGGCCAGCACGCCGTCGGTCCCGACGACGGCAGCCGCGGCCGTTGGGACCGGCCAGCCTGCGATGGCCTCCAGCGCCGTCATGGGTTCAAAACCTACGCCGGTCCTATCTGCTCTTCGCGCAAGCGGCTCATCGCCGCTTTAGTAGGTTGGCCCGCATGACCCAAACAGTGCGCGGCGTGATTTCGCGAAAGAAGGACGAGCCGGTCGAGGTCGTCGACGTGGTGATTCCCGATCCTGGCCCGGGCGAAGTCGTGGTGGACATCGCGGCGTGCGGGGTGTGCCACACCGATCTGACGTACCGCGACGGCGGTATCAACGACGAGTACCCCTTCCTGCTCGGCCACGAGGCCGCGGGCACCGTGGAGGCGGTCGGTGCGGGCGTGGAGTCTGTGGAGCCCGGCGATTTCGTGGTCCTCAACTGGCGCGCCGTGTGCGGGCGCTGCCGGGCGTGCCGGCGGGGCCGGCCGTGGTACTGCTTCGACACCTACAACGCAGAGCAGAAGATGACGCTGACCGACGGCACCGAGCTGACACCGGCGTTGGGCATCGGCGCATTCGTGGACAAGACGCTGGTGCACGAGGGCCAGTGCACCAAGGTGGACCCGGCGGCCGACCCGGCGGTGGCCGGGCTTCTGGGCTGCGGGGTGATGGCCGGCCTCGGCGCGGCGATGAACACCGGCGCGGTAGGCCGCGACGACACCGTCGCGGTGATCGGCTGCGGCGGAGTCGGTGACGCGGCGATCGCGGGGTCGGCGCTTGTCGGCGCCAAGCGGATCATCGCGGTCGACACCGACGACGCAAAGCTGGCCTGGGCCAAAGACTTCGGCGCCACCCACACGATCAACGCCCGCTCAACCGACGTCGTCGAGGCTATCCAGGAGCTGACCGACGGGAACGGCGCCGACGTGGTGATCGACGCGGTCGGACGGCCGGAGACGTGGAAACAGGCGTTCTACGCGCGCGATCTGGCCGGCACCGTCGTGCTGGTCGGGGTGCCGACACCGGACATGCGCATAGACATGCCGCTATTGGATTTCTTCTCCCGCGGCGGGTCGCTGAAGTCCTCCTGGTACGGCGACTGCCTGCCTGAGCGCGACTTCCCCACCCTGGTCAGCCTTTACCTGCAGGGCAGGCTGCCGTTGGAGAAGTTCGTCTCCGAACGCATCGGGATCGGTGACATCGAGACCGCGTTCCACAAGATGCACGCCGGCGAGGTTCTGCGCTCTGTGGTCGTGCTGTGATGGCCGGCATCGACCGCGTGGTCACGCACGGCACCTTCGAACTCGACGGTGGCAGTTGGGAAGTCGACAACAATATCTGGCTGGTCGGTGGCGACGTCGACGTCGTGGTGATCGACGCCGCCCATGACGCGGGCCCGATCATCGACGCGGTGCGCGGCCGCAATGTGGTCGCGGTGGTGTGCACGCACGGTCACAACGACCACGTGACGGTCGCGCCGCAACTCGGGGAGGCGCTCGACGCCCCGGTGCTGTTGCATCCTGCCGACGAGGTGCTCTGGCGAATGACACACCCCGGGAAGGAGTTTCGCGTGTTGCAGGACGGCGAAGTGCTGAACGTGGCCGGAACCGAACTGCGGGCGATCCACACCCCGGGCCACTCCCCCGGGTCCACCTGCCTGCACGCACCCGAGTTAGGCGCAGTGTTCAGCGGCGACACCCTGTTCCAGGGTGGTCCGGGGGCGACGGGCCGGTCGTACTCCGACTTCCCGACGATCCTGGCGTCGATCTCCGAGCGGCTGGGCAAGCTGCCGGGTGACACCGTCGTCTACACCGGTCACGGCGACACCACCACAATCGGTGGCGAGCTGGTGCATTACGACGATTGGGTGGCGCGGGGACACTAGCGACTACTGTGCGCGTCATGGCCGCCGATGCTGTGCCCGGTCGCCCAGCGCCCATCGAGGCAGGCGGGGCGCTGAGGGGCAGTACGCGGGTGCAGCCCGCGTCGCTGCCTGCGGTGGAGCTGCTGCAGCGTGCGGCGAAAGACGTTGAACTGTCGTATTCGCCCAACACGATCGTGATCGCTGACTATGGAGCATCCGCAGGACACAACTCGCTGTTGCCGATCGGGGCCGCGATCTCCATCCTGCGCGGCCGGACCGACCCGGGCCACGCGATCGTTGTCTTCCACGCCGACGTCGCCGAGAACGACTACACCGGGCTGTTCAATTCGCTTGCTTCAGACCCGCAGAGCTACCTGCGCGACGACCCGGCGACGTTCGCGTCAGGCATTGGGCGGTCGGTGTACGGCCAGGTGGCGCCGACCGGCATCGTGACATTGGGCTGGAGTGCGTGGGCCGTCGACTGGCTCTCCCGCGTGCCTGCCGTGATACCCGATCAGGTTCACATCGCATGCAGCCGCGACAACGACGCGGTCGCGGCGTACGCGCGCCAGGCCGCCGACGACTGGCTCGCTTTCCTGACCGCCCGCAGCCGCGAATTGGTACCGGGCGGGCGGCTCGTGGTGCTGGCGATGGCGCAGGACGGGGGTGATTCCGGTTACCAACCGCTACTCGAGAGCCTCGGCATTGAGCTCGACGACATGGTCGCCGAGGGCGTGGTGACCCGCGACGAGGTCGTGCGAATGGTGATCCCGTCCGTCGGCCGCAGCGAGGCGCAACTCACTGCGCCGTTCGCACCGAAGAACCGGTTCGCCGGCCTCACGGTGGAGCACCTGGAGGTGTTCGACGCCGAGGACCAGTACTGGACGAGATTCCAAAAAGACGGGAACGCAAAAGTCTTCGCTGCGCAATGGACGGCGTTCATGCGGGCTTCGGTGTTCCCCGCCCTGTTGACCGCGCTGGACGGCGGCGCCGACGGTGCACGTGCCGAGCAGGTCGGCGAGCGCTTGGAATCCGGGTTGCGCGAGCGACTGGCCGCCGACCCGAAGCGGGTGCGGATCCCGCTCGCGAAGCTGTTGCTGGACAAGAGCAGCTGGCCGCGCTGACCCTATTGACCCAGTACCCGGCGCTTCTCGGCCTCGAATTCCTGGTCGGTGAGCGCTCCGGACTCGTGCAGGGACGTCAGTGTTTTCAGCTGCTGGATGCGGATGCCTTCGTCGGTGGGCGTGGCGGGCGTGATGGGCGAGACCGGCGTGACGGGGAACGGGGCAGCAACCGCCGGGGTCCGCCGCGGTATCAGCTTGGCGACCGGCAGAGCGAGCAGGCTCACCACGAACAGACCGGCGAATACCCAGGGTAGATATCCGAACAGGCCGCCGTGGCCGAAAGCCAGGCGTGGGCTGATGAACGCACTCACCTTGCCTTCGGTGGTGACGGTGTAGTCACCGGTCTGGGGGATGTGCGCGACCCACACTCGACGGCGCGCATCGTTGTTCACAGTGGTCGTGGATCCTTCGTCTTCGGTGAGCTGGGGCTCGGCGACTCCGGGCGGCGGGGTGATGGTCACACCGAGGTCCGGGATCGGCAGTCCGTTGCCACCGGTGCTGCCGATGATCTGCGAGTGAAAGCTCACCGTCGCGTCGCCCGCGGGCAGGTGCAGTGTCGCGGTGCCCGGGATCGGCACCTCGCCGTAGGCGTCGTATTTATCGAACACGAACGTGTTGAGCACCAGCGAGGTGATAAACCCCGCGACCGACACGATCAGCAACACCACTGATCCGGCAATGATCGCCCTTCGCATGCTAATCAGCGAATCGTTCCTGCGCCGGGGACCAATGGCAAATCGAGGGCGGTGACCCAACCCGGCGGCAGGTCGTTGACCGCCGGAACGGCGTTCAACGCGCGGAGGCCCGTGGCCAGGCAGCCCGCCGCGGCCGCGTCGCGACCGGACCCGTCGGTGAACCGAAAAGCGGTCTCCTGGAAGATGCTTGGCGTCCCCTCGATATCGACCCGGTAGACATCGTCCTGATTGCCCGACGGCCAGTCGGGTGCCGCGTCCTGGCCGATGCGGTTGACATGCTCGAGCTGGATTCGGGTCTCGCCGTGGTAGACACCGTTGATCGTGAACCGCACCGCAGCAACGTTGCCGGGCTGGATCACGCCCTTCGCGGTCTTGCGTTCGGTGGGTGTCACCCACTTCTCCCACGTGGTGGTGATCTCATCCAGCATGATGCCGGCCGCGTGGGCGATCATCGGCACGGTGGCACCCCAGGCGAACACCAGGATGTCGCTGTTCTCAAGCAGCGGGGTGAATTCCGGCGGTTTGCCGATCCCCATCTCGTTGTCGTAGTCGCCTTCGTAGTTGGTGTAATCCAGCAGTTCGGAGGCGCGCACCTTGCGCACTTCCGAGCACAAGCCCATCAAGGTCATCGGGAGCAGATCATTCGCGAAGCCGGGGTCGATGCCCGTCGTGAAGCAGGACGATTCCCCGAGCTCACATGCTTCGGTGATGGGGATAATCCAGTTCGGCGGGTTCAGGTGCATCGTCGGCCACACCCAGGGAGTCATCGCCGTCGAGCAGACGTCGATGCCGGCACGCAGGAAGCGCGACATCAGCCGGACGTTGTCGTCGGCATGCGCGGCCGTCGGCCCGTAATGGACCAGGGCGTCCGGTTTCAGATCGATCAGCGCGTCGATGTCGTCGGTGGCGGTGACACCCAGCGCCGTTTCGAGACCACAGATGTCGCCGACGTCGCGACCGACCTTGTCGGGGTTGCTGACTCCGACGCCGACCAGCTCGAAAAGCGGGTGTTTGACGACTTCCACGATGACCATCCGGCCGACGAAACCCGTACCGAAGACGACGATCCGCTTTGTCATTGCAGGCCTTTCTGGTCGGACTCCGTAACACACTAGGCTCGGCGACAGTTGCTCCCTCAATGAAGTGGGGTGTGGTCAGTATGGGCATTGCGACGAGGGTGAACGGCGCGCCCCCGTTGGACGTGGCGTTGTCCGACATCGATCTGGGTACCTGGGACTTCTGGGCGCAGGACGACGACTTCCGTGACGGCGCGTTCGCGACGCTGCGCCGCGAGCGGCCCATCGCGTTCTGGGAGATACCGCAACAGGCCGAACGCGATGCGGGGTCAGGCCATTGGGCCCTGACGCGCTACGACGACGTGCACTACGCCAGCCGCCATCCGCACATCTTCAGCTCTGTTCCCAACATCACGCTCGGCGACAACATCCCCGAACTGTCCGAGGTCTTCGGGTCGATGATCGTGATGGACGACCCGCGACACCAACGTCTGCGCAGCATCGTCAGCAGGGCCTTCACGCCCAGGGTGGTGGCCCGCACCGAGGAGGCGGTGCGGGAAAGAGCCCGCCGGCTGGCCGACGCGATGATCGCCAAACATCCGGACGGCAGGGGCGAGGTGGTCGCCGAGCTGGCGGGTCCGCTTCCGCTGCAGGTGATCTGCGACATGATGGGCATCCCCGAGGAGGACCACCAGACCGTCTTCCACTGGACAAACGTGATCCTCGGATTCGGCGACCCGGACCTGACCACCGACCTTGACGAATTCGCCCACGTTTCGATGGAATTCGGTGCATATGCCAGTGCGCTGGCCGACGATCGGCGCGCCAGCCCGTGCGACGACCTGACGACCAGCCTGGTGGAAGCCGACGTCGACGGCGAGAAGCTGAGCTCCAGCGAGATCGCCTCGTTTTTCATGCTGTTGGCGATCGCCGGGAACGAGACCACCCGCAACGCGATCAGCCACGGCGTCCTCGCGTTGACGCGATACCCCGACGAACGCGAGAAGTGGTGGTCGGACTTCGATGGGCTGACCCATTCAGCCGTGGAGGAAGTCGTCCGGTGGGCGTCGCCGGTGGTGTACATGCGGCGCCGGGTCACCGAGGACACCGAGTTGAGCGGTGTGAAGATGACCGCCGGAGACAAAGTGTCGATGTGGTACTGCTCGGCCAACCGCGACGAAGCAAAGTTCGACGACCCCTACACGCTCGACGTGACCCGCGACCCCAATCCCCATGTCGGCTTCGGTGGCGGCGGCACACACTTCTGCCTCGGGGCGAACTTGGCCAGGCGCGAGATCGCGGTCGCGTTCGAGGAGCTGCACCAGCGGATACCCGACATCGTCGCAACAGAGGAGCCGGCGCGGCTGTTGTCGGCGTTCATCCACGGCATCAAGCACCTGCCGGTCGCGTGGACGCCGCCGAGTTGACGGGTTGTCAGGTTCCCGGGAACGCCGGAGGCGGTGGCGGCGCGTTCGCCGGTGGCATTGGCACCGGGGTCGCCTTGACCGTGGTCACACCGTTGCCGCCGACAACCGGGGCGTTCGGGTTGGCAGCGGGGAGCGCCGCCTGGGCGGCCTTGGTGCAGTTCAGCTCAAGCGAGACCCAGCCCTGCGGCAGGAACTTCTGGCTTTCGACGACGCACTGCGATTCCGGTTCATCGCCGCCGACCGAGCCGCCAAACTCGATCATGTAGCCCTGCGACTTCAGGACCTGGACCGCTTGCGCATACGTGATCCCGGTGACGTCGATTGTGTCGCTGCTGGCGTGTCCCGCGAACAGGAAGCCCATGGTCGCGAGCGCAGCAGATCCGGCGGAGAAGGCAACAACCTTTTTCACGTGACCTCCGTACCTGGCTGTGCAGCGAAGATAGCGCAGAAACCCGAGTTACGAAACTTACAGACCGTTGGCCGCGGGGTTGTCGCCGTTCCTAGACTGGGGCTGTGCTCATTGGTTCGCACGTCAGCCCGCAAGACCCGCTCGCGGCCGCCGACGCGGAAGGCGCCGACGCGGTACAGATCTTCCTGGGCAATCCGCAAAGCTGGAAGAAGCCCAAGCCCCGCGATGACGCAGCGCGGTTGCGGGCATCGGACCTGCCGATTTACGTCCACGCGCCATATTTGATCAACGTGGCCTCAGCGAACAACCGAGTCCGCATCCCGTCCCGCAAGATCCTGCAGGACACCTGCGACGCGGCGGCCGACATCGCCGCCGCAGCCGTGATCGTGCACGGAGGCCACGTCGACGACGACGATTTGGACGCCGGCTTCGAGCGGTGGCGCAAGGCACTCGACCAGCTCGAGAGCACCGTGCCGGTATACCTCGAGAACACCGCGGGCGGCGACCATGCCATGGCGCGCCACTTCGAAACGATCGCGCGCCTGTGGGACCACATCGGCGACAAGAACATGGGGTTCTGTCTCGACACGTGCCACGCGTGGGCGGCCGGCGAGGCGTTGATCGACGCGGTCGAACGGATTAAATCCATCACGGGGCGCATCGACCTGGTGCACTGCAACGACTCAAAGGACCCGGCGGGCTCGGGGCGTGACCGGCACGCCAACCTCGGTGCCGGCGAGATCGACGTCGACCTGCTGGTAGCCGTGGTCACGGCCGCCGACGCGCCGATCATCTGTGAGACGGCCGACGAGGGCCGCAAGGATGACATCGCGTTGCTCCGTGACCGCACCTGAGGGTAATCAACAGTCGAGCTGGTCGGCCAGATCGATGAAATCCGAAGCGTTGAGGTCGAATTCGTCCTCGTAGACGGTATCCACCGGGCCGTTGACCCCAAGTTCGAGCGGGCGCGCTACGAACGCGCTCTGACATCCGAGTCGGGCGGCAGCGCGCAGATCATATTTGTGACTGGCCACCATCATGATCTCGGACAGGGGCACGCCAAGATAGGTCGCGGCCAAGCGGTAGACCGCGGGGTCGGGCTTGAACGCGCGGGCCATCTCCGCGGTGAAGACGGCGTCCCACTGCAGTCCCGCGCGTTTCGACATATTGACGACCGAGGCGACGTCCGCGTTGGACAAGGTGGCCACCGTGAAACGCCGTTTCAAGCGGGTCAGCCCGGGCAGCACATCGGGCCACGCCTGCAGCTTTTCCCATGCGAAGGTGAGTTCGTCGCGGTCCGCTTCGGTGAGCGACCCGAGGCCGTACTGTGCCACGGTGCGATCCAGGACGTCCCGGTACACCGCGCGAACAGACACCCAGCCCGTGGATCCCCCCGTCGCCGCCTGCAGCGCGGTTGTATAGCCGGCCCGCCATGCTCCGACGAACCCGTCCCAGTCCACATCGGGAAAGCGGTTTGCGGCAATCCGTTGAGCTTCGCCGCGCACCGTCGAGTAGAAATCGGTCGCCGTGCCCTGCACGTCGAAGAGCAAGGCTCGTGGCCTTACCAAAGGTTCTCGATCTGGTTCAGCGGATCCAAGATGACCGGAATCGGGAGCGGTTCCTTGTAGGTCAGATTGAACGGTTGCTTGGTCATGCCGGGCCTCAAGCCGCACTCGTCGCTGATCAGAATCGTCAAGGTGCCCGCGAGCGTGGCCTGATCCCACGAATAGGAGTAGGTCGCCGGCGTCTTGCTCCCGTCGGGGCACGTCGCGCCCTTGTCCTTGGTGAGGGACCATGTCCACAGCCCGTCGACCTTGCGCGCGTCGCCGCCGTACCCGGGCATGTCGCTGTCGGGCCCGAGGTGCGGGGACACCAGGCTGGACATGTGCAGCACGCACCCCGCCTCAACGCACGTCGGCCACAACGTCCACGTCTCGTCCGGCACACCGTCCTGGTGGTACGTGTAGACGCCGTACATCGGCGGGTCAACCGGCCGCGCCGACGCGGGGTTGGCTGTGCCAACCGCAACGCTGCCAGCGGTGATGGCTAAGAACAGCACGCGTGCGATGGCCACGATGTTCCCTTCCGTCATGCGCCCGGCGTTGCCCAAGTATCACAGTGTTTGCCGTGCCCCGATCGCGGAATCACAGACCGAACCCGCCGACGACGTCGAAGCGGGAACCGGGCAGGTCGGCGGGTGGCAGGGTTGACGTCGTGGCGTGGTGGATCTGCAGTGCCGAGCGGACGCTGAGCGAAGACGTCGGTGCGCCGCCGGAGGAGGTTCGTGGTTTCTACGTTGACCTGAACAACATCCGGCTAGTCCATCCGCTTGTCGTTTCGGTGCGCACCATCTCTCGCACCGACACAGCGGACGGGTATGCACAGACCTACCGGGTGCACGATCGGATCCCGCTCGGACGGCTCACCCTGCGGACCCGGTACGTTGCGCGGTTGCACATTCCCGTCGCGGGCGACGTGACCGCCGAAGCCCGTCAATTTCCGATGGTGCGACTGCGCAGCGTGGTGACGTTCGACGGGATCGAAGGTGGCACGCGTGTGGTCGAGCACATGCAAATTCAAGCGCCACGGTTGCTTGCCGCGGTGACGGTACGCGAGGCGGTCAAGGCGCATACCGCGATGTTGTCAAACATCCGAGACCGCCTCGCGTGACCGTGGCCTACAGAGGAATCCAGACTCCGCCGAGCCAGAAACCCCACTGGTTGTAACCGGTGTCCCAGATCGGCTGAACGTTGTAGCCCCAGTAGTTAAATGCCCCAGGTGGCGGACCACCGGGCGGTGGGAGTGGGCCGTCCCACGCCACCGGGGGCGGCGCTCCCCAGCCCCACGGCGGAGCGCCGTCTCCCCAGGGTGCGTTGTGCCAACGGCCGTGCCAGTCATCGACGGGGAACGGCCCCCACCCCGGCCCGTGCGGACCAGGCACCCACGGGTCTGCGGAAGCCACTCCGGCGCCGACTCCGATTGCTGCCGAGGCCAGCGTGCCGGTGAGTAGTGCTCCGGCGACAATTCGTTTGAGGTTCATCGTGTACTCCCTTCGGTTGTGTTGTGGTAAGGCGGCCGACGGGCGGTCGCCGAGCGCCAGCGCGCGGCGACCGTCCTACCGGCTAGCTCACAAGGTGGGCAGCGGTATCCAGACTCCGAAGAAATCGAATCCCCACTGGTTGTTGCCCTGGTTCCAATACGGTTGCTCGTTATAGCCGTAATAGTTGATCGGCTGTGGCGGCGGCCCGTACGGGTCGAGGTATCCCCCGTTCCACTGCGGTGGCGGCGGCGGTCCCCAGCCCCACGGCGCGGGCCCGTCACCCCAGGGCGCGTTACGCCAGCCCCCGAATGCATTGCCCGGACGCGGGCCCCAGTCACGGCCACGCCAGTCACCCGGCGGACCACCAGGGCCACGCCAGTCACCACCAGGGTCATGCCAGTCACCACCAGGGTCATGCCAGTCACCCGGGTTACGCCAATCACCCGGCGGACCACCCGGGTCACCCCGGAATTCCCTGTCCGGACCACCTGGGTCGGGCGGACGGAAATCGGGTCCGCGGCCAGCAGGCGGGCCATCTGGCCCGTGCGGTGGCCCACCTGGCGCCCCCGGTCCGCACGGCGCAGGCGGCCCGCACGGCGCGGCGTTCGCCACAACTGGATTGAGCCCGGTCAGGGCCAATCCCATGCCGCCTGCGAGAAAAGCTCCCGCGACGGCCATCTTCAACTTCATCCTTGCAGCCCCTTCGTAAGGAAATAGGTGATTCCCATTCACCCCCGACGACCTCACGTTAGACAACCTATTTAAGTGCGAGCTATGTATGCGCTGCGAATGTGTTAGGCGGGTAATTTACTTCTCCGACAATCTTTTTTGGGCCTCGTGTAAATACGGCGAGACGCTGGGGATTTGTTTGTCGCGCATGGGTCTAGGCTTTTCCCGACACGAGGGCGGTGGGAATCAAGTGACAGACGTGGCGGCACAGCTAGCTGAGATCGTCGGCGATAAGAACCTTTTGATCGGCGACGCGATCTCTGAGGACTACGCACACGACGAAGCACTGTCGGCGGCACCGCAAAAGCCCGCGTACGTCGCGAAACCGGCTACCGCGGAAGAGGTCGCCGGGTTGGTGAGGATCGCGTCGCAGGACCGCATGCCGGTGACCGCTCGCGGCTCGGGCAGCGGGTTGTCCGGCGCGGCCCGGCCCGTCGCGGGCGGGCTGCTGATCTCCTTCGAGCGGATGAACGCTGTGCTGGAGGTCGACAAAGACAACCACGTCGCAGTCGTGCAGCCGGGCGTGACGCTGGCCGAGCTGGACGCCAGGACAGCGGAGGCGGGGCTCAACTACACCGTGTACCCGGGCGAGCTGTCCGCCAGCGTCGGCGGCAACGTCGGGACGAACGCCGGTGGGATGCGCGCCGTCAAGTACGGCGTCACCCGCAACAACGTGCTCGGGCTGCAGGCGGTGCTGGCGACCGGCGAGATCATCCGCACCGGCGGCAAGAACTCGAAGGTGTCCAGCGGCTATGACCTCACCCAACTGATCATCGGCTCGGAGGGCACCCTGGCGCTGGCCACCGAGGTTATCGTCAAGCTGGTTCCGCGGTTTGCGCACGGGGCCACCCTGCTGGCTCCGTTCGACGACTTCGACGAGGTCATGACGGCGGTGCCGAAGATCATCTCCAGCGGGCTTGCGCCGACCATCCTCGAGTACATCGACAACTTGACGATGGCCGCGATCGTCCACAATGACAAGCTCGAGCTCGGTGTCCCGGAGACGATCCGGGAGAAAAGTGACGCCTATCTCGTTGTCGCGCTTGAGAATAACGACACCGACCGGCTGCACGAGGACGTCGAGAGCCTCAGCGAGCTGCTCACCGAATTGGGCGCGCTGGACGTCTACGTGCTCGAGGGCGGCTCGGCGCGCCGGCTGATCGAGGCCCGCGAGAAAACCTTCTGGACAGTGAAGGCGATCGGCGGGGACGAAATCATTGACGTTGTTGTGCCGCGAGCGTCAATGCCACAGTTCCTGCGCAAGGCACGCGAACTGGCGCTGGCGGAGGGCGTCGGCATGGGCGGGTGCGGGCATGCCGGCGACGGCAACGTGCATCTGGCGGTATTCTGCAAGGATCCGGACACGCGGAAGAAGTTGCTGACTGACATCTTTGTGTCGGCAATGGGGCTGGGCGGTGCGATCTCAGGTGAACATGGTCTCGGGCGCTCCAAGGCGAGCTACTTCCTGGAGTTGGAAGACCCGACCAAGATCGCACTGCTGCGCCGGATCAAGGAGAGCTTCGACCCGGCGGGCATCCTCAACCCGGGCGTTCTGTTCGCCGACACCTGACATTGGCGGCGGGCCGGTGTAGTATCGAACATATGTTCGATCTCATGGCGTTGTCCCAAGTGGATGACTGTTGCGACGAGGCCGGGCTGATCGAGCTGATCGCCGAGCTGGAGCGGGTGAAATCCGCCGCGGCGGCGGGTCAGGCACGCGCGGCCACGGCATTGGATGAGCTGCGCCGGGCGGCTGAGGCTGCGGCCGGTGTGCCCGGCCGGAACCGTGGACGCGGCATAGCCAGCGAAATCGCGCTCGCACGGCGGGATTCGCCGGCACGCGGTGGACGCCACCTCGGTTTCGCCAAGGCGCTGGTGTACGAGATGCCCCACACGATGGCCGCACTGGCGTGCGGTGTGTTGTCGGAGTGGCGCGCGACGCTGATTGTGCGCGAATCCGCGTGCCTGGATGTGGAGGACCGGCGGCTGTTGGATGCCGAGTTGTGTGCAGACACTTCGGCGCTCAACGGCCAGGGAGATGCGCGAATCGCGGCGGCGGCCAAACAGATCGCCTACCGGCTCAACGCCCAGGCTGTCGTCGACCGTGCGGCCCAGGCTGAGTCGGACCGAACCGTCACGATCCGGCCCGCCCCCGACACCATGACCTATGTGACCGCACTGCTGCCGGTGGCTCAGGGCGTCGGAGTCTATGCGGCACTGAAGCGTGCCGCCGACACAACTTTCGATGACCGCTCGCGCGGCCAGGTGATGGCGGACACCCTCGTGGAACGCATCACCGGACGACCTGCCGAGCAACCGGAACCGGTTGCGGTCAACCTGGTGCTCTCGGACGAGACACTGCTGGGCGGCGACAACAGCCCGGGGATTATCACCGGGTATGGCCCGGTCCCTGCGGCGGTGGCGCGCGGGCTGGTCCGCGCCGCGGTCACCGATGAGCGCTCGAAAGCCACCCTGCGGCGGCTTTATCGCCACCCTCGCGCAGCGAATTTGGTTGCGATGGAGTCGCGCTCACGCCGTTTCCCGACCGGATTGGCCAAGTTCATCGGACTGCGAGATCAGACCTGCCGCACGCCGTATTGCGATGCCCCTATCCGGCACCTCGACCATTCCCAGCCGCACAACCGCGGCGGACCTACCACCGTAGAGAACGGGCTGGGCATGTGCGAACGTTGCAACTACGTCAAGGAGTCCCCCGGCTGGCGGGTGAGCGCCGGTGACGCGGGAAATGCCACGCACAGAGCGAATTTCGTCACGCCCACCGGCGCACAATACGAGTCCACCGCCCCACCGCTGCCCGGACCGACTCCGATAACGGTCACCGAAATCGACATGAGAATCGGCATCGCGATGCCGAAACTGCACGCGGCTTAACGTCGGCTCAGCTGTGTTGCTCGGCGGCGTTTTGCAGCTCCGGCGTCATCTCAGGGCAGTAAGTACTTATCGAGGCTCCGAGGAACTGCCACGCCTGTGCCGTGGTCGAGTTCCGCGGCAGGTTGGGGAGGATGAACTTCGCCGATGCGTAGGCGTCGGCGTCGGTGCCTCTGCCCAGTCGATAGCACGTGATCTTGCCCAGCCACGCGTTGTAGTCGCGGGGTCCATAGATGCCGTAGTCGTGCAGTTGATTGGCGAAATCGGCGTCAACGTCGGCATGCGCCGGCACGGCCAGGGCGATTGCCGCGGCAGCGACCATTGTCGCTAGCCTCACTAACTTCATTGACGGATTGTATCTCTCAACAGCGCGAAGTCCACCCAACCGGTGCAATTATTTTAAATTCACCTGTGCTGCAGGGTATTTGACTACCCATCACCTCGGTGACGGCTGCCGTACCAACCGATGGCCGGTGCGACCTCCGGCGCTACGCTGGCCATGTCGAACGTCACAACCGAAACCGACAGCACCGGCTCCATCGAACTCTCAGTTTCTGGCTATGCTTCGCTCGATTCAGTTAAATGGACTAATCTGTCAGTCATCTGTCGCGATGGGGAGAGGCGTGAGGAAGAGGGTGCATATGGCACGGACAGGCAATGACACCCGGAACCTTGCCAGCAACGAGGGAGCCACCGGCCCCATTGCCGTCGGGACCGCGCCTGAACCTGCATCTGCGTCCCCCTCCGCGCCCGCGCCCGCACCGCGTAAACACGGGCCCCGTAAGAAACGGGGTCTGTTCGGGACGCTCAAGCGGGTGTGGATTCTGCTGGTCATTCTGGTGGCCGTGGCGGTTGCCGTGTTCTGCGTCGACCGACTGCACGGAGTGTTCGGCAAGACGGAACTCACCAGGCCGGGCGCCGGCATCGCCAGCGACCCCAAGCCGTTCAACCCCAAGGTCGTCATCTACGAGATTTTCGGGCCGCCTGGAGCGGTGGCGACCATCAACTACCTCAATCTCGACGCGCAGCCGCAGGAAGTGAAGGACGTCGCATTGCCGTGGTCGATCACCCTGACAACTACCGCTCCGGCGGCGAGCGCCAACATCGTGGCCCAGGGCGACAGTGACAGCATCAGCTGCCGCATTACCGTCAACGGCGAGGTCAAGGATGAGAAGACGACCGACGGGGTGAACGCCGAGACCTTCTGCCTGGTGAAGTCGGCATGACCAACACCCATATCGGCGCGCACCCGATGATCCCCCGGTTCATCCGGCTGTTCTCGGTGCCGATCCTGCTGGGCTGGTTGGCGCTGACGGTCCTGGTCAACGTCGCCGTACCGCAGATCGAAAAGGTCGGCGAGGCGCACTCGGTGTCGTTGGCGCCCACTGACGCGCCGTCGATGCAGGCGATGCAACGCGTGGGCAGGGACTTCAAGGAATTCGACTCCAACAGCTCGGTGATGGTCGTCCTGGAAGGCGATCAGCCACTCGGGGCCGACGCCCACCATTTCTATGACGGTCTGATCGCCAAGTTGCAGGCGGACAAAAAGCACGTCGAGCACATTCAGGACTTCTGGGGTGATCCGCTGACCGCGGCGGGGTCGCAGAGCGCCGACGGCAAGGCCGCCTACGTTCAGCTTTACCTGGCCGGCAACCAAGGTGAGAGCCTGGCGAACGAGTCCGTCCAATCGGTCCGCGACATCGTCGCGAGTGCTACACCACCGCCAGGCATCAAGGCATACGTCACCGGTCCGGCAGCCCTCACGTATGACCAACACCACGCCGGCGACAAGACCGTCAGGCTGATCACCGCGATCACCATCGGCGTGATCTTCATCATGCTGATGCTCGTCTACCGCTCCATCATCACCGTGGGGCTCGTGCTGGCCATGATGTTCATCGAGTTGTCGGCGGCCCGGGGAATCGTCGCAGCGCTCGGCTATTACGACCTCATCGGGCTGTCGACATTCGCGGTCAACCTGCTCACCACGCTGGCGATTGCCGCGGGAACGGACTACGCGATATTTTTGGTCGGTCGCTATCACGAGGCGCGCCAGACGGGCGAGGATCGCGAAACCGCCTTCTACACAATGTATCACGGCACGGCCCACGTTATCCTCGGCTCCGGCCTGACAATCGCCGGCGCGACCTTCTGTCTGCACTTCACCCGCCTGCCGTACTTCCAATCCCTCGGTATTCCGTTGGCGATCGGCATGCTTGTCGCGGTGTTCGCGGCCTTGACCATGGCGCCGGCGCTGCTCACGGTCGCTAGCCATTACGGCTTGTTCGACCCCAAGCGAAAGATGAAGACGAAGTTCTGGCGCCGGGTAGGTACTGCCGTCGTACGTTGGCCAGGGCCAATTTTGGTGGCGACAATTGCGCTGGCCCTGGTCGGCCTGCTTGCCCTGCCGGGGTACAAGCCGAGCTATAACGACCGCGAGTTCCTCCCTCCCGACATCCCGGCCAACGTCGGGTACGCGGCAGCTGACCGGCACTTTCCACAAGCGCGGATGAATCCAGAACTGCTGCTGGTGGAAACCGACCACGACGTGCGTAACCCGGCCGACATGCTCGTGATCGACCGAATTGCCAAGAATATCTTCCATATTCCCGGCATCGGCCGAGTGCAGGCCATCACCAGGCCATTGGGCACTCCGATCGAGCACACGTCGATCCCGTTCCTGATCAGCATGCAGGGCACCACCCAGACGATGAACCAGGACTATATGAACGCCCGCATGAAGGACATGCTGACCCAGGCGGACGAGATGGCGAAAACGATCGCCAACATGCAGCGGATGCTGGAACTGATGACGGAGCTGAACGCGATCACTCACTCCATGGTTGCGAACACCGACCAGACAGTGAAGGACACCAACGAATTACGGGACCATATAGCCGATTTCGACGATTTCTTCCGACCGATCCGGAACTATCTCTACTGGGAACCGCACTGCTTCGACATTCCGCTCTGCTGGTCGGTGCGGTCGATCTTCGACACCCTCGACGGCATTGACACGCTCAGCGACGACCTGCAGGCCCTCACCGTGGACCTGCACAGACTTGACGAGCTGATGCCGCAGCTCCTCACAATTATGCCCCCGATGATCGCAACCATGCAGAACATGCGCAACATGATGCTGACCATGTACCAGTCGCAGAACGGTATGCAGCAGCAGATGCAGGCGATGCAGCAGAACGCCACCGCGATGGGTCAAGCGTTCGATGCATCCAAGAACGATGATTCGTTCTACTTGCCGCCCGAGGTGTTCGACAACCCCGATTTCAAACGGGGCCTGAAGATGTTCGTGTCACCGGACGGGAAAGCTGTGCGGTTCATCATCTCCCACGAAGGAGATCCCGCGACGGCCGAAGGCATCTCGCACATCGACAAGATCAAGAATGCGGCTTTCGAAGCGATCAAGGGCACACCGCTGGAGGGCTCCAAGATATACCTCGGCGGCACTGCGGCGACCTATAAGGACATGCAGCAAGGTTCTAACTACGACCTCTTGATCGCCGGAATCGCCTCGCTTTGCTTGATTTTCATCATCATGCTGATCCTCACCCGAAGTGTGATCGCAGCGGCTGTGATCGTTGGGACAGTGCTACTTTCGCTGGGCACATCGTTCGGCCTTTCCGTGCTCATCTGGCAGTACGTCCTCGGCATGCAGCTGCACTGGATGATCATCGCGATGTCGGTCATCATCCTGTTGGCCGTGGGATCGGACTACAACCTGCTGCTGGTATCCCGGTTCAAGGAAGAAATCCATGCGGGGTTGAAGACCGGAATCATTCGCTCCATGGCCGGCACGGGCGCGGTCGTGACGTCTGCCGGCCTGGTGTTCGCGTTCACCATGATGTCGATGGTGTTCAGTGACCTACGCGTGGTCGGTCAGGTAGGCACAACGATCGGTTTGGGTCTGCTCTTCGACACCCTCGTCATCCGCTCGTTCATGACGCCGTCAATCGCGGCCCTTCTCGGCCGCTGGTTCTGGTGGCCGCAGAGGGTGCGGACCCGCCCCGCGCCGGCCAGGCACGTCGCCGTTCCGGCTGACACAACTCCGATCCCGGTCGGGAGTGACGGAGGATGAAGCACGCCAAGCTGCGGGACCTCGACGTCGCACGCATCGGGCTGGGCGCGATGGGCATGTCGGCGGCGTACAGCGGCGCCGGCCGCGACGACGCCGAATCCATCCGCACCATCCACCGCGCTCTCGACCTGGGTGTCACGCTGATTGACACCGCAGAGATCTACGGCCCGTACACCAATGAGGAACTCGTCGGGCGAGCCCTGAAGGACCGCCGCGAGAAGGTCGTGATCGCAACGAAATTCGGCATGATTTCGCACACCGGTGGCGGCCCGGGCACGCTCGACAGCAGCCCGGCGAACGTGCGCACCGCCGTCGAAGGATCGCTGCGGCGTCTCGACACCGATCACATCGACCTCTACTACCAGCATCGCGTCGACCGCAACACCCCGATCGAGGACACCGTCGGCGCCGTTGCCGAGCTGGTGGCCGAGGGCAAGGTCCGCCACATCGGGCTCTCGGAGGCCGGCGCCGACACGATCCGACGGGCTCAGGCTGTGCACCCGATCACCGCGCTGCAGTCCGAGTACTCGCTGTGGACGCGCGATCCGGAGGCGGTGGTGTTGCCGCTGCTGCGGGAACTGGGCATCGGGTTTGTGCCCTACTCCCCCCTCGGTCGCGGATTTCTCACCGGGAAGGTGAGATCGCTCGATGATTTCGATGCCACCGACTTCCGCAGGCAGAACCCACGATTCAGCGCGGACAACTTCCAACAGAACCTCCGCATCGCCGACGAAGTTGGAGAGCTGGCAGCCACGGTGGGAGCCACGCCTGCGCAAGTGGCACTGGCCTGGCTGTTGGCCAAAGGAAACGACATCGCACCCATCCCCGGAACGAAGCGCGTCGAGCGCCTCGAGGAGAACGTCGCCGCCGATGGCGTCGAGCTCAACGCCGAGCAGATGGCGAAACTCGACAACCTGACCCCTGCCGCCGGCGAGCACCACAACGAAGCACAGATGCAGATGATCGACCGATGAAAGGGCGCCGCTAACCGACGAGCGTCAGTGTCACGCTGAACAGGTACACGGCGGTGTCTGTGGGCAGGATCTCGACGGGCGGGTTGTCCGGCGACGCGGAACCCGTCGCGATGATGTGGGCCGGATACGTTGGGCCGCACGGGAGGTCGTTGCACCGCAGCCAGAAGCCCGGGGCGTTGAAGGGGCCCGGTGCTTCGTCAGTTCGGTATCGGCCCGGCGGGAGGAAGGCGGTCAGCCCATCCCGCGTCCGGGTGCCGACGCCATAGACCCCGCTGCTGCCATAACTCGGCGGATAGACCGGCGGATCCGCGTGGGCCGGCACCGCGACCCCGAAGGCTGCCAGCAGCGCGCAGGCCGCGGGCAGGGGGAAGTTGGGCATGATGCGAACGTAGCAGGTCAGAAGACGATTTTCGGGCGGTATATGTCGATCCAGACCGACAGGTAGAGGATCCGCTCTATCCGCGCCCTCTCGACCGGCTGCAGCGTCATCGGATCCAGCTGGGTGAGATGGTCCAGCGCTGCCCGGTCGATCAGATTGAAGAGCACATCGTCGCCGGTACCCAGTAGATCTTTGGCCTCTGCTTGGATCGCGGCGCCGTACTGCGGATCCGACGTGGACGGGTAGGGGCTCTTCACCCGATTCACCACCGACTCTGGCAGCACGTCGCGGACCGCGCCGCGCAGCAGGCTCTTTTCCCTGCCGTCATAGGTTTTCAGCGACCACGGTGTGTTGTACACATATTCGACGAGGCGGTGGTCGCAGAACGGAACGCGCACCTCCAAGCCGACGGCCATGCTCATACGGTCCTTGCGGTCCAACAGGATTCGCACAAATCTGGTCAGGTGAAGGTAACTCATGACGCGCATCCGGTGGGTGAAGTCGTCCTCCTCGGCCAGCCTCGCGACCTCGCTCACGGCCTCGGTGTAGCGGTCGTTCATGTAAGCATCAAGGTCGACGGCAGAGCGCAACGCCGGCGTCAGCACTTCGCCGCTGGTGTCGACGATGCCGTCGCCGATGGCGATCCACGGGAACGCATCGGTCTTCTGCACTGCCGGATCGTGGAACTGCCGGTACCCACCAAAGATCTCGTCGGCGGACTCGCCCGACAGCGCCACCGTCGACTGCTGCCGGATCGCCTTGAACAGCAGATACAAAGACGTGTCCATGTCACCGATTCCCATCGGCAGGTCGCGAGCCCTGATCACCTTGCGCCGGATGTCGAGGTCGGCCAGCTGGTTGTGATCGAGCACAATGTCGGTGTGGTCCGAGCCGACGTGCTTGGCGACGTCGTGCACGTAGGGCGTGTCCATGGTCGGGCGTATCTCGTTGGATTTGAAGTTCTCGGCCTGATCGACGAAGTCGACGGCGAAAGTGCGCACGGGAAGGCTGAGTTCGCGCGCGGATAGCGCGGTGATCGCACTGGAGTCCAGGCCACCAGACAACAGCACACACTCGGGAACGTCGGCGACCAGCTGACGACGGACGATGTCGTCGAGGAGCTCGCGCACCTTTGCGACGGTCGTGTCGCGGTCGTCAGTGTGCAGCTTCGATTCCAGTCGCCAGTACGTGCGCGTGCGAATACCGCGGCCGTCGACGGTGACGATGGTCCCCGGCTCGACTTCCTGCATGCCCTTCCACACGGCATGCCCGGGTGTCTTGACCGGGACGAGCATCTCGCGCAGCCCGTCGACATCAACTACTCGCTTGGCCAGCGGGTTCGCCAAGATCGCCTTCGGCTCGGACCCGAACAGCACACCGTCGGGCGTCGGGTAGAAGTAGAAGGGCTTGATGCCCATCCGGTCACGGATCATCACCAGCTTGCGTTCACGCGAGTCCCAGATGGCGAAGGCGTACATGCCGTTGAGCCGGTCTGCCAGCGCTTCACCCCACTGCAGGTAGCCACGCAGCACGACCTCGGTGTCGCTGGAGGTCTGGAACTTCTCGCCCTTGGCGATCAGCTCGTCGCGCAGTTCTTTGAAGTTGTAGGCCTCACCGCTGTAGACCATGACGACGTCGCCATGTGGCGTGTGCACCGACATCGGCTGGGTCCCACCGGGGATATCGATTACCGCAAGGCGACGATGGCCCAGTGCAGCGTCGTGGTCAGACCAGAGCCCCGACGCGTCCGGTCCCCGGCAAGCCATGGTCTGGGTCATCGCGTCGATCAACGAGCGCTCTTGAGTCAGGTCCCGGGAGAAATCCACCCAGCCGGTGATGCCGCACATATGTTAACTCCATATTTCGACGACGTAACTTCATTGATACCCTATATAAATCTGGGTCGCATCGTGAAGGCGGTTACCGTGTTCGCGTGCACGATCCACGGGGGCTGGGCGGCCGATGCTGAGCGCCGGAGAGATGGTCGCGGGCTACCGCATTGAGCGGGCCCTCGGCGCCGGGGGTATGGGCGCGGTCTACTTGGCGCACGATCCGCACCTGCCACGCCTCGACGCCCTGAAAGTCCTGTCCGCCGACCTGTCGCGTGACCCCGACTTCCGCGCGCGGTTCGTGCGGGAAGCCAACGTCGCGTCGAAGCTCGACCACCCAAACATCGTGTCGATCTACAACCGCGGGGAAACCGAAGACGGCCAGCTGTGGATCGCGATGCAGTTCGTCGAGGGCACCGACGCCGACGCCGCGCTGCGTGCCGGCACCATGACGCCCGTGCGGGCCGTCCACGTGGTCACCGAAGTCGCCAAGGCGCTCGATCACGCGCACCACCGCAACGTCGTGCACCGTGACATCAAGCCGGCCAATTTTCTCTTGTCGGGGCCATCGGGGCCAACCGAGCGAGTCCTCCTTGCAGATTTCGGCATCGCCCGTGCGCTGGACGACATCGGCCTCACCGTCACCGGCGCGGTGATGGCGACGGTGGCCTACGCTGCGCCGGAAGTGCTTGCGGGACAACCATTCGACCGCCGAGCCGACATTTACTCGCTGGGCTGCTCAATGTTCCGGATGCTCACGGGACAGACACCGTTCGCCAGTTCCCAAGGTCTCGCGGCGGTGATGATGGCCCATCTGCAGCAGCCGCCGCCGCGGGTCACCGACTTTGTGCCGACGCTGCCCGCCGGCCTGGACTGGGTGATCGCCACCGCGATGGCGAAGGACCCGGCCCAGCGTTATGGATCCGCAGGCGACCTCGCCGCCGCCGCTGCCGCCGCTCTTCGGAGCACAACAGTGCCCAGCGCACCGACGCGGCCGGTGCCCGGGGCGGCGGTGATCCCGTATCCACCTACACCGCCCGACGGCGCTCAGTGGTGGCAGCACACCGGCGCACCGCGGACGATGCAGGCCGCTCCGACTCCAGCCCCGCCGCGGCGCAGGCGGCGGTGGGTCATCGGGGCGGCGACCGCGGTGGCGATGCTCGTCGCCGCCCCCGTTGCCGTGGTGTTCTGGCCGCCCGGCGAATCATCGGCGCCGCAGAGCGCGGGATCCCCGCAGAGCCCGCCGGCCCCGCAGGCGCCGCCGGCCACCGACGTCGCCGCGCCGGCGCTGCGGTCGATCCTGTTGACCGCAGCCGAGATTCCGGGAAACACCGGCGTGGGCGCCCTGGTCCTCGAGAAGGACAGCGCCGACCTGCTCAACGACTCCGCGACAATCGACAACCAACCGTGCCTGGGCGCGTGGGCTCCCGCGCAACAGCCGGTCTATGCGGACAGCGGTCCGCTGGCGCCAGGGGGCCCGACTGGTTCAGCGGTCCAGGAACTGCGCTCGATGAGCGCAAAAGCATCGCAGGACAGCGTGATTCAGGCTGCTGTCGCGATGCCCAATCAGCTTTCGGCTGTCGGCATGGTCCAGAGTCTGCAGCGGCAGTTTCAACTGTGCGCAGGCAAGGCGGTCACCGTGACCGTACCGGGAGAAGCTGCACAGACATGGGATTTCGGGCAGCCGGCAACCATGGCCGGTGCGGTCACGCTGGTCGCGACACTGCGCGGCGGCGACGGGTCCTGCCAGCGTGGTATCGCAGCCGTCGGCAATGTTGTAATCGACATACGCCAATGCCGGCCGACAGGCACCGACGACGTGACCGCCCTGGTCAATGCCACCGCGAACAAGGTTCCTCGCCAATGACACTGAAATTGTCCGTTTGCAGCGCCGGTGTGCTGCTGGTCGTTTCCTGCTCATCAGGCGGAACCCCCGCCCCTCAACACTCCAGTTCGCCGTCGGATTCCTCAGCCGCGTCGGCCACGGCCACCGCCAGCGCCGCGCCGACGCCGGCACCTGAGTCCGACGAGGACCAGGTGAGCGACACCGTGCACGCCTTCCAGGACGCCTACAACACGCAGAACTGGGACGCCTACATGCAGCTGCTGTGCAATGCGATGCGGGAGCAGTTCACCGGACCGGCCGTGGACATGCTCAAGAAGGGACGCGTCGACAACGGGCTTACCCAGGTGATCTCTGTCAAAGCCACGATCGACGGCGACCGTGCGACGGCCACAATGGATGTGCAGAACGAGGTCTTGGGACGCCAGACCGTCACGCTCCCGCTGGTCCGCGAGGACGGCTGGAAGGTCTGCCAGGTCGCCTGAACCCACGACGTAGATTTGGCGTCATGTGGAACGTCGGGCGCTCGGCCGTTGCGGCGCTGGCGGTATCGGTGATCGCCGGCTGCGGGGGAACGGTGTCCGGCACCGCCGTCGGGGAGGGCGCCAACGCGGCGGCGACCGCGGTGAATCCCGCAGCGCTGAACACCGGAAGCTACCCGATCGCACCGCAGCCACCGCTCGGCAATGCCAGCACGGATGACGTCGGACGCCTCATCGAGGGCCGACGGATGGCCGGCTACGTCGTCGGACCGTGGCAGGTCGATCCCGGAATGATCCGCGCCGAAACCACCGGCGCCTCCGTCATCATCAACCGCGATCGGCTCGGCCTGGTGCTCTGGCCGATGATGCTGACGAGAACCCCGCTGCTGCCACTGATCGTCGGATTCGTCGCAGAGCGCAAGGCAGCCGACCCCAAGGACCCGGCATCGCTGCGCAACGTGGTGTTGCGGTACCCAGATCCCGGCGCCGCCGCCGCTGTCGCGGCGGGCATGGCGGCCGGCGCGCTGGTGATGCCGGTCGATACCGGTGCCTCGATCGAGCCGATACCCACCGACCCGATCCGTCCGGTGCCCATCCCGGGGCATGCCGACATCAACGGCGCGCTGCTGACTCGTCAGGACGGCACGCAGATCATCCAGGAGCTCGTCGTCGCAAGCGCCCACGGACCCTATGTTCTGGTGCAGGACGTCCAGACGACCCAAGGCGCCGACAGTGCCGCCGCCCTCGCCGGTAAGACGCTCGACCTACAGGGTCCGCTGATCGACAAATTTCAGCCCACCGACCCCACGCAGTTCCTGACGCTTCCGCTCGATCCGACCGGGCTGGTGGCCCGCACGCTGCCGATCAAACCCGCCCAGGCCACCACGATGTCCAACGCGTCCTACGACCCCGCCGCCGCGTTGCAGCTCGAAGACGAGCCGATTGAGGCTGCGCCGGCTTTCGCCGACGCAAACGTCGACGTGGTGTCGGTCGGTCAGACCACGGTTTATCAGGCCAAGGATCCCGACAGCGCACAGCGGTTGGCGCAGGTACTCAGCGATGACACCGCCAAGAGACCCGGGTCGGCGGCCGCGGCCGCGGTGCCCGGACTGCCACAGAGCAGGTGCGTGCGTATCGACGACTCGGGCGGCCTGGTTCCGCGTTACTGGTGCATCGCCAGTGTCGACCGGTATGCGTTCAAAGCCGTTGCCCGCGAACTCGACAACGCCCAGCAGGAGCTGGCGGCTCAGTACCGGATCCTGACGACGAGCTAGGCCGCGGGCGCACGGTCGGACTACGTCATCGGAACCCCGGCGAAGGGCAAGCGCCGCCCAACACCTAACGTTATTGGTGCTGCGCCGGCTCGGGTCGAGGAGGGCTATGAGCGGACCAGACGAACGGTCACGGGCCGGTAGCCCCTTCGGGCACTATCAGCTGAAGCGGCTAATCGCCCGCACCGGAACGGCCGAGCTCTACGAAGCCGAAGACACCAGCCAAAACCGGGCCGTCGCCCTGAAGCTTTTCCCAGCCGGTTCTGCTGACCCGCAGCTTCGCACCCGGGTCCAACAGGAGGCGCAATCGGTCGCGCAGCTGACCGAACCGCACGTCGTGCAGATCCATGGCTGGGGCGAGATCGACGGCGTGCTCTACGTCGACATGCAATTGATCGACGGCACTGACCTCGCCACCATCCTCAAACGCTACGGTCCGCTGAACCCGGCGCGGGCGGTGGCGATCATCCGTCAGGTGGCCTCGGCGCTGGACGCCGCGCACGCGAGCGGCCTGTTGCACCGCGACGTCAAGCCGGCAGACATTCTGGTCACCGGCGACGACTTCGCCTATCTGGACGACTTCGGCGTCGCCGCGGTTGGCACCTACGCCTATATGGCGCCGGAACGGTTCACCGGCGACACTTTCGACCACCGCGCCGACATCTACTCGCTGACCTGCGTGCTGTACGAATGCCTCACCGGCGCAACCCCGTATCGGAGCGACAGCGTCGAAACACTGATCACCGGTCATCTGATGCAGCCGATCCCCCACCCCAGCGCACAACGTCCGGGGATCCCGGAAGCCCTCGACGAAGTGATCTCGCACGGCATGGCCAAAAGGCCCGAGGATCGTTACCCCACCGCCGCGGATCTTGCGCAAGCCGCCGAGAATGCCCTCGCCCCGGCCGATTACGGTGCGGCAGCGAGCCTCGATGACACCGTTGGGGCGGCGCCCGGCGAACACGCGACCGTGGAAATGCGGAAACCCACCGTTGAAGTCCCGGTGCTGGGGGCCACACCGGAACTGGTGCCGACGCACCAAGCTCAGCCAGGCGAACAAGCTCTTCCGTTTCACGACGACGTGCAATTCACGGTCTTTCGGCCGAAATTCGTCCGCCCCGGCTCCTGGACCTCGCTTCTTGCCTTCGCTCATCTCGGAGAACTGCCGCCCGGCGCCGATCCGCGCGAGCACCCCATCCGCAAGGTCGAGCAGCGAGCCCGGGAAATCCTCGGCCCGGCGTTCCAGTCCTATCCGAAGCTGTCCGCCGACAGCACAATCGGGCTTCCCGAAGACGCGGAGATCACATTCGTGCTCGACCTGCCGAACTTCGAGGTGGACCAGAACCGGCGGACCTTCCTGTGGATCAACGCCTTTCATTGGGAGGAATTTCACATCCGGGCGGGACCCGCGCTGAACGGCATGACGACGCGCGGAACGTTGATGATCTACCACGGCTGCATTCTGCTCGCCGAGATCACACTTTCGATCAGGGTGGACGGCCAGGCACGGCAAGACGATCCGTTTAACAACGCGTGGTTGAGCGTCGCGCCCTACCGCAAGATTTTCCCGTCTTACTCGCATCGCGACACCGCGATCGTTGAACAATTCGAGCGGTTCGCCGAGGCCAGCGGCGACGAATACCTACGCGATGTGCGCGCGCTGCGGTCCGGCGAAGAGTGGGACCCGCGACTGCGCGACTTCATCGACGAAGCGCACGTATTCCAGCTCTTCTGGTCGCATGAGGCCATGGCCTCACCCAACGTTGCGGATGAGTGGCGGTATGCGCTGTCTCTGGACAGGCCGGGGTTCATTCGGCCGACCTATTGGGAGCAGCCGATGCCGACTTCGCCGGGGCTTCCGCCAAAAGAGCTGGGGCGATTTCACTTTCACCCATTCGATAAAGCGATCCTTTCGCCGCAACGCCTCGATGCCGCCGCCGCCATCAGCGCACCCGACGAACTGTCGGCCAAACAGCAGCTTGCGATAGTCCTCGAGCTTCGGCAGGCGTTGCGCAGGCAGACAGACGACAAGGGACGCCACGACATCCGGCGACTTCTGGGTGCGCTGCGACGCCGGCCAGAGGCCACCTACGCCGCGGTGGTCGAAATCGACGACATCCTTGCCGCCGACACCGGTGGACCCAGGCCTGCGGAAGCGCCGACAACGACCTACCGCCGCGAGCCGACCGACACACCCACCGCGATCGTCCGAATGCCTGCGCCGCCGCCCCAGCAGCCGATGCGGCCACCGGCCTGGCAGCCGACCCAGTCGGCCGGGCCGCCGCTGCAGCCAGCCGGGCCGCCACCGGCACCGATGCCCATGCCGCCGATGTCTCAGCCACCGTCGGCGAGGGGCGGCGCACGAATGTGGCTGGCGATCGTAGGGGTGGCGCTCATCCTGGTCGGCATCGCGGTCATCGTTATCGTGGTCTTGTCATGATCGCCACATTGCAGCCGAGCGCAGTCAGAGACGGGGGGCGACGTGTCTACATATCGCGTATGGGAGGTCACCGGCGAGCGGCAGTTCCGGCAGGTCGAGCGGGAGCGCCGGGAACCGCGGCCGGGTGAGGCACGGCTGCGGGTGCTGGCCTGCGGCGTATGCCACAGCGACACCCTCGGCGTCGAAGGTTTGCGACCCGATCCGTCGAAATCCGTTGTGCCGGGCCACGAGATCGTAGGCGTCGTCGAGGCCGTCGGGACGGGAGTGACCGGCTGGCAGGCGGGCGATCGGGTGGGTGTCGGGTTCCTCAACGGCCCCTGCTTCGAGTGTGAGCCCTGCCGTCGCGGGGACTTCGTCAACTGCGTCAATCAGGAGCGGACCGGCACCACCGCTGATGGCGATACGGCGAGGTGACCTATGCCCGCGCGAGCGGTCTCGTCCGCGTCTCCGAGAACATGGAGCCGCTCGATGTTGCGCCGTTGCTGTGCGCGGGCATCACCGTCTACAGCGCACTGCTGCGCTCCGGCGCCCGCCCGGGTGCCCTGGTCGCCATCCAAGGGATCGGTGGACTGGGTCACCTCGGCATCCAATACGCCGCCACGCTCGGGTACCAGGTTGCGGCCATCGCTCGGGGCAGCGACAAAGCCGCCCTTGCCGTCCAGCTCGGCGCGGATCATTACATCGACAGCGTTGCAACCGATCCCGCCGCGGCGCTGCGCGAACTCGGTGGCGCGGCGGCCATCATCGCGACCGCCGCCAGCGGTGCCTCGATGTCGCCACTGGTTGCGGGGCTGGCCCCGAACGGCCGAATGGTGATCGTCGGCGTCGGGGCAGACCCCATCGAGACTGACACCGCGGACCTGGTATTGGCCACCCGCTCGGTCGCGGGCTCACTTACCGGCAGCTCTATTGAGAACGAGGACAATCTGCTGCTGGCGCAGCGACGCGGCATCCGCTCCATGAACGAGGTCATGCCACTGTCGGAGGCGCCAAAGGCCTACGAGCGCATGATGTCCGGCCTGGCTCGCTTTCGCGTCGTGCTCGACGCCAGCGGTGGGTAAGGCTGCTGATCGAGAACGGTTCCGATGAGAAGACCATCGGTGCTGGTCGCTATCGGCCTGATCATCGCCGTCACCCTCGCCGCTTGCTCGACCGGTGAACGGGTTGACCTCGGCGATGAATCCTCGCAGAACCTCATCGCGGCCATCGCCGGCGAACCAGACCAACTTGACCCCCACAAGACGACCGCCTACTTCTCGTTCGAGGTTCTCGAGAACGTGTACGACACGCTCGTCGAGCCTGACGAAAACCTCGAAATGCGTCCGGCGCTCGCCGAATCGTGGGAAGTGAGCGGCGACCAGCTCACCTGGACTTTCCATTTGCGGCACGGCGTCACGTTCCACGACGGCAGCCCGTTCACGGCCGACGACGTCGTGTACTCCTACAAACGCATCATCGATCAGAAGCTCGCGAACGCCGACCGTTTCCGCGCGGTCACCGACGTGGCCGCCCCGGACAAGTCCACCGTCAAGATCACCGTTGCGCAGCCCACGCCGAACCTGCTGTCCAACATCGGCGGGTTCAAAGGAATGGCCATCGTGCAGCGAAAGAACGTGGAGAGCGGCGAGATCGCAACGCACCCGATCGGAACCGGGCCGTTTGCGTTCAAGAGTGCGAAAAGCGGTGATTCGATCACGCTCGTGGCGAACAAAAACTACTGGGGCGGACCACCGTTGATTTCGGGTGTGACATTCCGCTTCATCCCCGAGGCGTCGACGGCGTTGTCGGCACTGCAGGCGGGCGAGATCGACTGGACCGATTCCATCCCCACTCAGCGCATCGAGGAACTCAAGGCCGACGACTCGATAAACCTGGGCGTGACGCCGAGCAACGATTATTGGTACCTCACGCTGAACGAAGCCCGCAAACCGTGGAACGACGTGCGTGTGCGCCGGGCGATCGCCTACGCCGTCGACCGGCGCGCGATCGTGCAGGCCACCAGCTACGGCACCGCGACCGCGAACCAGCTCGCAATCCCGAAAGGCAGCCCCTGGTACACCGAGTACCACGGCTACACCCTCGACATCGCCAAGGCTAAGAGCCTGCTTGACGAGGCCGGGGTCAAAGATCTCACCCTCGAGATGATGGCGACAACGGACTATCCGGAGACGGTTACCGCGGCGCAGATCATCGCCGACAACCTCGCGGCGCTCGGCATCACCGTAAAGATCCGCAGCACCGACTTCGCCACATGGCTCGACGACGAGAACGCCGGCAACTTCGACATGCTCATGATGGGGTGGCTCGGCAACATCGACCCCGACGACTTCTACTATGCGCAGCAGCACACGGGCGGAAAAAGCAACGCCCAAAAATACTCGAACCCAGATGTTGACGGCCTGCTCGACGCCGCGCGGACCGACACCGATCGGGACACCCGCGCGGGGCGCTACGCCAGGGCGGCGACGATCGTCGCCGACGACGCCAGCTACATCTACCTCTACAACCCGTCCGTGATCCAGGCCTGGAGCAAGAGCCTGTCGGGCTACCAGGCGCGACGGGACCGGGCGATACGCTTCCGCACGGCAAGGCTGAACTGAGTGGCGATGAAAACCTTGTTCACCAGCTCGCTCGTACGTTTTCTCGTGCGCAGACTGCTGTATTCCCTGGTAGTGCTGCTCGGTGTACTGATCGTGGTGTTCGGTCTCGTGCATCTCGTGCCCGGCGACCCGGTGCGAATCGCACTGGGCACCCGCTACTCACCCGAGGCCTACCAGACTCTCCGGGCGGCGAGCGGTCTGGACCGTCCGATCCTCGAGCAGTTCTTCGGCTACGCCGGTTCGGCGCTCACCGGCAACCTCGGCGTGAGCTTCCACAACGGCGATCCGGTGACGCTCACACTGCTTGACCGGCTGCCCGCGACGCTCTCCCTGGCCGTCGTCGGCATCGTCATAGCATTGCTCATCTCTGTTCCAGCCGGCATCTGGGCGGCGCTGCGCGAGGGCCGAATCAGCGATGCGGTCGTGCGCGTCGCGAGCCAGTTCGGCGTGTCGATCCCCGACTTCTGGATGGGCCTCTTGCTCATCGCCTTGTTCGCTTCGACCCTCGGCTGGCTTCCGACGTCGGGATATCAGGCTCTGTTCGACCATCCGACCGGATGGTTGCGGCATGTCATCCTGCCGGGACTCACCGTCGGTCTGGTGGCGGGCGCGATCATGACGCGATACATCCGCTCGGCGGTGCTCGACGTCGCCTCGACGGGGTACGTGCGGACCGCCCGGTCCAAGGGTCTGTCGCCCTGGGTGGTGACAATGCGGCACATCGTGCGCAACGCGCTCATCCCCGTGCTGACCATCACCGGCATCCAGCTCGCGACGATCCTCGGTGGCGTCATTGTCGTCGAGGTGGTGTTCGCGTGGCCAGGCATCGGGCGGCTCGTCTACACCGCGGTGGCTGCCCGCGATTACCCGCTGATCCAGGGCGCGGTGCTGATGATCGCGGCCATGTTCTTGCTCATCAACCTGGTCGTTGACGTGCTCTACGCCGTGGTCGATCCGAGGATCCGGCTCTCATGACGGATATGCGCCGGGTGGCGTCCTGGCGGCTGCTGCTGGGAAATCCGGTCACCACCATCAGCACGGTCGTTCTCGTCGGCATCGTCGTCGTCGCGCTCACCGCGCGCCGGATCGCTCCCTACGGCATCAACAAGATCGACGTCGCGGACGCGCTCCAGCCGCCGACCGGCGCGCACTGGTTCGGCACCGACGAACTCGGCCGCGACATCTTCTCCCGCGTGCTGCTGGCCGCCCATACCTCCCTGCAAATTGCGATCGCGAGCGTGGCATTCGCGTTCGTCGTGGGCGTGACGGTCGGCATCATCTCCGGCTATCGGGGTGGTCTGCTCGATGCGGTGCTCATGCGCGTCGTCGATGTGATGTTCGCGTTCCCGGTGCTGCTGCTCGCGCTGGCCATCGTGGCGATCCTCGCACCCGGCAGCGCGACCACGATCCTGGCGATCGGCATCGTCTACACGCCGATCTTCGCCCGGGTGGCGCGGGCGAGCACGCTGAGTGTGGGCAACGAGCCGTTCGTTGCAGTCTCCCGCACGCTAGGCACCGGGCATCTCTTCATACTCGGTCGCCACATCCTGCCGAACATCGCCGGACCCGTAATCGTGCAGACCTCGGTGTCGCTGGCGTTCGCGATTCTCTCGGAGGCGGCACTGTCTTTTTTGGGCCTGGGCATCCAACCACCTGAACCGTCATGGGGGCGAATGCTTTTCGATGCGCAGGGCTTCGTTCAGCGGGCGTGGTGGATGAGCGTGGTCCCGGGCGCGGCGATCTTCGTCACGGTGTTGGCCTTCAACCTGCTCGGTGACGGACTGCGCGACGTACTCGATCCCAAGCAGCGGACCATGATCGAAGCCCGGAGGCAGCGGTGACCGACCCCATCCTGAGCGCACACCACCTCCGGGTGCGCATCGGGCGACGCGACATCGTGCGCGGCATCTCGTTCGACGTGCAGCGTGGGCAAACGCTGGGCATCGTCGGCGAATCCGGATCCGGCAAGTCGATGACGGTGCTCGCCGCGACCGGACTGCTGGACGCCCCGGGTTCCGTCGCGACCGGGACGAGTGTGCTTGCCGCTGCGGCGGGTGCGGCACCCACCGAGCTTCTCGGGGCATCCAACCGGCTGCTGCGTACGATTCACGGCGGCCGGATCGGTTTCGTGTTCCAAGACCCGGGGACGTCGCTGAACCCGCTGCTCACGCTCGAGCGGCAAATCACGGAGTCACTCCGGACGCACCGGGGCCTGACCCGGCGACAGGCGCGTGCACGGGCGCTGGAGCTGTTGGACGCGGTGGGCCTGCCCGATCCCGAGACACGTCTGCACAGTTACCCGCACCAGTTGTCGGGCGGGCAGCGGCAACGCGTGATGATCGCGATCGCCCTGGCGTGCGACCCGGAGTTGCTGATCGCCGATGAGCCGACCACCTCGCTGGACGTGACGACGCAGGCTCAGATCATCGAACTGATTCGCGATCTGCAGCGCGACTTCGGCACCGCGGTGATCTGGGTCAGCCACGACCTCGGAGTGATCGGGCAGGTCGCCGACGACGTGACGGTGGTGCAGGACGGCGAGGCGGTCGAGCAGGCGCCCATTCTCGAGGTATTCGACCGACCGCAGCACCCCTACACCAAGCAGCTCCTCGAGGCCCGGCCGCTCATTGGCGGCACCGGGCCGCTCCTGCGAGCGCATGCCCCGGTGCTGCTGGAAGTCGACGGGCTCGATGTGCGCTTCCCGGTGACGACGCCGGTCGGCAAGTCGATCGTCCATGCGGTGCGGGAGGTGTCGTTCTCGATCCGACTCGGAACGACGCTCGGTCTGGTTGGTGAATCGGGTTCGGGCAAGTCGACCGTGGCAGCCGCCCTCACCGGACTGGTCAAGCCGGACGCCGGTACCGCAACGATGGGGGCAACCGACGTGTTTGGCGTGCGCGGAGCCGAGGAGAAGGCATTACGCAGGCGGATCAGCCTGGTGTTCCAGGATCCGTTCTCGTCGCTCAACCCCCGCACCCGCGTCGGACCGGCGATTGCTGAGCCGCTGTTCGTGCACCGGCTTGCGAAAGGAAAGCGCGGGCGCCAGTCACGGGTGGCCGAGCTGCTCGACTTGGTCGGCCTGCCTTCGTCGTTCGCTTCGCGATACCCGCATGAGCTCTCAGGCGGGCAGCGCCAGCGGGTGAGCATCGCCCGTGCGCTGGCCACCGAGCCCGAGCTGCTCATTCTCGACGAGTCGACGGCCTCACTGGATGTCTCGGTGCAGGCGCGCGTACTCGATCTGCTCGCCCAGCTGCAGCACGATCTCCGCCTCACCTACCTCTTCATCGCCCACGACCTCGCGATCGTGGAGCGGATGAGCCATGACGTGCTCGTCATGCGGGCCGGCGAGGCGGTCGAATACCGCCCCGCCGCAGACCTTTTCGCTTCACCGGAGCATCCGTACACCCGCACGCTTCTGGCGGCGGTACCCCCCGCGCGACCGCGCGCGGCCGATCCGGCTAAGCCTGCTTGAGCGCTTCGATCTCGATCGTGAGCGTCACCTTGTCGCCGACGACAGCACCGCCACTTTCTAATGGCATGTTGATGTCGATCCCGAAGTCTTTGCGGTTCAACACGACTGAGGCTCCGAAGCCAGCGACTTCACCGTGGCCCATGCCGGGATTGACACCGTTGAACTCCAGGTCGAGACTGACCGGCTTGGTCACGCCCTTGAGGGTCAAGTCCCCGTCAAGGACATACCGGTCGCCGTTGTCCCGCACGCCGGTCGAGACGAAGGTGGCAGTCGGGTACTTGTCGACATCGAAGAAGTCGGCCGACTTGACGTGTGCGTCGCGCTGCTCGTTATTGGTGCTGACGGAGTCGACCGCGATTTCGGCGGTCACCGAGGGGGTGCCGTCGCCGGCGACCGCTATCGCGCCGCTGAACTTGTCGAATCTGCCACGCACCTTGCTGACCATCAGGTGGCGGACCGAGAACCCGATGGATGAGTGGACCGGGTCGATGGTCCACGTCCCGGCACTGAGGCCGGTGGTTGAGGCGGCTGTGGTCATGGTCTTTTCTCCTTCACTCTGGGTGATCACGGGCAGCGCAGCCCGCTCCCGAGTACAACCGGACTGCGGTCCGGATTCATTCCCGGGCGGAGATCATGAGAAGTGGGTCAAGCTCTCCGCACCGCCGTAGGACAGGGCGTATGCGTAGGGGCGGCCGATCCCGACGGCCCTCGCGCCCAACTCCAGCGCGATGGCCACGTCGGTGGCATCCCGCACGCGGGCGTCATGCCGATTAGCTCTTTTCGCCGGTGGAACGGAAGTCATTGCAGCGCAGCCGAAATACAGATTGTCAGTCTGCGGCTATCCAGGCCTGCTCTTGGCCGGGCTCGGGCAGGACGCGGCCACCTTCGACAGCGGAGCTCGCGGGACTGCTCAGCATGACCACCAGCACCCGTTGGGCGTCTACGCCCGCTATTCGGGTGACGGCGGCGGCGATTTCGGTGGCAAGGTGCGTGGTATCGGCTTGCGGATGACCGGCCCGCACCCAGCCGTTGACCAGCACCGGATTCGCGGGTACGCCGTCGGTGTAGACCCCGTCGGCCGGCAGCTCGTGGAAAACGACGTTGACATAGGTGCTGGGCACGTGATTGATCTGCGAATGGATGTTCGCAATCTCAGCGGCCAGCTTGGCCTTGACCTGGGTGTTGAGTGTCGACGCCGTCGTCGTCAGGGTGTAGATGGGCACGGTCATCCTTTTTTTGAGCGCAGCTCAGCCCAGGTGAGCCGGTTTAGGTTTGGTCGGCACCACGATGACGGTGGGCCCGTCGGCGGTCAATGCAGTCTTGAATTCCTCGGCGAGCTTTTCGGTGCTGTCCACGTTGACCGAGCGGCAGCCGAAACCTGCGGCGACGGAGGCGATGTCGAGGCCGGGCAGGTCCAGCCCGGGCACTCCGGGTGTTTTCTCCAGCACCGCAAACGACTTGAGGATCGAGTATTCGCCATTGCGCATCACGACGTACACGACCGGCAGCTTGTGCTGGGCCGCGGTGTAGATGGACTGCACCGAGTACTGGAACGAACCGTCGCCGATGGTGGCGACCACGGTGCGCTTGACCCCGCGGGCGCGGTCTCCCAGCGCGATGCCCACCGCCGCGGGCACGCCCCAGCCGATGCCGCCGCTGGCGGTGGCGAAGAACGACGCCGGGCGGGTGGTGGGCAGCCAGCGCAATTGTTCGGCCATCGTCGAAGTCGACTCGGTCACCAGCGGCGAATCCGCGGGTTTGACCGAAGCGAGGGTCGACCACACCGCATCCGTCTCCAGTGGTGGGGAAGCCGAGTCGATGATCTCGCGGCTAGGGGTCTGCTTCGCCGGAGCCGGACGATCACTGTGATCATCGACCATGCCCACCAGCTGCTCCAGGGTCAGCAAGGCGTCTCCGATGATGCTGTCGCCCACCGGCGCCGCGCCCGCCAAGAACGGATCCGACGTGATCTGTAGCAATTCGGTGCCCTCGGGCAAGTACTCGCCCGCCACATACGGGTAGTAGCGGAACACCTGCGCACCGATAACGACCACCAGGTCGTACCCCCGGACCACCTCGGTGACCTCGGCGATGGTCATCGGCAGCGGTCCCACGCAAAGCCGGTGATCCTCGGGAAACGACACCCGGTCGGGAAGCGGGCTGCCGTACACCGGCGCGCCGACCTTTTCCGCGAAGGCCACGCCGGCGTCCCAGGCACCGCTGCGATCAACTTCAGGACCGAACACCAGCAGCGGCCGCTGAGCGCGATTGATGCGATCGGCGAAACCGCGCAGCCGTTCGGTGTCTGGGGCGACCCGGTGACTCACCGTTCGCACCACCGCAGGGCCCAACGCAGGCTTGTCCCAGTCGTCGAGCGGGATGGACAAGAACACCGGGCCGGCCGGCGGCTGCAGCGCCATCGTGTAGGCGCGCATGAACGCCGCCGGCACATCCTCGGCGCGCTTGGGCTCATAAGCCCATTTCACCCACGGCTGCGGAAGAAAGGTTTCATCCTTGTTGGTCAAGTACGGCTCGCACAACACCATTTCGCGGGTCTGCTGACCTGCCGTGACAATCAGCGGGATGTTGCCCTTGTTCGCCGCAACTATGCTTCCCATCGCATTGCCCATGCCAGCAGCGGTGTGGACATTCACCAACGCCGGCCGGCCGGTCGACTGCGCGAACCCGTCGGCCATGGCCGTAACCGAGGCTTCCTGTAGCCCAAGGACATAGGTGAAGTCGTCGGGGAAGTTCTTCAGAAACGTCTCCTCGGTGGAACCGGGGTTGCCGAACACCGTTGTCAACCCGAGTTTGCGCAGCAGGTCGTACGTCACCTCGTGGACGCTCTGCTGATCTGCCATCGGTCTGCCTACCCTTCTTGTGTGCAGCCCGGCCGCCAGGAAGTCGGGCCGGCTCTGATAACGACCAGCATCTCGAGAAGCCCCGCCGCGGTCGATGTCGCGCGGGACAGCGTTGAACAGCCACCGCTGTGCCGACGAACAACGCGCAATAACCTCCCAGCCGTCTTCCAGCGACATGCCGGGTTGTTCGGCGCGACACGGGGATGCACTGCTTGTTGTCGTCGGATCTATGGACAGCACCCGGGTGGCCCAGTGGAATTACTCGGCATGCACGCCATTGAAATCGCCGAAACCGGCGGACCCGAAGTCCTGAACTACGTCGACAAGCCGCGGCCCTCCCCCGGCGTGGGCGAGGTGTTGATCAAAGCCGAGGCGAGCGGCGTGAACTTCGTCGACACGTACTTCCGGTCCGGGCTGTATCCGCACGAACTGCCTTTTGTCCTCGGCACTGAGGTAGCCGGCACGGTCACCGCGATCGGCGACAAGGTTACGTCTCTGCGTATCGGCGACCGAGTGGCCAGCGCCGACGCCACCGGCGCCTATGCCGAATACTGCGTTGCACCGGCCGATCTCGTGGCGCGGGTGCCCGACAGTGTCGCCTTCGACGTCGCCGCGGCCTCGCTCTTGAAGGGGATGACCGCGCAATTGCTGATCAGGTCGGTGTATCCGGTGCAGAAGGGCGACACGGTGCTGCTGCACGCCGGGGCCGGCGGGGTCGGTCTGATCCTGACCCAGTGGGCGACCAGCCTGGGGGCCCGTGTCATCACCACGGCATCCACCGCGCACAAGGCGCAGCTGTCGCGCGCGGCGGGCGCGATCGAGGTGCTCGACTATCCCGACGACCCACAGCAGTTCGGCGCCAAGATCCGCGATCTCACCGGCGGTGACGGAGTGGCCGCGGTCTACGACGGAGTCGGCAAGTCCACCTTCGACGCCAGCCTTGCCAGCCTGGCGATCCGGGGCACGGTCGCACTGTTCGGCGCGGCCAGCGGACCTGTCCCCCCCGTCGACCCGCAGCGGCTCAACGCCGCCGGGTCCGTGTATCTGACTCGGCCATCGCGGATCCACTTCATTCGTACGCGCGACGAGTTCGCCTGGCGAACTGGACAATTGCTCGACTTGATCGGCGACGGGACCATCCAGGTGACCGTCAGTGGCCACTACCCCCTGAAGGATGCGGCGCAAGCCCACCGCGATCTTCAGAGCCGGAAGACCGTTGGCTCGGTGGTGCTGACGCCTTAGCGGAATCCACATAAACTCCGTCCTGCGCGGCGATGAGAACTATCGGCAAGAGCGGCGGTGGGGAAACAGATGCGATGACGCGTGTGGTGTCGACACGAGTCGGGCTCTATTTCGGCCTGATCCAGCTTTTCTTTGCACTGACATGGGTCGTCTACGTGATCTACCTGCCGCGACTTGCTGGGCAAGCCGGAATCGACCGCGGCTCAGTGCCGTGGATTCTGGTCCTCGACCAGGTCATCTTCGTGGTGTGCGACTGCGCGGTCGGCATCGCCGCCGATCGCCTCGCCACGGTCGTGGGTCGGCTTGGCAGGGTTGTCGCCGGGTTGACAGCGCTGTCGGCCCTGGCATTCCTGCTCATACCCCTGGCTACGCGGGTTTCTGCGGGGGCGTTTCTCGTACTCATCGTCATCTGGTCGATGACTTCCTCTGCGTTGCGTGCGCCGCCGCTCAAGCTGCTCGGCCGGTACACGCCGCCCGATCAGCAACCCTGGGTTTCATCGCTGTTCTTACTCGGCACAGGCATCACGAGCGCGGTCGCGCCGTTTCTCGCCGGCTGGATCACGACCTACGACCCGCGCATCATGTTCGCCATTTCGTCGGCTTCGGTCGTCGTGGTGACGTCCTCGATCGTGTGGGCGGAAAAGGCGCTGGCCGGCTCCGCCCCGCCCGAGGAACATGGGAAGAGCAAGGTCCACTCCGGGCTCTTCGTGATGTTCGTCGCTGCGATTTTGCTCCTGTCGATCGGGTTCCAGGTGCATGTCTTCATCAACGGGGAGCGGATCTTCGCCAACGTCGGGCGGCCACACGATGTTTCGGACCTGCTTTCGTTGTTCTGGATCGCGTTCAGCCTGGCAATGCTGCCCGCTTCCGCACTGACGAAGCGCTTCGGCGGCGTCGCTGTCGTGGCTTTGGGGGCGTTCGTCGGTGCCGGCTCGGCGTGGGCCACGACACAGGCCCACGACGCGGTCGTGGCAGGCGTTGCGCAATTCGTCTGTGGGGCAGCCTGGGGGTGCGTGACGATGAGCGTCGTCGCGTCAGCCCTGGCGATCGGCCGACCAGGCAGAGAAGGCACAGCGGTCGGGGCGATGTTCTCCACAATGGCGGTGGCGGCCGTGGCACGTATTGCGCTGACCGCCGGACACTTCGCGCAAGGCTCTCCATTGACGGCAGCTTTGTCCTGGGTGCCCGCCCTCTCCTGGCTGGTGGCGGGGCTGATGGTGCTTCCGGCCGTTCGAAGGCGGGCGCCGAAAAATGGGCTCTGACGTGGTGGATGCGCCCATCGCGCAGCGTCGGCTTCTGGTATGACTAAGCCCTGACCTATCGCCGCACGGAGGAGTTTCGCCGAGGTGCCCAGCTGGCGGGTTGAGGGCGCGACGTCGGCCGACCCCGTCGTGCCCGCCGACCAGCCGCGGCGAACTGGTCTGGCGAAGTGGATCCGCCGGTTGGCGATCCCGATCATCGTCGGCTGGATAATGCTGGTCGGCGTTTTGAACGTCGCTGTGCCGCAGCTCGAAGTCGTTGGCCAGATGCGGTCGGTATCGATGTCCCCCAAAGAAGCGCCGTCGGTGATCGCGATGACCCGCGTCGGTCAGGACTTCAAAGAGTTTGATTCCGACAGTTCGGCCATGATCGTGCTGGAGGGCGACCAGCCTCTCGGCGATGATGCGCACCGGTTCTACGACGACATGATCGGCAAGCTCAAGGCCGACACCAAGCACGTCGAGCACATTCAGGACTTCTGGGGCGATCCGCTGACGAGAGTCGGAGCGCAAAGCCAGGACGGCAAAGCCGCATACGTTCAGGTCTATCTCGCCGGCAATATGGGTGAACCACTGGCCAACGAGTCGGTCAAGGCGGTCCAAGAACTTGTGGCCGGGCTTTCTCCCCCGGCGGGGGTCAAGACGTTCGTGACCGGTCCCACGGCGCTGCAGGCCGACCAGCAGATCGCCGGCGATCACAGCGTGAAACTCATCGAGTTCTTCACGTTCGGGGTCATCATCCTGATGCTGCTGCTCGTCTACCGGTCGATTGTCACCGTCGTGCTGGTGCTGGTGCTGGTGGGGTTGGGGCTGTCGGTGACCCGTGGGGTGGTGGCGTTCCTCGGCTATCACGATCTGATTGGATTGTCGACCTTCGCGACCCAGCTCCTGGTTACCCTCGCGATCGCCGCGACGACGGACTACGCGATCTTCCTCATCGGGCGCTACCAGGAGGCCCGCACCATAGGCGAGGACCGGGAGTCGGCCTTCTACACCATGTTTCACGGCACCGCCCACGTCGTATTGGCCTCGGGCATGACGATCGCCGGCGCGACCTTCAGCCTTTCGTTCACCCGATTGCCTTATTTCCAGACGCTGGGCATCCCGCTGGCGGTCGGAATGGTCGTCTCGGTGTTCGTGGCGCTCACCTTGGGACCCGCGGTGATCACGGTCGCCAGCCGCTTTGGGCTGCTGGAGCCCAAGCGCGCCATGCGAATTCGTGCTTGGCGGCGGGTGGCCGCCGTCATCGTACGATGGCCGGCCCCGATCCTGCTCGCGACGACTGCGCTCGCCCTCGTCGGACTGCTGACCCTGCCGGGCTACAGGCCCAATTACAACGACCGCAAGTACCTACCCGCGGACCTGCCGGCGAACGCGGGATACGCGGCGGCCGAACGACATTTCCCCGTCGCCCGGATGAATCCCGAACTGCTTCTCATCGAGACCAACCGTGACCTGCGCAATTCGGCGGACTTCCTGGTGATCGACCGGGTCGCCAAGGCCGTCTCCCGGGTGCCCGGTATCGGAAGGGTCCAGGCGATCACGCGTCCGGAAGGTAAACCCCTGAAGTACAGCACGATTCCATCTCAGCTCAGCCTCGGCGGCACTATGCAGACGATGAACCGCCCGTACTTGGAAGACCGCATCGACGATATGCTCACGCAGGCGGGCGACATGCAGAAGACCGTCGACACGTTGAATCAGATGATCGCGCTGATGGAGCAGCTGAGCGCGACGACGCACAGCATGGTGGGCGAGATCACCGACACAGCCAACGAAGTTGCTGAATTACGAGACCATATAGCCGATTTCGATGACTTCTTTCGTCCGCTCCGCAACTACTTATACTGGGAGCCGCACTGCTACGACGTCCCGGTGTGCTGGTCTATTCGGTCGGTGTTTGACACACTCGACGGCATCGACACCGAGACTGACGATATCCAGATTCTGCTGCCGGACTTGGTTCGACTCGACGCCCTGATGCCTCGGTTGATAGCGATGATGAAGCCAACGATCGAGACCATGAAGTCGATGCGCACGATGATGCTCACCATGCACTCCAGTCAGGCGGCTCTGCAGGATCAGAACGATGCGATGAACCAGAACAGGTCCGCGATGGGTGATGCGTTCAACAACGCGTTGAACGACGACACCTTCTATTTGCCACCGGAAATCTTCGACAACAAAGACTTCAAACGTGGCATGGACAGCTTCATCTCACCGGATGGTCACGCGGTCCGGTTCATCATCTCCCACGAAGATGATCCGCTGTCCGCCGACGGCATCAAGCGTATTGATGCCATCAAAAGCGCTGTCTTTGAAGCCATCAAGGGCACCCCGTTAGAAGGATCCAGGGTCTACCTCGGCGGCACCGCGTCGGTGTTCAAGGACATGCAGGAAGGCAACAACTACGACCTGATGATCGCCGGCGTCGCCGCGCTGACACTCATCTTCATCATCATGCTGATCATCACTCGCAGTCTCATCGCGGCGGGCGTCATCGTCGGCAGCGTGGTTGTGTCGCTCGGCGCGTCCTTCGGCATGTCCGTTCTGATTTGGCAGCACCTGTTGGGCAAGGACCTGCAGTTCATGGTGATGGCGATGACGGTCATCATCTTGTTGGCGGTCGGCTCGGACTACAACCTGCTGCTGGTGGCGCGGATGAAGGAGGAGATCCCGGCGGGGATCAAAACCGGGATCATCCGCGCCATGGGGGGCAGCGGATCGGTCGTGACCGCGGCCGGCCTGGTATTCGCGTTCACCATGATGTCGATGGTGGTCAGCGAGATGACCGTGGTGGCCCAAATCGGCACCACGATCGGGGTGGGCCTGTTGTTCGACACCTTGGTGATTCGGGCGTTCATGACGCCGTCGATCGCGGCGCTGCTTGGCCGCTGGTTCTGGTGGCCACAGGTGGTGCGGGCTCGACCCGCTCCGACCCGAAATTACGGTCAGACGCGTCAAACGGAGTTAGTGCAGAAATGATCCCGATAGCCACCGGTTGCGCCTCATCGAGAAGCACACCTGAACTTTGTCGGCTCTTCGTAATCGAGAGTGCCGGAAAACGAAAACGAATACGCGGGGTTACTAGTAATCTCCGGCACGTTTGCATTGGGTGCGAATTGGCAGGTCCCCTTGTCATGCGACCCTCCAAGCAGCCGCACTAGTAAGATATCTTTACTACCGTAGTCATACAGCAGTACCGTTGACAGCAGCAAGAAGTACGAATTCGCTGTGGGCCAGATGGCGCGTGCGCAGCGCTGCGCACGCGCCGCCGCGGTCGGGTGTGCGGCGATCTGGCTCGGCAGCATTGGCGTAGGGGTGTGAATCCCGTGGGATCAGAGTGGGCGAATGGAGCCGAGAGCGGCATGGACGACCAGCAGCGGGTTGATCTAGGGGTGTCGTTGTTCATCCCGTACCGGTACACCGAGGACCGGATTTTCCGGGCCATCCAGGACGCCGGATTCGACGACTGGACCCTCGCCCAGTGCCGGGTGTTTCAACGCATCGCCCAGGACGGTTCGCGCCTCACGGACCTCGCGGACCAGGCGCAAGTGAGCAAGCAGAGCGCCGGCGTGCTGGTCGATCAACTGGAACGCTTGGGCTATGTCCGCCGGGTCCCCGATCCCACGGATGGCCGCGCCCGATTGATCGTGATCGAGCAACGTGGCCGGCGGGCGCGCGAGGTGGCCAAGGTGACACTCGACGAGATCCTCGCGGAGTGGAAGGCCTACCTGGGCACCCGCAACTTCACGTTGTTGCACCAGATCCTGGATCAACTCCGCGAGATCACCGACCCCTACGAGCGGTAAACCCGGCCGCGCTGAGCCTTCCGCCCCCGTTTCCCGTTCGCCCGAGCCGCCAGGGGCCTGCGGGCGCCAGCAGGCTTCGACTCCGCCTTGACATTAGTCAGCTTCGTTGACTAGTATCGTCAATGATTCTTACGATTCTCCCCGGCGATGGACGGGTGGTTGCCACGATGCAGGCCCAAAACCCGCATTCACCAGCACGCCCATTCATCCCTCAACAGAAAGTGAAATATTATGAAGTTTCTTGTCCTTGGAGCAACCGGCCGCACCGGCGTCTCCTTCGTCAAAAAGGCACTCGACCAGGGACACCAGGTCACCGCCCTCGTTCGGCGGGCCGACGCCAACGTTGACTCTCGCGCTCAAATCGTCAGGGGCGACGTCACCGACGCCGCCGTGATCGCGACGGCAGCCCAGGGCCACGACGCGGTCATCAGCACGCTCGGAGTGAAAAACGTCCGCGAAACCCCCACGTTGATCACAGACACCATCCGTGCCGTCATCGCTTCTGCGAAAACGTCAGGGGTCGATCGCTTCGTCGTCGTCTCCGCGTTCGGAGTCGGCGACTCTCTTGCCAAGGCATCATTTCTGGCTGGCCTGATCTTCCGCACAGCGCTGCGCAAAAAATACGCCGACAAAGCCGCGTCGGAAGTTCTCTTGACTGCGAGCGATCTGAAATGGACCCTCGAATACCCTGGGGCGTTGAACAACCGGGACAGCACCCGATACACCGCTACCGTGCTCGAGAATGTCACAAATCTGCCGATCCTCCCCTCAGCATCCCGCGCAAACGTCGCCGATTTTCTCCTTCACTCCGCCGTGGAAAACACCTTCATCCGTCAGATCGTCGTCGTCACCGACACCAAATAAGTCACCGATGCACGCCCAAAAAACACCGCTCACCAGTGCCATCACCGGCCCGTCGTAAATTCAGAGCGCATTGACGAGTGCGTGGAGTGCGCCGCTGTGCAGCAGTGAACGGATTCGATAGTGAGTGATGTTGCGGAATCCGAGGGCGTTGCGGCGCAGCGCCTCTAAGCGGCCGTTGATGGCTTCGGTGGGCCCGTTGGAGACGTGATGGTCGAAGAACGCCAGGATGTCGCCGCGGCGGCGCCACAGGGTGCGGCCCAGTTGGGCGATCTCCTCGAGTCCGACGGGCACACCGCGGCGGATCGAATCGATCAGCCTGGTCATTACGTGTTTCCCGCGGCGACGGTTCGAGTCAGCGTAGGCGGCGATGATCTTCTGATAGATCACATACGCGACCTTGACGGCGATGTGTTCGTCGGCGTCAAGCACGCTGGTCAGACGGTTGTACTGGCGGGCTGAGAGCAGCTGGATGCGGGTGCGGGCGATGCGCCGGATCCCATACCACGGATCCCCCGTGTGGCCGCGTCGGGCGAGGGTCCGTTGCTGAACACGTTGGCGGATCAGGTCGAGCTTGGCCCCGGCTAACGCGACGACGTGGAACGGGTCCATCACCGTGACCGCATCTGGCACCACATTGGTGGCGGCGGTCTTGTAGCCGGCGAACCCGTCCATCGCCACCACCTCGACTCCGGCGGCGAAGTCGGCGGGTTGGGCAGCCAGCCAGGTGGCCAGCGCGGTCGCTGACCGTCCGGTGACCATGTCGAGCAGTCGCGCCGGACCGCTGCGATCGTGCACTGGGGTGAGGTCGATGATCAGCGTGACGAATCCCTCAGCACCGACTCGTCGGGGCGCCCAGCGGTGTTCGTCGACGCCGATCACTCGCCCCCCGGCCAGACGATCAGCATTGGCCGCGGCCACAAGCCGGCGGTCGTGCGCATCGCGATCGTGCTCACCGTGTGCCAGGACACGCCCAACTCGGCGGCGATGGCCGAGATGGTGGTGCGGTCGATCAATAACCGCCGCAACACATACCGGGCACACCGTCGGGTCGTCGAAGCCCGCGGCGCCGCCAGTTTTCCGAGGTCCTGATTGAACACTGTGCGACCACAGTCGACGGTGGTACAGCGGTAGCGGGGTACGGCCACGCGCAACACCAACGGGTAGCCGGCGACCGGCAGATCGGCCAGTGGCCGGGTGACGGTGTCGCGGTAACGACCGTGGCGACCGCAGTCCGGGCAGCGCGCATCACGCGCAACCGGAGCGCAGAAGATCGTTGCCTGGTCCTCGTCGACGGCGGCATCTGTGATCATCACGCCCAACTCAATGGTGCGCATGATCGTGTCGGCAACAACAGACGGCGCGCAAGCAGTAGCCTCAGGCATGGGTCACCTCGGTGGTGTGGTGGTCGTGCGTTGGAACCCGAATCGTCACCCACCGGGACCCCGCCTCAGCTCAACGACACGAACCCGCCACCGGGATATCCCGAGCCTTAGGTGCACTCCCGATTACGAAGAGCCACTTTGTCTCGTGTTCGAGGTGCACCGCCAGCTTATATAGCGCAGCCGACACGCCCGAGCGTGACTAACTGCGGCGCGTGGACAGCGGAGGCAGGCGGTTCGGGTCGTCTTCGAGTGTGCTGCGGTCCCAGCCGCCGAGCTCGGCGGCCGCCTCGTAGGTGGTCTGCAAGAACCGGGCGAGCGCGTGGTCGGGGTCATCGGCGGTGCGAACGGCCTCGTAGGGCAGCAGGAATTCTTTGTGTTCGTCGCTGTAGTAGGCGGTATTCGGTTCAACGCGGTAGCCGGCGAAACCGTCCGGCTCGGGGTATGCGTACGAGTAGAACGCGCCCTCCTTGCCGCCTCCTGGCCAAAAGCCACAGCTGCTGAGCTCCCGTGAGTACCCCTCCACCATCACCCAGTCCGGGCAGTTAGGGGCTCCTCCCGGGTGCGGAGGGGCGGGCCGCCCGGAAAATCTTGTACAGGCCAAATCCATAGCACCCCAGAAGAATTGGACGGGGCTGGCCTTTCCGACGAACGCAGCGCGAAAGTTTGTCATGACACGGTGTGCCTGCACCAGTTGCTGCCAGAACGCGCGCGCTGCATCGGGATCGTATTCAGCGTGCCGATAGTCCTCAGCGAACGGGATAGCGGGGTCTACCTCGTTGGGCTGGCCGACGATGTGTGATTCGATGCCGAGACTGTCGAGCGCCGAGAGCGTCTCTCCGTAAAACTCCGCGACCGGTTTGGCCGCCAACTGCACCGCCGCCTGACCGCCGTCACTGTCCCGGATCGCAAGGAGATGGCTGACGAAGTCGAACTCCATGTCGAAAACCGCACCGCCGTACGGAACTGCGCCGGTGGTCAATCCCCTGGGACTCACATACAACGTCACTTGCCACCAGTGGTTTATCAGCGGCATGTGAACCATCCGGATCTTGCCGACAATCTGAGCCCACATGTGCAAGGTGTCGCGGGTGGCCGTCCATTCATTCACCATCAGGGACGGCCAGTCATAGGTCCGCACCGGACCGTTCATCTCGTTGCCTCGCACAGTTCGTTGATTGACTCGGTTGGAAGGCTACCCCTCAGATCCCGGTTCTCTCGGTGCGTATCGGGGCCGGGTCGGGCACGTGGGGCATCAGCGCGTCAGCCGGAATCTGACCGAACAACCCCGCCTCGAAGTCCTCCAGGGCCTGCCCCAGTTCGGCCTTGGTGTTCATCACAAAGGGTCCATACGCCGCGACAGGTTCGCGAATGGGCTGGCCGCCCAAGATAAGCAGCTCCAAGGCCGGACTCTGCGAGTCTTGGTGGTCATTACCGCGGACCTCGAACCAGTCGCCGCGGCCGAACACCACCAGCTGACCGTCGTGCACCGGTCGCCCCTCGGTGCCCACCCGGCCAGCACCGGCAAGAACGTAGATGAGCGCATTAAAGGACGGATCCCACGGCAGTTGCAGTCGCGCGCCCGGCGAAACGGTCGCATGAATCAGAATGATGGGCGTGTGCGTCGACCCCGGGCCCCGGTGGCCACCGACCTCGCCGGCAATCACCCGAACCAACGCGCCCGCATCGGCGGATACCGCCAGCTTCACCGCGGCGGCGTCGATGCCCTGGTAGGCCGGCGGAATCATCTTCTCCTTCGCGGGCAGATTCACCCACAACTGCACGCCATGGAACAGGCCGCCCGACATCACCAGGGCCTCCGGCGGCGTCTCGATATGCAGGATCCCCGAACCGGCCGTCATCCATTGGGTGGCCCCGTCCTCGATCATCCCACCGCCCCCATGCGAGTCCTGGTGCTGAAAGCGACCGTCGATCATGTAGGTCACGGTTTCGAACCCCCGATGTGGGTGCCACGGTGTGCCTTTGGGCTCACCGGGCGCGTAGTGCACCGCGCCCATCTGGTCCATGTGCACGAACGGATCCAGCAGCGCACGTGACACCTCGGCGAAAGCCCGGTGGACGGGAAAGCCCTCGCCTTCAAGTCCAGTCGGCGCCGTGGTCACGCTCAGTACCGGACGCTCGACAGCATCCCGCGGCGGCGCGTCGAGCCGGGGCAACCCCAAATAGTCGGCCGTCACAGCAGGCATGATCAACTCCCGTCAGGTCGCCGTTGCATCAATACTCTAGGACGCGAGTATCGGATTGACCTCTGTGCGAAGTAGTTCCATCGTTGACCGAGCCGTCGCCGCCGTCGATGTGACTGCTAACAGCGATCAGCAGCGAGGACTGTCCGTTTTTACAGCGTCGCTAGCCCACGTTCACAAACGGGCTGATTGCGTCGTGCGCAAATTGAAAGATATTGGTCGAAGGATTCCCGTCCGGATAGCTCACCGTCGCGAGAAGATTGCCGCCCGCGTCAGCGAAATCCCCATCCGCGCGTCCCTGATGCGTTGTGGACGTCACCAGGATGATGCCCGAGGTGCCCGCTTGTTTCGCGAGCGGTACCGAGAACTGGGCGTTCTGGACGGTGCTGGTGGCGTTGCTCTCCACAATGATTCTGTCGCTTGGAAAGCCTAAGAGCAGCAACATCCTTTGCATCTGCTCGGCTTCCGTGACGCCATTTTGCGGGTTGCCTCCGGTCACGATGATCGGCGATTGGGGAAAGAACTGTGCGACGGCGAGTCCCGTGAGGACACGGCGCCGGAGAATCACGCGCATGCTGCCGTCCGGGTTGAGGCCATAACCCAAGATCACGATGGCGGGTCTGGAGAAATCCTTCACCGCAGGGGCAGGATCAGCCTGTGAAACCGCTGGAGCGACGCCGCCCAGCGCAACGGCGACAGCCAGACTCAACGCGCGGACCTGGGGTTTCCATCGGCTACGCATGCGACCTCCGCAACAGCTGTGACAGACGGGGTCCATGTTACTGCTGTGGTGAGTTCCTCGGAAAACAAGGCGCGGGCCGGAAGCGGCGGTGAAATCGTCACTCGCGATATTTCCCTCCTCGATTGTGTTTAGCTTGCTGGGCGGATGGTCGTCTCTGACCACCGAGTGAGGGAGTTACCCATGTTGGTGTCAGGACGTGCGCTGCGCAGCGCAGCGGTCGGGGTGATCGCAGTCGGGGCGATGCTGATCGGGGGTGCATCGGTTGCCTCTGCTGATCCGGCGCCTCCGGTACCGCCGCCCAACTGCACGGCCGCTGACCTGGCGGTGGCGTCGGGCACCGTCGGAACGGCGATGGGCGATTACTTGTTCAGCCACCCGGACGTGAACGACTTCTTCACCAGCCTGCGTGGACGGCCGACCGCGGAAATCCATGACCGCGTTCAGACCTACATGGACGCCAACCCGCAGGTCCAGTCCGACATCAACGCGATTCGCCAGCCCCTCACCGATCTGCGAAGCCGCTGCGGCTCCTAGGAAAGTGGCACTCGATATGTCTCACTGGACACGTTCATTCACCGTCGCGGCAGCAATTGCATTGGCCATCGCTGCCGTCCCCGGCGGGATTCTCACCATCCAGCCAACGGGTGTCGCCGGCGCCGACGTCTGCGCCAGCGCCGGGCGGCGGGTCCAGGTGAGCGGGTGCGCGAGCGTCGCCGACGCCGTTGCGCCCTGGGTTCCCCCTCCCGCCTACTACGCCCCAATGCCATACGACCCCCCGCCGCCCCCGAATGTCACCGGATGCGTGAGCTACAACGGCAGATGGGTCAACGCCGCCGGGTGCAATTAAGGCGGAATTCCGTCCGGGCATGGTTATATCAGCGATCTAACAGAAACAGTCAGAAACCCTTTCGGCCGGGTTCGTGCTCGGTACTGTTGAAGTTCGCCAACCACAGCCTCAAACTAAGGGTCAGCTGCAGAAATGGCCGGAAAACGGATGGACGACAGCTCGACTCCAGCGTCGGGGGCGGTCGCCGAAGAGCTGGCCTCGGCCGGATTCGTCGACGCCCGGGAGATCGGTCGAGGCGGCTTCGCCACGGTCTATCGGTGCTATCAGACTTCTTTGGGGCGCAGCGTCGCGGTCAAGCTGCTCGAGTCCGGTATCGACGAGAACAACCGGGCGCGTTTCCTGCGCGAGGGTTACGCGATGGGCGGGCTGTCCGGCCACCCGAACATCATGCATGTCCTGCAAGTCGGCGTGACCCCGAGCAATCGGCTATTCATTGTGATGCCGTACTACGCCGCGGGCTCGCTGGCGCAGCAACTGCGCCAGACGGGCCCGATCCCGTGGCCGGAAGCCTTGCAGATCGGCGTGAAGCTATGCGGCGCACTGGAAATGGCGCACAGGACTTCCACGTTGCACCGTGATATCAAGCCCGCCAACGTGCTTGTGAACGATTACGGCGAGCCGGTTCTGAGTGACTTCGGGCTCGCACGCATCACCGGCGGATTCCGAACGGCGGCCGGGCATTTCACCGGAACCGTGTCCTACACCGCGCCCGAGCTGCTGACCGGAGGTCTGCCAACGGTCGCGTCCGACCTCTACTCACTCGGCGCCACCATCTACGCGCTCCTCGCCGGGACCGCGGCGCACGCACGCAAGAGCGGCGAGGATCTCATTGCGTATTACCAGCGGGTCAGTTCGAGATCAGTGCCGGATCTTCGTCTTGCGGAGATCCCCGCAAATGTGTGCACGGTGATCGAGCGGGCCATGTCGTTGAACCCCGCCAAACGACAGGCGTCGGCGGAGGATTTAGGCAGCGAGTTACAGGCGGCGGAGCGCGAGAACGGGCTGGCACCAGTCTCGATGGCACTTTCCGCCGATATCGGCGAAACCAGGGCGTATTCCCGTCCCTCGACGAGCCAGCCGGCCGGGCCGGCGAGCCAGCAGGCTGGGCCCGCTGACGCGACTCGGGTCACCGACATCGCTGAAACGACTTCCATCGTGAGTCGAGGCTCGATTCGCGCACACACTGCGGAACCGGACACCCCGGTCGTCAAACCGCCAAGCTCCGTTCAGGCGACCCAGGTGTACACCCCACCCCCGACCGGCGCCCCGGTCGCGAATCCACCAAGCTCCCTTCAGGCGACCCAGGTGTACACCCCGCCGCCGACCGGCACCGCGAAGGGTCCAGGCCCGACACGCTCACACACCGCACCCTCGATGAGCACTCCGAGGAGTGCGGGCGTAAACCAGGTCCCGCCGAATCAGTGGGCGCCACCCGGGCCGCAGGGGAAGGTGTGGTCCGAGCCGCTCACGAAGAAGACAACGCCGAATCGCACGCTGATGCTGTGGATCGCGGCAGCCGCGGTGGTGGTGCTGCTGGTGGGGGCCGGCATCGTTTTCCTGGTCACGCGCCACAGCGGCAGCACCCAACAGAGCGGCGCGGCTGCACCGGCGACCGAGGTGCAAGGCCCGTGGCAGCCGATCACGAACGCGCGCATCGACCGCGATGCCGTGGCGACCACACAGGCCGACGGCACGATCTGGATCTTTGGTGGGATTGCAGCAGACGGCACTATCAGCGGGCGGCACGAGGGCTACGACCCGGCCATCGACAGCTGGAAGGCAGGCGACGATCTGCCGGTTCCCGTTCAACATGCGATGTCGGTGACATGGCAGGGCAACCCGATCGTGCTCGGGGGCTGGAAGACCGTGGGCGCCAATAGGGTAGCCAGCGACCAGGTTTGGCGGGTGGTCAATGGTCGCTGGGTGGAGCTGCCGCACATGCTGCAGCCCCGAGCGGCAGCGGCGGCAGCGGTCGTCGAGAACCGCATCATCGTCACGGGCGGTGTCAACGCGGACGGGGCACCCCTGAACACCACCGAGATCTTCGACGGCAATACATGGACGCTCGGCGTACCTATACCGACCCCGCGGCAGATGCTGGCCGCGGCGTCGGATGCCAAGCTGATGTACGTGGTGGGCGGAAGCAACGGGAACACGGATTTCAAGACCGTCGAGGCGTATGACCCGGCCGCCAACACCTGGATGTCCCTGCCGGACCTTCCGCAGGCACGCAGCGACCTCGGTGTGGCGATCGCCGACGGACGTCTCGTTGCCGTCGGCGGCCTCTCCGCGGGCCAAGTCCTCAAGAGTGTGGCGGCGTTCGATCTGACCTCGCGATCATGGGCCGGATTGCCCGACATGGCGACCGCGCGGCATGGCATGGGAGTCGCTGCCGTAGAAAAATCCGTGTATGCGATCGGCGGGTCGACCGACGCCGCTGATGGCCGCCTGACCTCGGTGGCGGAAACGCTGAAGCTGGCGCCGCGCGAACTGCAGCCTGCGCCGCAGTGGAGGCCCCTGCCGGACGCGCCGACCGCAAGGCTGATGATGGCGTGGACCGTGCTCAACGGCAAGGTCTGGGTGATGGGCGGCCTTCGCGAGGGAGCTGCGCTGCAGACCGTCGAAAGCTACGACCCGCAGACCGGAACCTGGCAGCCGGGGCCACCGCTGCCCATCCCTCTACACCATGCAGCGGCGGCAACCTACCGCGGCGAAGTGGTGGTCATCGGGGGTGCGAGCGACAACATCGCGCAGGCCTCGAACAAGGTGTTCGTGCTGCGAGCAAACAATTGGGTGGAGCTACCGCCCCTCAAGCACGCCCGAGCGGCCTCCTGGGCGGCTGTCGCCCATGACAAGCTGGTCGTCGTCGGCGGTCAGAACAACAAGGAGCTCGTCCCGCAGACCGAGGTCTTCGACGGAAACTCGTGGAGTGACGCACCCGACCTGCCGACTCCGCGGGAGCATTTGGCCGCGGTGTCCGACGGCACGTACGTGTACGTGGTCGGGGGGCGGTTCTTGTCCGCCGACAAGAACTCCGCCGCATTCAACCGGTTCGATCCGGCATCAAACAGTTGGAGCACGCTGATCGACATGCCCACCCCGCGCGGAAGCTTCGGCGCCGCCTACATCGACGGGCGCATCGTGACGGCCGGTGGCGAGGATCCCACCCAGGTACTCGACGCGGTCGAGATGTACGACATCGGCCAAGGAAAATGGACCAAGCTGGCGCCGTTGCCCGAAGCGCGGCACGCCGAGGTGGTCACCGCGGTCGGCGACACCGTCTACATCATCGGCGGCGCCAACCGGCCCACCCACGAGGGTGCTGTCGCGACTATGGACGCGTTGGACTTCTCCTAAGTGTCTGTCTAGGTCTGTCTCGAGGCGCGCACCGGTCAGAGCCGGCCCTTCCGGCCCGGACGCAGGCGTTCGAGCTGCCACCAGGTGATGGCCAGGAAGGCCACTCCGAGCCCGACCAGCACGCCCATGTCTGTAAGCCACGTCGCGCGGGTGTGTCGCCACAGCGAGTCGGGTGGCGCGTTATGCACAGGCGGTTGCAGGGTGTTCAGGTCCACGGTGGACGCGGTGGCGGCCATTCCCCAGCGCGACGGCACCAGCCAGGAGAGCTGCTCCAGCCCGATCTTGCCCGGAAGGGCGACGAGTGCACCGCAGAGGATCACCTGCGCCAGGGTGAGGAGCACCAAAAGCGGCATCGTCTTCTCCGATGAGCTGACCGACGCGGAAATCAGCAGGCCCATCGCCATGGATACGATGGCCAGCCCCGCCATCGACAGCATCAACTCCAGCAGCGGTGAGGTCAGCGCCCCGTGTGCCGGCATCGCGCGGCCGGCCAGGCCGATGACGACCAGCAGGATCGCCTGCACGCCTGTGATCAGGCCGAGGATGAGGATCTTCGAGAGCAGGTAGATCCCGGCCGACAGGCCCGCCGCACGTTCGCGCTGGTAGATAACGCGCTCCTTGACCAGCTCGCGTACAGAGTTGGCCGCGCCCATCAGGCAGGCGCCTACGACGAGAGTGAGCAACACTGACGAGATATCGGCGTTCTGGCCGGGCGGCCCGGCCAGGCCGTACTGGGCCGGCACCGCGCGTATCAGCGCGCCGAGGATCACCGGCAGGATGGCGAGCACAGCCAGGTAGCTGCGCTCGGACGCGATGACGGCCAGGTAGCGGCGGCACAACGTGCTGAGCTGCGCTAGACGGCCCTGCTGCCGCGGCGGTTGGGCCGGCGGGGACGGGTTGCGTTCCTGAGCCGGGACGCCGTGGTCCAGTCCTGCGGTGACATATCGCGTGTACAGGGGTGAGACCTGGAACTCCGCGGCCCAGTTGCGGCCCGGCTCGCGGTCGAACGCCTGGAAGACCTCGGCCCAGCTCGACTTGCCGAAGAACGTCAGGCCCTCGGCCGGCGGCCCGTAGAAGGCGACCCGGCCGCCCGGCACGAGGACGAGCAGCCGGTCGCAGGTGTCGAGGTTGGCGACGCTGTGTGTGACGACCACGATCGTGCGGCCGTCGCGGGCGAGGTCACGCATCATCTCCATGACCGACTTGTCCAGGCCCGGATCCAGGCCGGAGGTCGGCTCGTCAAGGAACAGCAGCGACGGCTTGGTGAGGAGCTCCAGCGCGACGCTCACCCGTTTGCGCTGGCCGCCGGACAGCTGGTCGATCCGCGTCTCGGCGTGCGCCTTCAGACCGAGGCCCTCCACCACCTCGTCCACGCGCCGGTCGCGTTCGGCGGCGCTGGTGTCGCCGGGGAACCGCAATTCCGCGGCGTACCGCAATGCGCGCCGTGTCGCCAGCTGGGTGTGCAGGATGTCTTCCTGTGGGACCAGCCCGATCCGGTGCCGCAACTCCGCGTAGTGGCTGTAAAGGTCGCGATGGTCGTACCAGACGTTGCCCTCGGTCGCGGGGCGGGTGCCGGTGACGGCGCCGAGCAGGGTGGACTTGCCCGCTCCGCTCGGCCCGATGACGCCCACGAGGCAGCGCTCGGGCACCGAGAAACTGACCTTGTCGAGCAGGACCTTGCCCTGGGGGGTACGAACGGTGAGTTCCTGAGCGATCAGCGAGACGTCGCCGGTGTCGACGAATTCCCGGAGTTCGTTTCCGACAAGGCGAAAAGTCGCACGCCCGATTCCGACGATGTCGCTTTCCCTCAGCGCCACGGAATTGACGCGCCGGCCATTGACGAACGTGCCGTTGTGGCCACCGAGATCGACGATCTCGTACCGTCCGTCGCCCATCTCGCGAAATTCCGCGTGGTGCCGCGAGACGATCAGATCCGGCAGGACGATGTCATTGTCGGGGGCTCGGCCGATCCGCACCTTCCGGGTCCCCATGGTGATGATCGAGCTCGGCTCGCGATCGACACCGCTCGCGCTGTTCGATCGCCGGCGGCACCCAGCAGGCCAGCTCGGCTCCGCTCTCGGCGTTGCCCAGCCGGAACAGGGTCTCGCCCTCGATGGTCGCGAGTCGGATCCGCCGGGCGTTTACGAACGTGCCGTTCATGCTCCCGACGTCCGCGAAGATCCAGCCGTTCTCGTCGGTGCTCAGCACACCATGGCGCCACGACACCCGTGCGTCATCGATGGGGACGTCAGACGCCGGATCACGCCCGACCGCGTAGGACCCACGGGGCATGAACCTGCGGACCACCCCTTTGGTCCGTACCACGAGTGCGGGCGGGGCCATTGATGAAACGGAGCCCTCGGCCGACATTCCCGCAGTTTAGAGCGATTACCCGCGACTCGCCCACCTTTCCGGGCGGGGTTTCCGGCGATGGGCGTCGTCGTTCGCGAATGTAGCGCTCGGCTGCGACTACCCTGGCCTTTGTGAGCAGCCAGCGAGTGCCCGGTGGTGTTGTACACAAGCTGCCGGCAGACCTGCGCAAAGCATTAATCGCCAACGCCACGGCACTGGCCGCCTGGAAGGACATCACGCCCTTGGCGCGCAATGAGTTCATCTGCTGGGTCGAGGATGCCAAGCAGGAAACCACCCGAGAGCGCCGCATTCGCCGGACGCAGGAGGAGCTGGAGGACGGCATGCGCCGACCCTGCTGCTGGCCGGGGTGCAAGCACCGCGAGCGCACCGGCAGGTCAGGTAGCGGCAGGCCGGTCACGCGCCTAGAAGACTTGTCGGGCAGTCAGATAGCGCACCGGGGGCTTGCGGCAAGAGCCGGGTCATGACGCAAAATCGCTGGCCGAAGCCAGAATTGACGGAAACGAGGGCACGAATTGCGCCGAAGTTTGGATGACACCAGCGCCTTCGACCTTCCCGCCCGCCTCGCCCCCAAGGCTGACCCGACGCTGATCGCCGGCGACGAGCAGCACTTCACGGCCATCGCGGAAAGCCTCGACGAATCCATCGCCGACCTCTTCGCCCGCCTCGATGCCCTGCGCAGGTCACCCGGCGGCTTGGGTCAGGCGGCGATGGACCGCGACATGGAGATACACCGGGTGACCGCTCGCTTGCGCACTCTGCGCCGCTTCGGTTTGGACGTGTGCCTCGGGCACATGGTCAGCGACGAAGATCCCGATCCCGTGTACGTCGGACGACTCGGCCTGATGGACAGCGCAGGCCATCAACTGCTCATCGATTGGCGCACCCCCGCTGCTGAGCCGTTCTTCGGCGCCACCCACGCCAACCCGATGGGCCTGACGCGTCGCCGCAGGTATCGCTGGACCCGCGGCCGGATCAGCGACTACTGGGACGAGGTGTTCACCGCCGACGGGCTTGCAGCCAACGCCGCACTCGATGACCAGTCCGCCTTCATCGCCAGTCTGGGCGGCAACCGCTCGGCCCGGATGCGCGACGTGCTCGCCACCATCCAAGCCGACCAGGACGCCATCATCCGCGCGGGATCGCGCGGCGTTCTCGTCGTCGACGGCGGTCCCGGTACCGGTAAGACCGTCGTCGCTCTGCACCGCACCGCCTACCTGCTCTACTCCGATCCCCGGCTCGGTCACGCCCGGGGCGGGGTGCTGTTCGTCGGCCCGCACCAGCCCTACCTGGCCTACGTCGCCGACGTCCTACCCAGTCTGGGAGAGGAGGGAGTGCAGACCTGCACCCTGCGGGATCTCGTCACCGAGGGAGCGGGGGCAACGGTCGAGACCGACCCGCACGTGGCCCGGCTCAAGGCGTCGGCGGGCCTGGTGGAGGCGATCGAAACAGCCGTCAGGTTCTACGAGGAGCCGCCCACCAAGGGAATGACGGTCACGACCGAGGGGGCCGACATCCCGCTGAGCGCCGACGATTGGGCCGAGGCGTTCCATGCACCAGAAACCGGTACCCCGCACAACGAAGCGCGCGACCAGATCTGGGAGGTGCTGCTCACGATCCTGATGGGCAGGTATCACGGTGATGTTCCGGCGGCCCAGGTGCGGAAGTCGTTGCGGCAGAACGACGAACTGCGCACGACCCTGAACAACGCATGGACATTGGTCGAGCCGGCCGACCTCGTCGCGGACCTGTGGTCGGTACCCGCCTACCTGCACAAGTGTGCGCCCTGGCTCAGTCCCGACGACGTTCGGAAGCTACAGCGCGCGGACGCCCAGAACTGGACGGTGTCAGACCTGCCGCTGCTGGATGCAGCACGGCAGCGACTCGGCGACCCGGAGGTATCACGACGTCTGCGCGAATACAACGCCACCGTCGCCGCCGAACGTGAGCGCATGGACCAGGTCGTTGACAACCTGATCGCGGGCGACGACTCCGAGCTGCTCGTGATGTCGATGCTGCGCGGGGAGGACCTGCAAGATGCCCTGGTCGACGAGACCGCACTGCCCCGCACCGACCCCGACCTGCTCGCCGGCCCGTTCGCGCACATCGTCGTGGACGAGGCCCAGGAATTGACCGACGCAGAGTGGCAGATGCTGCTGCGCCGCTGCCCGTCCCGAAGCTTCACCATCGTCGGGGACCGAGCCCAGGCCCGGCACGGGTTCACGGAGTCATGGCAGGAACGGCTCGAGCGGGTAGGCCTCGACCGGATCAACCTGGCCTCCCTCAGCATCAATTACCGAACGCCCGAAGAGGTGATGGCGGAAGCCGAGCCGGTCATCCGGGCCGTGCTTCCGGACGCCAACGTGCCGACGTCGATCCGCAGCACTGACATTCCCGTCCTACATGGCGCCGCTTCGGAGCTGGGTTCGATCCTCGACACCTGGCTCGCCGCGCATGCCGAAGGGATCGCCTGCGTCATCGGCGACCCGACGTTCCACGCGACCTCGCGTGTCCAGTCGCTGACCCCAGAGCTATCGAAGGGGCTTGAGTTCGACCTGGTCGTCCTCGTCGATCCCGACGTGTTCGGCACGGGCATCCAAGGAGCTGTCGACCGCTATGTCGCCATGACCAGAGCGACTCAGCAGCTCGTCATCCTCAGGAACTCCTGATCCAGGCGAGCCTACACGCGGACGTCGCGACGGAACGTAAGTTTGTCAAACTCGCGGCCGTACTCGTCGACGGCCACCACGTCCATTTCGCTGATGAAGGAACCCGGGCGGACGTCGACCCGGATGAAGGCATAGTTGTTGCGAAAGCGCACCCGCGACCAGCCGACCGCCTCGTCCTGTTTGCCGCCCGAGGCGGTCCAGACATAGCTGTTGGGCACAAACGTGTCATCGAGCTCATTGCCCCGGTAGGTTTCCAGCTCACCGGGCTGAAAGTTGTATCGTGGCCGGCCGCCGCATCCGACCGTGTAGTACACGGTGCCGTCGGTCTCGGGGTAGACGGTCGCGTTGTCGGCGGCGACCGTCGTTGGTTTGCCCGCCCGTATCGGATCCGTGCGTTCAAAGACATGGTTGTGACCTTGCAGCACCATGTCGACCCGATACCGATCAAATAGGTCACACCAGGCCGCCCGCACTCCCCCATCACTGGCATGCGTCTCGGTGGTCGAGTACGCGCACTCATGAAAGAAACAGACGATGAAGTCGATGTCCGGGTTGGCGCGGTGCGCGGCCAATGTCCGTTGCACCCAAGTGTTTTGGGTACCGCCCGAGTAGCCGGTGTTTGCTTTGATCTCGTAACTGACGTCGTTTGCGTCCAGCGAGAGCACCGCGACATTGCCGTACACGAACGAATACACGGACGGGCACGCGGCAGGGCCATTGCCCGGAAAATCCAGGCGCGCAAGAAGTCCCCCGTAGCCGTGCGTCGGGTAGGCAGCTTCCATGTCGTGATTGCCGGTGGCGAACATCCATGGCGTCGTCGAGGCGCTGGCTTCGATAGACCCGAGGTACACATCCCAGACAAACGGGTCGAACTTGTCGAAGCCACCCGGCAGACGGCCGCCTGACGGTACGAACGTGTCCGGCTTGCCCGCACCGGAGGGATCTGCGTAGGCGATGTCCCCGGCCAGCACGTGAAAGTCTGGTCGGGACGCAATGATCTGGTTCAGCACGTTTTCCGTATGCGGAACCGTGGGATCGTTGTCGGGCTTGTAGTAACTGTCGTCGTAGTCACCACGAGCGATCCCGGGCGGCAGCGCCGGCGTGTCATCGGTGCCTTGGTCACCCATCATCGTGAACCGGAACGGGCCCACCGCATCCCGCGCGCTCGGCATCGCGGTCGCGGCCGAGCAGATGTCGCTAGCGAACCCGTCCGCGGTGCGCCATCGGTAGAAGTGCGGCGTGCCGCCGGGCAGGCCGTTCACAGAGGCGTGGATGTAAAACTGCTCGGCCGCCAGTACACCGCCACCGCTGGCCGGGATCTGAGTCACCAGGTTGCGGACCTCGGCCTCAACCGTGGCCCCCAGCGCAGATGTCGGGCCGTGGTCGACAAGAATCTTGATGCCGCCCGGGTTGCCCGACAGTTGCGCGGCAAGGCGCAACTGGCTGGACGCGTCGGAGCCGTACCCCACCCGCCGGTTTGCTATCGCCAGCGGCGCATCCTGCGCGTAGGCGCGGCGACCGAACGGTGAAATCCCCACCGCGGCCACCGCCGCCAGGGCCGCCGATCCCCGCAAAAAGTTCCGCCTCGACACGCGGTGGCGACGAAGATAGGCCTGATGCCAGTCGTACTGCTCGGCCATCGTCATACCGGAGGCCAACCCTGGCGGAATGCCGGTATCGGGGATGTCTCCAGCAGCGGTCAAACGGTTCGTGGGCACCAATAGATGTTGGTACAACCCCGTCCACACCGCCGCCCGACCGGCCAAATCCGCAAGAAAATTTTGGTGAACAGCACACCTGCTCGATGGGGTGGTCGCCAGGCGTGGATCGAGGCGGCCGCCCGGAGATCCCCGCTGTAGACCAATCCCTGACTATTGGCTGTACGTTGCTGCGAAATCCAAACGCGCACGGCACGTTTCGTAATGGGAACTGCATGCGTTTGACTGAAGTCAATAAATGGCTCCGTAGGCACGGCCATCGGCCTAGTCTGAACGTCTCGGGCCAAGGCGATCACCAGGTCGCCCCCGCAAGCCGGCGTCAATCCCTTCGGATGAGAGAAGGCGCGAGTTGAATCTGACCGGGCACCGGCCCGTGCAGACCACATCTGTCGGCACGCCTGTAATCCCAAGTCGTTAGGAAAGGATCATCATGGCAAATCGGTCAATTGAGCCGAACGGCCACAAGCCCGATGACGAGGCCGGCGCTTCGACGCCAGCGCAGGACGCGGTGCGCCGCGACATCTTGCCCATTCCCGACGTCAAGCATGTTGGCGTGACGACCTATGACGCCAAGGACCCCGACACCACCTATCCGCCGATCGTTCCGCTGCGCCCGCCGGCGGGCGCGCCCAATGTGCTGATCGTGCTGCTCGACGACGTCGGGTTTGGTGCCTCGTCGGCTTTCGGAGGTCCGTGCAACACACCGACGGCCGAGCGGCTGGCGGCCGGCGGGCTCAAGCTCAATCGCTTTCACACCACGGCGCTTTGCTCGCCAACGCGTCAAGCAATGCTGACCGGTCGCAACCACCACTCGGTGGGCATGGGTGGCATCACCGAGATGGCCACCTCGGCGCCGGGTTATAGCAGCATCCGACCCAAGGACAAGGCGCCGGTCGCCGAAACGTTGATGCTCAACGGATATTCGACCGCGCAGTTCGGCAAGTGCCACGAGGTGCCAGTGTGGGAGGTTTCCCCCGTCGGTCCGTTCCACCAGTGGCCCACCGGCTCAGGATTTGAGTACTTCTACGGTTTTATCGGCGGTGAGGCCAACCAGTACTACCCCGGCCTATATGAGGGCACCGCGCCGGTGGAGCCGGAAAAGTCACCGGAGGAGGGCTACACCCTCACCGAGGATCTCGCCGACCGCGCGATCACGTGGGTGCGCCAGCAGAAGGCGATGATGCCGGACAAGCCATTCTTTGTGTACTGGGCGCCCGGCGCCACCCACGCTCCGCATCATGTGCCCACGGAGTGGTCGGATAAGTACAGGGGCAAGTTCGATGCCGGCTGGGACGTGGCGCGCGAACAGATCCTTGCTCGGCAGAAGGAACTCGGTGTGGTGCCCGCAGACGCGGATCTGACCCCGCGGCACGACGAGATCCCGGCGTGGGACGACATGCCCGCCGAGGTGAGGCCGGTGCTGGCCCGCGAGATGGAGATCTACGCCGGATTCCTCGAGCAAACCGACCACGAGCTGGGCCGCATCATCGACACCCTGGAAGACCTGAATGTCCTGGACGACACGCTGATCTACTACATTATCGGCGACAACGGCGCCTCGGCCGAAGGCACCTTGCAGGGCTCGTTCAACGAAATGTGCATGCTCAACGGGATGCCGGGCATCGAAACGACAGAGTTCCTGCTGTCCAAGATCGACGACTTCGGCACACCGAACGCCTACAACCACTACGCGGTGGGCTGGGCGCACGCGATGAACACGCCATATCAGTGGACCAAGCAGGTGGCCTCGCACTGGGGTGGTACCCGTAACGGCACCATCGTGCATTGGCCCAATGGCTTCGCCGACAAGGGCAAGACCCGCAATCAGTTCCATCACGTGATCGATGTCGCCCCGACCATCCTGGCGGCGGCCGGACTGCCCGCACCGATCTCGGTGAACGGTATCCAGCAGGCGCCGCTGGAGGGCGTCAGTATGCTGCCCACCCTGCGCGACGGTGAGGCTCCCGAGACACACCAGGTCCAGTACTTCGAGATGTTCGGCAACCGCGGCATCTATTACAAGGGCTGGACGGCGGTCACCAGACACAGCATCCCTTGGACGACCGACCCGCCGCCGGCGTTCGACGACGATGTCTGGGAGCTGTACGGCCCAGACGACTGGACCCAGGCTCACAATCTGGCCGCGGAAAACCCCCAGAAGCTGGCCGACATGCAGCGGCTGTGGCTCATCGAGGCAGTCAAATACAACGTGGTTCCCCTCGACGACCGGAGATTCGAGCGCATCAATCCCGATTTGGCCGGACGACCGCAGCTGATCCGCGGAAACAGCCAGCTGCTGTTCCCGGGCATGCGGATCAGCGAAAGCTGCGTCCTCAACCTGAAGAACAAGTCGCACACGGTCACCGCCAACATCACGGTCCCGGAATCCGGCGCCACGGGCGTCATCATCACCCAGGGAGGCAGCGTGGGCGGCTGGACGCTATACGCCCACGAGGGCCGCCTCAAGTACTGCTACAACTTCTTTGGCATCACGTACTACATGACCACCGCGCAGGAGCCCATCCCGGCCGGAAAGCATCAGGTGCGCATGGAATTCAAATACGACGGGGGCGGGCTGGCCAAGGGCGGCGACATCACGCTCTACCATGACGGCAAAGCTGTCGGTACCGGGCGGGTGGAGCAGACCGAGCCGATGGGTTACTCCGCCGACGAGGCCTGCGACGTCGGCGCCGACACCGGCTCGCCCTCATCCCCGGACTACGGTCCCACCGGCAACAAGTTCACCGGTCAGATCGACTGGGTGCAAATCGACCTCGGCGACGACAGCCAAGACCACCTCATCAAAGCGGAGGACAGGCTCACCGTCGCGATGGCCCGGCAATAGCCTCGGGGGTGAAATTGTCTTGTAGTCAATTCGTTTCTAAATTGTTGTGTCCCAAGTAAGTAACTCCCTTCGGCACTGCAATCATTTTGATGTCTTAGCCAGCTAGCCTCGCATCAGTCCGCCTGCGGCCACAGCGCCGATATCACATAGCGAGGGTGTATATGCGAGGTCCGATGGGTTTTCGCCTGACAGCTGTGCTGGGTGCGTTGACGGTTCTCGCCGCCGTGGTCGGGGTGAAGCCGTTCGTGTTGACCGACTCCGAAGTGGATGTTTCCTCGCCGACCGATCCGCCGCCGGCGGAAACCGTTGACCCGTTCGGGGCGGCGCCGATTGACCAGTCCGCGCTCGAGATCGATACGACAGCGCCGTTCAGCCCGCCGACAGTCAACCCGAGCAACGGCGCCGTGGTTGGCGTGGCCAAGCCGATCATCATCAATTTCGCCGCCCCAATCACCGACCGGCCGGCGGCCGAAGACGCGATAAACATCTCGTCGAATCCGCCTGTGCCGGGCAAGTTCTACTGGATGAACGACAGACAGGTGCGGTGGCGGCCATTCGAATTCTGGCCAGCACAGACCATGGTGAACATCGACGCGGCAGGCACCAAGTCCAGCTTCACCACCGGGGACGCGCTGATCGCCACCGCCGACAACGCCACCCACCAGATGACCATCACACGTAATGGCAACGTAGAGAAGACGTTTCCGATGTCGATGGGCAAGCCCGGTCACGACACCCCCGACGGCACCTACTACGTTCAGGACAAGTTCTCCGACATCGACATGGACTCCGAGACCTACGGAGTGCCGGAGGACGCCGCGGACGGCTACAACGTTCATGTCAAGTTGGCGGTGCAGTTCGACAACAGCGGCAACTACGTACACAGCGCGCCGTGGTCGGTGGCCGACCAGGGCTACCGCAACGTGAGCCACGGCTGCATCAACATCAGCCCGTCCAACGCGAAGTGGTTCTACGACAACTTCGGCATCGGCGACCCCATCGTGGTAACGAACTCCGTCGGCAGCTACACACAAAACGACGGCGGCCAGGACTGGCAGATCTGAGCAGCCGTGTTCCGGTCGTTTTAAGCAATTCGTGGTGAATAAACCGCAACCCAGACGGCCGGTGCGGTCGGCGCCGAGCGGAACGCGTCACCGCGAGCGAGCACGCCGGCCAGCGTGACCGCGAACAGCACGGCCGTTGTGGCTACGATCGCCGCGGCGCCAGTGTGCTCGTAGACGAGGGCGCCGGCGACCGACCCCGACAGAATGCCGACCTGGAACGCGGTGACGTAGAGCGCCGACGCGTGCTCTGGCTCGTCCGGCGACGTGCGGATCGCGGCCGACTGCAGCATGGGCGGCAGCACCGCCGCGGACGCGCCCCACACGACGATCGCACCGACGCCCAGAACCGTCCCGACGGGACCCGCGCCCACCACCGACATCGCGCTCAGAATCCAGAACGCCAGGCACAGGATCCCGAGGCTGCACGCGACGGCCGCGCGGAGGCGCTGATCCATCGCGCGGGCCAAAAGCGCCAACGTGACGAGGCCGGCGATCCCGTAGGCGACCAGTACCCAGGCCTCCTTCGCGCCGCCGATGCCGACGATGTCCCTGATGATCGGGACGATGAACGTGTACGAGACGAAGTGAGCCGTCACCCCGATCACCGTCAACGCGCACAGGGTGAGCAGTCGCACGTTGCGGTAGGGCCGTGGCTTCCGCGTCGCGGTCGCCGGGGCGTCGGCCGCGCTGACGGCCATGGCGGGCAATACCGCCCATGCGAGCAGCGTGACGGCGCCCGCGGCGACCGCCATCACGGCGACGGTAGGCCGCCATCCCCACGCCTGGCTCATCGAGTTGGTGAGTGGGTTGCCGACCACGAGCGCCGCCGACGACCCGATGTACACGGCCGTCGTGGCCCGCCCGGTGTGCGTCACCGGGACCAAGCGGGCCCCGATCGGCACGATGATCGACCACATCAGGCCGTGGGTGACCGCACACAGCACCCTGCTGGCCGCGAGCCACGCCAGCCCGGGCGCGAGGGCTGACAGTGCCTGCGCGACGGTCAGGCACATCAGCGTCAGGACGAAGATCCGACGCTTCGGCCACCGAGCGGTCCACCGGACCAGTGGCACTGTGGCCACGATGCTGATGAAAGCGTAGGCGGCAGTGAGCATCCCCACCCGCGCCTCACCAACGTGCAGATCCGACGCGATCGCAGGCATGGCGCCGATGGGGGCCATTTCGGCGACAACGTACACGTACGCCGCAACGGACAGCACGGCCAGCTGCACCACCACGCGCACGGTCCACCGGTACGGCACCGCGCGGACGGCGGGACCGTCGACGAGCGTCAGTTCCACGCCGGCGTGACGTCGAGGGCCGCGTAGATCTCGTTCGAGAGCGCGACGCTTCGCGGGTCGGCGTTGCACTTCGCCGCGTCGAAGTTGTTCATCACGTAGGCGTATCCGATCCGGTGTTCGAGATCGGCGAATGCGTAGGAGCCGCCGCAACCGCCGTGGCCGAATATCCGCGGGTTCGGTCCTGCGACACAGCGCTGGTTGAGCATGTAGCCCAGACCCCAACCGTGGTCGGCGACGCGGGGCCCCAGCACGACGTCGGTCGCGAACCCACCCTGAGATACGCGGCAGAGCTCCATCAGTTCGCGGCTGAGGAGCTTCTCCTGGGCCATGGCGTTGTAGAACGTGGCCATGGCGAGGGCGGACACGTGGGCGTTGGTCGCGGGGAACTCGGCCGAGCGCCAGACGTCGATGGCGTGCGAGTTGAGTTCGTCGTCGGGAATGAAACCCATCGCGACGGCCAGCCCGGCCTTGCCGTGCTCGGCCAGCGACGTCGGGTGCTCGGGCGCGCCTGCGGCCGCCAGGGCCTCGCGGATGTGCGGCTTGTTGATCATGTCTGCACAGCGGGCATGCTCCTGCACGGGCAACCCGATGAACAGGTCCGCCGACAGCGGGCCGGCGATGTGCTCGCGCAGGAATTCACCGACCGTGCGTCCGGTGACGCGGCGTAGCAGCTCGCCGAGGATGAATCCGAAGGTGACCATGTGGTAGCCCTGAGCCGTCCCCGGTGTCCACCATGGTTGGGCCGCGGCGATTTCGGCGCAGACACGGTCCCAGTCCAGCACTTCGTCAGGTTCCAGTCGGCGTCGCGGCCCGATGACACCGGAACGGTGGGCCATCACCATGGCGACGGTGATGGCCTCCTTTCCGGACTGGGCGAACTCGGGCCAGTACGCGGCGACGGGCTTGTGCAGGTCGATCAACCCCCGCTCAGCCAGCAGGTGTACGCACGTGCTGGTCAGCCCCTTTGATCCCGAGAACACACTGGCTAACGTGTCCTGCCGCCAGGGACGCTCACAAGCGGCATCCTGCCAACCGCCCCACAGGTTGACGACTAGTTCGCCATCGACCCACGTGGCCACTGCGGCGCCCGTCTCGTCACGGTCGGCGAAGTTACGCTCGAACTGCTCTCGGACAGCCGCGAACTCGGGCGCGCAGAACCCAGCGATCGGGACATCGGAGGTGCTGACTCCGAACTCGCTGAGACTTGTTGCCGCCACACCGTCCATTTCACCGGTCGATGATGTCGATGTGGTACGCGAACGGATACTGAGTCGTGCGCGGAACCGGACTGTTATCCAAACGACATTCGGCTTGACGATTGCCGGGATTTGTCGGAGGTCAGGGCTGGTCCCTAGCCTGGCCCTCGGATCTGGCGTCGATTACGTTCGGCGACTTGCCGGTAGCGCTCGCCTAAGCCTTCGGTGTGCCTATCAGCGGCCATCCTCTGCTCCGCCGCCAGTGCAGGGTCGATGTTCGCGGCGGCGCCGGCCACGTATATCGCCTTGAGGCCCTGCATGGTTGGTGCATCTACCTCGCAGATCTGTGTCGCCAACCCGACCGTCCGATCCAGCAGCTGCGCGTGCGGGACGACCTCCGTGACCAGACCCATCCTTTCGGCGCGGGCCGCGTCGATGACCTCGCAGGTCATCGAGAGCCGGCGGGCCATCGCGGCCCCGACAACGTGGGGCAGTCGCGCGGTCATGCCCGCACCGGGCAGGATCCCCACTTGTGCATGAGTATCGGCGAAGACCGCTCGATCGGACGCCACGAGAAAGTCGCACCCGAGCGCCATCTCCAAGCCACCGGTAATCGCTGCCCCGTTGATCGCTCCCAACACGGGCTTGCTCATTTGGGAGACCCTGGTGATGCAGTTCTCGGCGTGCAGCCGTTCGAAATACGCGGCTCCGTCGCGCTGGGCCTGCTTGAGATCAAGGCCGGCACAGAACGCCCGATCCGCACCTGTCAGTACAACGGCGCGCACGTCCGCATCGTGGTCAGCCTGCGTCAAAGCAGTGTGCAAGGCACTGATCAGGCCGGTGCTCAACGCGTTTCGCGCCTCGGGACGATTCATCGTCAACACCCGGACCGCGCCACGGTCCTCCCGCACGACGGCCTCACTCACGCAAGCGCACACAATCGTCTAAGTCCACGCAACGTCGACCTTTTGCCATCCGTTGAGCAGCGCCGTCGGGTTGCGCTCCAGTGGTCCGGTTAACTCAAGCCGGTCGAGGTGGGGAAGTAACCCACCAACCGCCGTGCGCACCTCCTGACCGGCGAGGTGGGCGCCCAGACAGAAGTGGATGCCGTGTCCGAACGCCAGGTTCTTGCCGGGGGTCCGGGTGATCAGGAACCGGTCGGGCTCATCGAAGCGGCGCGGATCCCGGTTGGCCGCGGCCATGTGCAACGCGATGATGGCGCCCTTCGGGATTGACGTGCCGGCGATCTCGTTGTCTTCGGTCGCCTCGCGGAAGGCGAACTGGATCGGGGAGGTCAATCGATTGGCTTCGTCAACCGCATCGGGCAGCAGCCCGGGATCGTCGAGTAACAGCTTGAGCTGATCGGGATGAGATAGGAGCTCGACGACGGTGTTGCCGATCAGATTCGTCGACGTCTCGTTGCCTGCCACCATGATCGTGATGGCTACCATCAATGTTTCGACGTTGCTCAGGGATTCGTTGTCGATCGCCGCGACCATCGCACTGACCAGATCGTTTTGGGGCTCTGCACGACGCGCCTCAATGAGTGGCACGAAGTATGTGCTGAACTCCTTGACCGTTGCCAACATCAACTCGTTGCGCTCGGCCGGGCTGCTGAACACCGCGCCCGCCGCAGCGGCGAACGCGTCCGACCAGCGCTTGGCCTGGCCGTAGTGGCTGCGGTCGATGCCCAGGATGTGACAGATCATTTCGACGGGCAGCGGAACGGCGAGGCGCTCCACCACGTCGAACGCGGGTTGGTCCTCGATGCCGGCCACACAGCGCTCGACGATCTCCTCGATCGCGGTGGCCATCTCCCTGATGCGCGGCGGCGTGAATCCCCTGCTGACGATGCGGCGCATCCGGGTGTGCTGGGGCGGGTCGGCTGCGGCGATCGTCTTGGCTGACGCCATCTCGGCCATGTCCACGGGGATGCCCGCGGCCAGGGCAAGGAGGCGGTCGACTACCTCTGGCTTCATCTCATCATCGGGCGGTGCGGCTCCCTCGTAGGGATTGGGTCGCGACGAGTACTGCTGCGGGTTCGACTGCACGGCCTTGACATCGTCGAACCGCGACACCACCCAGATGTCTGAACTGGTGCGGTAGACGGGAAATCGCTCGCGCAACTCGGCGAGTACCTGCGGCAGTTCGTCTCGTGGTCCGGGCTTGAACGGGTCGAATACCAGATCCGTCATTCGCAGCCTCAGTCCCAAAACCGGTACAGGGTACGGGCATTGAGCTCGACGATCTTTCGAGCTTCGTCGTCGGGTACATCGACGAGGTGCTCGGCGAGCAGCTTGCGGGTGTGCGGCCAGTTGGAATCCGAGTGCGGATAGTCGCTTTCGAACATGATGTTGTCGATCCCGATGCGGTGCCGTTGTTCGATACCGGACTGGTCGGAGATGAAGCAGCCATAGATGTGTTCCCTGAACAACTCGGAGGGAAGTTTGTCTGCGTTGACGTTGCACCAGTACTTGTGCCGGCCCCATGAGTAGTCGATGCGTTCCAGCAGGTAAGGCATCCAGCCGATGCCGCCCTCGGAAAGGGCGACCTTGAGGTTGGGGAACTTGTAGAACACGTCGGACATCAGCAGGTCGACGGTTGTGATCATCGAGTTCAGCCCGAACAGCGCGATGCTGATGAACATATCGCCGTCCGGCGCGAGCCCCTGTGGCATGCCGCCGGAGCCGAAGTGCATCGACAACGGAAGTTCGGCTTCCTCGCAGACGCGCAGGATCGGATCCCAGTGGTCGGTGTGATACGACGGCAGACCGAGCTTGTGCGGCGCCTCGATAAATGAGATGGACTTGGCGCCCTTGGCGACGGTCCGCTCGATCTCGGCCACCGACGCCTCGACGTCCCAGAACGGGACCATCATCAACGGGATCTGGCGCTCGGGGGCATAGGCGCACCACTCGTCGAGGATGAAGTCGTTGTAGGCGCTGATGCACAGCTTCGCAAAGTCCTTGTCCTCGGCGGCGTAAAACGTGCTGCCGGCGAAGCCGCCGAAGTTCGGGAAGCACAGCTGAGCCCACGTGCCCTCGATGTCCATGTCCTTGATGCGGTCCTCGATGTCGTGACAGCCGGGCAGCATGTCGTCATAGCTGCGCGGGTCCATCCCGAAGTCACGAGGATGCTTTCCGGCCACCGCATTGAGAGCAAAATTGCCGGACTGGCGGCCTTCGTAGAGCCAGGTGTCGTTGCCGTCCGGCAGCTTCACGATGCGCGGGGCGACGTCCGCGTACTTGGCAGGCACCCGGTCGAGCCAGACGCGAGGGTGCTCGATGACATGGTCGTCAACCGAGATGATCTTGGCGTCGTCGGGAAGCACGAAGTTCCTCCTGGAAGTCTGGACTGCTTCAGAGTAGAACGATACGTGCGTGAGATGCAACGGATCGTTCTACCATTTGAATATAAGCGCAGTAACGTCGTTGCCATATGATCCTTGCGGACTTGGCCGGGAAGGCCGACCGACACCGACGTGGATGGGTGATACCGATGAGGCCCCTGGAACTGGACCCCGAGATTCGCGAAGCGGTCCGCGATCTACCCGATTTCGTCTTCTCCACCGACACCGTGCCGATGATGCGGCAGAACGCCCCGTTCCCGCCCGTGCCGGCACCGGACATCGAACGCATCGACCTCACCACCGATCCCAACGGCGGGGTCTCGCTGACCCTGCTGCGTCCCAGCGGCGCGACCGGTGACCTGCCCGCCCTGTACTGGATGCATGGTGGCGGGACGGTGATGGGAAACCGCTTTATGGACAACGCCCGTCTCAACGAATGGTGCCGCTCGCTGTCCTGCGCCTGCGTCAGCGTCGAATACCGGTTGGCACCGGAAGCGCCCTATCCGCTGCCGCTGGACGACTGCGACAACGGACTGCGGTACATCGTTGATCACGCGGCCGATCTGCGGCTGGACCTGAGCCGCATCGGGGCCGGCGGACGCAGCGCCGGTGGCTTACTGGCCGCCGCCCTCGGGCTGCGTTGGCGCGACCGCGGGCTTGATGGTCTGGCGTTCGAATACCTCGAATACCCGATGCTCGATGACCGGATGACCACGCCGTCGAGCGCGCTTGAAGGCCTTCCCATGTGGAGTCGGGAGTCCAACGCATTCGGCTGGCGCAGTTATCTGGGCGAGCGCTACGGAACGGACGATGTGCCGGCGGACGCGGTGCCGGCCAGGGCCGCCGAGCTGGCGGGGCTACCGCCGACGTTCATCAGCGTGGGCACTGCGGACTGCCTGCGGGATGAATCGATCGATTTTGCCGCTCGCCTGTGCCGGGCCGGCGTATCCACGGAGCTGCACGTCTATGCCGGTGCGGTCCACGGATTCGACATGTTCGCCGACTGCGCGGTCGCCAAATGCGCCGCGCGCGACAGTGCGGATTGGCTGGCCCGCCAATTCCGCTGAGGTGTCAGCGGCGTGGACGGCTGCGGGGCAGCCCCAGCCGGTTCTCGACGATCAGGCTTCGCAGCACTTCGCTGGAGCCGCCGTAAATCGTTGTCGCGACCGCGCTGCGGTAATGCGCATCCAGCGCGCCGTCGACGGGAGCCTCCGGGTCGGTCCAATCGAGCATTCCTGCGGTCCCTGCGATATCGGCAGCTGCGGCCGACGCACGCACATAGCTTTCCGGCCCGAACAGCGCCGACACCGGGCCCGGCTTGTCGCCTTCGGCGTCCAGGAACGCCACCCGCAAGGCGAGCAGGTCGGCCACCTCGGCATCCATCGTCATATGCGCCAGGCGCTCCCGCACCAGGGGATCGTTGATGAGCGCGGAGCCGTCCGGACCGGGATGAGTGCGTACGAATTCGAGCACATCGGCGGCGACCAATCCCGTCCGTGAGGCCGGCGCGACGTTCTGCTCGGCCTCCAACGCCGCCAGCATCACCGAAAAGCCTTGGTGGGCTTCGCCGACCCTGTTGGCATCGGCGACCCGCACGTCGTTGTAGAACACGATGTTGGTGCGTTCATGGCCCATGGTGCGCACCGGCCGGATTTCGATTCCAGGTGAATCCAGCGGCACCAGCAGCATCGTCAGGCCCCGGGTACCGGCGGAGCCTGGTGTCGAGCGGGTCAGCAGAAAGCAGAAGTCAGCGAGATGCGCGAAGGTGGTGAAGATCTTCTGGCCGTTGACGATCCACTCGTCGCCGTCACGCTCGGAGCGGGTCGCGCAGGCGAAGACATCCGATCCGCCCGCGGGTTCGGTGTAGCCCAGGCAGATGAGAATCTCGCCGGCCGCAACGCCGGGCAGAATCCTGGCCTTCAGGTCAGGTGAACCGGCGGCCCTGATCGCGTTGGCCGGCAGCATCGTCGTGCCGGGTCCGATCGTCGGAACGCCTCCCCGGCGCAGCGTATCCAGCAGCACACCGGTCTCGAATTGATCGAGGCCGGCCCCACCCTCCTCGACCGGCCAGGCCGGGGCGATCCATCCGCGCTCCCCCAGCTTTCGCGTCAGCTCCCGGTCGGCACCGTCTCCTGTGCGTCGCTCGTTTTCGATCACCTCGCGGGTGACATGCCGTGCGACGAATTCTTCCGCGTCGCTGCGGATTCGGGCCCAGCTCGCGGGTTCGGTGAAGTCCACGGCTCAGTGACCTCCTGTGCTCACCGGGCCGAAGCGCCGGTCGGCCAGGGTGAGCAGTTCACGCCGCGGATCGGCGAATGCGACCGCCCACGCTTTGGCCCGTCGGTAATAGAGCTGGATGTCGTACTCCGCCATGAAGCCGTACCCGCCGTGGACGTGAAGGCTGTGTCCGGCTGCCTGATAAGCGGTCTCGGCGGCGAACACGAACGCCATCGAGGCCAGCGCCGGCCCGTCAGTTTGCCCGGTTTCCAATGCCCAGCAAGCTTTTCCGATCAACAGTTCGGCCCCGTCGAGCGCCGCGACGGCGTCGGCGAAGGGGTGGGCGACGGCCTGGTACATACCGATCGGCTGCCCGAACGCGTGGCGCACCTTTGCGTATTCGGCGCCGATGCGCACGGCCTCGGCGGCCAGTCCGATCAGCGCCGCCGCCCGCAGCACGCGTACCTCATCAAGGGCCTTGGCGAACATCGCCCGGGCTCGATCCCCCTGGGCGAGGGACACGCGTTCGCCGTCGGCGTGCCATCGGGCCAGTGCCAACCCGCCGACGTTGGGCCGCGGCGTTCGGGCCAGTCCGGGCGGCCGCGTCACAAACAGCAGAGAACTCCCCTCGAGGGCCAGAATCCCATCCGCGATCGCTCCGTCGACAAGAAGTTGCTTGTCGACCGGGCCGTATCCGGTGGCCAGCGAAACGATGGTCGAGCCCGTCAACACCGGGCCGATCAGCTCCTTCTCCCCCAGCCGACCCAGCAGCCGGGCCGCGGCCGCGGTCTCAGCGACGGGTATCGGAGCGAGCCGACGGCCCGCCTCCTGCGCCACCAGCGCCAGCTCGAGCAGACCCCCGCCTGCGCCGCCGCAATCCGAGGGCACACCGATGCCGAGCGCTTCGGTCTGTGAGTAGCGCTGCCACAGGTCCATGTCCAGGCCCGACGACTCCGCCGCCCGGACGCGTGGTGGCGTGGCTTCCTTCCGGAACAGTGCCGCGAAGGTCTCGCGGACCGCACGCTGCTCCTCGCTCAGCCGCAAATCCACACCGCGCTCCTCTCATGCCGTCCGCAGCGAACACATTACTCGTGGCGAAGTCATAACATGCAAAAAAGTAGTGTGTAGTTCTCTTCTTACGCACTCGATGTTACTGTCGAACGCAATAGACACGGCCGCACCGAGGAGGCTCAATGGCAGCGAAGTTGGGATTTCCGGTTTTCGACGGCGACAACCATTTGTATGAGACGCGTGACGCGCTGACCAAGTTCCTGCCGCCCGAGTACCGTTCTGCGATCCGATACGTCGAGGTCGACGGGCGAACCAAGATCGCCACGATGGGCCAGATCAGCGACTACATTCCCAACCCCACGTTCGACAAGGTCGCCGCGCCGGGCGCGCAGGAGGATTACTTCAGGCACGGGAATCCCGAAGGCAAAAGCCACCGCGAAATCCTCGGGAAGCCGATCCGCTCGACTGACGCGTTCCGTGAACCGGGACCCCGACTTGCGCTCCTGGACGAACAAGGCGTCGACAAGACGATGATGTATCCGACGCTGGCCAGCCTGGTCGAGGAGCGTTTCCGCGACCACCCCGAGGCGACGCACACGATCATCCACGGGCTCAATCAATGGCTGCAGGAGACGTGGTCATTCGACTACAAGGGTCGCATCTTCACCACACCGATCATCACCTTGCCGATCGTGGAGAAGGCGATCGAAGAACTGAACTGGGCGGTGGAACACGGTGCACGCGCTGTGCTCATCCGACCCGCACCCGTGCCGGGACCCCGCGGCTCGCGGTCGTTCGCGCTACCCGAGTTCGACCCGTTCTGGAAGCGGGTCACCGAGGCTGATGTGCTGGTTGTCATGCACGCTTCGGACAGCGGCTACTCCAAGTACGCGAACGACTGGGAGGGCGCCGGCGAATTCCGGCCCTTTCAGCCGACGCCGTTCCGCTCCTATTACAGCCTGGCGCGCAACCCCGCCGAGGACGCGGTCGCCGCACTGGCCTGCCATGGTCTCCTGACCCGCTTCCCGGGGCTGCGCATCGCAATGGTGGAGAACGGGACAACCTGGCTGCCAAGGCTTTTACAGAACCTCGCGGACACGCGCAAGAAGATGCCGCAGCTCTACTCCGAGGACCCGTTAGAGGCGATCCAACGGTGCGTGTACTTCAATCCGTTCTGGGAGGAGAACGTCGCGGAGTTGGCGAAGTTGGTGGGAATCGACCATCTGTTTTTCGGCTCGGACTACCCGCACCCCGAAGGCCTGGCCGACCCGCTCAGCTACGCCGAACATCACGCCGAGCTGACCGAAGACGAGATGGCAGTGGTGATGGGCGGCACCCTGTCCCAGATCATGCGGGCAGACGCCTGAGATGTCGACGGCTTCGAAACACGTGACGCCGATGGAGTTCAATCCCTACTCCGACGATTTCTTCGATAACCCGTACGACACCTATCGGTGGATGCGTGACGAGGCGCCCGTCTACTACAGCGACAGATGGAGTTTCTACGCGCTGACCAGAAACAAGGATGTCATTGCCGCGCATCGGGATTGGAAGACGTTCAGTAGCGCCTACGGGGTCACGCTGGATGCCCTCTCGCTGAAGTACCGGTTCGAAACGAACATGATGATCATCATGGATCCGCCTGAGCACGACCGGCTGCGGACGCTGGTGCGCCAGGTATTCACCCGGTCGGCGATCTCGAACCTGGAACCACTTGTGTCAGAGGTGATCAGCTCCTACCTCGACGAGCTCAACGATAAGACCCACTTCGACGTCGTGGCCGACTTCGCGGCACTGTTCCCGGTGGAGATCATCTCCTCGATGCTCGGGGTGCCCGCGGGCGAACGACAGCAGATCCGGTTGTGGACCGACGAGTTCCTGCACCGCGAGCCAGACAACCCCAACGCCACCGAGAGTGGCGTGGCGGCGTCGGCGATGATGCAGGACTACTTTTTGCAGCTGGCCCGTGAGAAGCGTCGCAGCCCAGACGATTCGATCATCAGCAGACTGGTCACCGCCGAGTGCGACGACGACAGCGGAGTCACCCAACGGCTCACCGACGAAGACATCGCGACGTTCGCGGTGCTGATCGCCGCGGCCGGCAGCGAAACCGTGACGAAGCTGGTCGGCAACGGCGTCATTGACTTTCACCACCACCCCGATCAGTGGCAGATGGTGCTCGCCGACCCGGGGCTGATCCCGGGTGCGATCGAGGAGATGCTGCGGCTGCACCCGCCGTCGCAGTATCAGGGCCGGTTCACCACTTGCGAGGTCGTCCTCGATGGCGGAACCATTCCCGCGGGATCGCCGACCCTGCTGGTAACCGGCGCGGCGACCCGCGACCCGCGAGCCTACGAGCGGCCCGACGAATTCGACATTGCCCGCGGCGGGGCCACCACACTGGCTTTCGGGTACGGCGCACACAGTTGTCTCGGTGCCTGGCTCGCTCGGCTCGAGAGCCGGGTGGCGTTTGCGCAGCTGCGGGAGCGATGGCCCAGCTTCGAGGTCGACACCGACGGGCTACGCCGAGTAACAATGGCCAATGTGGCGGGTTACTCGCACATTCCCGTGCGTATCGGCTAATGGGTGTGGCGGACACGGCCGCGCACGGTGAGATCCCGGCCAGCATCCCGGAGCTGCTTGCACGGCGCCGGGCAGAGCCGGATGGCGAATTGCTGGTCACCGACGACGAGCGGCTCAGCTTCGCCGACGCCGATGCCGCATCGCTTCAACTGGCGGACGCGTTGCTGGCATCCGGGGTCGGGAAGGGCACCAGAGTGGGGATATTGTTCCCCAACTGCGCACAGTGGCTCATCTCGTGGCTCGCGGCGGCACGCATCGGGGCCTTGACGGTGCCGCTGTCGACGTTCGCGCCGGGGTCCGAACTCGCCCGGCTGCTGCGCCACACCGATACGCAGTTTGTGCTGATGGGCCGCTCGATCGCGGGCCGCGACCTCGTCGAACGCATGCAGGACGCACTGCCGGGCCTGGCGGCGACCGGACCGGCCATCGCGCTGGACGACGCTCCGTACCTGCGCCGGGTGTGGGTGTGGCCATCGTGCGACCGGCCGTGGTCATCCGCGTGGCCCGATGCCGTGGAAACGGTTGCGCCGCTGGCGAGCTCGGCGGAGCAAGAGGTCCTGCCGGCCGACGATCTGGTGGTCGTCACCACCTCGGGGGCGACGGCGGTCCCGAAGTCTGTTGTGCACACCCACGGCAGCCTGGTGCGACACGCCTTCATTCTGGCGCGACATCGCGGCGTCACCTCTTCCGACCGTATCTATTCCCCCATGCCCTTCTTCTGGGTGGGCGGACTGACGATGGTCGTGCTGCAAGCGCTTTCGACCGGTGCAACGGTATTGACCCAGGACGTGTTCGAAGCAGGCTCGACGCTGGCGCTGTTGGAGCGCGAGCGGGCCACGTTCGTCTCGTGCTGGGCGCAGGCCAGCAGGGCCATGACCGACCACCCCGACTTCGCCAAGCGTGACCTGTCGTCCATTCGGGGCGGCACCATGGCTGAAGCACTTCCGCCACAACAACGTCCGAGTGCGCCGGATCTGATGCCCAACATGCTCGGCATGACCGAAACCGGTGGGCCGCACACCATGGCCGAAGTGCCCGACACTCCGCTGCCGCCCGAACTGCGTGGCTCCTTCGGGATCCCGCTGCCCGGCGTGGTTGAACACCGGGTCGTCGACGCGGCTTCGGGCATCGAGTTCGCCGGTGGCGAAGAGGGAGAGATTCAGGTGCGCGGCCCGATCTTGATGGACCGGCTCTACAAAACAGAACGCCACGAGGTCTTCACCGCCGACGGCTGGTATGCGACCGGTGACCGGGGATGGTTCGACGACGCCGGCCACCTGCACTTCACCGGCCGGGCCAACGCAATGATCAAGACCGCGGGGTCCAACGTATCCCCGGCCGAGGTCGAGTCGGTGCTCGATTCGATGCCAGATGTCCTGCACAGCTTCGTGGTCGGCCTGCCAGATCCAGTCCGAGGAGAAGTTGTCGCTGCCGCCGTCGTAGCGTGCCACGACGTCCAGCTATCCTGCGATGCGGTGCGTAGCCACGCGCGCCGGCACCTGTCCTCGTTCAAAGTCCCCACGGTCGTGCGCCTGTTCCGCGAGGATGATCTACCGATGCTGCCGACCGGTAAGGTCGACCGCGCCGGGCTGGTCGCGATGCTGACCGAGTCAACGTCGGGGCGGAAGTGATTTCCGAGCTTGTCGGGTTCTTGTTGTTTATCGGCGCGAGAGGAGCACGCGCCTCGCCCACAGAAACACGATCCAAGGCACAACAAGCCAAAGTATGTTCCCGTAGATGAATTTCACCACCAAGTTGATTGTGCCGTCTACGTGCGGCATGCCCTCGTAGACCTCAGAGAGGAGATAAAGAGTGGTTGGATAGAATTCGCATGCCATCAACGCTATGACGGCCACGAGCTGACTATCGGTGAACCGCCCTGCCTTCTTGTGTAAATATGCGAGAACAGCTGCAGTGATACCCATGAACGATGCTGCGGTCTCAAACGCAAGCAGAGTGCCATCGGGGTGTATGTAGCGGGTGTCCCCACCGTCGGCATAAATCCACCAGAGATAGCTCCATAGCTGTCCTTTACCTGCGTTACCCATCAAGTAGGTGTGAAACAAGACCCAGGGCATTTCCCAGGTCAGATGTGCCACAGCAAGGACTGCTAACCACGAAGCAGCCATTTTCTCCATGCACTGCTCGTGATCAAGATTCTCTTGCCCTTTGAGATTGAACCACGGCAGTAGAAGCACAGTGACGATGGTCGTCGTCGAGATAGTCACGAAGACGTTGGACGACGTGAGTTTATCAACGCCATAAAACTTAGTGGCGGACCAACAACCCACTAGGGATAATAAGACCAGCAAGATAAGGCCCACAACAACACTTCGGTAACTGACCGCTGATTGACTCCGGATTGTCTCGTTCGCGGTGCTTGTCATGCTTCCTCCTGTTCGCTTGGTTTTCGGCGTGGTGTGGTTGGCGGTGTCCGCGCGGTCCGCTATGCGTCGGAGTGCCCGGCGGCTTTCATCCGCTGCAGGTCGGCCATCACAACTGTCTGACCGCCGGTGGCGGCCAGTGCGCGGGTGTGACCGAGGTGATGCATGTCGAAGCAGGCTGCGATCGCCGTGGAAAAACCCATGGTGTCCATCGTGTGGTTGACTGCGCGCTTGGCCATCCGCAACGCCCACGGGTCGGTCTTTGCGATCCGCTGCGCGAGCTGCATCGTGAAGTCGTGCAGCTCGTCGAGGGGTACCACATGATTGACCATCCCGGTCTGTAACGCCTCCGTGGCGCTCACCGAGCTGGCGGTGAACAGCATTTCCTTCGCCTTGCGCGGTCCCAATTCCCAGGTGTGGGCATGGAATTCGACGCCCATAATGCCCATCAGCGCGACTGGATCGGAGAACTGGGCATTTTCGGCTGCCACGATGAGGTCGCAGGGCCAGCACAACATCAGTCCCGCGGCGATACACTTGCCCTGCACGGCCGCGATCGTGGGCTTCGGGATGTCACGCCAGCGCTTGGCGTACTCCAGGTAGCCGCGGGTCTCCCAGTCGTAGTAATTCTCCGCCACCAGCTTTCCGTCCTCGGTGCGTTTGGGACGAAGGCTGCGCCCGTTCGCGGAAGGATCGTTGCCGGACATGTCGTGGCCGGCCGAGAAATGCTTACCGGTGGTGGTGAACACGATCACCCGCACATCCGAGTCTTCGTCCGCGCGGCGCCAGGCGTCGTCGAGGTCCTTGAGGATGCCCGGCGTCTGGGCATTGGCGGCCTGCGGCCGGTCCAGGGTGATCTCCGCCACCGCGCCGTCTGTTTCGTACCGGACGAAGTGTTCTGCTGTCATGCTTTGTCTCCTTTACGCGAAGGGTCTGATCACGCTCTCCTTGCGGCGAGCGCGGTGGCGGCCAGCTCGAACTTCTTGACCTTTCCGGATGGTGTCATCGGCAGGGAATCGACGAAATGCCATGCAACCGGGGTCTTCTGGCGCGCCAGGCCGGCGGTATGCAGGTGTGCGGCCAGTTCGCCGACCGAGGCCTGCCCGCCGTCGTGCAGCACGACGAAGGCGACCGGTATTTCACCGAACCGCGCATCGGGACCCGGGACGACAGCGGCCTGGCGCACTGCGGGGTGCCCCGCGAGGAGGTCCTCGATGTCCCGCGCGGAGAACTTCTCGCCTCCGCGGTTGATGACATCTTTGATCCGGCCGGTGATCGTGAGGAATCCGCCGTCGTCGAGGACGCCGACGTCGCCGGTCCGGAACCAGCCGTCGGCGTCGAGTGCGGCCCGGTTGGCCTCAGGCTCCAGATAGCCGAGCATCCGCTCGGGTCCCCGCACCACAAGCTCACCTGCGAAACCGGTTGGCAGCGGCCGGCAGTCGTCCCCGACTACTCGCACCTCCACGCCGGGTGCAACGGCGCCGTCAGTCGTCGCGCGCGAATCGAAGGGGTCTGCACCGTTCATGACCGTCACGGTGGGCAGCTCGGTCATGCCGTATACCCGCGCCGCGGGGATGCCCTGCTCCTCGCTGCGCTCCATCACCGCGCGTGGCACGGACGCTCCCCCACAGGCAAACATCCTCAGCGGCAACCGGATTCGGGCATCTCTCGCAGCGTCGGTCAGCTCCTGCAGGAACACGGTCGCGCCGGCCGAGTAGGTCACTTGGTGCGCCACGATGTCCCGCACCGCCTGGCTGGGTTCCCACCGCTCGGCGAGCACCGCGCAGGCCCCCACCAGCAATGGGATTGTCATTGCATTGAGTAGTCCGGTGATGTGTTGCATCGGGGCGGCCATGTAGGCGACATCGTTCCAGCGCAGCCCCCATGCGTCGGCGAGCTGGCGGGTCTCGGCCAGCAGTGTGCGCGACGAGTGCACGGCGGCCTTGGCGCGCGACGTGGTGCCGGAGGTGAACAGGACCAGGCAGGGCTCGTCCGCTCCGACTCTGGCGGACGGTACGCGTCGAGGGTGCCACACGACGTCGTCGAACGGTGTCCACCCGAAACGTGATCCGCGCAGCAGGATCCGCGGGATCTCGTCGAGGCCGTTCTCGGCGAGCAGGTCCTCGAAGGCCTCGGCGTGTTCGAAGCCGCGGAACGACTCGGCCGTGATGACGGCCGCCGGCCGCACCTCCTCGATCACCTGGCGCAACTCATGCTCCCGGTAGAACGGAGCGATCGGGGCGCTGACCGCGCCGACGTGCCAGACAGCCAGACCGAGCAGATGGGCCTCCCACCAGTTCGGTGTCTGCCAGCACACGACGTCGCCCTGCCGGATTCCGGCCGCAGTCAGCCAAGCCGCGGCGCGCTCGACGAGTTCCAGCACTTCGCGGTGCGCCATCTGCACGCCGCCCTCGGCCACCGCGGGGCGGGAGCCCCACAGCCGGGCGGCTCGTTCGACCGACGAGCTCATGGTCATGTCGTTGACGTAGCCCAGCCTCCGGTATTCCTCCCGCCGGTCCTCCGGTACGCCAGGGGCGACGATGCGCGCGGCCGTCAACGGCGTCGGGGTCATCCGCCCATGCTCATTCCGCCGTCCACGGTCAGAACCGCCCCGGTGACGTAGGAGGCCAAGTCGTCAAGCAGGAAACTGACAGCGTGCGCGAGTTCCTCGGGCCGCCCCCACCGGCCGACCGGGATCATCGACGTCACGACGTCGCGGGCGGTCAACGCCAGCCCCTGCGACAGATCGGTATCGAAGCTGCCCGGGATCACGCAGTTCACCGTTATTCCCTTTCGTGCGACAGCACGAGCGGTCGACCGCGTCAACCCGATGAGCCCCGACTTGGCTGCGGCGTAAGGGATCTGCACCGGGCTGCCCATCGTGGCGGACACCGAGCCGATGTTGACGATGCGCCCGAAGCGCCGTTCGATCATGGTGCCCATGGCCGCCTGCGACAGGAAGAACGCGGCCGACAGGTTGACCGCCAGGTGCCGCTGCCAGTCGTCAGGTGTGATGTCACCGTAGCGCTGCTCGGTGACCGTGCCCGCGTTGTTGACGAGGTAGTCGAGGCGCCCGTGCTGGTCCAGCACCTCGGCGACGAGGCTTCGGCAGGAGTCCGGGTCGCCCACGTCCACCCGATGCAGCGTCACTCGGGTGCCGGCCTTCTCGCATCGGTCCCGGACCGATTCGGCTGCAACGCAATCGGTGGCGTATGCGGCCGCGACGGCTATGCCGGAGTCGGCGAGCCTCTCGGTCACCGCGCGCCCGATCCCGCGGGTGCCTCCCGTGACCAGCGCGACACGCGTGCGGGCGACCACTACGACTCCCTTGGCGGTGTCGCGGCAAGTCGCACGCTCAACCGGTCCAGCGCGGCACGGTGCTCCTCGGTCTCGAAGCATTCGCTCTCGGCCCGTGCGCAGTCGGCCAGCACCGGGGCGGCCCGTTCGATGTGCGAGTTCAGCAAGCGCCGCGCTTCCCGCACCGCGTGCGGCGGCAGGGTCGCCAGCCGGCGGGCCAGGTCCAGGGCCGCCGCCACAGTGTCTTCGGTGGGAACGACGCGGTTGACCAGGCCGAGCCGGTGGGCTTCGGCGCTCGGTACCCGATCGCCGAGCAACAGGTGCTCCTTAGCCGCCGAGAGGCTGGTCAGCAACGGCCACAACACAATTCCGCCCGCGCCGTCGAGGAGGCCGAGCGAGACCCGCGGGTCGGACAGGAAAGCATCCTGTGCCATCACAACCAGGTCGCACAGCAGCGCGACGGTGACACCCGCCCCGACGGCGGCACCATTGACCGCTGCAACGCTCGCGAACGGCAGCCGCGTCATGACCCAGAACAGCTCCTGGTGCTCGTCGAGGATCGCGTCGCGAACTCCCCTGTCGGCGCCCATCTCCCGGATGGTCTGGACATCTCCGCCGGCGCTGAACGCCGTACCGTCGCCGGTGAGCACCATTGCGCGTACGTCGCTGTCGTCGGAGAGCGAGCGAACGGCGCGCAGCAGCGCGCGGGTGACCTCGCCATCCATCGCGTTGGACTTGGCCGGCCGGGCAAGTACTACCACCGCCACCGGCCCCTCGCGCGTCACGCGTACAGCGGAGTCGGCGAGCGCCCCGGAACGCTCGGCGCTGTTCACAGCTCTACGCGAAAATCGTGCACCGGCACGGAAACGCTCCGTTTCTCAGGACTTGATGAACCCGGACGCGGCGTAGGCGTCCCGGATCGGGCCCTTGAGGTCGTCGGGAAAGGCCGTCTGTGGGGGCCGCGAATGCGGGTAATCGCCGACCGGCAGGCCAAGAAGCGAGGCACCGAACTTGAACCCCGCGCCCCAGTGCGTGAACGAGCCCGGCCGTGCAGGGTGCGCCTGGTAGCGGCGGCTGGCGGCCTTCATGTCCGCCAGTCCGGTTTCGGCGGCGAACTTTTCGGCACGTTCGAACTCGCCCGCCACCAGAAGCGAACGCCACTCGGAAAATAGTTTGAGTCCGGGCTTTTCGTAGAGGTACAGCGCAGAACCGAGCGCCCCCGGGTGAGGTATGCCCAGCCGGATCCCGGCTTCGTCGTCGGCCTCCCACAGCACCATCTCGGGCGCCAGCTCGTGCACGGCAAGGCTGTGATTCGCGTCGAGTAACCCGTTCTTCAGTCCACACAGCGCCGGAATCTCCCGGTACAACTCGACACACTCACTCGGGGTCAGCACCAGGCCGGTGGAGTGGGAGTTGAAAAATCCCAGCGGCATGTCGGTGCGGTTGGCGACGTAACGGACATACTCGGCAACGCCCGGTTTGCCCGAGCACTCGAAGTACGGGGTCAGGATGTAGCAGATGTCGACGCCGAGCTCCTGGGCGTGCAACGTCAGGTCGACGCATTGCTTGGCGGTGTCGGTGCTCGACATCACCTGGACGAGCGCTCGGGGCTTGACCCTGCGCGCTTCCTCCACGGCCACCCTTACGACCTCTTTGAGCTCAGCGGTGGTCAGCGACCAGAACTCGGCGATGCCGCCGGTCAGCCAGATGCCGTCCTGGTCCAGGTCGACCAGGCAGTGGCGCACCAGTGCACGCAGTGCCTCGAAGTCGATGTCGTCCCCGTCCGGGCCCGAAAACGGCGTGTACAGCGAGCTGCAGTTGCCGCGTAAGTGCTCCGACGCCCAGTCCTTCGCCTCCTCACCGGTGACAGAGGTAGCCACAACAACATCCTCCGAACGGGTCGCAGCACAAGATCTGGGACAACATGATGACTATTATGTACGCGTCATGGTAGAACGGCATGTGCGTAGAACGCAACGTAGCACTGCACCAAGTTTGCGATTGCCTTCCGCATGAGCCGCAGTAGTCGCACACCGGGAGCGAGGCTTTGATGTCCAACGGCCTGGACGGAAAGGTTGTCGTGGTCTCCGGCGCATCGATGGGTGTCGGAAGGGCAACCGCGGAGCGCTGTGCCGCTGACGGAGCGACCGTCGTGCTGCTGGCCCGCCGCAAGCTGTTGCTCGACGAGATCGCCGAAACCATCGGCGCAAATGCGGTGCCAATCGCCACCGATGTCACCTGCAGTACACAGGTCCGCGGGGCATTCAAGCAGGTCGGAACCCAGTTCGGCCGCATCGACGTACTGGTGAACTGTGCCGGCGCCAGCCGGATCCGGCTCATCGAGGAAGCCAGTGACGAGGACATTGCGGTGACCGTGAACACCAACCTCGTCGCACCGATCTACACCACGCGGGCCGCGATCCCCCTGCTGCGGGCGGCCGGCGGCGGCGACATCATGAACATCTCCTCGGAGATCACGCTCGACCACCTGCCGATGATGACCCTCTACGCCGCCACCAAGCGCGGCCTCAACGGCTTCACCGAGGCGATGACCAAGGAGCTCAGACATGACTCCATCCGGGTCACGCTCGTCGTCCTGGGAGCCGTCGGCGACACCGGCATCCACGAGAACTTCGGAGTTGCGGACATCGAGCGGGCAATGCCGATCTGGGAGGCCGACGGCTACCTGACGAGGATGAGCGGAACCCAGTTCCTGACGTCGGCGGGCGTCGCCGACGTCCTCTACGACGTGCTGACCCGGCCGCGCGAGATGATGATGGACGTCATCCACATTCGCCCGGCCAGTACCTGACTGCGAAAGCGCCTCGGTGCCAATCAAACTGAGTCAGAACAGGAGAATTCGTGGTGATCCGACCGATGGAAGGCGTACGCGTCCTGGAGGTGGCACAGTTCACCTTTGTCCCGGCCGCGGGCGCAGTCCTGGCGGACTGGGGCGCCGATGTGATCAAAGTCGAACATGCTGAGACGGGCGATGCTCAACGTGGCCTCAGCGTATTGATGGATATGCCGGTCGGCAGCGGCTCCTTCGCGCCTTTGATGGAACACCCCAACCGCGGTAAGCGCAGCATCGGCCTGGCGCTCGAGCAGCCCGAGGCGCTGGAGGTGCTGCATGAGCTGATCAGAACCAGCGATGTGTTCCTGACGAACTTCCTGCCGAGGGCGCGCCGCAAGCTCGGCATCGAGCTCGAGGACGTGCGAAGAACCAATCCAGACATCATCTATGTGCGCGGCTCGGGCTTCGGAAGCAGTGGGCCCGACAGCGACAAAGGTGGCTATGACAGCACTGCCTTCTGGGCCCGGGGCGGCAGCGCGCTCGGAACCACCCCGACAGAATTCGACGGCCTCTGCAAGATGCCGGCCGGTGCCTACGGCGACTCGCTCGGCGGGATGACTATCGCCGGCGGTATCGCCGCCGCGCTTCTGGCGCGCGAGCGGACGGGGGCGACGTCGGTGGTGGACGTCTCCCTACTCGGCGTGGGTGCCTGGGCGAACGCCCTGTCGGTTGCGTTCGCGCTTCTCACGGGTGCGCCGCCAGTGCGCGGGCCGAGCACCAACTCGGCGCGTACCAATCCTCTCGCCGGCAATTACCGCACCGCCGACAATCGGTGGATCGTGTTGGCGATGCTTCAACCTGGCCGCTACTGGCCCGACTTCTGTCGGCGGGTCGACCGCGAGGATCTCATCTCCGATGTCCGTTTCGCGACCGTCGACGCGCTGACGGCCAACGCGGCACGGGCAGCCGAGATTCTTCAGACGGTGATTGCGAGCCGGACGCTGGCCGAGTGGACGGCACAGTTCGCCGGCATGGAGGGGCAATGGGGCGTCGCGCAGGACCCCTGGGAGGTGGGGCAAGACCCCGCACTGCGGGCCAACGGAATGATCGGCGAAGTTGTCGATATCGACGGCACACGACGCGAGCTGGTCGCCAACCCCGTGCAATTCGACGAGACCCCCGTCAGCCTTACCCGTGCACCTCAGTTCGCCGAACACACCGACGAAATCCTGCGCGGACTAGGAAAATCCGACGACGAGCTGATCGGCCTCAAGATCGCCGGTGCCGTGACCTGACGTTGGTCATGCGACGAAGGGCCGGCGGTCAGTCCTCGCGACGCAGTATCGCGGCCGAACAGAACGCCCACAGATCGTCGACGCTGGTCTGGCTGCCGCCCGACAGCACCCGGGAGTGCGTCGACGCAAGCAACAGTTCCTGCAGCAGCGCCGCTTGCGTGTGCAACGCGAGGTCCTCCCGTAGCCGGCCCGCCTTGGCGACTGCGGCGAGCAGTTCGACGATGAAGGAGTGCAAGGGCTCCAATGCGCTGGCGAGGTCGACTGGCCGCGTCTCGGCGAGCCGCAGGTGAAGAACACTCAACCCCCGTGCCAACCGCGCCGGCATCTCGGTGATCACGGCCAATGCGTCGAGCAGGGCCCGAAGTCGCAGCACCGGATCATCAATGCCCTCGCACCGCTCCTGCAACATCGGCATCGCGGTCTTGCGCAGAATCGTCTCGTAGACGGCGAGCATCAGGCTGTCTTTGCTGTCGAAGAAGGTATAGAACGTGCGCTGCGACTGACTGGAGCGGTCCACCACGTCCTGGATAGAGAAGTCACCCTCGTCGCGTTCGCTTAACAGCTCAACGGCAGCCTCAACGAACCGATCACTGCGCCTGCGCGCGCGCTCGATCGCATTACGCAGCGATCGATCCACGCTGTCTCGTTGCCAGCTTGGCACGTATTGCTCTGCCGGCTCATCGCCGACTGGTGTGAGCTCAGCTGTCTTCTGTCGCGCCATGGCTCCCCGCTCTCTCATTGTCGACTTCAGCCAGGAAGGCACCGATGACCTCGGCAAACCTATCGGGGTGCTTGTGGTGCACGGCGTGTGCCGCGCCGTCGAGTTCCACATACTGTGCCAGTGCATTGACCTCGGCGAACCGCCGCCCTTGGGCCCGCCGTGTCGACTCGTCGAGAGCGCCGGCGATCAGCAGGACCGGGCACCCGACACCGCCCAGTGTTTCCGCCGAGAGTTCGGACCGGCCGACACTGTCCTCATGCAACGCAGTCACAAGCCGACGCCAGTGCTCCGGTCCATGGTCGGTCTCATGCAGGCGTCGCAACGCGAAAGGCCAGGTGCGGTACAGGTGTTCGAGGCGCGGCGCCCGATAGTCGCTGGGGCGGCCCGTGCCCGGGCTCGCCAGCACAAGGGATCGCGCCGTGCCGGGCGCCGACACTTCAAGCATGAGCGCGATCTCGGCACCGTAAGAAAAACCCACGACGTGGGGCTGGTCGAGGCCCAGGTGCTCGATGAGATGTCGCAGATCCGCGCAGATGGCCCGCCCCATGTCGGCTGATACGCGGAATTCTGATCGGCCGTGCCCGCGCAGATCGGGCAGGACGCATTGAAAATCGGACGCCAGCCTGGCCGCAAGCCGACCCCACTCGAACTCCCCAGTGGCCGTCGCCCCATGGACAAACAAAATGGGCGGGCCATCGCCCACCACGGAGAACGCTAACGTCAGGTCATCACGCTCGTAGGTGAGCGGGCGTCTTCCACCCGCCAGATCAGTCATCACTTCCCACGCTCATGTCGGTCTCTTTCTGACAGCCAACGCCGGACCTTCAACGCATTGGTTCAGATGTCCGATTCAAACAACGCTGTACTCGGGTCTATCTATTCAACCATCATGGTCTACTTCAGAGATAGTGAACCATGCTGTAAGTGAGATTACCAAGCTACAACAATCCGCACCCACCCC
>CAVXAG010000022.1:0-23949 GCA_963759655.1 uncultured Actinomycetota bacterium | reverse complement strand
GCCTGGGTGAGCGTCTCCTATACCGGCGAGTTACAGCGTCAACGCGGTGGGCTTCGCCTTCGCCGGCCAGCACGGCCGCCGGCTGCGCTCGACCCGCTGATCGTTGGAGTGCTGGCGGCCGCAGTGACTCTGGGCGGCGCCGGCCGGCCGTCCTTCTGGTACGACGAGGCCGCGACCATTTCGGCCTCATACAGTCGTTCTCTCGGTCAGTTGTGGCAGATGTTGGGCAACGTCGACGCCGTCCACGGCCTGTACTACCTGATCATGCACGGCTGGTTCCAGATTTTCCCGCCCACGGAGTTCTGGTCCCGCGCGTCCAAGTGGTCTGGCTATTGGAGGCGCCGCGGCCGGAGTAGTGGTGCTGGGCAGCCAATTCTCGTCTCGCACTGTCGCGGTGACCTCCGGGGTCGTCTGCGCGATCTTGCCTCGGGCGACGTGGGCAGGCATCGAAGCTCGCCCGTATGCCTTTTCGATGATGGCCGCCGTGTGGCTGACAATGCTACTGTTTCATGCCGCGCGCCGTGACAACGCTTGGGTCTGGCTGTCTTACGGACTGCTGTAGCCACGTCGATTCTGTTCGATGTGTATCTCATGACGTTGTTCTTGGCGCATATCGCTTTCATCTGCGTCTTCCGGCGCACGCGAACAATCCTGGTGCGGTTCGCCATCACGTCGGTTGTGACTATTTGCGCTGTGACGCCGTTTGTCGTCACGGACATCGGTCAAGCGCATCAGATCAGTTGGATCGCACCGATTGGCCGCCGGATGATCGAAGATGTAACGGTTCAACAGTATTTCGAAAGAAGCACCCCGTTCACGATTCTGTCGGCACTGGTCGTAACGACGGCTGTTGTCTTGTGGCTCTGCACTTCTACCCATCTAGCGGAGGGAGATCGGCAACTGTTGACCCTTGCGGTCGCATGGGCTGTGGTACCAACCGGCCTGATCGTCGTGTGGTCGGCATCTGTTACCCATCTACACGCCGCGCTACTTATGCTTCACCGCACCGGCGATGGCACTGGTCTTGGGAGTCTGTATTGCCGCAGTCGCCGTCAGGCCATGGATAGCGGCCGCTGTCGTCGGTCTTTTCGCTGTCGCCGCAGCGCCGAATTATCTTCTGGTGCAACGAAGCCCGTACGCAAAGTATGGAATGGACTACAGCCAAGTGGCCGATCTGATCACCACGAGGGCAGCGCCAGGTGATTGCCTACTGATAAACGACACGGTGACGTTCCAACCTGCCCCGATGCGCCCATTGATGGCGGCGCGCCCTGATGCATATCGGAAGCTGATCGACCTCAGCCTGTGGCAACGAGCGACCGACCGCAACGATGTCTTCGACACCAACCTCATACCGGAGGCCACCGCCGGGCCGTTAAGCGACTGCCGAGTCGTGTGGATCATCACCGAAGCCGACACGTCGAGGCCCGCTCACGAGCAAGCCGCAATCCTACCGCCGGGCCAACGCTTCGGAGTCACCCCCGCTTTCTCGGTTCCGAACGGGCTGGGCTTCCGGCTTGTCGAGCGCTGGCAGTTCAACCTAGTTCAGGTGATCAAAGCGCTGCGATAAGCGCCACGCGTTTACCAGACGCGTATCCAATCAACGAGCATGTCGGCCGGAAAGTTGCCCAGGGCGGGGTCGCCGGCGCCGGGCCCACCAACCGCGAGGTTCAAGACTGGAAACATCCAGTAGCCGGGAGCGTTGAACGGCCACCGCATGTCGCCGGGTCTGCCGGAGACCTGTATGGGCTTCGGCGGCACACTGAAATACGGTTTCGCACCGTTAACGTAGTCCCGCCAGAACTTGAAACCGCCCTCGTCCCACCGCATTCGCCAGTTGTGCCACCCGCCGTCGACCAATTCGGGGATTGATTTCCCTTCCCATGTTTTCCCGTTGGATGCTGCGTGGACAGTGGTTCCCGCCGGCCAGTTCCCGTTGCCGTACCATTCGACCACGTCGACTTCGCCGTCAGGATCAGGATCCTCGTTTACTGTCCAGAACGACGGCCAGGCGCCGGTGGTGAGGCAGTCGAATTTGATTCGGGCTTCCCAGGTGTGACCGATCAATCCTCTCCAGTTGGCCTGAAGTTTGCCGCTGAAGTAGTCATCGCCTTCTTTTGTGGCGCGGATGACGAGATTGGAGTTGCCGTCGAGGAATACGTTTCGGCGATCGTCGCGGTAATGCCCGACAAGCGGAGGGTAGACGTCCACGTCCCAGTTCCACACGATCCACTTCGCCGGGTCGGGGGCTGAGCCGGCCGGGCCATCGAACTCGTCCTGGAAAATGTAGTTCACGGCAGAGGCATCAGTCCCCGGCGCGGTGGGCAGTGGCACCCGGTCCGCTGGTGCGTCCGGTCGGGACGGGTAAGCCCGAGCCTCGGGGAGGGGGATTGCGGCTGCCACCGCGGCCATCCCCGCCATCAACATCATGCTGCGACGATCCATCTCAGGCACAACCAACCAATCGTTAAAGGCCGACAAGTCCCCCGGCGCAATCGCTGGAGGCGACCGTCGCCATCGGTGCTCGAATGAAACCACATGACCGCGGGGTCTCGCAGTAGAGTCACTCGGTCGCGGCGGCTGAATCCCAGGCGCGATGCCGAGACTTCGGAGGTCTGCCCGAACTTGCGCAGCTAGAGCGGCCTTTTGGATTGTTCAGTTGGGCCCGCACCGCGTCGTTGCCCGGTCCGCTATTAGGCACGCCTCCGAGCCAATTCACCTGTCAACAACGAACCTCGTCACGCCCGTCGAAATTGCTGAACCTCCGGTTTCGCTGTGAGCATGCTGCTATGAGTGTGCCAGCTGAATCACTCGCGCACGCCCATGGGCAATTCCCTGCAGCCCGAACTGGCTCATCTGGTTACGGGGATGCGTCGATCACCGACGCTGACGGGCGCCCGCCGGGTACGCCTGCGGGTTGAGGTGAGCGGTGACCACCGGTGCGACTCGTGCGATGAGTTCGTCGATGGGCTGCGAGGCGATGGGCTCGACCGCCAGGATATGGCGGAGGTAGGCGATGCCGAGCAATTGGGCCATCGCCAGGTCCACCCGCAGTTCGGCGTCTTGACCCCTGAGCACCTTGGCGATCTGGGGGTACAACTGCCCTGTGATGAACTGCCGGACCAGCGCGGCCGACTCATCGTGGGTCGCCGCGCCGCGCAGGATGGCCATTAGCGGTCCGCGTGATTGCGGTTGCTCCCACGATTCGAAGAACACCCGCGTGAGTCGTTCGCCAACGCCGTTGCGGTCGCCGATGGAGATGTTTGCGGCAATATCGGCCGGATCGAACGGCCATCCCATCGTCGCCCGGAACAGCTCGGCTTTGCTGCCGAAATAATGTCTGATCATTGCGGGATCGACGCCGGCGGCGGCTGCGATGTCACGCACCGAGGTCTTGTCGTACCCGCGTTCGGCGAAGCGGTGACGCGCGGTCTCCAACAGCACCTCCCGGGTTTCGCTCTTACCCGGGCGTCGTCCAATCCGAGGCATGGTGTCAGAAATTCTACATCCGTTGACTTCCTACGGCCGCCAGCAGTAGGCTTCGGTGAGAATTTCCACAACCGAGGAGTTCGACATGCCGGCCCCCCGATGGATCGCCCATGCCAACAAGATTGGGCTCAATCGGCTAACCAAGTTCATCGCTCCCTGGGCACCGGGCTGGGCAGTCGTGATCCACCGGGGCCGAAAGTCGGGCAAAACCTTCCAGACTCCGCTATTTGCGTTCCGTCGCGGTACTGGATTCGTCATCGCCCTGACCTACGGAAGCCAAACAGATTGGGTGCGCAATGTTCTCGCCGCCGGCGGTTGTGAAATCGAGGCGAGGCGGCGTCGCTACCAGGTCGGCAACCCCACGGTCTACCGTGACGATAGCGCGAGCGACATGCCGCTATTCATCCGGTTCATGCTTCGCCGGGTGCTCAAGGCGCCCGAGTTTCTCCGTGTGGACGTGGTTCGCGAACTGGCCGACACGGCTTGAGCGGTATCGGGTTTCAGTGAGGCACGGTTGTAGAGGAGTCATCGGTGCAGAAGTCGAAAGCCGCCGTTCTGAGTGCGGGATTCTTCGTGGTGGCCCCGGGCACGGTCGTCGGGCTGATCCCGTGGTTAATCACCGGATGGCGATTCAGCCAACCACTGCCCGGCTGGGCGGCGGCGCGGGTCATCGGTGCTGTTTTGATTGCCGCCGGGCTGATCCCGCCGATATCGGCGTTCACCGAGTTCGTCAAAGCGGGTGGCACTCCCATCCCGATCGCGCCGACCGAGCACCTGGTCGTTTCCGGCTTCAACCGGTATGTGCGCAATCCCATGTATGTAGGTCTGCTTGGCGCAATCATCGGACAGGCACTGCTGTTCGGTAACTTCCGGCTACTGATCTACGCGGCCGCGGCGTGGCTGGTGCCCGCGGCGTTCGTGCACTGGTACGAAGAACCGACTCTCGCCCGCCTATTCGGCGCCGAATATGAGGAGTACCGGCGCGCCGTGCCGGCCTGGTTGCCGAGGCTGCGCCCATGGACAGCAGGCGGGCGATCGGGCCCAGCGGTTTGATGTGCAGCGGGAGCGGACATGGTTCGCTTACAGGCGGTTACGATTAAAACCCTGCTGAACCAGACAGTTCTGGTAGGTGCCGTACTGGGTAGTGCATTGACCGCCACTATATGGCGGGAGCCCGCCGCCCGGAACTAAGAGCTGGCCCCCGCCGATGCTACTTACCCCGCCCTGTGCGCACAACGTCACACCCTGGGCGCTTTGACAATCATTGGACGTATCGGCCGCCGCCGGCGCCGCGCCGCTGATGCCGACGACCGCAGCCACCACCGCAGCCCCGATGAAATTTCGCCGGGTTGCCCTCATCAGTTCATGCTATCCCCGTTCGGGGAAGACGACCGGCCCGTCACTGTTGGGCATCGACCTCGTTTTCAGTACCTACCCATCCGATTTTGCTAACGTCGCTTCAAATGGTCGAGAGCCGCGCTTTCCCATCAGGGCGTCGTGCCGTCGGATCCCCCCTTGCCGCAAGCAGACGCCGACCCGGCACGGGTCTGCCCCGGGGCGTGCAGGGGGCGGCGGACTCTGAGTTCACCGGCGCCGTGCGCGCCTTCGCCCGCTTGTTCCCCGCACGTCGTTTCGGCGGAGGCGCGCTTGCGGTGTACATGGATGGTCGAGCTGTTGTCGACGTGTGGACGGGGTGGTCCGACCGGCGCGGCGAAGTGGCGTGGACGGCTGACACGGCGGCGATGGTGTTCTCGGCCACCAAGGGGGCGACCTCCACGGTTGTGCACCGGCTGGTCGACCGCGGACTGCTGTCCTATGACCTTCCGCTCGCGTATTACTGGCCGCAATTCGGCGCCAACGGCAAATCGGCGGTCACCATCGGTGATCTGATGCGCCACCAGGCCGGGTTGTCGCGCCTGAACGGCATCAGCGCAGCCGAGCTTTTGGATCACCGCCTGATGGAAGACCGGCTGGCGGCGGCGCCGGCGGGTCGGCTGCTGGGCAGGTCGGCCTACCACGCGTTGACCTACGGATGGCTGGTGTCGGGGCTGGCCCGCGCGGTGACCGGGATGGGCATGCGTGATCTGTTCCGCTCGGAGCTGGCGGGACCGCTCAACACCGAGGGTTTGCATCTCGGGCGACCGCCGGCGGGCTCGCCGATCAAGGTGGCACAGATTTTGATGCCCCAGAAACCGACAAGCAATCCGCTCTTCGATTCCGTCGCACCGAGATTGGCCGCGCTGCCGGTGACCGGCGGTTTCGGCGCGTTCTATGTGGCAGGCATCAAGTCCGTTCTGCAGGGCGACACGGCGTTGCTTGACGCTGAGATTCCCTCGGCCAACGGTGTCATGACGGCGCGCGCGCTGGCCAAGATGTACGGGGCGATCGCCAACGCTGGTCGTATCGACGGCACCCGGTTCCTGTCCAGCGCGTTGGTGCACGGTCTGACGGGCAAAGTCTCCTGGCGCCCGGACGGGACCGTCATCGTTCCGATGTCCTTTCACATGGGCTATCACGCCTCACCGGTGCCCGGGGTACTCCCGGGATTTGGCCACGCGGGCTTGGGCGGTTCGATCGGCTGGGCTGACCCCGCCACGGGGATGTCATTTGCGTTCGTGCACAACCGACTTCTGACGCCGATGGTGTTCGACTATTCCGCGATCGGCGTTCTTGGCGCACTGCTGCAACGCGGCGCGGCGGCGGCCGCCCGCAACGGCGGCGCTGAGACTGTGCCGGATTTCGGGACACCCTTCGTGGCATCGACGCCGCCGTGAATCGCGTCACCCTGCACGATCCGGCATCACGATTAACCGCTCAGTTTGTGCCGACGGCAGGCATGATCGGCATCTCGCTGGCCGACGACGCTGTCGAATTGCTCGGCCAGCGACGCGGGCTCGACGCCTACGTGAGCGCGGGCAAGACCATGGGTATCCCGATCCTGTACCCGTGGGCGAACCGGTTGGGCGGGCGCACCTATCGGGCAGGCGACGACACCGTGACGCTGGCACCGGACGCGCCGGGAGTGCGTGCCGATCCCAACGGGTTGCCGATCCACGGGCTGCTCGCGGCCTTTTCCGGCTGGCAGGTCACCCGCAGCGACGACAACGAGCTGAGTGCCGAGGTCGACTTCGGCGCCCACCCCGAGCTGCTCGCCAGTTTCCCGTTCCCGCACCGGTTGACGCTGACAGTGACGCTGTCGGCGCGGTCGCTGCGGATGAGCACCACGGTCACCGCGACGGGCGACAACGCCGTGCCGTTGTGCTTCGGGTTTCACCCGTATCTACAGCTGCCCGGGGTACCGCGGTCGCAATGGCACATCGAAACACCGGCGATGAGGCACCTGGCCGTCGACGATCGCGGCCTCCCCACCGGGGCCACTACAGCATGGCCGCAGACATCAGAGGTACTGGGCTGCGCAACATTCGACGACGGATACGACGAAGTGGCGCCGGGCGCGGTGTTCACGCTGTCGGGCGGCGCCCGTCGTATCGAGGTGTGTTTCGAGCAGGGATACCCGGCCGCACAGATCTTCGCCCCCGGCGCCGACGACGTCGTCTGCTTCGAACCGATGGCCGCACCCACCGACGCGCTGCGTCGCGGCGGCTACCGGGTAGCCGAGCCCGGCACTGCGGTCACCGCCGTGTTCACGATCGCGGTCGGATCGTGACACCGCCGTCGACTACCGTGTGTTACCAGACACGTATGTAGTCGACGAGCATGTCCGCCGGGTAGGTACCCGGCCGGGGATCGCGGCCACCCGAACCACCGACCGCGAGATTGAACACCGGAAACATCTTGTAGTCGGGGAAGTTGAACGGCCAATCGTCGAGGGAGTTCGCCGGAACCTCGAAGTATGGTTGCGCGCCGTCGACGTAGTCCTCCCAAAAGGACATGCCGGCGTCATTCCATGTCATGCGCCAGGTGTGCCATGCGCTGTCCACCGGCCAGGGCTGGGTGGCGAATGACGTGCCGTCCAATCGTGCGTGGACCGTCGTTCCGGACGGCCAATCGTTGTTGCCGTACCACTCGATCATGTCGACCTCGCCACCGACATCGGGATTGTCATTCATCGTCCACACGGCGGGCCAGCAACCGGCGGTGAGGCAGTTGAATTTCACCCGGGCTTCCCAGGTTGTGCCCATGCCTCCCCACCAGGTGCCCAGAATCTTGCCGCTGAAGTACCTGCCTTTTTCGTTCGTCGCGCGGATGACGAGATTGGACTTGCCATCCAGGAACACGTTTCTGCGATCGTCGCGGTACTGCCCCATGTTCTCGGGTCTGTCCCAGAACACCGGGTTCTTGATCAGCTCCCGGGCCCGCGCAATCGTCCACTTCGACGGGTCGGGGGCTGAGCCGGCCGGACCATCGAACTCGTCGTGGAACAGGTAGGTCGGGGTTTGGCCGCTGGGCTGCGGCGCCGTGGGCAGCGGCACCCGATCCGACGGTGCGGCCTGCAGCGGGGAGGCCCCGGCCGCCGGGACCGGGACCGCGGCTGCCAGCATCCCGATCCCTGTCATCAGCATCATGTTGCGACGATTCATCTCAGGCACCACCGCACCCTAGAGCAGGAGTCGCGGACGGGGCAGAACTTGGGTAGGCAACTATGGCAAACGACTTCGGCACAGGCCCGTGCCGCTACCACGATGCGTTCAGCGCGCTCGACAGCTCGGCGCGCGCTCGTCGTTCCACCAGCACCGGCACATAATCTCGGATCCGACTTCGATCGAATCGCGCATACACGCGGGCCACCGTCGCAGCGATCTCGTCCGGCGAAAAATGCGGATACTTGCTGGTCAAATGTGCTTGGACGGCGGCGACGGAAGCCTGCTCGTTGATCTTGGCCACCGAGACAGCTTCCACAGTCACCCGTGCAATCGTCAACCCCTCGTTAATCGTGTGGCCGTGCTCCATTCATCTAGCGGTGGATGAACTCCCCGTGGGACGATGCCCAAGTGGTGGAGGACGCCGACACGGCTCAGGCGCGCGAACTGCTGCACACCCTTTACGCGCACGTCGACGAGATCTCCGAGAAGCTGGAGGCGGCCGAACGGAAGTGCCTGCGGGCGCACGGACGCAGTGAGAGCCTGGTGCGACGTGAAGCGGCGGGCTTGCGCCGAGAACTGTACGAAACCCACCGACTGATCGACGGACTGCATGGTCGATTTCCGGCGACACGACCCCAACGCCGCTGGGACGGGCGCACCGGCAGACCGATCGGCGCTGGGCGACACCAATCGCGTTGAGCTGGGCCCGCCTCGGCCTCTGCTGCGAAAATTGACGCTTTGCTCAAAAATGGTTGCTGATTCTCGTCGGACTGCTAACATCAGGTAGCTGCGGCACGGTTGGATGCCCAGAATGCCGGTAAGAGCCACATAATCGAGGATTCGCCAGATGTCAACGGTTCGCTCAGAACATCCGGAACAGCCCGCCCCCCTTACCGCTTCTGACATAGCTCAGCAATCGCGAGTTCAATACGCCACGGTGCATTCGACCCTGCATTCGTGCAACCGGCTGGGCCGCGTCGGACACCTTCCTACCGTCAGCCTCGGCGACTGGCTGCGTCGCCGCGCTCACCGGCGCGGATAACCCTGCGGCTCAGCGTTTTAGCGCTGCGGCTCAGCGGTTCCGGATCCTGCGGATAACCAGCACCACACTGAGCGTGCCGAGGCCGATCAGCGTGAACGTCACCGGCGGCTTCTTCAGGAAGGTCACCGCCGCGACCTTGATGTCGTCGGCGAGCCGGCGCGGGTTAGCGCGCTCGGTCAGCGAATCAACAGTGGCAGCCAACTGATCGCGGGCATGGTCGATCTCCTGCTTGATGACCTCGGGGTCCCGGTCCGCCACGATGTCCTCCGCTGTGAAAGGTTGCTCCCTGCCGCACTACCCTAGATCAGCCCGGTCGCGCAGCGGCGCACCGGTAGGCGACGAACGGAGACCGACCCAGATGACCACGCGGCTTGAAGTGGGCGACAAGGCCCCGTCGTTCAGCCTTGAGGACGCCGACGGCAACACGGTGTCGCTGGCTGACTACCGGGGGCGCCGAGTCGTTGTTTACTTCTACCCGGCTGCCTCAACACCGGGATGCACGAAACAGGCGTGCGACTTCCGTGACAACCTGCGGGCGCTGAACAAGGCGGGGCTGGACGTCGTCGGCATCTCCCCGGATAAGCCGGCCAAGTTGGCCAAGTTCCGCGACACCGAAGGCCTGACGTTCCCGCTGCTCTCGGATCCGGATCGCTCGGTGCTGTCGGCGTGGGGCGCCTTTGGCGAGAAGAAGATGTACGGCAAGACCGTCCAAGGCGTGATCCGTTCGAGCTTTGTGGTCGACGAAAAGGGCAAGATTGAGGTCGCCCAGTACAACGTCAAAGCTGCACATACGACAACGTTTATCAACAGACTGCTCAGCACCTCGTAATCACGTCGATCGGTGTGTCGGGTACGGCGGGAACCGTTGTGACGCCATCGTCGCGACTTTAACCACCTTCATCACGCACCACGCGTGTCGCGTTAGCGGGCCACCCGAACGGCTGAAATACGCCAGAATAAATTCGCTGGCGGCGGCGTAAGCAGTTATAGAATATTTCGTACAGAACTGGTACGCACAGACCGTGGCCCTTCTTCCGCCAGGACAGCGGCCACCACCGGCCAATTAAGCAGCACCGGATTCGCACCACCAAACGTCAATGCGAAGAAAACAGGAGACATTATGCGTATCGAAGGATCGGTGGCACTGGTCACTGGGGCCAACCGGGGATTCGGGCGCCAGCTGACCGAGCAGCTCGTCGCGCGTGGCGCAGCGAAGGTCTATGCGGCGGCCAGGAACCCCGAAACGATCACCACCGCAGGTGTTGTCCCGATCAGGATCGACATCACCGACCCGGCGTCGGTCGCAGCCGCCGCAGCGGCTGCCACTGACGTGAATCTGCTCATCAACAACGCTGGCACGGCGGGCAGTTTTAACGGCCTGCTCACCGGTCCCCTAGATGACATCCGACTGCAGATGGAGACCCACTACTTCGGCACTCTGACGGTCACCAGGGCGTTCGCCCCCTACCTTCAGGCCAACGCGCCCGCCGCCATCCTCAACGTGTTGTCTGTGCTGTCCTGGGCCCACCTGCACAACGTTGGTGCCTACTCGGCCGCGAAGGCCGCGGAGTGGGGGCAAACCGACGCTGTGCGTGACGAATTGGCGCCATCCGGCGTGGCGGTAACGGCGCTGCACGTCGGATTCATGGATACCGACATGGTCGCCCATGTCGACGCGCCGAAAAACGACCCGGCCGCCATCGCGGCCGCAGCGCTCGATGGCGTCGAAAACGGGCTCGTCGAGGTGCTCGGAGACGACCTCACCCGCCAAGTGAAGGCCGGGCTGGCTGCAGATCGGGGGGTCGTCGCGCCCGTGCACTGATTCACCCCTCGGGGACGCAACTGCCGAAATGCGGAAGTGCCCGCTAACGTCATCGACGCAAAAGGCAGGATCGCCGCCGCGCAATACAACGTCAAGGCCACCGGCCACGTGGCCAAGCTTCGGCGCGACTTGTTGATCTAGATGTTCTACACACCGGGATGGGGAGCGATCCTTGGCGTTGGCGGAACCGTTGCAGGCGTACGGCGGCTGTCTGTGATTTCCTCCAGCCGCGGCTTCAACCCGACTCGCATCAGTCGGCTTCCAGTCGCAGTCCGCGGTTGAGGATGTCGTGGGCGACGTTGGTGGCGCTCCGGCCATTGGCAAAGGCGTACGCGCGCAGGCGCACCAGGGCCTCGGCGGGCTCGATCTCCAGTTGGGCCATCAGCATGCCGATCGCCTGGCTCACCTGAACCCGAGACAACGTGTTCAGCTCGGGCCAGGCTTTGCTGTCCGGGTCGGCAACCGCGGCCTTCAAATCTGCATCCATGAGATCCAGAATTGGTATCTCGGCAAGCTTGGCGGCCACCGACGCGGCGGCCAGCTGCTCAGTCGCCCACGGACGGGGGTCGGCGCGAAACAGGTCCAAGACGCCGACGTATTCGCCGGCCACCACCACCGGCATCGAGTACACGCCCCGGATCTGGTGGGCGAGCATCGCCGGACCGTACGCCGGCCACCGGCCTTCGTCGGGATTCGCTAGGTCAACGACCAGAACGGGCGCGCAGAGTGCCACCGAGTCCAGGCACGGCCCCTGGCCGAAGGTGAACTGCAGCTCGTCATACACCCGTGCAAGTTCCCCGCTCGCCCCCACCGTGCCGGTGTTCGCCCCGTCGAAGACCAACGAAATCGCGGCCGCATCGACGTCGCACAGCACCAAACACGCCTCACACAGCCGATCTGCCGCAGCCACACCGCGCTACTCACCAACCGCAGCCAGCAACTGGTCCTCGATGGCCACCCTTAGCCCTGGCCGCAGCGGAAACAGCCCGAGCCCGGCTGATATGGTCCTGGGGTCATGTGTTCAGCGTTCCCCACCGTGGCCGACCGCAAACAAACCGCGCAAACGGGCATGACCGTACACATTAAACGCTGCTTTATTGTCGTGGCGGGAATCCCCGCAAAGCACTAAGGCTGAGGCACGTCGCCGGGATCAGGCCGGCACGGCGTGTGTAGATGGTGGGCGGCGTCCCCACATAACGGCGCACCGTATTACGGTCCGCCCTCGACAGCTTGCGAAGTCTGCTGATCACCCCACGCACTTTCCCTGGTCGTCGTCCCACTGTCCGCCGGCTATGCCGCAGCACCAGATGAGGGTATTGATTTGGCCGCTGATCGCGGGTCCGCTGCTGTTGCCACTGGTAACTCCAGTGGTGTTGCCAATGGTGTTGCCGGCAACGGTGTTGCCAAAGGTGTTTCCGTGGCCATCGGGGCTGCCACCGCTGTTGCCAACGGTGTTGCCAACGATGGTGTTGCCAAAGCCATCGTCAGTACGTTGCACGCACCGGTCGTATGCTCCAGGTCCGGCGATTTCGGAATGTCCGAACGTGCAAGCGCCGAGCATGGGCGCCACCGCGATCAACGCATTGGACAACCGCCCACGCACACGTGCGGGAACGGTGATGGGCCGTCGAGATGCCATGTTGTCGTCCTTGTGTAGATCGAGGGCCTTTACGTCGTGACGGTCGGCAGGTCAAGGATCAGCGCGTCCCGGACGGGCGTGACTCCTTACGACGGCATGCCGCCCCTGTCGCTTCCGAGGCGCCCCCGGTGTTGCAATGTCGCCGTTGTTGCCGGCGGCGGCGGCTACGCGGGTACGTGCCGGTAGGTGCCCGTCGACTTCTTCTACTGGGTGGGCGCGCCCATTAACGGCATCCGCCGTGCCGGAGGAAGCTGATGTGCTGACCTGTTCGTCGGGTCGCAGCCCTGGAACTTCGACCCGGTCGGGAGGCGAGTCTGTAGTCGGATGGCGGGGCCCGGGGCGCAGACGCGCGAGCAACTTTGTCGCGGCGTGTTTGAGGTTGTTCGGCAGTCGCTTGACTGTGTCGGGTGGGACCCACGCGAGGTAAAGGACAAACATCGCGTAGCTGAAGATCCCGATAATGATCCCGATATCGATCATGAGGTGCATCACCGCACCAGCTGCTAGGACCCACGGCCGTAGCCGCTTATTCCACACCAGCACTCCGATCGCCAACTCGGTTGCCAGCGCTGCCCACGTCGCAACGTTCATGAGCAACGCATTCATGGTGAGCCAGTCCGGCGAAGGCAGACGTTGCATATCAACGAGCCGTAACGCGTAGGAGACGGCTGTCCCTTGCGGCCATGACTGGCCCGTCAGCTTAATGAGGACCGACGACAGGTAGATGATCGACAGCTGAACCTGCATCAGCCGAAGCGGCCAAGGCGGTCGCGACTGAGCCGACCAAAATGATCCTGTCCTGCGGCGCTGATCGAGCGATAACGCCGTGCCACAGGGCGACAGTGCGACAAAAAGGGCGATGATGCGTACGACCGAATCCCCGGCATTAAAGACCCACACATCGCGGTGTAGGAATGACAAGATCAGTACGAAGACCATCACGGCCGCGACTCTGCTGTGCCATCCGAGGGTCAGCGCGATGGCCGACGCCAACAGCACTGCCCAGCCGATCAAGATGGCCTGGTCGCTGGAGACGATTTCAAAGACACCCCAATTGCCGGGGATCGCCGGCTGATGCTGGTCCGGCACCACTCCGCGCGGACCCAACAGGTCGTGCAGGATTGGCAGCAGCCATAACGTCCACAGCACCGTTAGTGCACCGAACGCCATCCTGACCAAACCGAGGGTGTATGTAGGTTCGGGTCGGAACCAAAATCCTTGCCACCACTCACCAACTGTTGAGAGTCGCAGCCGCGCGGCGTGTGCGCTTTGTGTCATGAGTTTGTCGTCAGATTTTCGTCGTAGATCGTCTCCGCCCCGGTCGCTCCGGGGCCGCTCGTACCCGGAGGTGGCAAGACCTGTGTCCGCAGAATCAGGCGGACCCTAGTCTCGCGCTCAGCCGGAACGGTCAGCTGATGGACAACCCAGTGAGCGATCTGCGGGCGGATCTGCGGGTCTGACAACAGACTCTCCTTGAGTTTTCGCCATCGATGCGAGACAGCCACACCAACGATCCGGTCGTAATTCGTCGGCAACTTCCACACTCGATCCCCGCCATCGGCCATCGTTACGTCCACCTCCAGGTTCTCCAGGCGACTTGGTGGGTCGGGCGCATACATTCCCCAAAACTGGTCGAGGCCGGCTGCAACCGCGATCGGTGTCATTGTTGGCACCAACGCCTGTTTGATCGCCGAATCGGGCATGTTTGACACCACGCCGATGAGGAGAACCGCAACAATGAGCGCGCTGATCGCTCCCTCGCGAATTTGGGACCATTGCAACAGTGACCCCTCAGATGTGGGGTCGGCCGCTGCCCTCTCAGCAGCGGCCGACCCCAGATCCCTTTCTTTTTTGACTTCGCTTACGTCAACCACGGGCCCGCATTCCGGTTATGCAGTGGGGGCGGTGGTGGTTGTGGTGGTGGTGGTACCGGTAGTCCCGGTGGTCCCAGTGGTGGTGGTGGTGCGGCCGCTGGTGTTGCCCGTGCTACGCCCGAAGGTGTTGCCAAAGGTGTTGAAACCAAAGGTATTGCCAATGGTGTTACCGATGGTGGTGGTGCTGATAAAGGTATTGCCATTGCTGTTTTGGTTCGTGACACCGGTGGTCCCAGTGGTCCCGGTGGTCCCGGTGGTCCCGGTGGTGGTCGTGCTGCCGGTGGTGGGGGCGGTGGTGGTCGTGGTCGTGGTGGAATTGGTGCCAGCGGTGGTGCCAGCGGTGGTGCTGACGCCGCTGGTGTTGCCCGTGCTACGCCCGAAGGTGTTGCCCAAGGTGTTACCCACAAAGGTGTTACCAATGGTGTTACCGATGGTGGTAGTACTGACAAACGTGTTGCCATTGCTGTTCTGGCTGGTGGTTCGACCAGAGGAATCGAAGAAACCTCCCCGGGCGTTTGCTTGAGGTGTGGCGGAAAATACCGGCGACGCCTGAGCAGCCCCGACGCAGCCCGCTGCGGCGGCTACGAAGAGCCCCGCACCAATCGTGCGATTGATCATTGAATTCTGTCGCACGCGCTGCTTTTTGTGACGACCGCGCGATGGGCTTGGCGATGGGATTGATGGACCGCTCATTGACAGATCTCCTTGCTATTCGGTGAAAACCCGGTTATTCGGTAAGAACCCAGGTCGAGGTCACCAAGACATTAAAATTCCCCGACATTAAATACCCTTGCGTTTCGAACTTGTTCGAAACCCACACGTGAATAAGCCGGCCTCAGACCGACTCAAGACATCGAATAGATCCCGGTCAACCGCGTGTCACATACCCAATTCGCGGTGCCCATTGCGAATGCGGCCTCTGCCGATTCACGGCACAGAGGCCGGCCTCGCACGCAGACGACAGCACAGGCTGTTGGCAACGTGAGCATTACTGGCTGAGTCTGGCCGGGGGGGCACGCGATGCCTGGGCGCGCTCGGCGGCGAACTGCCGGAACTCAGCCTCGTCAGGTTGGATCAGCGGAAAGGCGGGCTCGCAGTCGTGCCGCGCGGCGTGGATCAGCGCCTCGACCTTGGCCGAAGACAATAGTAGGCGCGGTTTGCCCACCCAGCCGCACGTGCACCGTCCCTTGCTCCTGTAGCGAGGTTTCACCACGACGACGACGCCCCCGGCGCCACTCAAATGCCCCATTCTGCTCCCGTCGTCAACACCGAGAAGGTCGGCGAAAGTCGATGCTGATCTATTTGCGAGCTCCCCGCCCGAGGGGTGCTCAAGCGAGGCGATGGTTGGCCGAGTCTACAAACGACACCCCGGGGGCAGCCGGCACCGCCGCTGCCGCCGGCCGCGATGACGCCAACTGCCAGGTCAGTGATCATGGTCGTGTTGTTGGCCCTCGTCACCGAACGTCCGTCCCTCGAAGTATGGATAAAGGTGAATGCAGTGTGCGCTCGCTGCCGGCCTGGTCACATGAGGAATTTTCCCTATCTTTGATCTGCCCGGCCCCTTATCTTTGATTTGCCAGCCCGCGCGGTGGTGTCGATGCAGTGGTACGCGAGGGGAAGGGAAGCGTCGGGGCGCCCATGGAGTTTCTGCTGGAGCGGGAGTCGGTGCTGGCCCAGTTGGGTGTGTTGGGGCAGCGGGCTGGGCGCGGCGCGGGGCGGGTGGTGTTGCTGCGCGGGGAGGCCGGGGTCGGCAAGACCGCGGTGATCCGCCGCTTCATCGCCGGCCTTCATGAGCGGGTGCGGGTGCTGCGCGGCTACTGTGATCCGCTGGCGACGCCGCGACCGCTGGGCCCGCTGATCGAGATGCTGGCCCAGCTGCCGAAACCGAAGGCGTGGCGGGTTGGCCGCGGCGGCGCCGAGGCGATCTACGCCGGGTTGCTGGGTTGTTTGGCGACGGCAATAGCTGGTGTGTGTGTTGGAGGACGTGCACTGGGTGCTGTGCACACAAACATCCGGTTAGCGACGCGTTGACGCGCGTCGACGGGCTGCTGGGCGCTCGCACCACCATCGGTGCGCGACAGCCGGAGACCGGTTCGACGCTATCCTGACAGGGAAATGCATCGATCCAGGTACCGAAATGCATCGATACCCACAGTTGCCTCCAAGAAATTGCCCAGTAAACGCAATTGGGGTGGAGCAACGGCCAGTGTCATGATTGGGTTGTTGCGCCCAACAACGTCTGGATAAACTTCGACAGCAATTCCCGCAACACATCGGGATGAGCCACGGCGTGTGGCTCTGCCAGCACCTGGCGCAGGTCGATATCGCCAACTGCGGTCTTCCCGTTAAACAAGGATTGTGGCGGGTTCCCGAAACGGATACTGGTGGGGCGGTTTCTGGATATACACTTCGGCCAGCAAAGCATAGTGTGTTAGGTACCTAGGTTGTCGAGCTGCCATGAAAAGGGGTCACCAAGATGTTTGCTGAACGTGTACCTGTGCGGGTGGCTGGTTTCAATGAAGTACTGATCTCCTCTTACTAATCTTCGGCGGTTGCGGACACAGGATAGGCGCGGTGATGTATCGCGGACACAGGGGAGGGTGATGGAACGGCGAGTCGTCGGTGAGTTGAGGTTTTGGTCGGCGCCGCCGGTGCAGACCAGAGATGTGGACGAGGCCCGCGAGGTGCTGGAAACAGCTTATCTGCCGTTGGAGGTCAATCCCGTCGGTCGTGATCCGTTCGACATGCGCATGAACGCAGTACAGCTTCCCCTGCTCACCGCGGGCTACATTCATTTCGGTGGTGAGGTAAGGCTTCGCGCGCCAGACGTGCGTTCGTTTCACATCGACATTCCACTGTCGGGTCACGCGATAAATTCGTGGGACGACGGCCAGCAGCAGATCACGGCCGCCTCAGTATCCGCGGGGATATTCATGCCCGGGATACCCACGGACATTGCATGGTCCTTGGGGTGTCGACAGATCTGCCTGATGATCCCCGCCCAGGAGATGCGCCGGCAACTGGAAACGATGCTCGACCGGCCCGTAGACACCCCGCTCCAGTTTGAGCGCAATCTGGATCTAACGGCGACATCAGCGGCCAGCTGGCTGGAGCTGGTGACGATTCTTCAGCGCGAGACCGATCGACCAGACGGATTATTGAGCCACCCGCTCGCCGCGGGCAATCTGCAACGCCTGATTATCCAAGGCCTGCTGTTGACGCAGCCGCACAACTACACCGGCGCTCTCAGCACCGCCGCCCGCCCGGCGTCACCGGCAGTGGTAACGCGCGCCATCGACCTGATGCGGACCCACCCAGAAGCGCCGTGGACCACTGGAAAACTGGCGCAGAAGACCGGAGTCGGCGCCAGGGCACTCTTCAAAGCCTTCGAACGCTCTGGTGAGCTGCCGCCCATGACGTATCTTCGGCACCTCCGCCTGAACCGTGTGCATTCCACGCTCCTAGACGCCGATCCGCGGTCTGTCACGGTAGCTGCGGTAGCCAGCCGCTGGGGCTTCGTACACCTGGGCCGCTTCGCTGCGCAGTACTGCCAAGTATTTGGCGAATATCCCTCCACAACGCTAGGGGTCGGCCGGTTCGCACAGCCTGAACGGCGGGAAGCCCGCCCAACACAGGTCGGTTAGCTGTCGGACCACGTCGAATCACGTCACGTCGGAGCCGACGGGGAGGTGCCGACCGACGGCGAACTGCTGGTATCCATCGGTAGCCGGACCGTCGGCGGGGAGTGGAACCGATCAGGCCACCCCAGCCAACCAACAGCCGGTCGCATGAACATCCGGGTTAGCGGCCCGTTGAGGCGTCGACTTTTCTTCGGCGCCACCGAACCTGTGCGGTGATTCGACCGACCTTTGCTGTAATTCAACTCGCCGACACCCCGGCAATCGTCGGGGCCCATGGGCAGTTAGTCGCCTTTGCTAATAGGCGGGCTGCCGGGAGCATGGTCGCTACATCGAAGCTGTTCGCTTCTGGCATCGCAGCTGTATGTGTGAGTTAAGTGTCGATCCGCTTCCTTGCAGGCCAATAGGTCTTGTGACATTCATCATTTGTCTTTGTGACTTCGAATCTTCCATAATTCAAGATCACGGACGACAATCTGCCGGGCCGATGAGACGACCCGTATGCAGGTGGATGGGCCAGAAGTCGGTGGCGGTGCGCCGCGCCCATGTGCATGTGAATCAGACGACGGCTCGGGCGGCGCTGGCCGCCCTCGACGGGCTGGTGGGCGCTCACACCACGTCGGTCCGACAGCTGGACACCGGGTTTACGCCATCCTTGCAGCGAATGCATCGATAACCATGACCTGACAGAATTGTCCAATTACCGCGATTGATTGTCCAATTAACGCCATTGCTTGTGGAAAGCAAAGGCTAGGGGGCAGTATTGGGTTGTTGCCGTGTGGGATGTTAGCTGCCGCGCGATCAGGAATTACCTTTAGGCAGTCAGGGGTGGGATCACTGAAAGTTGCCAGCCCGGCCGGTGGTGTCGGTGCAGTGGTACGCGAGGACACGGATTCGGGGGCCCATGGAGTTTCTGCTGGAGCGGGAGTCGGTGCTGGCCCAGTTGGGTGTCTTGGGGCAGCGGGCTGGGCGCGGCGCGGGGCGGGTGGTGTTGCTGCGCGGGGAGGCCGGGGTCGGCAAGACCGCGGTGATCCGCCGCTTCATCGCCGGCCTGGATGAGCGGGTGCGGGTGCTGCGCGGCTACTGTGATCCGCTGGCGACGCCGCGACCGCTGGGCCCGCTGATCGACATGCTGGCCCAGCTACCGAAACCGAAGGCGGGTGGGTTGGCCGCGGCGCTCGACCGCGGTGGCGCCGAGGCGTTCTACGCCGGGCTGCTGGGGTTGTTTGGCGACGGCAACAGCTGGGTGTGTGTGTTGGAGGACGTGCACTGGGCCGATGGGGCCACCCTGGATGTGCTGCGGTTTTTGGCGCGGCGGGCGGGGTCGCTGCCGGTGCTGTTGCTGGTGTCCCATCGCGACGATGAGGTCGGCGCGCAGCATCCGTTGGCGATGGCGCTGGGCGAGGTGGCGACCTGTGAAGCGCTGACTCGGATCGGGCTGGCCCCGCTCAGCCGCGAGGCGGTCGCGGTGTTGGCCGCTGGACGCGGGGTCAACACCGATGAGTTGTACCGGCTCACCGGCGGCAACCCGTTCTTTGTCACCGAGATCGTCGCCGCCGGCTCGGACGCGCTGGGGAACAGCGCGCTACCGCGCAGTGTTTCCGAGGCGGTGTGGGGCCGGCTGGCCCGGCTGTCGGCGCGGGCGCGCGACACTGCGTACACCGCGGCGATCTGCGGGCCGCACGCCGATGCGCAGCTGCTGGAGAACGTGTGCCCGGGCGCGACGGCGGCGTTGGGTGAATGCCTGGACGCCGGAGTGCTGCGCGCCGAGGGGGCGGTGGTGGCGTTTCGTCATGAGCTGGCCCAGCGGGCCGCGCTGGAGCAGATCCCCGCCTACCGGCGCCGGGAGTTACACGCGCGCGCGCTGGCCGCGCTGGCCGAACCACCGATCCCCACGGAAGTATTGTCTGCGGTGGCGTTTCATGCCGAGCAGGCCGGGGATCACGACGCGGCGGCCCGGTATGGTCCGGCCGCCGCCGAGCTTGCCGCCGCGCTCGGCGCCCACCGGCAAGCCGCCGATCTGTACTCGTTGACACTGCGTCACGCCGACACCACCCCCGACCAGCAGAAGGTGGTGTGGCTGGAGGCGCACGCGTTCGCCAGCTACCTGTGCGGTCGGTTCGACGACGCCGCGCGGTCCTGGCGGGAGGCGATTGTGTTGCGCAAGGGTCTGGGTGACCGGCTCGGTGAGGGCGAGAATCTGCGCTGGCTCTCACGCGTGCTGTGGACGCTGGGTAGCTCCACCGAGGCCACCGCCACGGCGCAGGCGTCCCTGCGGCTGCTGGAGGATTTTGGGCCGTGCCCGCAGTTGGCCCGGTCGCTGGTCAACCTGGCCCACCTTGCCGCTTTGGGGTACGACCCCGTTGCCACCCAGTACGCGGCCCGGGCGATCAGGCTGGGCACCCAGCTGGGCGAGGAGGCCGTGGTGATCCGGGCCCGCGGCTACGCGGCGCTGGTCACGGTACTGCGCACCGGCACCGGCTGGGACGAGATGGAGGCGACATGGCGGGCCGCGATGGTTTCCGAGGCGTTGGCCGAGCACGCCGGGCTGATTGGCGCGATCATGTGCTGGACCGCCGCGCTGCACGACGACCTGGAGCGCGCCGACCGCTACATCCTTGAAACCTCCGCGTTCTGCGATGACCATGACCTGGGTGCCTTCCGACCGTTCGCCGCCAGCGCCGGCGCGCTGGTCGCGCTGCAGCGCGGCGACTGGGCCCACGCCGCCGTCGCCGCCCACGACGTCCTGACCCGGCCCGGGCTCAGCTCGGCGCACCGGACCGGGCCGCTGTGCACCGTGGCGCTGATCCAGGCCCGCCGCGGCGACCAATCGGTGGCCCCGCTGCTGGATGAGGCCTGCGTCGGCGCTGAACCGACGGACATGTTCCGCCTCGGCCCGGTGTGGGCCGCGCGCGCTGAGGCCGCCTGGCTACGCGGCGACGACGCCGCCGCCCGCACCGAGGCGCAGACTGGGCTCGCCGCCGCACCCGCCGTCGGGGCAGACCCATGGCTGATCGGGCGCCTGCAGCGCTGGCTGCACCTGTCTGGCGGCCCACCAGCACGTACTTCCAGCGTCGAGCCGATGACGCCCTACCAGCTGGAAATCACCGGTGACTGGCGCGCCGCCGCCAATCGATGGACGGCACTGGGCTGCCCCTACGACGCCGCCCTGGCCCAGCTCGGCGGCGACATTCCCGCCGTGGAAGCCGCTCTAGCCACCTTCCGCCGGCTCGGCGCGCGCGCCGCTTCCCGCCGAGCCCACGACCGCCTCACAGAGATCCGCGGCCGTACCCCCCACCCGCGCCGCGCCGATACCCGCGCCGATCCACATGGGCTGACCCGACGCGAACGCGAGGTGCTCAAACTGCTCTCCGCTGGTCGCGGCGATGCCGCCATCGCCACCACCCTGTGCATCAGCCCCAAAACCGTAAGTAACCACGTCGGCGCGATCCTCAGCAAACTCGGCGTCCACAACCGCACCCAAGCTGCCGCCTACGCCCTGAACCATCAAGACATGACTTCCGAGGGCGTCGACAACCCTCTCCCCAGCGCCGAGGGTGACGAATACGACGAGATCGACGTGCGCCTCGGTGAACAATTCGCCAATCCCGCTTCCGTCCCGGTCCACAACGCGCAGACGCTGGCAAACGCCCGGGAGCGGGTCGAGCGGCTGCAAGCTGCGCTGACCACTCAGGCGGTGGTCCATCAGGCGATCGGCATTCTTCGCGGCGGCGCTGGCGGCAGCTCAGAGGAGGCTCTTGCCCGGCTGCGGCGCATCAGTCAATCCAAGAACGTCGAAATCGGCGTCATCGCTGAGCAGTTGGTCGACGAGGCGGTGCGCCGCGCGCGTGCACGCCGCAGCCAAGACTGACCGCCCGGGTTCGGGCGCTGGGTTCGGTTATCGGCCGGCGGGATACCTCGGTCGTGTAATGCTGGAGAAATTCGCCGGGACGCCTCTTGCCAAGCACTGGGAAGGGAAACCGGAAGGAGCAGCGCACGACATGCAACTCAAGGGTGGACGCCAGTGACCAGCATCCGGGCTGCGGCGGTTCAACTGAGCCCCGTGCTATACAGCCGTGAAGGTACCGTCGAGCGGGTCGTTGCGAAGATCGACGAACTGGCCCCGCAGGGAGTTCAGTTCGCGACTTTTCCGGAAACCGTTGTTCCCTACTATCCGTACTTTTCATTCGTGCAACGACCCTACGAGATGAGCGGCCAACAGATTCGATTGCTGGAGCAGGCGGTCACCGTGCCATCGCCGACGACGCACGCTCTCGGGGAAGCCGCGCGGCGCGCCGGCATGGTGGTTTCCATCGGCGTGAACGAACGTGACGGCGGCTCGCTTTTCAACAGTCAACTGCTTTTCGATGCCGACGGAGAATTGCTCCAGCGTCGTCGGAAGATTACCCCCACCTACCACGAACGCATGATTTGGGGCCAGGGCGACGGCAGCGGACTTCGAGCCGTCGACAGCGCGGTAGGTCGTATCGGTCAGTTGGCCTGCTGGGAGCACTACAACCCGCTCGCCCGATACGCACTAATCGCCGATGGCGAACAGATCCATTCGGCGATGTTCCCGGGATCTATTTTCGGCGACCTGTTCTCGCAACAGACGGAGATCCAGGCGCGCAATCACGCGCTCGAGTCGGGTGTCTTCGTGGTCACCGCGACCGCATGGCTGGATCCCGATCAACAGGCGCAGATTATGGCCGACACCGGCTCCCCCCTGGGACCGCTCTCGGGTGGCTGCTTCACGGCGATCGTCACGCCGCAGGGCGAACTGCTCGGTGAGCCCATGCGCTCCGGCGAAGGTCAGGTGATCGCGGATCTGGACTTCGCGCTGATCGACAAGCGCAAGGCTTTCATGGACTCCAGCGGGCACTACAGTCGACCCGAATTGCTCAGCCTTCTCATCGATCGCACGCCCAGCGCCCATGTCCACGAGCGATCCCCCGGTTCGTCGGACTCCGCGGACGTCGAGGCGAGTGAGCATGTCCCCCGCTGATCCTCGGAAACCCACTCCAATTGTCCTGGGGCAAGTGGGGTGATACCCCGTTGACGCGGCCACAATTCAGGTTTGAGAGGAGCACATCATGGCCGACAGTGAATCAAACCAGCAGGAGCAATCCGTAGGTGCCGTGGCCGACACGGTCGGTGCGTCGGGCAGCTACAGCAACAGCGCGATTACGATGTTGCGTGCAGGGGAGCCCCTTCCCACCTGCGCGGATGAACAGATCCTGGCCGCCAAAATATCGCGCGCGATGTTGTCGGGACCTTTCCACATCACCCGGGACGCCACGGTCGCCGACATGGACGCGCAAGGCAATGTCAAAGTGCTTCGTCAGGGAACCAACCAGTGGGTGTGTTTCCCAGGCGATGAGAACGAAATCGGCAACGTGCCCATGTGCGCCGATCCCATGGGGCTGCAGTGGATGAGAGATATCATGGCCGGCAAGCCGGCTCCGACGAATACGGCCCCAGGAATCATCTACATGCTTTGCGGTGCAACACAACACAGCAACACCGATCCGTTCGACAGATCAAGTCCTGCTATTCCCATCGGTCCGCATTGGATGATCATCTGGCCATACGATGCGGCGCGTGACGGCCTCCCGAACACCGTGCGAGATGCCGGCGCATGGGTGATGTTCGATGGGACGCCCTACGCATATCTGCATATCTGCGGTACGCCCTGGGCAGGAAATGAGTACACGCCTGGCCGGGTACCCGTTTGGACAATGCGATATGACGTGCCCACAGAACCACCGATGGCGCCGGCATCCCCAACACCCGGATAGGGGCGATGCCAACGTCGCCGATGATGCAACGGCCCAGCACAACGTCAAGGCCACCGGCCGCGTCGACAACCTGCGCCGGGACCTGTCGGTCTAACCCAGCTTC
>CAVXAG010000021.1:0-107788 GCA_963759655.1 uncultured Actinomycetota bacterium | reverse complement strand
GCGGAGTTCGGGCGCCAGCCCTTCTTCGAGTTCGCGGATGCTCCTGCTGTGGATTTCGCGCAACCGGTTGCGGCTGGCGTCGTCCAGCGGGGCGGTGCGCACCTCTTCGAGAAGTTGCTTGATCATCGTCCCGATCCGCATCACCTTCGCGGGCTGCTCGACCAGGTCGGTCAGCGAGCGCGGGTCCGAGTCATCCTGCCCCGCACACCCCTGCCATCACGGCGCCCGTTGATGATTTCGATGTTGTCGTCGTCGGTGCTGGCACTCACTGCGGTCACCTCTTCTCGTTGCGATCAAACGCCACGTTAGCCTGCGCCCCGCCACTGGTAGATCCGGGCTTCACCGTTGTCATAGATCTTCGCCCACGACCGTGACTTATCCAGTGACACCAACCCCTCGGGCATGACGAAGTCCCGAACCACCGGCGTGCTCGTCAACACGTACCGGATGCCCAGTGCCCGCACCGCCTCGGCGATCCGCGGGTTGGTGTCGGCGTCATCGGCATACGCCCAGAAGATGAACCGGTGATAGCCGGGACCCTGCTGCACCGGGTAGTCGTAGTGGGTCCACAGCGGATGGAGTCCGGCGACCGCGTACATCCACGCGGTGCCGTCGACGTTGGCGTCGCCGATCATGGTGTCGCGGGCGCCGGCCAGCGTCGCGAGATACGCCATCGCCTCCAGGTCCTTGTGATCGATCATCACGGAGTCGTACTTCTGCCCGAACAGGAATTCATGTCGCGGGAAGTAGGTCCAGGCGAAGCCGATGCTGACCGCGACCACGACCGCCGCGGTCACGCCGTGCCAGACGGGCACCAGCCGCCGGATGCCGCCGACGACGACGGCGGCAACGGTGAACACTGCGATGCCCGCCATCGGTGCGAGCAGCAGCGTGATCACGGCGCTGAGTCGGCGTGGATCGCTGTAGAACAGGTCGCTGAACTTGCCGAGCGCGGTGCCGATCACCGTGCCGAACGGCGCCGACGAGTACACGATCGCGGCCACCAGCAGCAGCCACCCCGCCAGCGGCCACCAGATCTTGCGCACCAGCAGAATCAGCGCTCCGACGGCGGCCACCGCGCGCAATGCCCACTGAATCCCGAAGTCGTTGAGATGGCGGGTGTGTCCGGCGATCGCATCGAACAGCGCCTTCTTCTTGCCCTCGTGGGTGACGAACGCGTGACCGACGATGATGTCGGCCTCCTTGAGGATCCCGGCGAACTGCGGCAGCAGCAGCAGCGCCGCGGGAATGGCCACCGCGAGCAGCGTCGCCGCGTCGGCCACCCGGCCGCGAACCGGGTGCCACAGCCCGTGGCACGCCCACCACGCCGCGACGAACAGCGCGACGACGATGCCCCCGGTGGCGTGCACCGAGAACACCCCGAGCAGCGCCAGCACCGCGACGGGGATCCGGTCACGGTGGGCCACCGCGGACACGATCAGCACCATCGTCGGCGCGGCGATGCCGTAGGCCACCAGGTTCGGCATCGCCGCGGTGTCGAATTCGATGTAGGGCACCGCGGTGAAGGACGCTGACATCGCCGCAGCGGCCGCCGCGCACCCGGCAGTGCGCCACTCGGTCGTTCTGGACCGGACGAGGTGCCAGGTCAACACCGCGGCGCTGACCGGAAACAGCCAGACGGCCGCCGCCACCGAGCTGACGGTGTACGCGGTGGTCGGCGCGATGCCGGTGAGCTGGCTGAGCACCGCGGCCAGCGCGTGAAATGCCGACGGGTAATACAGCAGCTCATGGGTCTCGACGTTGCGCAGCTCGCCCATGTGTGTCGACGACGCCTGCCCGGTGTCGAGGATGTAGCGGACCTCGTTCGCATGCCAGACCGCGTCCCAGGTGCTCGGCACGGATTGCCAGTGCGTCAGGCCGGCCACCGCGGCGTAGCCGATCAGCGCCGCGCCGAGTAGCACACCCGCGGCCACGGCGACGGCGGGCCACGTCGAGACGGCAAGCGACTCCGCAGCGCGGTCACGGTACCGGGCCAGCGCCGTCCGCACACCGATCACGACCGCGGTCACAAGTGCCACCGCAAACAACGCCGTCCACCCGTTCCACGGCCAGCCGATTGCCCCGAGCGGGATAATCGCCAGCCCGACCACACCGTAGGTCAGCGCTGGACCGACCGCGACGGCGACCGGCCACGGTAGCCGGGCGGCGATTCCGACCAGCGCCCCGGGCGCTATCAGCAACAACAGCGCCGGCAGCACTCCAATGACCAGGCTCACTGCACTAGTATGGCTGGCCAGGTGGCCCGGTCTGTCGGGGCTTGATGGGCACGGGATACCGCCGGCGAGTGTGTCGGCTTGGCCCGCTCCTTCATATGCGCTGAGGTGGCTTGGATGGTGTACGACGTTGCCCGGGTGCGTGGGCTGCACCCCTCGCTGGGCGACGGCTGGGTGCACCTGGATGCGCAGCTGGGCATGCTGGTCCCCGAATCGGTCGCCACCACCGTGTCGACGGCCTTCCGCGGCTCCCGCCCTGATGCCCGGGGCCCGCATCCGTCCGCCCGGCGCAGTGCGGCAGTGCTGGACGCCGCGCGCCAGGCGGTGGGTGATTTGGTGAACGCCGACCCGCGCGGTGTCGTACTCGGCGCCGACCGCGCGGTTTTGCTGCGCACGCTGGCGGACGCTTCGGCCTCGCGTGCCGGCCTCGGCTACGAGGTGGTGGTCAGCCGGCTCGACGACGAGGCAAACATCGCCCCCTGGCTGCGCGCAGCAAACCGCCATGGCGCCCGGGTCAAATGGGCCGAGGTGGACATCGAGACAGGGGATCTGCCGGCCTGGCAGTGGGAGAGTCTGATCACCGAGGGCACCCGGCGGTCGCGATCGCGTCGGCGTCCTCGACGCTGGGAACGGTCAACGATCTGCGCGCGGTGACGAAACTCGTCCACGATGCCGGCGGGCTGGTGGTGGTTGACCACTCCGCGGCCGCGCCGTACCGCCTGATGGACATAAACGACATCGATGCCGATGTGGTCGCGGTCAATGCCGTCGGCTGGGGCGGCCCGCCGATCGGCGCGCTCGCGTTCCGTGAGCCGGCCGTGATCGACACCTTCGCCTCCATGTCGCTGACTCCGAACGCCCCCGGGCCGGCCCGTCTGGAGACCGGCGTCCATCAGTTCGGGCTGCTGGCCGGGATGGTCGCCAGCGTCGAATACCTCGCGGGGCTGGACGAGTCCGCGAGCGGCACCCGCAGGCAACGGCTCGCCATCTCGATGCAATCCGCCTCGCAGTACATGGACCGGGTGTTCGACTACCTGCTGGTGGGGCTGCGTTCACTGCCCCGGGTGATGGTGCTGGGGCGGCCGGAGGTGCGTATTCCGGTGGTCAGCTTCGCGGTGTCCGATGTGCCGGCGGAGCGGGTGCTGCAACGCCTGGCCGACAACGGAATCTGCGCGATCGCGAATGCGCCCTCGCGGGTGCTCGACCTGATCGGCGTCAACGATGTCGGGGGTGCGGTGTCGTTGGGGCTCGCGCACTATTCGACACAGTCCGACGTGGACCAGTTGGTCCGCGCGCTCGCGTCGCTCGGCTGAGGCCTACTCGCTCACTCGCAGAACGATTTTGCCGGTCACCTTGCCCGCCGCCAGCAGCCGGTGCGCCTCCCCCGCCTGCTCGATTCCCAGCACCGCCCCGACCACCGGCCGCACTCGCCCGTCGGCGATCATCGGCCACACGTTCCTGACGACCTCGGTGACGATGGCGCCCTTGCTGGCCGGACCCTCCACCGCCCGGCCGCGCAGCGCGGTGGCGATGACGCCTGCGCGTTTGGTGAGCAGCTTGCCGATGTTCAGCTCGGCTGTCATGCCGCCCTGCAGCCCGATGATGACCAACCGGCCGTCGCTCGCCAGCGCGTCGATGTTCCTGTCCAGGTAGGAGGCGCCCATGATGTCGAGGATCACGTCGGCGCCCGCGCCCGAAGTCTCGTCGCGGATGCGGTGCTCGAAGTCACCGTCGTGGTAGTCGATCGTGATGTCGGCACCGAGCGCGCGCGCGGCGTCGAGTTTTTCCGCCGATCCGGCGGTGACCGCCACCCTGGCGCCCAGCGCTCGCGCCACCTGAATCCCGTGGGTGCCGATTCCGCTGCCGCCGCCGTGGATCAGCACCGTCTGCCCGGCCCGCAGGCCCGCCGTCATCACCAGGTTCGACCAGACGGTGCACGCGACCTCCGGCAGGCTGGCCGCCGCCACGACGTCGACACCGCCGGGAATCGGCATCACTTGCGGTGCGGGCGCCGCGACGTACTCGGCGTAGCCACCTCCGGCCAGCAAAGCGCAAACCTCTTGTCCGACTGCCCATTCGGTGACCCCCTCGCCGAGCTCGGCGATCACACCCGATGCCTCCATACCCAGAATCTCGCTCCCACCGGGCGGTGTCGGATAGTGACCCGCAGCCTGCAGCAAATCGGCGCGGTTCACCCCTGCGGCCCGCACGGCCAGCAGCACCTCACCCGGCCCCGGCCGCACGTCGGGCACCTCTTCCCAGGCAAGTTGGTCAGCTGAACGGACGACGACGGCGCGCATAGCGCAACGCTACTATCGTTCGCATTCCGGTCCCCTGGCAACGCTCTCTGACTTAATATGATCCGCCATGGAGGGGTTGATCGCCGGGCGCCCGGCCAGCGAGGTGCCGGGACTGGATCTTGCCGAGATGCGATCTTGGCAAAACTTTCTTGAAGCGGCGTTGCGGATGTCCGCAATGCTCAACCGCGGTCTGGTCGAGTCGCACCAGTTGACGCTCGTCGACGTCCGGTTGTTGGACCTGCTGAACAAGTCCCCCGGCGGTGCGGCGCGGATGGGCGACCTCGCCGAGGGGCTGATGTCGTTACCGAGCCGGGTCACGCGTCAGATCCGACGCCTCGAGGCTGCCGGCCTCGTGCGCCGCGACGCCAGCCCCGACGACGGGCGCGGTGTGGTGGCGACCATCACCGACGAGGGCCGGATGGCCGTCAAGCGGGCCATGACCACCTACGGCCTCTGCGTGAAGGCCCACTTCTTGGGCCAGCTGTCGCGCCCGCAGGTGGCGGCGCTGGGGGAGAACTGCCGGCGCATCAACGCCGGACTGAAGCTGGCGGCCGCGCCACCCACGCGGCTCGGCCGCATCTGACCCCACCCCCCTCGAACTTTTGCGCGCTGGTTGCAATCTCGGCGCAACCGCTACCCTTGTCCGCGGTGGCGTGGCAGAGCGGCCTAATGCACTCGCCTTGAAAGCGAGAGACGGCTAACACCGTCCGGGGGTTCAAATCCCTCCGCCACCGCCGATTTCGTCATCAAGTCCATTTCTCCTCGAGGTACGGACGGATGAACTCGAGCACATCGTCGGCGGCGGCGAACCCCCCGAGGTGGCTTTCGTCGGGCATCAGGATGAGATCGGCTTCCGGCAGCCGCGAGACCGCGGTCGTGGCGTCGGCGAAGGTCACGATCGGATCGGCGTCGCCGTGCCACCATCGCACTGGCGCCTTCACGTCGGCCAACCGGAAGCCCCAGTCGCGGCCGAACAGGCGGATGTCGTCGACCAAGGCCTGGAAGCCGCCGTTGGCGGCCTGGAGGATGTCGTCGATGAACATCGCCTCGATGGCGGGATCGGCGAATACCCGTTGATCGCCCTCCGGCATCAGCGACGAAAACCGGTGATATACCAAGTGCCCCATGGGCAGGATCGGCAGCAGCAGCGCGTTGACCACCGCGGCCAGCGGTCGGCGCAGCACCGACACCGCCGGCGCGAGCGTGCGCGCCAACTCGATCGGACCGCCCGCGGCGGCGTCGGGGCCCACCGACGGCGTCACCCCGCCCAACACCGCGACCGCCTTGACCCGATGCGCCAGCACTGGCGCCGCAGCGCAGGCCAGCGCGTAAGGGCCGCCGCCCGACAGCCCGACAAGGCCCAGCTGCTCGGCGCCCAGCGCGTCGGCTACATCTGCCATGTCGGTGGCCCAGTTAGCGACCTTGGAGTAGGTATGCCGGTCGGACAGGCCCGACCCGGCCCGCTCCACCAGCACCACACGCAGGCCCAGCTGTTCGGCGGCGCGCCGGCCCACGTTCGGGAACTGGCGCCGCCCGCCGGGGGTTCCGTGAAACCACAACACGACGGAGCCAGACGGGTCGCCGTATTCGGCGTAGCCCAGCCGACGGCCGTCGCGCAGGTAGATGCGGCCTTCGGCACGGGGCTCTTCGGCGCGGGGCACGCCGGGTGGGTGCCGCCACGGATTGCTCGGGCTCATGTGGGGTAGTCCTAAGTCCTCGGTCTTCGTGCTCGGTCGATGACGACACGACTCCGGTCGGATCATGCCCGAGATATGGCGGCGGCCGTACCGGTTTGCGACCATTCGAACGCAGGAAGTCTCAGTCGGTGGTGCTTACCCGCTCAGTTACGGACAACAGCCGGTGAGTGCCCGGAGACCGCAGCGATCATCAAGCTGTTGCAGAACCAGATGCTGCTGGTGCAGTTGGCGGTGATCGCCGAGACCGTCCGAGCGGGCCGCGCCGCCGGCATCGACGACACCACCTTGGCGGCCACGTTGCGCGAGTCGCCGATGATGCCGCCAGGTCTGCGCAACCGCATCGACGTCCTCTTCGACCCCGACCACGCCGGTTGGTTCACTAGCCTTCAGGCCGCCAAGGACGTCACGCTCGCCTTGGACCTCGCCAAGGGCGAGCCGTTGCCGGTCACCGAGGCCGCCCGCGACGCCTACCGGCAGCTGGACCGGGATGGCTGGAAGACGCAGGACATCGCCGCCCTCGTGGAGTACGGCCGGCGCTGATCATTGCACCGGGTCACTCGCCGCGGAACTCCGGCGCACGTTTGGAGAACACAGCGGTGACCCCCTCGGTCAGATCCCGCGACGGGAGGAACGCGGCGTTCCACGCCGCCACGTAGCGAAGGCTCTCCGACACCCGCGAAATCCGTTGCTGATCCAAGACATCCTTGATGCCGTTGACGGTCAGCGGCGGGTTCGCGGCGATCTCGGCGGCCGTGGCGTGTGCGGCCGCCAGGCTTGCCTCGGCGTCGTCGTAGACGTCGTTGACGAGGCCGATCTTCTCGGCCCGGGCCGCGTCGATGTCCTTGCCCGTCAACGCCAATTCACGAAGGTGGCCGTCGGACACGATCAGCGGCAGCCGGGCCAGGCTGCCCACGTCGGCGACCATCGCCAGCTTCACTTCGCGCACCGAGAACTTGGCGTCGGCGCTGGCGTAACGGATATCGACGGCCGAGATCAGGTCGACGCCACCGCCGATACACCAGCCGTGGATCGATGCGATCGTCGGTGTGCGGCAGTCGGCGACGGCGCTGATCGCGTTCTGCATCCGCAGCACCTCGGCGTGAAATTCCGCCCGGGGCCGCGCGGATGTGCCGTCGGACATCACCGCGGTCAGGCTCCCGCCCATGGCGGGCAGGTCGAGCCCGTAGCTGAAGTTGCGGCCCGAGCCGGTGAGCACGATCGCCCGCACGTCGCGGTCGGCATCCAGTTTCGCGAACACCTCGGGCATCTCCGACCAGAACGCCGGGCCCATCGCGTTGCCCTTGCCCGGTCCGACCAGCGTCACCCGCGCCACGTGGCCGTCGACGTCGACGGCCACGGATTCGTATGCATCTCCCATGCTTGAAAGGCTAGTCAGCCCGGCCCGGCATGCCCAGCCGGCTAACCATAGTCGTACCGTTGGGCCATGCCCACGGAAGTGCCGCCCGCCGCACACCCCCCGCCGATCGACGAATTGAGCAGCGCAGAAGCGACGTTGGCCGAGCTGCAACGAGTTATCCAGGCGATTGCCGCCGGCGATCTCGGTAGCCAGACACCGTGCCGCGAATTCGACGTCGCGGCCCTCACCGACCATCTGATGAACTCGATCGCGACCATCGGCGGGGCCGCCGAGGCGGACCTGCCCCCGCGGAACCGCGACGACTCCGTGGAACGGCAGATCGTTCTCGCGGCGCGCCCTGCACTGGACGCGTGGCGCACCCGCGGGCTCGACGGCACCGTGCAGCTCGGGCCGAACGAGATGCCGGCCAAGCTGATGGCGGGCATCTTGTCGCTCGAATTCCTGGTTCACGCTTGGGATTACGCGCAGGCAACCGGCCAGCAGCTGCAGCCCTCCGAAGAGGTGGCCGGCTTCGTGCTCGGGCTGGCCCGTAAGGTCATCACACCGCAGGGCCGCACCGACATCGGCTTCGACGACCCGGTGGACGTGCCGGAGACCGCGCCTGTGTTCGACCGGCTGATCGCGTTTACCGGCCGGGCGCCGCGCTAGACCCGTTCGAGGTAGAAGTATCCGCAGCGGCCGTTGTCCAGCCCGGCCTTGCCGTTCATGATGCCCACCACGGTGTCGTCGTCGACCTTCTTGAAGTGGTCGTGGATGGCCTGGCCGTCGTAAACCATCGTCGCCGTCAGCTCACCGCGGAACTCTTCCATCCACAGGCTGGCTTCGCCCTTGGCGAGTTGGACGTTGTTGAACGTGTTGCCGTCGTCGTCGAGGCAGACGATCGGTAGCACGTCGGCCGCCGACCTCATGGTTTTGCCGAACCAGTTGGCCTTTGCCAGCAACCCGTTTATCCGGTGGCCGGTGTTGAACTCGCCGCCCTTCCACTCGCCGAACATGAACTCGACGGAGGCCGGCTCTAGCGTGGCCCAGAAGGCGTCGAGTTCGGTGTCCGGGATCTGCCCGGTTCGCCCTGCGAGTTCGGTGAACGTCCTGCGAGGCAGGTCATCGGTCAACGGCGTTCCCCTATCCAGCGTCGGGCGAAATCCAGGAATGCGTCGTTTTCGTGCGGCGCGGCGACGGTGATGCGCACGCCGTCCTCGCCGTACGGGCGAACGATGATGCGGGCGTCGGCCGCGCTCGCGACGAACTCGGCGGTGTGCTCGGGCAGCGGGAGCCAGACGAAGTTCGCCTGTGAGGGCGCGACGGTGTAGCCGGCGCCGCGCAGTGCGGAGAGGACCTTCACCCGCTCGGCGACCACCGCGTCGGTGCGCCCGAGCAATTCGTCGGCGGCGTCCAGCGACGCGATCGCGGCGGCCTGCGAGATGCTCGTCACGCTGAACGGCACGTAGGCCTTGCCCAGTGCCGTGATCAGCTTGGGGTCGGCGACCGCATAACCGACCCGCAGACCCGCCAGCCCGTAGGCCTTCGAGAACGTCCGCAGCACCACGACATTGGGGTATCTGCGTACCAAATCAAAGCTGTCTGGCAGCATTCCGTCGCGGATGTATTCGACGTAAGCCTCGTCGATCGCTATCAGCACGTCGGCCGGAACGGCCGCGACGAAGCGTGTCAGCGCGTCGGGGTCGACGACGGTGGACGTCGGGTTGTTGGGATTGCAGATGAACACCAGTCGGGTTCGGTCGGTGATCGCGGCGGCCATCGCGTCCAGGTCGTAGGTGTCGTCGGTCAGCGGCACCTGCACTGGGGTGGCGCCGGCGAGGCGGACCTGCAGCGGGTAGATCTCGAAGCTGCGCCAGCCGTACACCACCTCGTCGCCCGCAGCGCAGGTGATCTGGATCAGCTGTTGGCACAGGCTGACCGATCCGCAGCCCGCAGCGACGTGCTCGGGCGGGAAGCCGACGTGCTTGGCCAGGTGGTCGCGCAGTTCGAGGTTGCCGTTGTCGGGGTAGCGGTTGACGACGTCGGTGGCCTTCTCGATCGCCGCGCGCACGCTCGGCAGCGGCCCGTGCACCGTCTCGTTGCTGGCGATTTTGATTGCGCCCGGCACGGTCTTGCCCGGTGCGTAGGCCGGCAACGCGGCCACTTCGGGGCGGACACGGGCGGGCACTGGCTCAGCATAGGTTGCCCGTCCGGGCCGCAGTTTCGACGCCGTCGCGGCCGGTCCGAACGACTTTGCGGCTCGCCGTCGGCGCTGTGTACGCTGTGCGTTCGGCGGTTCGATCAGGAGGCGTGCCAGAGCGGCCGAATGGGGCTCACTGCTAATGAGTTGTCCGTGTTAAAGCGGACCGGAGGTTCAAATCCTCTCGCCTCCGCCACACAATTTAAGACGAGCGCCCGTAGCTCAACGGATAGAGCATCTGACTACGGATCAGAAGGTTGGGGGTTCGAATCCCTTCGGGCGCGCCCAGCTCAGAGACCTATTCTCCCGCTTCGGAAGTGCCTCTGCTTGCACATTGACGACACTCTTGACGACAGTAGACAGTCCTTGACAGCAGTCCTTGTCACAGTCCTTGCCCATGGGCGGCTGCCATCATCGTGCCGGGTTGAGCAGCGAATCCATGCCCGCGACCGCCGCGCGCTGAACCTGTTCGATCACGTCCACGTAGGTCCCTGTCGTCACAGAAATCGAGCTATGGCGCAGAATGCGCTGCACCGTTGCGGCCTCGACGCCCATCGCGAACAACAACGTCGCACACGAATGCCGTAGGTCGTGCAGTCGGATGCTTCGCACGCCAGCTCGTCGGCACAGCGTCTCGAACGCTCGGTTGACGTTCCTGGGCTCGAGAGGCGTGCCGTTCTTGGTGGTGAATACCAGACCCAGTGTGTTGGCCCGCGCCACCCGCGTATCACCCAACTGGTCACGCCGGTGCTGCCGCAATATCGCACAAGCTCCGCCGGCAACGGCACGGAGGCGGCGGACGACTCGGTTTTCACGTCCCGCACGGCCAGGTTCGCCCCCACGCGTGAGAGCGCCTTCGCATTAACGACCCGTCCGTTGACCAGGTCCACATCGACCCACCGAAGCCCGAGCGCCTCGCCGCGCCTCAGGCCGATCGCCAACGCGACCGCCCACAGCGCATAGAGCCGGTCGTGTCGCGCCGTTTCGAGGAACGTGCGAGCCTCGTTCGCCGACCACGGAGCCACCTTGCGAATCGAGCCGGTCGGCATCTTCACCTGCCGAGCGCCATTTCGAGCCAACAGTTCCTCGTCGAGGGCGTCTTGCAGTGCCGCACGCACAAGTCGGAGCAGATAACGCAAGGTACCGGTACCCGCAACCTGACCACAGCACTCGGCAGGTTTCCTCGCGCAGCACCGCGCCTTGTCTTTCCTCGCACGCTCGGCGTCTTTCCCCTGTGCACAGCACTGACAGGTGGTCCGCAATCCGTTCAGCCACGTGCGAATGTGATGTGCCTGCAACGCACGCAGCCTCCGCTTGCCCAGTCCCGGTATGACATACAAGCGCACCAACAGCTCGTAGGAGGAGAAGGTCGTCTCCCGCACACTCGGTTGCGCGATCTCCGTCAACCAGTACCGCATATACTGCTCAACAGTGGACGTCGTGCTGTCAACCGGAATTCCTTTGCGTTGCAGATCCTTTAGGCGCGTACGTTCAGCGTCCGCGGCTTCCCACGTCGAGGCATAGACGCTGATGCGCTTCCGGCGGCCGTCCGCGGTATTGACGAACACCTTCAGCTCGTAGCGCCCGTCTTCGCGCTGGGAGATATTGCCCGAGCCGTTCGGGTTACGCTTTTTCGCGGCCATCACGCGATGCCCTCGATCAAGCCGGATAGGTAATCATCGAAGGATTGTCGAACAATTCGGCGGCACCTCCCGATCCGCACCGATTTGATCTGCCGGTCGGTTGACATTCCTGCTTTCGGTCTCCTCTTTCTCCTGCCGCCGTTGTCTGGTCTCGACGTCGTTGAACCGATGCCAGTCGATTCGGACCGATTTTGGATAGCGTCTAGGATCTCAACCGGCTCGCCGCGGCTGTGCGCCTCTGTACTAGTGAAGCGCGCGCGCTGGTGATGTGACTTTCCCGCACGGGTCTGCTCGGTTGGGACGGACCGGCGAGAACCGCGACGGTTAGCGCCGCGAGTGTTGCCAGCAGAACGACGGTCGCGATGACGTGGGCCAGCAGGTGGTGGTCGGTATCACTGGGGTCCAGCCAAGAGAGATCTCGGCGCTTGCGTCCGGCCGTAGCGGTGCGGCCTTCATCCTGCCGATGTCGAGGCACATTCATTTACTGCTTACCGTGTTCGGGGCTGCGTTTCCGGCTCGCTGAATTCGTCAGCCGAGGAAGGTATCGCGGCGAGCGATCAGTCGCCGGTAAATCATCCGTTGCATGGTTTCGCGCACGTGATCACTCAGCTCGAAGGTGAGCATGGGGTCCTCGCGCGCAGAGTGGTCGTACCCGGATGTGGGGATCGGCTCGCCGAATTCGATGTGCCACTTCGACGGCAGCGGGATCAGCCCCACCGGGCCGGTCAGCGGGAACAGTGGGGTGATCGGGAAGTACGGCAGCCCGAACAGCCGGGCCAGCAGCTTCAGGTCGCCGATCATCGGGTAGATCTCCTCGGACCCGACGATCGAGCAGGGGATGATCGGCGCTTTGGCGTGCAGCGCCGCCGAAACGAACCCGCCCCGGCCGAACCGCTGCAGCTTGTAGCGGTCCTTGAACCGCTTGCCCAGCCCCTTATAGCCCTCCGGGAACACTGCGGTCAGTTCACCGGCGGACAACAACCGATGCGCGTCGGTGGTGCAGGCCATCGTGTGGCCGGCCTTGCGGGCGGCCTGACCCAGGAGCGGGTTATCGAAAACCATGTCGGCGGCGAGCAACCGCAACGACCGGTGCGCCGGGTGCTTGTCATGCACCGCGACCGACGTCATGAGCCCGTCGAACGGCAACACCCCGGCATGGTTGGCCACCACCAGCGCGGCCCCGGTCTCTGGCAGGTTTTCGATGCCGCCGACGTCGACGCGGAACCAGGATCTGAACAAGGTTCGCAGCAGGGGCATCACGATCGCGTCGGTGAAGTGTGGATCGAAGCCGAACTCGTCGACCGGGTAGTCGCCGGTGAGCCGGCGGCGCAGGAATTCCGCGACAGCAGCGACGCGCCGGGCCAGCTCATTTGGTTCCTCGCGGGCCGGCCTGGCGGCGGCGTCGTTGCGACGCTCCTCGATCTCGCGGACCACCGCCACGATGTCCTCGCCCGGGGCGCCGCCGTCGTCCCGCCGGGACAGCATCGACGGATGCCGGCGCATGTCATCGACACGCTGCCGTGCACGCCGCCCAGCAACAGCAGAAACCGGATACTCATGCAGGGAAATGACCGTAGCCTCAGGTTGACTCGCCACAATCGTTAACTCCTCTCAAGCGAAAACTCAGCTCAGCCGCACATGCCGGACAGGGAACTCGGGCCGACACCGGTGCCCATCAGCCTTTGGCAGCGACAGATGTGTTCCGTCGATCAGGCCGCAAGGAGGCTGCTCTCGCGGACTACCCGTGTTGAGCATCCGTCCGCCAATGAAGTCGGCTCTGGTTGCCACAACAGCCTCCTATGCGGGATCGACAGGTCCGAGGCTAGGAAGCCGATGGTTAACGTCCGTAGAGCCTCAGTTAAGGGCACGGTTTCACTTTTTGGTGCCGCGACGTTGCATCACCTGGGGGTGGCGCCGGAATGGCAATTGACGCCGGGCCGGCACCTCAAGGATGCGCAGGGCGCCTAGGCGCGCGACCGCGCCGCACGCGACACCGCAGGCTGGGCCGGCCCTTCACGCGCGAGCGGTGAGGGAAGAAGCTGAGAGCATTGAGCCGTCTGCGAAGTCGCCCCCGACGAGTTGTGTCATCGCGCAGGCGCCACGGTTTGTTCGGGCGGTGCTGGTTGGGGTGAACTGGGCACGAAGAGGGTGAAGGTGGTAGGGGTACGGCTGCTCAGATGCAGGCGGCCGCCCTCGGCTTCGGCAAGGTTGCGCGCCAGTGGAAGCCCGATTCCGTGACCGCCGGTTGGGTGGCGGTCGAACTGGTCGGTTTCGTCACCGTCGAGTTGGGTTCCTTCATCGGATACGTCGATCGCGACCGCGGCGCCCGCGTCGCGCGCATGAACGGTGACCGCGCCGATGCCGTGCTGGGCGGCGTTGTCGATGAGCACGGCGAGTATCTGGCGGACAGCCGCGGAGGATGCAGATGAACGCGGGAGGCCGGTATCGGCGCCGATCCGCAAACCTCGCCCGATCTCGGCGAGGACATTGTGCCAGGTGTCGGTGATCTCGGCGAGCAGCGCGTCCAGGGCCAGCGGTTCGGTGGTGGGCGCGGTGCCGCGGGCAAGAGTGATCAGATCATCGATGGTGTGGTCGAGGCGTTCGGTGGCGGCGACGGCGTCGGTGATGGCTTGATGATGGTCGGCGTTCGGGGAGTCCAGCGCCGCTTCGAGGCCAAGGCGCAGCCCGGTCAGGGGGGTGCGCAATTGGTGAGAGGCGTTGGCGGTAACTCTTCGTTCACGGTCGATGAGGTCACCAATCCGGGCGGCGGTCCGATTGAGTGCGGTGTTGACGGCGTCGATCTCGGCGATGCCGCTGGGCTGGGTGCGCACGGTGAAGTCGCCTCGTCCTAGTGTGCTCGCGGCGGTGGAGAGGCGTTCGAGCGGACGGGCCAGCCGCTGCGCCTGCCAGCGGGCCAGTTGCCAGGTCGCGATGAGCACAAGCGCTCCCAGCGCGACCATGAGCAGCCAGGTAATCCGGATCCTCGGGTTGACCTCCGCGGTGGAGGTGGTCGCGCGGAGGGCGTAAGCGACGTGGCCGCCCTCGGCGACGGGTACCGCGGCGAACAGCGAACCGCTGTCCCGTGTGTGGTGGACGGTGTTGTTCGCAAGGGTCTGGGTGACGACGGGGTCGGCTGTGGCTGGGCCCTTACCGCCGAGAATTCGGCCGTCGGCAGCATAGATCGCGAGGCTTGTGCCGGGCGGGGGTGTGGGCAGCTCGCCCGCAAAGCGGCCGTGGAACAGGTCGGCGGCGACGTTGATGGCAGCGGCGTCGGCGGCGCGTTCGAGTTCGGCGGACTGTTCAGAGCGGTAGTAGTGCGCCGCGAACAGCGCCAACGGAATCCCGAACAGGCTGGTCGCCAGGGTCGCGGCCAGCATCGCGAGGGTTGCTATGCGGTTTCGCATCGGACGGTCTGTCCGCTGGTCGCGAGGCTCTCGGGCAGGCTCATCGTATTTGATCGGGGGTGTCGAGACGGTAGCCGTAGCCGCGCAGCGTGGTGATCTGGGGCGCCGAGGATGGGTCGGGACAGTGCTCGGCAGTTGCAGCGGCGAGTTTTTTGCGGAGTGTTGCGATGTGCACGTCGAGGGTTTTCGTGGAGCCGAACCAGTTTTCATCCCACACGTCGGCGATGAGAGTTTCGCGTGTGATCGCGAAGTCGGGCTCAGCGGCTAGTCTGGCAAGCAGGTCGAATTCCCGTCCCCGTAGGGAAATCGGGTGCTCAGCGAACGTGCACGTACGGGCGGCGGGGTTCACAACCAATTCACCGATGACGTGGGATTCCGCTGGCGCGGCGGGAACGGGTCCGCGTCGCAGGTGGGCACGGATGCGGGCAAGCAGCTCCAGGTAGCGGAACGGTTTGGTGAGGTAGTCATCGGCGCCGGCGTCGAGGCCGACGACGGCGTCGATTTCGGCGTCGCGGGCAGTGAGGATCACGATCACGCAGCCGGGATGGCTGGCGCGCAGCTGGCGGCACACTTCGACTCCGTCGAGGTCGGGAAGGCCGAGGTCGAGAAGCCCCAGATCGAAATCACGTTGGGCCGTTTCGCCCAACGCGGCTCGTCCGGAGCGGCACCACGTGACCTGGTGGCCGTGGGTTTTCAGGCCGTCGGTGAGCACCTTGCCGATTGTCTTGTCGTCCTCGACGAGCAGCAGCTGCGCCATAGCGGAAATCCTTTCGGGGCGGCGCCATCCCACCTTATCCGAGCAGAAGCCGGACAACGTGGTGAGCGTCCATGAAGTCACTGTGAATTGCGGAAGTCCCGATATGCGCGGTAGAGAGACCGAAAAGCGTTGTGGAAACTCACAGGTAACCCGACTGTTGGCACAGGGGTATCTCGGTATTTTCGTCGGCATGGCACAGCGGGAATGGACCCGCTATCGACGCGGGGTCCCGTGGATGACACGTGCCGCAACGGCGGTGGCCTGCGTTGCCGCGGTGATGTTGACGCTGCCTACGGTGGCGTACGCCGATCCTGAGCCTCCGCCGCCGCCTCCGGCGCCGGCGGATCCAGGCGCACCACCCGCCGACCCTGACGCCGTTCCCGCGCCGCCGCCCGATCCCGCTCGGGTGAACGTCGACGCGGGCGGATTCAGCTACGACGTGCCGGCGGGTTGGACTGTTGGTGATGCGTCCAAGGTCAGCTACGGCCAGGCGGTACTGATGAAGACCCCCGATCCCGGGGCGCCTCCGCCGACCGACACCGCGATCCTGCTCGGCAAGCTCGATCTGAAGCTGTTTGCCGGAGCCGAGCCGGATAACACCAAGGCCGCGATCCGGCTGGCGTCGGACATGGGCGAGTTCTACATGCCGTTCCCCGGCACGCGGATCAACCAGCAGACCGAGGCGCTCAATGCCGGCGGGATTCCGGGCGCCGCCGCGTATTACGAGGTGAAGTTCACCGATCCGAACAAGCCCAACGGCCAGATCTGGGCCGCTGCCCTCGGCACGGTCACGACACGTCCGGCGCCCCCACAGAACAACCGGTGGTTCGTCGTGTGGCTCGGCTCGGCCAACAACCCGATCGACACGGCCGCCGCCAAGACACTGGCCGAGTCCATCCGTGAATACATCCCGCCGCCGCCCGAACAACCGCCAGCCGATCAAAACGGACCGCCCCCAGGCGACAACAACCCACCACCGCCACCTCCCGGCGGCCCGGCGCCGGTGGGCGTGCCGGTTCCGGTGCCGCCGAATCCTGCCATGACGCCCCCGCCCTGACCTGCTGCCAACGTCGATCCCAACGCATGAGTATCCGATCGATCCTGGCGCTCGCCGCGGTCGCCGCGATGCTTGCGGGTGCGTCCGGTTGCAGTTCACACAGCACTCCACCGTCGATCACGGTGTTCGTCGCCGCATCGCTCAGAGAAACGTTCAAAGATCTCGCCCGGCGATTCGAAGCCGACAACCCAGGAACGTCAGTCGTGTTGCACTTCGCCGGCTCCTCAGATCTGCTGGCGCAGTTGAGTCATGGCGCTGTCGCGGATGCGTTCGCCGCAGGTGACGCGGACATCATGGGCATCGCAGCTCACGCCGGGTTGCTCGCCGCCATCCCGATCGATTTCGCTTCCAACAATTTAGTGATCGTCGTCGCTCCGGGAAATCCGTTGAATATCCGCTCATTCAGCGATCTGAATCGAGACGGACTGTCGGTGGTGGCGTGTGCTCCGATTGTGCCATGCGGCTGGGCGGCCCAACGCATCGAGGACAACACGGGTGTTCAACTTCATTTGATGAGCGAGGAATCCTCGGTCACCGATGTGCTCACCAAGGTGATGAATGGGCAAGCCGACGCCGGTCTTGTCTACGTCACCGACGCGCTGGCTGCAGGCAATGCGGTTCGGATGGTGCAGTTCGCGCAAAGCTCGGACGCAGTGAACATCTGCTCCATCGCGGTGCTCGCCAACGCAAGAAACGCCGGGATGGCCAACAGGTTCATCGCCGTTGTCGCGGGAAATGATGGCCGAGACGTCCTTAGTCGGGCCGGATTCGCCAAACCCTTCTGATTGGCCATAGCTTCACCTTGGGCGTCTCGCCACACTTTGGGCTCAGCCTTCCCACGGTTGCATTTCTAGCCAGCAATGCGTCATCGATGAGGCAACTAACTTTGTTGTGGGGGTTTGCACAACCGCTGACTGAATATACCGTGGCGGGTATGGATGCGGACACGACGAAGAACGATCACTACCACGATGTGCTCAACGATTTGAATCCGCAACATCGCGCGCTGCGGCAGATGATTCCGGACATATATCGCGGATTTGGGGAGATGAGCAAGGCCGCTCTTACGTCTGGTGCCCTTGACGGGAAAATCAAAGAGCTCATCGCGATGGTCATCGGGGTGACCCATGGCTGCGAGGGCTGCATCGCCTCCCATGCCCGTGGTGCTGTCCGAGCCGGAGCCACCAAGCAGGAGGCAGCTGAGGCAATCGGTGTCAGCATCATGATGGCGGGTGGGCCGGCCACAATCTATGGCGCCCGGGCCTATGACGCCTTCTGTGAATTCATTGAGGGGGAGAAGACCGCCTAGTTTGTCTTGAAGTGAGGCGAAATCGCCGTCGAACCAATGGTTTTCGATGCCGCCGATCGCTGCTGACAGACGCAACGCTCGGACGTGGGCACATTACGCGTCACGGCTTCGACGTGCTGGCCGCAGCCGGCCCAGCCAGTCTTGCCGCAGGTGGGGCATTGCACCGGATAACACATGGTTCCTCCCGGGCTCGGCGTTAGGTCGTCGGTGCTTTGCGGGCGGCGATCTCGGCGCGAACATAATCCATTTCGAGGTTCTTGACCTCTTGGATGAGGTCCTCGAGAGCCGCCGGTGGCATCGCCCCGGAGGCGCTGTAGACCAGGACGCCTTCTCGGAATGCCATGATCGTCGGAATAGATCGGATTTCGACCGCGGCGGCGAGATCGCGCTCGGCTTGGGTGTCGACTTTGGCGTGGACGATGTCGGGGTGGGCCTGAGCAGAGCGGTCGAACACCGGCGCGAAGGTGCGGCAGGGGCCACACCAGGGTGCCCAGAAGTCGACCAGCACGATGGGGTTATCAAGGATCGTCGACTCGAAGTTGTCAAAAGTGAGGGGTGTTGTGGTCATGATTGCTTGCATTCCAAATCCATTCAAAAATCAATAGTTTCGTGACGTCTCGTTATCGTGTCCCCAGGGCGGCTCAGGCGAGACCTCTGACCATCAGATTCCAGTACATGAAGGGCAGGCCGTACTTCTTGAGGTACCAATACGGCCGATGCGACTTGGTGGGGTCCAGAAGCGGGAACGACGGCGTCAGGTTGAAGTCATAGTCGAACTCGGCCAGCAACATCGCGTGCGACGACGTGACGATCGGGCACGACGAGTAGCCGTCGTACTTGGCCCGCAGCGGAAGGTTTTTCAGGAACGAGTCGATGTTGTCGACGACGACGGGAGCCTGTTTGCGGATCGCGGCGCCGGTCTTGGAGTTCGGCGACGATCCGGCGTCGCCGAGGCTAAACACGTTGGGGTAGCGCACGTGCTGCATTGTGTGCTTGTCGATTTCGACGTACCCGTTGGTATAGCCGGTCGAAAGCGGGCTTGACTTGACCCAGTCCGGCGCCGATTGGTGCGGCACCGCGTGCAACATGTCATAGGACAGCATGGTGTCTGTTCCGCCGTCGCCGACGCTGGTGATTGTGACCTTCTGGCTCTGCGCGTCCACGGACCTCAGCTCGGAGTTGGTGTGTACGGTGATGCTGTAGTCGGCGGCGATCGCCTCGAGACTTTCGGCGATCGCGGGGATGCCGAAGAGGCGCGGTGTCGGCACGACGAGGTGGACGTCAATGCTGTTGAGCACGCCCTCTTTTCGCCAGTGGTCGCTGGCCAGGTAGGCGATCTTCTGGGGTGCGCCGCCGCATTTGATCGGCCCGGACGGCATGGTGAAGACCGCAGTGCCCGAATGCGTGGACCGGATGAAGTCCCATGTGCGCGGGGCGAGGTCGAAGCGGTAGTTCGACGACACGCCGTCTTTGCCGAGGGCGTCCTGCAGGCCCTCGGTGCGGTTCCAGTCGAGTTGGATGCCCGGACAGACCACCAGCACGTCGTACTCGTAGGCTGTCCCGTCGGCGCATGTGACCGTGTTGTTGTCGGGGTCACACGCCGAGGTAGCGTTCTTGATCCACGTCGCTGCCTTGGGCATCACCGATGCCTCGGGCCGCTCGGTTGTCGAGGCCTTGGCATGACCGCCGCCGACGAGCGTCCACAGCGGTTGGTAGTAGTGCATCTTCGACGGCTCGATGATGGCGACGTCGGTATAGCCCTTGCGGAGAAGGCGGGCCGCAGCCGTGATGCCGGCCGTCCCGCCGCCGACGATGAGGACCTGGTGCTTGGCGGTTGTCATGGTGTCTCTCTTTTCTGGGTATCTGTTCAGACGTTTTCGCCGGCTTCGTGCCAGGCGGTGTAGCCGCCGAGGATGTCACTGACGTCGGTGAAGCCGCGCTGGCGAAGCAGGCTGGCTGCGACCGAGGACCGGTACCCGCGGGCGCAGTACACGACGGTCGGTCTGGTGGGGTCGAGTTCGCCGACCCGGCCTGGCAACTGGCCGACCGGGATGTTGACCGCGCCCGGGATCATGCCTGCGGCGACCTCACCCGGGTTGCGGACATCGACGATCTCTAGATCTGCGGTGTCGGCTGCTCGCTCACCAAAGGCCTTGGCGGTCGACCGCGATGCGATCCGAACGTCGCCTTGGTGCTCGAACATCACCTTGTCGGGCTGGTCGACGTAGCCGATCACCCGGTCGAAACCGATGCGGGCGAGCCGGTTCTTGCCCTCGAGCTCATGACCGGCCTCGGTGAGCAGCACGATGTCGACATCTGAGGGCACAACCGATCCCGCGAATTCTGCGTAGCGGCCGTCGAGTCCGATGTTGATGGCGTGACGCAGATGGCCCTGGGCGAACTGTTCAGGGTTGCGCCCGTCGACCAGCACGGCGCCGTGGTCGAGTGCGGCGAGCACCTGCTGGTAGGTCAAGGCCGGCGGCGGCGCGGTCTCGTCGAGCAGACCGCGCTGCTTGCGGTTGAGGATCGCGTCGTAGACGAAGTAGCCCGGCGCCGGAGGCTGTCCCTCGGTGACGAGGTCCATGAAGGTGGGCTTGTCGGGGGCGCGCAGCGCGTAGTTGGTCGTCTTCTGGTCACCGATCGTCGACCACAGGTCGGTGGAGAGGTTCTTGCCGCAGGCCGAGCCCGCGCCGTGGGCGGGGTACACCCGAGTCGCGTCCGGCAGCGTCATCAACTTGTTGTGCAGGGAGTCGTACAGCTGGTCCGCGAGTTCTTCGCGGGTGAAGCCGATCGACGCCAGCAGGTCCGGACGGCCCACGTCGCCGATGAACAGCGTGTCGCCGGTCAGCACGCCGTATGGAACGGTGTCGTCGGCATGCTCGTAGACCACGATGGACAGCGACTCGGGTGTGTGCCCGGGGGTGTGCCGAAATTCCAGCATCACGTCGCCCAGCGAGTAGCGCTGGCCGTCGTCGACACCCATGAACTCGAACTCGGGCTGCGCGACCGACGAGTAGACGATCTTCGCGCCGGTCGCCTTCGCCAGTTCCAGATGGCCGGACAGGAAGTCGGCGTGGAAGTGCGTCTCGATCACGAGTTCGATGGTGAAGCCGAATTTCTGGGCGTCGGCGACGTATTCGGCCACGTCGCGCTGCGGGTCGACCACGACGGCGCACCCGGTCGTCTGGTCACCGATCAGATACGACGCATGCGACAAACAGCCCAGGTAGTACTGGATGAACTTCATGGTCTGTGTCCTCCTGCGGCTTGGCTAGAAATCTGCTTGATACCCCCGGGGGTATCTGCTACGATCTCACTATACCCATGGGGGTATATAAGTCAAGGGTCGGAGCCCCGGACCGAAAGGACGCCATGAGCGCCACAGCCAGCATCGACTCGACGCAGTTGCGCGATCTGCTGCACACACCGGCGCCACCGCGGGTCTTGGACATTCGGACACCGGCGGAGTTCGAGACCGCGCACATCGCCGGCTCCTACAACGTGCCGCTCGAATTGCTGCGCGAGCACCGCGACGAGATCGCCGAGCACTTGGACGAACAGGTCGTGCTGGTGTGCCGGTCGGGGCGGCGGGCGATCGAGGCTGAGGATTCGTTGCGAAAAGCGGGACTGCTCATGGTCCACATCCTCGATGGCGGCATCACCGCCTGGCAGGCCAAGGGTTTCGAGGTCAACCCCGGCACGCCCCGCTGGGATTTGGAACGCCAAGTCCGGTTGGTTGCCGGTTCCACCGTGCTGCTGAGCATCCTGGGCAGCGTTGCCGTACCGAAGCTGAAGTGGCTGGCGGCTGGAATAGGCGGCGGATTAGCCGTGGCCGCGCTGACCAACACCTGCGCCATGGGATCGGTGCTGTCGCGTCTGCCCTATAACCGCGGCGCGGGCTGCGACCTGCAGACGGTCGTGGCTGAACTGGCCGGCTGCCCGGTCGAACACCCGATAGCGGGCTGACGACCATGATCGCGCTGGCCGTCGTGCTGGCGATAGTCGTCGGCACCTCGCTGGGTCTGCTCGGTGGCGGCGGCTCCATCCTGACGGTGCCGCTTCTGGCCTATGTAGCCGGCATGGAACCCAAACACGCCATTGCGACGTCGTTGCTGGTGGTCGCCGTGACAAGCGCGGCCGGCGCGATCACCCACGCGCGAGCAGGTCGGGTGCAGTGGCGCATCGCCATCATCTTCGGCGTGGCTGCCATGGCAGGTGCCTACGGCGGCGGGCGGCTGGCCCGGTTCGTCCCGGCAACGGTCCTGATGGTCGCCTTCGCGTTCGTCATGATCGCCGCATCGATAGCGATGCTGCGGGGTCGCAAGAACACCGCGGGCGCCGACGAGAACCCGCATCTGCCGTTGCTCAAGATCGCGGCGCTGGGCATCGGCGTCGGCACGGTGAGCGGCCTCGTCGGTGCCGGTGGAGGCTTCCTCCTCGTCCCCGCCCTCGCACTGTTGGGCGGTCTAACGATGCCGGTCGCGGTGGGCACCTCGTTGGTCGTCATCGCGATGCAGTCCTTCGCAGGACTGGCCGGCCATTTGGCCACCGAGCACATCGACTGGCCACTAGCCGCGATGGTGACAGGCGCCGCCGTCATCGGCGCCCTCCTCGGCGGACGGCTCATCGCGCTTGTGAACCCCAATGCATTGCGGAAGGCATTCGGCTGGTTCGTCTTATTGATGGCCTCGGTGATCCTGGCCGAGGAGACCAGCCCAGCCATCGGTGCGGCAGCGGCCGGTCTGACCCTCCTCGGCGCCGGCTTCTACATCGCATGCACCCGAACCACCCACTGCCCGCTACGCGCACTGGTCGGCCACACCCACCCCAACGCGGCCGCAACATAAGACCGCTAGATACCCCCGCGGGTAATGTAAAAGAGAACAAATGAAGGGACCCACAATGGTTAGCGACGAAGACAGCATTGCCGCAGTGCTCAATCGCCTGCGGCGCGCGCAAGGCCAACTAGCCGGCGTGATCTCAATGATTGAACAAGGCCGCGACTGCAAAGACGTCGTCACCCAACTCGCCGCCGTCTCACGTGCGCTCGACCGTGCCGGTTTCAAAATCGTCGCCACCGGACTTCGGGAATGCATCACCGGAGCAGACGCCACAGGCGACCCCCCGATGACCGAAGCCGAGCTCGAGAAGCTGTTCCTCGCCCTGGCCTGACAGTGAGGCAAGAATTGGGCCATCTCCCATGCTTGGAGGAGGTACACCACGCACGTCGCTTGTAGGAGGGCGGTGACCGACGCGCGGTCGTCCATTTACTGACAGCCCACGGATGCAAGCTTTCCCAACTAGCTACCTTTTGTTAATCAGGGGTTGGTTCGGGCTGTCAATGCGGTCGTGTCGTATGACTACGAAGGTGTACCCGATACGTTGGCGCAACTCCGGGCCTTGATAGCTGCCGTCGTTGGTAAGGTTCTGGACGGCGTCCCATAGCCCTTTCGCGGCACCGAAAGCAGGCCCGCCCGTTGAGACCCGAACATAAAGGCGGGCTCACGACCTGACTGGGAACTCGCTGTATCCCGAAGCGGGCGCGGCGATTTCGTTCGGATCGCCCGCGGCGCGCCAGCCTGAGACACTTCAGACCATCACATCCGGTCGACCGGAAGTAGACGTGGCAGGCGAAGGGAAGTAGACGTGGTAGGCAAGTTTGACGTCTATGAGGACATGCCCCTGACGCCTGGCCAGTACGTGTTGCGCAAGCTGCCTCACATCACCGCGCTGTTCTGGGCGATCAAAATCCTGGCCACCACTCTGGGTGAGACGGCCGGTGACTTCTTCTCCCAGACACTGGGGCTGGGCACCCTTCGCGCCGCGATGCTGCTATCCGCCATCCTCCTCGTCGCCCTGACAATCCAGTTGCGCGCCGGCCGTTTTCACCCGGCGCTGTTCTGGATCGTGGTGGTCCTCACCAGCACCCTCGGCACTACGATCTCGGACTTCATCAACTACACGTCGGGTCTCGGGCAGCTCACCGGGGCGCTGATCCTCGGGAGTGGGCTGGCTGTTGTGCTGCTGGTCTGGTGGCGCAGCGGCCAGACCCTCAACGTCGAGAACGTCGCCACCCTCACCGGCGAGGTGCTGTTTTGGATCGCCGTCATCTTCTCCAACAGCCTCGGCACGTCGACCGGGGACTACCTGGCGGGCGGGCTGGGCGTGGGACTGGGACCCGCCGCGCTGATGCTGACGGCGGCGATGCTGATGCTGTTGGCCGCGCACTACTTCACCAAGATCAACGGCATATTGCTCTTCTGGATCGCCTTCATCCTGACGCGCCCCTGGGGCGCTGAAGTGGGCAACATCCTGAGCAGGAGCCGCGATCATGGCGGACTGGGGTTGGGTAACGCCGGCGCCTCCGCGATCCTCATCGCCATGTTGGTGGCACTCGTCGGCTACCAGATTCTCGACGTCCGCCGTCATCCCCTGGAGCCGTTGTCGTTGCCGTTGAACCGCCACACCGGGCAGCCGCAGCGGCCCAACGGGCAAGTCGTCACCGTGACGGCACCCTGACCGCTGCGCACACCGTTCGTGCGGGGAGCCGCTGCGACCGCACCAGACACGTCGTAGCACTTGCGGGCCGCGCTTCAAATCCGGCTCACCGCCACCGCCCGCTCTCTCCGAGACTGATCGCATCCAACGCGCCAATCCTCAGTCCGCAGTTAGTCAGCAGTAGCCTCGTACACGCTCGTATCTCGCAAGCGGAATCAACCGTCTGTGGTGGCACTTCAAACCTTTCAAGCGCCGTCATCATCCACAAACCCGCTGGTGGTGTCGTTCGGGACGAAGAGGCCGTTCTTCTGCTCCGTGGTTTTCGGCTGTCGCAACTGCAGTAGCGAGGCGGAGCGAAGAGCCAGACTGCGGATCCCGGCGGCCCTCGCTGTCACGACGATGTCACACCTCGTCGCAAACTCGCCGTCCAGACTCCATGGACGGCGTTGGACTGCCATGGATCTCTGTGGAGCGGCCGCACCTGCGTGACCAGCGGTGCCCGCATGGCGCTCTCGTTGATACACTGAAGCACGTTGCGGTGCAGAAGGTCTCGTCTTTTTGAGGCGAAGCCCCAAGGGGACACCCGTCGCGGCTGATCTAACAAACCTAATCGGACGAGGCGCTTTGGTAACCGGCGACGAGGAGTCGCCATCTGGCGTTGGGAAATAACGTCACTTTCGAAATCGCCAAACTGGGGGCGGCAAATAAGAACGCTGCTGATCTGCTGGGTGGCAGCTGTAGGTGCCTTTGGACTCATGGTTGCCGTCACTCCGCCACGATGTCGTCGTCGGAATTGCTGCGGCACTCGCGTGACCAGCGATGCCGAATGCTTTTGCTGCGCTGGGCTTTTCGCAAAAGGAACCGCGCGGGATGTTGACGCGGCGGGTAGCGGCTTGGGTTCGATTGTTCTGATGTCCTGCGTCGGCTGCGACACCCTCAGCCTTGCGCCCATGTCTGGACAGTGCCGTCATTGACAGCCCTCCACATCGTAGTAGCCTGACAAGGCATGTTGTTGCTTACGTATGGCGCTTTGCGTAAGCCCCTGAAGCGGTCGAGCAGCGAGCCCGCCGCCCTCCGATCTCTTCACCCAAAGAGACAGCCCAAACATGATCGCTATGCGCCGTCGCACGCCAGCCACTGACAGCCTCAGCAAACGGCGGCCGCTTGACAGCGTCAGCGTCCATTGTCACCACTTCGGTGTACACGTCCAGCACTGCGCCGAAAGCACCACTGTCTCGGTGCATCGCATCGAATCGGACTCATCACTCGACGGCATGCTAGGTGTCGACCGCCGCGCGCAATCGCTCGAGACTGCCGACAGATGCCCTGTGCACTGCGCAGTCCGCTCCCACGTGAGAATCCATACCGTTGCCGAAGTGCGAGGCGAAGTTTCGAGGCCGGCAGGTATTCATGACTGAGACAACAGAATTCGACGTTGCCATCATCGGGGGTTGGGGTGGTGCGCACGCGGCGGGCTACCTTGCGGCCGAAGGGCTCAAGGTGGCGTTGGTTTTGGCGGCGAATGCCACTACTGGGCATGCAACCCGACGAAAGCGCTACTGCGTCCGATTGAGGTGCTCGCCTTAGCGAAAGCCGTTCCAGGCGTGCGCGAGATGGTGAAAAGCGATCAGCCAGACATAGCTGCGGCTTTCGCTAAGCGAGACACAATCATCGACCATCTCTCCGATGACGCGGCTGTGGCCCGATTGAAGCAGGCCGGCATCGAGGTAATCCATGGTCACGGGCGGCTATCGGGGGAACGGCAGGTCACGGTGGCGCACGCCGATGGCCATGAGGACTTGCTCAGTGTGAGGCATGCGGTCGTTCTTGCGATCGGCACCCGTCCGGCCATTCCGGACATACCGGGGCTGGCCGACGTGCAGCCGTGGACCAATCGTGATCTATCGGTCATGACGCATGTGCCGCGACGCGCGCTGATCATCGGTGGCGGTGTTGTCGGCGTGGAATTCGCGTCCATCCTGGCTGGCTTGGGCTCCGAGGTCACACTATTGGTGCGCGGACGCGCGCTGTTGCGAAGCTCTGAAGCCATCGCCGCCGAAATGGTCGCTGAATCTCTGCGCCGCAAGGGGGTGAAGATTCATTTCGGGGCTCAGTTGTCGGCGGCTTCACGCCCGGTCGCCGGCGGAACCGTTACGGCCACATTCGGCGATCAGCGCATCGACGTCGACGAAATCGTTCTTGCTGCTGGACGGTTGGTCAACACCGGCGACCTCGGCTTGGAGACAGTAGGGCTGCGTGACGGGGCTCTCGTGGAGGTCGACAACCATCTGCAGGCGGTCGGCGTCGACGGCGCCTGGTTGTACGCAATGGGTGATACCACCGGGCGCGCAATGCTGTCCCATATTTCTCAGTACCATGCGGTGATCGTTGCCGACGTGATCTCTGCCCGCGCCCGGGGCCGCAAGCTCGGCAACGACGAGTTGATCGCCCGTGACGCGGGCAACCTTGCTCAGGTGATATTCACCGACCCTCAGGTGGTCGAAGTGGGGCGCACGGAAAGCCAGGCCCGTGCAGATGGCTTCGCGGTCACTACGCGCACCGCCCGATACTCGGAGGCGACTCGCACTCTCGCCCTACAACGCGATGGCTTCGATGCTTGGGCGAAGCTTGTAATCGACGCCGATACCGACACACTGCTGGGCGCAACCTTCGTTGGGCCACAGTTCGCCGAAATAGTCCAGGCGGCCACCCTCGCCGTTGTCGCCAAGGTGCCGGTGGATGTGCTTCGCCATGTCGTGGCGCCGCATCCGTCGGTCAATCAGATATGGAATCCATTGATCGCTCGGGAAAGGTGACCAGCATGGAACGGGAAATCATCCGCGTCGAACCCATCGACAGCAATTTCGAGAGGTGGGGCGCGCCGGTGTCGACCTGCACCCGGGCCGGCAACATGGTGTTCGTCTCGGGCATGCCGCCTTTCGACCCCGACACTGGGGAAATCCTCGCGAACGCGCCGTTCGAACGCCAGGTCGAGCTCATCCTCACCCAGGTGAAGAACGCGCTCGAGGCCGCCGGCTCGGATCTCGAGCATATTCTGAAGTGCAACGGGATGTGCATCTCGGCCGAGCGCTTCAAGGTTTTCAACGAGGTCTACAAGCGCTTTTTTCCGAAGAACCCGCCTGCCCGCATCTTCTTCTGCGTGCCGGAGTGGACGGGCCCCTTCGACGTTGAGGTCGACTGTATCGCCGTCACGAAGGACTGACGGCGTCGGCCGCCGGCTGAAACTAGTCGAGCCGGTCGACTTGGTCGGCGGTGGCAGCGTCAGCGCCACGTCAGGATCCAAGCGCTTCGGCCGTCCGGCCGGATGCCGACGTGCAAGGTGCCGGCGATGCCGAACGGCTCGGGCAGCTCGACGGCGATGAACCGCGCCGCGGCGGACCGGATATCGCCAACATCACCCCCGTTCATCAATCGGATCGCTGGTCATTGGGGGCGGCCTTCCGAAGGCTTCGTTGTCACGAGCGTGTCACAACTCATTGAAAACTCATCGCCCAAACCGCCATGGACGGCGGCAGACTGCTGTGGACCCGTGCAACCTGATGCCGTAGGTCAGGGGCATGATTGCCGCGCGGCGGCTGCACCCTGGTGGACGCCGACAGACCATCCAGGACGGGTCTGGGCTGCCTACGGATCAGAAGGTTGGGGGTTCGAATCCCTTCGGGCGCACCTTCGGGCGCGCCCAGCTCAGAGACCTATTCTCCCGCTTCGGAAGTGCCTCTGCTTGCACGTTGACGACCCTCTTGGCGACAGTAGGCAGTCCTTGACAGTCCCGCAGACCACGAAGTTTCCGACGACAAATACACAGGTGGGGCGGCTCCGTCCGCGTAGCCGCTCCCGTTCATCGCCCCAACAACAAGCCTCGAGAAAGCGTCTTTGACCAGCAGAAACACAGTGGCGACACCACATCGGTGAGGAATTACAATACTGTGATCAAGAGGAACAACGTACCTTTTGATCCGGCGTGGTCATCGAGTCTCGACACCCCCGCTGCGCCCGGTGTGCCGAGCCCAACGACGGTCCGCCGATCACGGCTTGTGTTTGTAATTGCCGCTGCCGACGACGGTGACGTTGTTGTTGCTGTTGGCGCTAGGGTTATTGATCGATCCGCCAGCCAGCACGATGTTGTTGCTGCCGAGCACGGTGGCGCTGTTGTTATTGCCGTCGGCTATACCGTTACCGCCTGCGAATACGGCGTTGCCGTTGCCCCCCACGATGACCCGGTTGTTGTTGCCATAACCCGCGGTCACACCTGGTAATACAACCTGCTTCTTGCTGCCGTTACCGTTGTTGTTGTCGCCGATCACGAAGACGCTGTTGTTGTTGCCATAAACAGCGTCCGCAATGTTGTTGTTTCCGTTGGCGGTGGCGGTGTTGTTGTTGCCCTCAGCCGCTTGGACAAAGTTGCCGTTGCCCATTGCGGTGGCCGTGTCGTTGCTGTCGGTGCCTCCAACGTCGTTGTTACTTCCAACCCCTGCGACAACGGTGTCGTTGTTGCCGTAGGCGGCGCCCCTATCGTCGGTGCCATCGGCGCTCACGGTGTCATCCGTGCCGAACGCGACGGCGGTGGAGCCCGGCCCGGTGGCCGTGCACTTATCCCCGGACCCGGGCGACGAGTAGTCGAATGGGCCGGCGTCCACACAGAAGGCGGCACTGGCCGACGCGGCCGAGCCGATGGCCAACGCGGGTGCGCCGATGACCAACGCACCGGCGGCCAGTGCGCCGGTCATTAACCTGCCGGTACGCCGTGAACGGGGGCGGACCGCGTTGTGGTTACTCATAATGTGGCCTCCAAACATTTGAGTGGGGATGGATTTGCCTACCGGTCCACAGACCGGCAGCTGCCCGCAACCCGGGCGTGTCGCCGCAGCGCCGGGCACATGCCGTGTGGTCGGGTGGTGGTGGCCGGTGTGACCTGTGTGTGTTGAGTTGTCGAGTCGTTTGACCATTTCGGGTGCGCCCCGGGGGCCGCCGCGCTACAGTCAAAGCCGTCATCACGATTTGCTGTGGCCGTGGCGACTCTCGGGGCCCTTGTCGGTAGTGTGCTCCGGCTGGCGACCCCACCACATGGGCAAGATTGCCTATTTTTGCCTCCACGGCCATCGACGATGACCTGATCGGTGACGGCGGGCGGGTGATCCGTGAAGCGATTGCTGGAGCGTGAGGTGCCGCTGGTTCAGCTGGGCGCACTGGCGCGCCGGGTTGGGCGCGGGGCGGGTCGGGTGGTGTTGCTGCGCGGTGAGGCCGGGGTCGGAAAAACGGCGGTGGTCGACCGATTTGTGACCGGTCTGGATTCGACGGTGCATGTGTTGCGGGGCTGGTGTGACCCGCTGGCGGCGCCACGCCCGCTGGGCCCGCTCATTGACGCCCTGGCCGGATTGGACCGCGCCGCGGCAGCCGCGCTGGGCGGTGCGGTCGATGCCGGGCACAGCGGCACGATTTACCGCCAGTTCATCGATGCGCTCGGTGGCGGGCAGCGGTGGGTGTGGGTGATCGAGGATGCGCACTGGGCCGATGGGGCCACCCTTGATCTGCTGCGGTTTCTCAGCCGGCGCATCGGTTCGTTGGCGCTGCTGCTGGTGGTGACCTATCGCGACGACGAGGTCGGCCCGCAGCATCCGTTGGCCGCTGCGATCGGCGATATGGCCACCTGCGCGGCGGTGACGCGCATCCAGTTGGATCCGCTCAGCCGTGACGCGGTGGCGCTGCTCGCGGCCGGCAGCGCCCTCAATGCCACCGAGTTGCATGCACTCACCGGTGGTAACCCCTTTTATGTCACCGAAATCCTGGCTGCGGGCACAGATGCGCTGCGCTCGGGCAGCCTGCCGCGCAGCGTGGCTGAAGCCGTGTGGGGCCGACTCGCCCGGCTCTCAGACGCGGGCCGCGACACCGCCTATGCCGCGGCGGTGTGTGGCCCGCGCGCCGAGCCGGGCCTGGTGGAAAACATCTGTCCGGCAGCGGCGACGGGGCTGGGTGAATGCCTGCGTGCGGGGGTGTTGGTCACCGAGGATGCGGTGGTGGGGTTTCGCCATGAGCTGGCTCGGCGCGCCGCGCTGGATCAGATCCCCGACTACCAGCGTCGAGCGTTACACGCGCGGGCGATGGCTGTGCTGGCCGAACCGTCGGTCGAGCCAGATAGGTTGGCGGCGTTGGCGTTTCACGCCGACCAGGCCGGCGACGATGACGCGGTGGTTCGCTTTGGTGTGGCCGGGGCGCTGCGGGCCAGCGCATTGGGCGCCAACCGGCAGGCCGCCGAGCTGTATGCGCTGGTGTTGCGCCACGCCGCCACCACCCCCGCCGAGGACAAGGTCATGTGGCTGGAGGGGCACGCGTTCGCCCGTTACGTGTGCGGGCACCCGGAGACCGCGGAGGAGTGTTTGCGCGAGGCCATCGAGGCGCGCCGATCGCTGGGGGATCGGCTCGGTGAGGGCGAGGACCTGCGGTTGCTCTCTCACATGGTGTGGACGCTGGGGCGCATCGGCGAGGCGGTGGAGGCGGGGCGCTGCTCGGTGCGGCTGCTGGAAGACCTCGGCCCGACCCCGCAGCTGGCCTGGTCGTTGACGAACATGGTGCACATGACCGCGGTGTCCTTCGATCGGGCGTGCGCCCAGTACGCGGCGCGAGCGATAGCCTTGGGCACCGAGGTGGGCGATTCGGCCGTGGTGATGCGTGTGCGCTGTTTTGCCGCGCTGGCCTCGGTGTGGGGTGGCGGGGCCGGGTGGGACGAGTGTGAGGCGACCTGGCGTGCGGCCATGGCCACTCCGGAACTGGCCGAACACGTCGGACTGGTCGGGTCGGCGATGTGCTGGACGGCTGCGCTGCACCACGACCTGGACCGTGCGCAACGCTACATCGACGCCATGTCGGGGTTCTGCGATCAGCATGATGTGATCGGCTTTCAGCCGATGGCCGTCAGTACCGCCGCGCTGGTGGCGCTGCATCGCGGTGACTGGGCCCGGGCCAGCGCGTGCGCCGAAGATGTGCTCACCCGGCCCGGGTGGGTCTTGGTGAACGCCATGATGGCGATGATCAGCGCGGCATTGGTGCGGGCGCGCCGAGGCGAAAAGCCTACCGGGCCGCTGCTGGAAGGGGCTGCCGACGGCGCCGGGCCGGGCGACTTCTTTTTCTTCGCCGCGGCATGGGCTGCCCGCGCCGAGATCGCCTGGCTGGCCGGCGATGACGACACCGCCCGCACCGAAGCCCAACGCGGGCTCGCGGCGGCCCGCCGCGGCGCTGACCCCTGGCTGACCGGTCGCCTGCAGCGCTGGCTGCACCTGACCGGCGCTGCGATCCCGACCGCGACGACCACACCCCCACCAACCCCCTACCAGTTGGAGATCCACGGTGACTGGCAGGCCGCCGCCGCCCAATGGACCCGCCTCAACTGCCCCTACGATGCGGCAATCGCTCGACTCGGCGGTGATATCGCCGCTGTGCAATCCGCGCTGGCCACGTTTCGCCGGCTAGGCGCGCGCGCCGCGGCCCGCCGCGCCCAGCAACGCCTGACCGCGTTGGGCGGCCCCAAACCCCGCGGCAGCGCCAGCGACACTAAAACCGACCCCGACGGGCTGACCCGCCGGGAACGCCAAGTGCTCGACCTGCTGGCCGCCGGGCACAGCGACCCCGACATCGCCGCCACCCTGCACCTCAGCCCCCGCACCGTCGCCCACCACGTCGCATCCATCCTGGCCAAACTCGGCGTCGACAACCGCGTCCAAGCCGCCACCCATACGCTCCAGCGCCAATCCGCCACAGAGCCGTAACAGAGCCGTACTTGCCAGTTGCCATAACAGAAAACCTTCTGGCACAGGCAACGGGCCCGCGCAGCAAATACGTGTAACCGCTCAAGCCCCACGCTCAGCATTACGACAGGGACGGGACCGGCGACGTCGACCGTGCGGCCAGGTCAACGGTACTGCCGGAGAATGTGGGTTCCTGCCCGATCTTCGCGCGGTCCGGCCGGATGAGACGCCAGGTGCGGCTCAGCTACCCGGTGACCTATTGCCCTTTTTGTGCGGTCGACCCTGTTGGACCATTACGCGCAGCGGGCCGATTGATCGTCATGTCAACTTTGACGGCCCTGCCGGCAGAGAGACGGGGACGCAGTGGACGCCGGAACAGATGCCAGCATGATTGGGCCGATCCAGTTGATCGCGGTCGGGTTCGAACCCGGTGTCGGTTTCGTCGGCACCATCATCGAGGAGATCGACAGGCTGCAAGGACATGGTGTGCTTCGCCTGGTCGATTTGGTTGTGCTGACGATGGATGAGGATGGATCACTTACCCGCGTGGAGATCGCGGACGAGGACTTCGGCGATGTGCTGATCGCCGACGCCCTACTCGACCCCGCCGATGTTTTCGCCATGTTCGAGGGCCGTGGTGTTCATGTACTCCAAAGCGAGCGAGCCCAGGCGCTGGCCGAGTCGCTTGTCCCTGGTTCGGGCCTCGCCCTGATTCTTGTGGAGCATCGGTGGGCCAGGTCGCTGTTCGATTCGATCGCGGATCTGGGTGGCGTCGTGTTCAGCGAGGGCTTCATCGGCGAACGGGCCGAGGAGCTTGTCAGCGTGCAACTCGCTGCCTTGGAGGACACCGCCCGGGTGATCGACGCAGCGTACGCCGCGCAAACCGAGGCGGAGCGGGCGTCGGAGGCCGAACTCAACCACTGCGACCCGCTTTGTCGTGAGGTTGCTTGTGCTGCGCCATCTCCGAGCGGCATCGGCACCTGTCGCGACACGGGCCCAGCAGCACACCGCCGGGCGCCGGCCTGTAGCACAAACACTTCTCACCACTTTTCACGCGCACTTCCACCCGACGAAACGTTGACCGCGCGACCGGATTGAAAACGTCGGCGCGTTCGATACCGCCCCGATCACCAGTGCCAGTCGGCGAGCAAAGGGATCGGGGACCGAAGACCCTGGCAGGTGAGGGGCCGGGCGCGCATAGTCAGTGAATGCTCGGTCCCGTGCTCGACGTCTTTCGGCTGCGCCAGTACTTCAACGTCATCACCCGCACCCGCGAGTGGGTCGCGGGATTGCGCGACGACGCTGGGTTCCTGACGGACGCCGCCCGCGCCGTGGTGCGCCTGCCATCCGGCGCGGCGGGTGAGCAGGACCTCCACCCTTTTCCGGATACGGCGCCGTACGCCACGAGACTGAGGGACGGTCAACGGGTAGCTCTGGCCGCGACCGGTGGAAGTGGCGCAATGGCATCGGTCGTGGGGGCCGCACGTGCCCTCGAAGAGGCTGGTCTGCGTCCCGCGGTGATCTCGCTGTGCTCCGGTTCGGCCATGTTCGGGTTCCCGCTCGCCGCGGGTATCCCTGCGGAGGCGGTCGCGGCGTTCACTCTGGGGCTGCAACCCGAGGACTATATCGACATCGACTGGCATCGGCTGCTCAGCCTGGTGCCGACCGTCGGCCGGGGATTCGCCGGCATCCTGCGAGGTGATGCAATTGAGGGCGCGTACTCGGATCTGCTCGGAGACATGACGCTAGGCGAGATGCCCATTCCCGCCTACGCGCCGATCTGGAATGTCGAGCAGAATCGTCTCGAGTTCATCGGACCGAAGACCCATCCCGACCTCACAGTGGCGCGCGCCGTGCACATGGCAATCGCGTTGCCACTGTTCATCGAGCCCGTCGAGTTCTGCGGCTTCCACTGGTGCGACGGCGGGATCGTCGACATCTTCCCAGTGCATCCACTTCTCGACATCGAGGAACCCTGCGATCTCACCTTGGCAATCAACGGTTTCTATCCCCCCAGGTTCGAGGGCGAGGACGCCACTGGCTGGGAATACCGCCGTGCCAGCATCCTCTACCTCGCGAGCCAGGTACGTACCTGCCAGCAGGTCGAACTCGCGCGCGAAAACCTGGCCCGGCTGCGGTCCGCGTCGAATGTGACAATGATCGAGCCCGTACCGTACGAGGTAGTGCGCGGCATCGGCTTCTACCGCCAATTCCTGAGCACCCGGGACTGGCCAGGTTTCATGCGGGCCGGTCGCCTGGAGGCCCGGCGCGCGCTGGCGGCGCACGATGCTGTGCCGCCAGCACCGCGCATAGACGCGTAGATATGTCACGATGCGCCGGTGTGCCGGACCCAACAAAACAAGAAACTCCTTGACTGCTGCCATGGCTGAGAATTCGATGGGCGCGAAGGTCTCATCGGTGAAGGTCGCCAGTAGACGTATCGGAAGCCGCATGGCCGTATTGGCCGCGCGAGAACATCGCGATCATGAGCGGGCCCTCCGATATTGGCCCCGCCACGGCACAGCCAGGTTTTCGGGTCCGCTCCGATCCCCGCCGGCGGGCTCGTCAGCGGTCACCGGCGGCGTGGTGGTCGGCCCGGGCGGCGATGGCCGCGTACGCCCGGTCGTTTGCCGGTGACCGAACGCCGGTGCGCCGCAGGATAGTTCGCAGCTCGTCGGCCAGCTCGCGCACATCCCGGCGCCGGGCCAGCCGGCGGATGTCGCCGTCGGCGCTGCACCGGCCAAAAGAGCTACAGGCCGGTTGGCATTACCGGCGCCGGGCTGTGCGCGTGAGCGCGACAGTCGAGACCGAATTCGCCCGGAATCCCCCCGCGGTGGGGGCCGAGCGGCAGATCCTGAGCGTGCGCTGGTGATAGCGTCGGTGGTGTCTGTCCGGAGGATGTGATGGCGGTGGGTGGCACGGTCGACCAGGGCTTCGACACCGTCAACGTGCAGGTCCTATTCACGGTGTCGCTTGACGAACTGGGCGCGACGTATGGAGACGTGTTGCCAGGACTACTCGGATAGCCGCGGTGGTTTCCGATGTCGACAGCGTCGCCGGCGAGGAGCCGCCAGCTGTCGAACCCGGTGAGCAGCGCCGCTACCATCCCCTGCTGCTGTGGGCGTGGAGCCTGCTCCGGTTGGACTTCGTCGGCGTCGCATTCGGCGCGCTGTTCTTCTGCCTGTCGCTCACCCCGTCGCTGCTGCCCCGCGACTGGCTGTTTCAAGGGCTGATCGGCGGCGTCAACGTCGGCATCGGCTACGGCATCGGTGTCGTGATCGGCAAGGTGTTCCACCGCATGGTGCTGCGCGGGCGCAGCTGGTGGCAGCCGAGCCCGCGGGTGCTGTACTGCGCCAAGGCCGTGAGCGTAGGGGTGTCGGCGGCGGCCAGTGTGCTGATGGTGATCCCTGCCGCCGGCTGGCAGCGGCAGGTGTCGGCCCTGATGGGCACCCAGGGCCCGTCGACGCTGGGCTATATGCGGACACTGATCGTCGCCGCCGTCGTCGGCGGTGCTGTGGTGGGTGTGTCGCGGGTCCTGATCGACGCCGTCAGGATGTTCGCGCGGTACTTCATCAGGCGCTGGCAGATCAACGACGAGGTCGCGCAGTTCATCGGGACCGCCATCGTTGTGGTGCTGGTCATCACTCTGGTGCATGGGGTGCTGATCCACGGCTTCATCGCCGGCGCCAGCGCGGTGTACGAGCCACACAACGCCAGCACGCGTCCGGGCATCACCCAGCCGATACGACCCGAAAGATCCGGCAGCCCAGAGTCTTTCGCCCAGTGGGACACCCTCGGGTATCAGGGCCGCAACTTCGTCGCGACCGGCCCGCACGCCCAGGAGCTGACCGAGCTCAACGGCCGGCCTGCCGAGGAACCGATCCGGATCTACGCCGGTCTGCAGACCGCCGACTCGACGCAAGGCCGGGTGGCTGTCGTGCTGCGCGAACTGCAGCGCACCCACGCGTTCGACCGCAAGGTGCTGGTGATCATCCCGACCACCGGCACCGGCTGGGTCGATCCGGTGGCTGCACGGTCCATCGAATCAATGTATAACGGCGACACCGCGCTGGTCGCGATGCAGTACTCGTATCTGCCCAGCATGATTTCGTTTCTCGCCGACAAGCAGAGCGCCCTCGACGCTGGCAAGGCGTTGATCGACGGGGTGCAGGGGCGCTGGGCGCAACAACCGCCCGATCACCGGGCCAAGTTGGCGCTTTACGGCGAGAGCCTGGGCTCGATGGCAGGGCAGGGAGCGTTCGGCTACCTACCCGACATCGCGGAGATGGGCTTCTCCTCGGTGCTGTGGGTGGGGCCGCCCAACGCCAGCACACTATGGCACGTGTTGACGGTGCGCCGCGACCGCGGCACCCCCGAAGTCGAGCCACGATATGACAACGGCCGAACGGTCCGGTTCTCCCAGGGAGACGACATCGCCGCCGTTGCCGCGCCACCGTGGGAGGGCACCCGTGTGCTGTTCTTGCAGTACGCGTCCGACGCCGTTGTCTGGTGGTCGCCGGACCTGCTGTTCAAACGGCCGGACTGGCTGGTGCAACCGCCCGGGCGGGGTCGCACCGCGTCGATGCGCTGGTACCCGATCGTGACGTTCTGGCAGGTCGTTTTCGACGTGACCGACGCATCCGCGATGCCCGCCGGCCATGGCCACAACTACGGGGACGCTCAGCTCGACGGTTGGGTGGCTGTGGCACCGCCCGACGGCTGGACACCGCAGGACACCGAACGTATCCGTCGGGCGTTGGAGAAGGTCGAGGCTGCTGGGGGGCCTGAATTCTGACGCGGTGCAGGTGTTTCCGGGTTGCGATGTTCGGATACCCCGGCGGTGCGATCGCCACCGAGTGGGCCGCCGAGCTCGGCGCTATCAGCTTCATGATCGGCTAACCTCGCGGTTTCTCACCCTCTGTATTCCTCGTTGAACGCCAAGCAGTTATGTTTGATGATTTTCGGTTCGGCGCGTGAGGGGTCAGGGAAAGATGGGCCCGGTGGGACTCACAGTGGCCCTCACCGGACCGACCGGCGAAATCGGAATCTCCGTCGTGACGGCATTGGAGCGGAGCCGCGCGGTAGACCGGATCGTCGGGATGGCGCGCCGCCCGTTCGACCCATCCGCGCTCGGGTGGACCAAGACCACGTATCAGCAGGGCGACATTTTGGACCGGCAGGCGGTCAACGAACTGGTCGCCGACGTCGATGTGGTGATCCATCTCGCGTTCATCATCATGGGATCGCGTGAGGAAAGCGCGCGGGTCAATCTGGCCGGCACCCGCAACGTGTTCGAGGCGACGGTTGCCGCCCGGCGGCCTGGGCGGTTGGTGTACACGTCGTCGGTCGCGGCCTACGGCTACCACTCCGACAACCCGGTCCCGCTCACCGAGGACGTCCCGCCCCGCGGGTCGCCAGAACACTACTACTCCGAACAGAAAGCCGCGTGCGAGGCGGAGCTGGCCAAGATCACCAAGGGATCGTCGCTGGAGGTGTTCATCCTTCGCCCGTGCATCGTCGCGGGGCCCAAGGCGACCGCACTGGCTGACGCGATGCCGTGGCGGCACCTGCCGGGGGCGGTGCAGTCGGCCACCCGCGCGGTCCCCCTGCTCAAGACGCCCGTCCCCGACCCGGGCTTTCCGCTTCAGCTAGTGCACCATGACGACGTCGCCGCCGCGATCACGTTGGCCGCGACCACCGATGCTCCGCCGGGCGCGTACAACATCGCCGGCGCCGGCGAGGTCAGCATCTCGGACGTCGTCACGGCGCTGGGCGGGCGCCCGGTGCGAGTACCGGCCGTCGCCGCGACCGCCGCGTCGGCGGTCATCGCGCACATGCCGTTCGTTCCGTCGGCCCTGGAGTGGCTGCACGTCGCGCGGGCGTCGGTCGTGATGGACACCAGCAAGGCAAAGTCGCAGTTGGGCTGGAAGCCGAAGTACACGTCGGCGGAAACGTTGCACGCCCTCGCGGAGGCTATCTAACACTAACCCGTTCAGCGAGCGGTGGCTTGCGCGGCGCGCACAGCCTTCCTTCCACCACTGGCGAAGCCACTGCCGGCCGCGCATGGCGCAGACTTGCTGCTCGACACCACCCGCGGGTGGACCGCCCGGTAGGCGCTGCTCGATCGCGACCTCTCCATCGAGACGGGTGAATTGACGCCGTCGTTGAAGGTGAAGCGTACTGTGGCTGCCGAGCGATATAGGGAGATGCCGGATGCGTCCTATGCCTGAGGCCTTCGCACCCGACGGCGACGACATCCCCGATGCCGCCGCCGCGATGGCGCCGAGTCACTTCCTGCGCTTGGGGGAGTGGCGCACGGCAGGTGAGTACGTCGCCGCCCGATTGTCCAATAGCGCGATGTCACGGTGGCCGCGCGGGGACGGGCACCCGGTGCTGGTGATCCCGGGGTTTCTCGCCGGTGGGCCGTCGACACAATTGCTGCGCGTTGTCCTGCGCCAGTGGGGATATCGGGCATACGACTGGGGGATGGGCCCCAACCTCGGATACCGGCCCCGCATGACCCACGACCTGCCGGCGCGTCTTCGCCAGCTGCGCGCACGCAACGGCGGTCAACGGGTCAGCATCATCGGCTGGAGTGCCGGAGGCATTTACGCGCGCGAGCTGGCCCGGGGTTGCCCCGATGACGTGCGCTGCGTCATCACCCTGGGCGCCCCGTTCCGCGGCAACCACCAAGCTACCCACGCGTGGCGGCTGTGGAATCTGCTGAACCGCACCCGGGATGCGACCCGACAGGTGTCCGAGGCGGCCCGGATCGCCCGCGAGCAGCCGCTGGCCACGCCCACCACCTGCATCTACAGCAAATCCGACGGCATCGTCGCGTGGCAGTGCTGCACCAGCCTGCCTGCCCCGCTGACCGAGAACATCGAGGTGCACAGCAGCCACCTCGGGTACGGCCACAACCTGGAGACCCTCTACGTCATCGCCGACCGGCTGGCCCAACCCGAAGGCCGCTGGCGACCGATGCATCATCCGAAAACTGGTTCATCGGTAGCTGACATGGTCGTTCGCCTTCCAAGGCAGGCTCCGTTGTGACGGCGCGGCGGTCTGAGTCGGCGGACGCGCCGACCGCGCTGTGACTTCGGTGCGATCTTCGAGCAGCTCGCGCCACAACACCAGCGCGGTGATGAACGCGTCCTCGAATCGGTCACCCGCGGCGAGGTGGGTGTCGTTCCACGGCCATGCGCCGGCCTCGATGAGCGCGGCCGTGATCCATTCGCACTTCTCCGTTTGCCGGTCACACCCCGGGGGGTGCATACGCCAACGCGTACGCCAACCAGCTCGATTCCGGGGGTGTCCGGGACAATTCGCCCGATGTCCCAAAAGCGTTGTGACATGAGAAGACTGAACACCCACACATGTCCGAACGTGCCTCAGTTGACTGGCGGCCGAGTGGGCTAGTGGCAGCTTCTGAAACAGCGTGGGTACACCGGAAACACCGTCTCGCGTAAATCAGTCGTCCGACGACGTTGGCCTTCCCGACCGCAAAGCGGCCGGCGTTCTGCTGGGGCATGCGCCGAGATCAAGGGCGTCGGTCTGTTTTCGCTGAGCCATTCTGCGCCCTCCGTGATGGCTTGGATTTGCTGATGGGCGAAGTCGGCGATGGCGAGATCGCAGCCATGATAGGGCATTTCGCGATGCTAAGAACGACAATTGTCAAAGATGATGTGCAATCTGCGCGGAGGGGCGTAGCGTCGGCAACGTGTCCTGGAATTTCGGGTCACCAGCCGGATCGAGGCCGGCCGCGACCTTTCGGACAGCAACGTCGAAACAATCTTTGCCTGGGTTGAACAGGAGCGTAAGTATGCGAATTGTGGTTGATCTGAACCGGTGTCAGGGATACGCGCAGTGCGTCCCGCTCGCGCCGGACGTCCTCCAACTGCTCGGCGAGGAGGCCCTGGCCTACGACCCCAACCCCGACGACTCGCAACGGCTGAGGGTGCTGCGGGCGGCTGCATCCTGCCCCGTGCAGGCGATCCTCGTGGAGACATACACCCCGGACGGGCAGGCCGCGACATGAGCACCCATCCGCTGGTCGCCGACCTGGTTACCATCTTCAAGGCCGAGGGCCGGATCGTGATCGTGGGCGCGTCGCTGGCCGGGCTCCGTGGCGCGGAAGCGTTGCGGGAGGAGGGTTTTAGCGGGCCTCTAACAATCATTGGTGACGAGCAGCATGAACCCTATGACCGTCCGCCTCTGTCCAAGCAGGTGCTCAAGGGGTGGGTGCCCGCCGATCACACGAAGCTTCCCAGGATGCGCGCGGTCGACGCGGACTGGCGCCTGGGTGTGGCCGCTACCGGTCTGGACCGGGCCAACAAACAGGTGGTCCTCGCCGATGGGAACAAGGTGCCGTATGACCGGCTGCTGATCGCGACCGGCACCCGCGCCCGGCAATGGTTCAACCCCGAGGAAGCCAAGCTGGAAGGACTGTTCACGCTGCGCACCTGCGATGACGCGGCCCGGCTGCAGGCGGCCCTGAAGGCCAGGCCGGGGCGGGTGCTGATTGTTGGCTCGGGCTTCATTGGCTCCGAGATGGCCTCGGTGTGTTGCGAACTGGGCGTGTCAGTGACGGTCGCTGAGCGCGCCGATGCGCCGCTGGTGGGGGCGCTGGGCGGGGTGATCGGCGAGATCGCCGCCCAGATGCAGCGCGACGCCGGGGTGGACCTGCGCACTGGCGTTGCGGTTCAGGCGCTCGAAGGAGACGACGCCGGGCATGTGCGGCGCGCCAAGCTCTCCGATGGGACCACCCTCGACGTTGATGTGGTGGTGGCATCGCTGGGGTCGATCCGCAACATCGAATGGCTCGAGGGCGCCGATCTGGCCACCGGGTTCTGGGGGCTCGCCTGCGACGCCGGCTGTCGCGCCTTCGACATCAACGGCGTGGTGACCGACACCATCTTCGTCGCCGGTGACATCGCGCGCGCTCCGCACGTACTTTACGAGTACCAGTTTTTGTCGCTGGAGCATTGGGATAACGCGGTGTCGGGGGCCGAGGTCGCCGCGCACAACATGGTCAGCCTCGAGACGGGCCGGTGCCCGCACCTGCCGCTGCCGTCGTTCTGGTCGGGCCAGTTCGGCGTGAACATCAAGGGCGTCGGGGTGTGCTCCTTCGGCGACGAGATCGTCTTCACGCAAGGCTCGGTCGAGGACCGGCGCTTCGCCGCCGCCTATGGCCGGCGCGGGCGCATCGTGGGCGCGGTCACCTTCAATCACGGCAAGTGGCTGGAGTACTACGGGGCGATGATCGAACGCTCGGCGCCGTTCCCGCCCCCGCCGCCGGGCTACGACCAGCCCAAGGAAATGCAGCCGATCCCGGCCCGGTTCCCCGATCCGCGGGTGCCGACCGCGATCCCCGACGTGGTGTTGACCGGCCACGACCCCACGTCGCGGGGTGCGGAGTTTCGCCCCAAAAGCCGTTGAATCCACCGAAACTGGAGCCCTGATGACAACAGCAGAAGCCGCCTGGGCGGACGCGATGAAATTTCAGAACCGCCCCGATCCGTACCGGTTCTTCGACGAGCTGCGCAAGACGCCCGTGGTCCGTGTGGCCGACAACACCTACGTCGTCACCGGGTACCGGGAATTGATGGCGCTGGCCCATGACCCCCGGGTTAGCTCCGACATCAGCCGCAGCCCGCTGCGGCCCGAGTCGCCGGCCGCGGCTGAGCCGGCGGCTGGAGCCGAGCATCTGCAGGCCTACGGTCGTGAGCAAAGCATCATCGTGTCCGATCCGCCCGATCACGACCGCGCGCGCCGTCAGGTGATGCGCCATTTCGGGCCCCCCCATTCGCCGGACGTCATTCCGAAAATGGAGCCCGATATTCAGCGCCTGTGCAACGAGCTGCTCGACAAGATCAAAGCCAAGGGCGAGAACAGGTTCGACGTTGTCGACGATTACGCCTATCCGGTGCCGGTCGCGGTGATCTGCAAACTCCTGGGCGTCCCGCTCAAAGACGAACCGCGCTTTCACGGCTGGATATTTGACGGCATGGCGGGCCTGGACTTGGGCCCAGAGGCCGCGACCGACGAAGGCAAGGCCCGCGCCGAGAAGGGCCGCGCGAGCATGGCCGCGCTTAACAAATACCTTGCTGACCTGATCCAGCGCTACGTCCGGGAGCCCGGCGAGGGCCTGTTGTCGAAGCTGGTCAACGATGACGGCCCGGACGGACCCATGTCGCCGAAGGAGGCCGTGTCCAACGCGGTGCTGCTGCTGGTCGCCGGTCATGACTCGACGGTCAACACCATCGCCCACTGCGTGCTGATGTTGCTGCGCAACCCGAAATCCCTCGATCTTCTGCGCCGCCGACCCGAACTCGTTCCCCGGGCCATCGAGGAGGTCCAGCGCATGCAGTCCGCGGTGCAGTTCTTTCCCAGCCGCAGCGCCACCGCCGACATCGAGATCGGCGGCACCGTCATTCCGAAGGGTTCGGCGGTGCACCTGATGTACGGCGCGGCGAACCGCGACCCGGCGCGCTTCCCTAACCCGGACCAGTTCGACCCCGAACGCAAGGACAACGAACACTTCGGCTGGGGCAGTGGTATCCACACCTGTATGGGCGGACCGCTGGCGCGCTTGGAAGTCAACCTCGCGCTGGAAACCTTTCTCCGCCGCGTGGAGAACCCGCGGCTGGTCATCGACCCGCCGCCCTACCGGCAAAACCAGGTGTTCCGGGGCCCGCGACATCTGCTCGTTGACTTCGACCGCGTCACCGACTGAAACCCGCCATGAAGGCGTTTCAGTTTGTCGAATGGCAAAAACCCGGCCAACTGCGTGAGGTGCCGGTGCCTGAGCCAGGGCAGGGCCAGGTCCTGATCAAGGTTGGCGGCGCCGGCGCGTGTCACTCCGACCTGCACCTCTTGGAGATTCCCGCAGGAGGGATGTCGGTCCAGCTGCCGTTCACCCTCGGGCATGAGAACGCCGGCTGGGTGCACACAATGGGGCCAGGCGCCACAGGCTTCGCGCCCGGCGACCCGGTAATCGTTTACGGCCCTTGGGGATGTGGGCTTTGTATGAACTGCCGCCGCGGGATGGAGAACTACTGCCAGGCCCCGGGTGGGCCAACCCCGGGCGGCCTCGGCGCTCACGATGGCGGGATGGCCGAATATCTACTCGTTCCAGCCGCCCGCTATCTGATCCCGCTGGGCAACCTCGATCCGCGCGAGGTGGCCCCGCTCACCGACGCCGGACTCACCAGCTACCACGCGGTGAAGCGGTCAGTTCAGCTGCTGGGACCCGGATCGACCGCGGTAGTCGTCGGCGCCGGAGGCCTCGGTCAGATGGCCATCCAGGTGCTGCGCGCACTCTGCGCGGCGACAACCATTGTCGCGGTGGACACTTCAGCTGACAAGCTCGAGACCGCCAAGAAAATGGGAGCCGACAAGGGGCTGCTCTCGGGCGACGAAGCGGTTGCAGGTGTCAAAGACATCACAAAGGGACAGGGCGCCGAACTGGTCCTCGATTTGGTCGCCGTCAACCCGACACTGGCCATGGCCGCACAAATGGCCAGAGCGCTTGGCCACCTCACCATCGTCGGAGTCGGAACCGCGGCCCTGCCCGTCAACTTCTCCAGCCCACCGCATGAATGCTCGGTCGCTTCACCGTTTTGGGGCTCCATCCCCGAGCTGATAGAAGTCATCGAGCTCGCCCAAGCGGGAAAGATCCAGATGCTCGTCGAACACTTTCCGATCGACCGGGCAGACGAGGCCTACCAGCTCCTTCACGACGGCAAAATCGAAGGACGCGCCGTCATCACACCCAACAACTAACTCAAGGTTCTGCCAAATAGCCTGTTCAAGCGGCACTTCGACGCACTCGCCGGGTGCCCGGATTGGGCGCCGTGTCGTGCCACCAGGTTTGTCATCAATTATTCATTGACAATAATCGGGATTTGCCACCAATTGCTGGGATGTGATCAGAGCTTGGATGACGGCTAACATTGCGGGACAAGCAATTACCGGGATGAACGGTGGCCGTCAAGACCCTCGCCTGTCCTCCGTAACGGTCATCGACGTTGTCACCGACTCGTCACAATCCGCGTGAAACATCCTGGGTCAGGACCGGACATCATGAGACGGCTTACGCAGGTGAGATGGGGTTGTCTGGACGTGCCGGGATACCCTGAATCAGGCCGTTTCTGACTACGGATCAGGCCTGACTTTGTGGTGTTCATCGAGCGGCCGGGTTGCGTTCGACCTCCGTTCGATTTGACGGAACCGTCAATTGGTTGGACGCTGACGAACATGCCAGGCTTCAGCAGCGAGGCGGCGTTGATCCGCGATCCAACGGAGCCTGGTCGCCAGGCACTGTCCAAGGAGCTCGAGAAGGGTGGGCCAGTGATCGTCGGGGTGACCGGGTCGTGGTTGGGCCCAGGCGTGGCACAGCTGAAATGGCTACGCCGCCAACTGCGTGAGGCGACAGAGCTGCACCATGGGGCGTGTGTGGGTGTTGACGCGGCGGCACACCGGGTCGCAATCGAGATTGGCACTGAGGCCATAGTGGTGCACCCGCCTGTCGACCTGAAGGCCGCTGATCAATCGACGATGGTCGATATGGTCGGCGTGACGGTGTTGCCACCCAAGCCCTATCTGAAGCGTAACCACGACATCGTGGACGCCTGCGATGTCCTGCTGGCGCTGCCCATGGGAAAGGAACAGCAGCGTAGCGGGACGTGGGCAACAGTCCGCTACGCCGTAAAGATCGGCCGGCCTGTGCGCATTTGCGGGCCGTAAGGAGAAGTGAATGAAATGAATTGCGGGGTACGCGCGGCGGTTACTGGGGCGAGCGGAACGGGTCGAGCCGGTCGATCGCCGTGCCGATCACCCGCGCTATGCGTACAGCCGGCAGCGCTCGACGAGGATCTCGGCGAGCCGTTCCGGTTCGCTGACCATCAGCAGGTGGCAGGTGTCGATCTCGGCGAGCGTCTGTACACCGCCGATTGCGTCGATGTATTTGCGCTGCGTCTTCGGCGAGAGGGTACGGTCCCGCTTGGTCAGAATCCAGGTGCGTGGGATTTCGTCAGGCATTCCTCGCCGGGACACCTTCTCCACCAAGATGCGCAGTGATTCCGGATGCAGCTTGCCGGTCATGAAACGGCGGCGACGCGAGGGAACTCCGTTCAAGAACACGAATCTCGCCATCCATAGATGCGTTGCGCTCGGCACGCCACTCTTCGCGCGGTGTCGGGCGACTCGCGCGATTAGCCACGGTGAGCTCTGCACAATGGACGTGCCTTCGGGAGGAAGGAGCGCGGCGGCGAAGATCACTTCACGAACCCGCGCCGCTCCCAGTTTGGTGACTACTCCTGGCAGCGTCATGGCTCCCAGTGAATGGCCAACGATGACGATGTCGTCCACCCCGGCGCTTTCGATGTCGCCGACGAGCGAGTTGACATAGTCGGCGATGGTCATCTGCTTCAGGTCGCCGGGCTTGCTCCGTCGTCCCGGCATGTCGGGGGTGATCACGGTTAGTTCTGGTGCAAGCCGATGGATCTCTTCGACGGTGAGGTCCCAGGAATCGGCGGCAAGGCCGCCTCCGTGCACGAGAACCAATGCGGGCAGTGCCATCCGGGCCTCCTTAAGCGCCGTGAGCACAGAACCCAGCTTGACGCGGGGCGGCTAGCGTGGCTTGAGCCGAAAGACGGGGATGCGACGACCAATGGGATCTGTTTTTAGGCGATAGTCGCCCCAGCCGGCGTAGACCTTCGTAGCCAGTCCGTACAAGTAGTTGTAGTCGTCGGCTTCGGTGACCTCGGTCGCCAAGAATTTCTCGTCACCGAGCTCGCATTCGGGGTGCGCCTTGAGGTTGTAATACCACTGCGGGTGTTTCGGTCCGCCATAGTTGGAGGCGGTCACGATGGCGTCGTTGCCGTCGTGGAAGTAGGTGATTTGGTGCTCTCGCGGCTGACCCGATTTGGCTCCGGTGGTCATCAGCGGGGCTGTGGCCGGGCCGCCAAGTATCGATGGATAGCGGCCGCCCGTGGCGCGGTACAGCCAGGGGTCGATGCGAGGCCAAAGGTGCCGTGCCAGGAACTGTCCGGGGCGTGATCGCGAAAAGTTCTCGATGGCCGTATACAAGCGGCTGTGCTTCTTGTGCGGATCGACGTATCGCAGTGGCATACCGGCGGACCTAGTATCCAGACAGCTTTCCCACAGCTAATATCCCGGTTTTGTCCAGCGTCGGGTGGGGGTCCCGTCCCGCACATCGCCGCGACCTCACCCCCACAAGCAAGTAACAGGCCGCCCGAACTGACCCCCACCCGCTCCGCCGGTCACGAGTACTCGGCGCGTACCGCGCTGACAAGAATGCGGATTATGTTCGAATCATCGTTTTTCAAAAACCGCTGCAAAGCTTGGGTCCGGCAACTCCCGATAAGGGCCTAAACGGTATTTCGACTCGGCAGTGCTGCGGTCTTGACCCAGTTAAGCTGGCACAATGGCGCGCATCGGTCGATTGGGGGAACGTCGGTTGCTTGGCCGAGCCGCTGAACAGGCTCTTGCTGGCGGCCCGGTCGAGCAAATTCTTGGCGCTCCAACAGATTCTGCGCAACAACCCCATGCGGCTGGCCTCGTTAAAACACCGGGTGATCCATCCGGGCTCCCGCCCGGCGACGATGCACCCCCAGGCGCCGATGACGTGTTCGGCGGTCTCGTTGTGGCCCCTTGGATGTTCAGGATGCGTGCCCGGCCGTGGTATCGCACCAGGCCGGCGGCGATCGCGTTCGTCGGCGCCGCGGCCGCAGTCGTGATATCGGGCGTTCTGCTTGCGTTGCGCACGCCGACCACCGCTGTTGAGAAGCCAACGACGGTAGCGACTACTCCCTCGACTCGCGCCACGCCGCCGGCGAGCTCTGAGCCGACGACGAACGACATCCCGCCCGGCCCGCCGGTCGCTCCGCCGCCGTCGCCACCATCCGCTCAGCCGATCGAACGCGAACCCGTGACCGCTCGCCCAGGATCCCTCGAAGACCCACCACCAGCCGAGCCGATCGACCCCGAACCCGCGATCGGCGGGCCAGAACCTCCCGAAGAACCACCACCGGCCGAGCCGACAGAGCCCGAACCCGATCGCTGAACCACCGACAAGACACGGGCTGGCGACCCGGTTCTCATGAACATTGCGACACCGTCACGCCCCGCAGTAGTAGTGCAGCGCGGCGTCGTTGTCGCTGCTGCTGCAGAACGGGAAGCCCTGGTCCCCGCCCGCGATGGTCAACTCAAGCCCCTGACCGCCGCCGACCAGCTTGATTGTCACCGGGCCGCCGATGGGATCTTTAGGATTCGAGGCAGCGGTGATGGCACCTGTAGCAGTGTCGCCGGATACCGACGTCAGCGTGAAGTCCACGGTGCCTGTCTTGCCGCAGCCGGCCGCCGGTGCATCGGGACAGGTCGTTCTGTCGGCATACGTTTCGCGACCGTTGCCATTGGGCTGGATGTCCAGACCCTCCTCGTGGGCGTGCCAGGAACCGACGAACGGGGCCAGCCCCGATACGTCGGCGCTGGCCGCTGGTGCAAAAGCCAGTGCCGCGCAAGCGATTCCGGCTGACGCAAACTTCCTCAATTCATTTCCAATCTGCCTGCCACTTCGCGATCTTCTTCAAAGTTCAACAATGGCCTGATCACCGAATACCGATTCTACGAAGACGCCGGCTTCGTCACCCAACTCGGCATTGATGCCGACTCATGCTCAGACGATGAATTTTCGCCGAAAAGACTGCCGAATACTTGTCTCAGGGATATGGTGCCGAGGCAGCACATGGCTGCCCGTGGGCGGTTGGGCTGAGATACCAAACATAGGTGGCCACATCGTCCGGGATTGATACATCAACATCCATACGTCAACGCTGAAAAGGGGCGTCACATGAATCGATTCGTTCTTGCCGCCGTCGGTGTCGGGCTGAGTATGGGACTTGCCGTCCCCGCGCATGCCGCCGACAATTGGGCCGCCATCGCCTACTCGGCGAGCGCAGATTACTCGTATACCTCATATGGTCAGCTGACGCAGACCGAAGCCGAACAAGACGCTCTTCAGAAATGTGCTCCCAAAGGGAACGACTGTCAGATTCTGGCCTCATCGGCGAACTGCGTCGCGTTGACGGACGACGGTAAGGCCGTGCACGGCGGGACAGGAACCACCACCCAGGCGGCGATCAACGATGCGCTTTCCCGAAGCGGGAGCGGGGCCACAGTGCGGTCCAGCAAGTGCTCGACAGATTCGTAGATCCGGCGCGGCCGGAGTGGCCGGTGTCACGCCACCTTCATCCAACGAATTCCTGTTGCTGGTAATGCAATTGCTGACGTTGGGCCCGGGCTGGCCCGACGTGGTCGTGGATAGGGTGAGAGAGGTCTATGTCGAGCGTGATGCGTTGAAGTCGGAGTAGCGCTGCTCGTACACGCCGTCGCGTTCGGCGAACCGGAGCGGTTTCGCGGCGTCCACGACAATCTCGGTCGCCTCGGGCTCCTCGGTCAGCAGCGCCATGGTCTCGGCGATGTATTCATCGACGGGCATTGCATTGGGTTCGTGGTCTCGCTCGTCCCGCAGGCCGGTCTGCACGCCCGGCGGGATGATCTCGATCACTTGAACGTCGGTGTTCCGCAGTTGAAACCGCAGCGATTGGGTGTAGGAGTGCAGCGCGGCCTTGGTGGCGCAATAGGTTGGCACCAGTGCCTTGGGCAGGAAGGCCAACTGCGAGGTGACGTTCAGAATGGCCGAACGGGGCTGAGCGAGCAGGCACGGCAAACAACGCAGCAGTGAGGCGTATGGGGCCGAGAATGTTCGTGATGATCATGGCTTCCGCTTCGGCGACACGGCCAGCGGTGAGGTCCTCGCTGTATTGGATACCGGCGTTGTTAATCAGCACGTTGAGTTCCGGGTGGCTTCCCCGGTGGCATTGTGTCGCCTCTGCGGCGAAACGCTCGATGTCTGCCGAATCACTCTGATCCATGGACAAGCAGTGCATTCCGGGATTGGCCGTTGCCACGCTCTCGAGCTGCCCGCGGCGGCGGCCGGCGATGATCACCTGGTTGCCCAGACGATGAAACGACTCAGCCAGGCCACGACCGATCCCGGACCCACCGCCCGTCACCAGAATGGTGTTCTGGGTTGTCTGCATGGCTTTCGCCCCCGTCGAGTCGGTGATTGAACTCTACAACCGGCCTCAACGGCATATGCTGCCGAGTCTGCACCGAGGAGGAAGAATGAGCACACAACCATTGATACTGTACACATTCGGACTTCTAAACAGATATGGCTTTGGCGACGGCGATGTCCTTTCAGAATACGCCGACGACGTTCTCGGCATATACGAATGTGAATACGACGATGGTTCGCATAAACCCTGCAGCCTTGATGAAGAACTCTACGACATCGTGCAACGCCACTTACTCCCAGCGTTGAATCATAAGGTCGAGATAACATTCATTCATACCCAACATAACCCCGTTCGCGCCATCATGATTGACGGCCAAGACTATTCATCAACCTGGTCCGATGAGCGCGCAGCCCGCAAGTGGCGAGAAAAGCTGACTCCTGAATACGTCGAAATATCAGCCGAGCAAGTCCTATCTACCCTGAGCGAGTACGGATATGAACCATTCGCCACCGGGGAGAGCAAAGACAACGAGTGACGAGGCCCGCCGCTCGGACGTCAGGGCGGTAGCCGCTTGCCGCTGACCCGACCAAAGATTTTTGTACCCCCATACCGCCGTGGATGGTCGATGATGGACGTGAACAGCCGACTCGAAAGGAGCGTGACCGTGGGTAACCGTGCCCACGGCAGCCGCGTGGCGACAAGGGTGATCCGCGTGGCAGCCGGACTGGGGGCGGCATCAATAGCATTGGCAACCGCTGGTTCCGCACTTGCTCAGCCGCCGGGAGATTCGTGTTCCCCGGCAGCGATGATGAGTGCGCAGGCCGATGAGATGAACTAGTTGACCGACTACCTGCGGAATCATCCCGACACCGACAACGCCGGCAACCCGGAGGGCGCCGCCGACGCTTTACAGATGGTCGCCGCCCTCCGAAACATCCAGGCCGGGATGGCCGCGAAATGCGGCCTGACGATGGATCAAGCCACCAACCCTGGCTCGGCGCCCGGCCACTGACGATCCCTCGTACCATTGCCGCGGTGACGACATCGATCTCTTGGCAGGACGCGTTCGAGGTGATCAAGCGCGGTCACGAATACCGCGATGTCCCGTTCAAACTTGCCAGCGGGCAGACCAGCCGGCACTACATCGACGGTAAGCACGCCGTGGACACCGGCGCCCGGCTCGCCGTCGTCTGCGCGGCGATCGTTGACCTCGCCGCCGAGCGGCAGATCGAGTTCGACGCGGTCGGTGGCCTGACGATGGGTGCCGACGCGCTGGCCCACGGTGTCGCGATGGTGACCGGCAAGGCCTGGTTCTCCGTGCGCAAGGAGCCCAAGTCCCGTGGCCTCGAGCAGTTCATCGAGGGCTTCCGGCTGCGGGATCACCCCGGCACGCGGGTGCTGCTGGTCGAGGACGTGGTCAGCACCGGCGGGTCCGTCCGCAAGGCCTACGACAAGTCGATCGAGGCCGGCGCGGTCGTCGCCGGGATCATCCCGATGGTGGACCGCGGTGAGGTGGCGGCGCGCGTGTTCGCCGACCTCGGCGTGCCGTACTTCGCCCTCGTCACCTACCGGCAGCTGGGCATCGAGCCGATCACCGAATCGCCGACGTCATGACACCACCGGTGATCGCGCGCTGGATCGACGTCATTGACAACGGTCGCACCGACGGGCTCGAGGCCCTGCTTGCCGAGGACGCGGTGTTCTACTCACCCGCGGTGTTCACCCCCCAGCAGGGTCGCGCGACAACGCTGGCGTATCTGACGGCCGCCGTGAAGGTGTTCGGCGACAGCAACTTCCGGTATGTCGGGCAGTGGTTCGCCGACCGGTCGGCGGTGCTCGAGTTCGTCGCCGACATCGACGGCGTTCACGTCAACGGCGTCGACGTGATCCACTGGAATGACCACGAAGAGATCGTCGAGTTCAAGGTCATGCTGCGCCCGCTGAAGGCGCTGCAGGCGGTGATGCCGGCAATGGCTGCGCTGCTGCAGAATTCGTGAAGCTGCTGCTGATCTCTGATACGCACGTACCGAAACGGGCACGTGACTTACCCCGGCAGCTGTGGGACGAGGTCGACCGCGCCGACGTTGTGCTGCACGCCGGTGACTGGGTGGACGTGTCGCTGCTTGACGCGCTGCAAGACCGCGCGGCACGGCTGATCGGTTGTTACGGAAACAACGACGGCCCGGATGTCCGGTCCCGGCTTCCTGAAACGGCAGCGGCAACGGTGGCCGGCGTGCGTTTGATGGTGACTCACGAAACCGGCGCCGCGGCCGGCCGCGACGAAAGGATGTCGCGGCGTTATCCCCACGCCGATGCGCTGGTGTTCGGCCACAGCCACATTCCGTGGGACAGCACCACGGCGACCGGGCTGCGGCTGCTCAACCCCGGCTCGCCCACCGACCGGCGCCGCCAGCCGCACTGCACGTACATGACCGCAACCGCGCACGACGGGGTGCTCGGCGACGTCGTGCTGCACCGGCTGATTAGTCGGTAGGCGCCGCCGCCTTCCGCTGCCACGGCCACGCTCCGGTCATCTCCAGCTGCAGCGAGAAGCTCAGGAACGTCCGGATCAGCACAATCCCGCCGAGGACCGCGACGCTTTGCGGCGTCGGGGTGATCGCGACGGTGCGGATGATGTCGGCTGCCACCAGAAACTCCAGGCCCAGCAGGATCGACCGGCCGAGCTGACGGCGAAAGTCGTCGTACCGGCTGCCCGGCACGCCGCGCTTCGTCAACGACATCGAGGCCGCGAGCAGCGCCCCGCCGACGATCACGGCGACGCCGGTCGCGTCGATCACTTTGCCGACCGTCTCGATGACCTCCACGAACGCCACGGATGAATGCTAACTCCCTGCGAATCAGCCGATTTGGATGTGGTCGGCGTGGCGTGGTGGCACTGTCGGACGCATGACGCAGAAGCCCCCCACCGACGTGATCGAACGCGCACACAAGGAGCACCTCGGGTCCCTGCCGCTGGGCGACACCACGGACTTCGCCGACGCTGACCGCGGGCTCATCGCGTCGCTGCAGCCGTGCGTGATCAAAGCCGCCGACGGCCGCGTGGTGTGGGACAACGACGCCTACTCGTTCCTCACCGGTGACGCGCCGACTTCCGTGCACCCCAGCCTGTGGCGGCAGTCGATGCTCGCCGCCAAGCAGGGCCTGTACGAGGTGGTCGAAGGGATCTACCAGGTCCGCGGCTTCGACCTCTCCAATATCAGCTTCATCGAAACAGACACCGGAGTCATCGTCATCGATCCGCTGATCTCCACCGAGGTGGCCGCCGCCGCACTGAAGCTGTACCGCGAGCACCGTGGCGGCGACCGCCCGGTGGTGGCGGTGATCTACACGCACAGCCATGTCGATCACTTCGGCGGCGTGCTGGGTGTCACGAATCAGGACGACGTCGACGCCGGCCGGGTCAGCGTGCTTGCGCCGGAGGGATTTATCGAGCACGCGGTGCAGGAGAACGTGTATGCCGGCACGGCGATGACCCGGCGCGCCACCTACATGTACGGCACGTTTGTCGCCTGCAGCCCGCAGGGCCAGGTCGGCTGCGGGTTGGGCCAGCGAACGTCGACCGGCCAGGTCGCGGTGATCACCCCGACCGTGATCATCACGACCACCGGCGAAAAACACACCATCGACGGGCTGGAGATCGAATTCCAGATGGCGCCGGGCACCGAGGCGCCCGCCGAGATGCACTTCTACTTCCCGCGTTACCGCGCACTGTGCATGGCGGAGAACGCAACTCACAACCTGCACAACCTGTTGACGCTGCGCGGCGCGCTCGTCCGCGACCCCCACGTCTGGTCCGGCTACCTCACCGAAGCGATCGAGAGCTTCACCGCCACCGTGGACGTCGCGTTCGCGTCCCACCACTGGCCGACGTGGGGCCGCGACCGCATCATCGAATTCCTGTCCACCCAGCGCGATCTGTACGCGTACCTGCACGACCAGACGCTGCGGCTGCTCAATCAGGGTTACACCGGTGCCGAGATCGCCGAGCAGTTCCGGATGCCTCCCGCGCTCGAGAAGGCCTGGCACACGCACGGTTACTACGGTTCGGTCAGCCACAACGTGAAGGCGGTCTATCAGCGCTACATGGGCTGGTTCGACGGTAACCCCGGGCGGCTGTGGGCACACCCGCCGGAAGCACTCGCCAAGCGCTATGTCGACGCGCTCGGCGGCATCGACCGCGTCGTGGAGCTCGCCGGGACGGCGTTCAACGAGGGCGACTTCCGTTGGGCGGCCACGCTTCTCGACCATGCCACGTTCGCGGATCCGGAGAACCCGCAAGTCCGCGGACTGTACGCGGACACCCTGGAGCAGCTGGCCTACGGCGCCGAGAACGCGACCTGGCGGAACTTCTTCCTGTCGGGTGCCACCGAGTTGCGCGACGGCAACTTCGGCACCGCGACGTCGGCCGCATCGCCATCGCTGTTGGCGCAGCTGACGCCGGAGCAGATGTTCGACATGCTGGCCATCAGCATCAACGGCCCGCGGGCCTGGGATGTGAACCTGGCGATCGACGTCACGTTCGCCGACACCGGCGCCAACTATCGGTTGACGCTGCGCAACGGCGTGCTGGTGTACCGCAAGCGCCCGGCGGACGAATCGACGGCGAATGCCACCGTGCGACTGGACAACAAGGTGCGGCTGCTGATGTTCGCTGCCGGCGACCGCACGTCTGAAGGCATCTCGATCACCGGCGACGCTGACGCGCTGACCACGCTGCTCGGGGTGCTGGACGCGCCGGACCCGAACTTCAATATCATTACGCCCTAGGGGCGTGACCCTCCAGCACCGTCACGCCTGGGTTCACATCCAAACGGCCGCCCGCTCGGGCTCCCTGGGCCGGGCCAGCGGGTTGCCGGTGCCGAGCGGGTCGCAGGTGATGGTCGCGCAGAACCGGTACATCGGCAGGTCGAAGATCCGGTCGTTCATCGGTTCCTCGATGAAGTGCCCGAGCCGTTCGGCAACGATGAACACCCCCATCAGCGCCAGGCCGAGAATAATTCTGGCGAAGTGCTGACCGCTGGAATCCAGCCGGCTGAAGGCCACGATCCCGAATAACCAGGCCAGCCCGCGGATGAACATGTCGTAGTGAACCGGGATGGTCTGGTTGCGAATCCGTTCCAGACCGCCCTGGGCCGATACCAAAGCAGCGAGGGCCGACATCACCACGAGGCGGGCCCCCTCGTCGACGTGGCCGGCCGCGGCCAGCTGTCCCACGTCGGCGGCCTGATGGTTCATCAGCGCGGTGGCGGTGCTGTCGGCGGGGTCCTCGGGGGTCAGCTCGACCACCCCGGGAAGGGGTGGCACGCGGCGCAGCTCGGCGGCGCATCCGGTCCAGATCGCCAGCGATGCCCGGCGATCCGGGCTCCAGACTGGTCAGGGCATTGTTCAGGTTGCGCGACTCGTTGATGGTGGCCCCCCACAGCGTGCGGGCCTCCCACCACCGGCTGTAGGCGTTGCTGTTGCGGAAACCGATGAAGATCGACGCGCCGATCCCGAGCACCGACACGACGGCGCCCGAGCTGTCCTGCAGCGGGTCCGGGACCTGGCTCACGATCGCGGCGATGACCAGCAGCATCAGCAGGTCGTAGCGCAGCTGCCAGAAGACCAGCCCGAACACCTTTAGCGGACCGGCCGGACCGACGCTTCGAATCATGTGAGGTCATCTTGCCCGCCACGGCCGACCACCGCGACGGCGGTGCAGATCGTGTGGTCTTCGCAGCGTGGCTCGCGTTCAATCGAGCATCTCGGTTCGGCCCACGACGAGGCCCAGGTGCAGTCACTGAAAGCCACGGCCGCCCGGCGCCAGGCCGAGGGCCAGCAGGTACTCGATCTCGGGCTTGCCGACACCGGATCCGGTAGCGCTCCGCTGGCCAGGCTGGGGCCGGCCAGCCTGGCGTTGTTCGACGTCTCGACCCTGTACTTCGAAACCGATTCCGGTGACGGGTTCCGCGAACCGGGGTTTTCGAAGGAACGTCGACTGGAACCTCAGAGCACCCCGCTAGGGGATTCCGCCGTCGACCCGCAGGATCGTGCCGGTGGTGTAGCTCGACGCGTCGGACATCAAATACAAAGCCGCGCCGATGATTTCCGGCGGATTGCCGGCCCGCTTCAACGACAGGTGGCCGAACGGGTTCACGGTTGCCTTGTCGAGATTCCATGCCTTGCTGATGTCGGTGAGGAACGGGCCGGCCATCAGCGTGTTGACCCGCACCGTCGGCCCGAAACCCTTCGCCAGCCCTTCGGTCATCGCGTTCAGGCCGGCTTTCGCCGCCGCGTACGGGATGATGTCCGGTCCCGGCCGCAGTGACCCGGCCGAGCTGACGTTGATGATCGAGCCGCTGCCGGCGGCGACCATGCGCTCGCCCACCAGTGCCGACAACCGGAACGGCCCCTTCAGGTTCACGTTCATCACGGCGTCGAACAGCCTCTCGGTGACCGACGTGAGCGATTCGTACAGCGGTGACATGCCTGCGTTGTTGATCAGCGTGTCCACCTTGCCGAACCGGTCGTACGCCGCCTCGACAAGGCCGTCGAGCTGCTCCCACCGTCCCACGTGCACCTGGTAGGGCATCGCGGAGCGGCCGGTCTCGCTTTCGATCGCCTCGGCGGTGGCTTCGCAGGAGTCGAAGTCCCTGCTGGCTACCACCACATCGGCGCCGCACCGGGCGGCCGCGAACGCCATCTCGCGGCCCAGCCCCCGGCTGCCCCCGGTGATCAACACCACCCGGTCGGTGAGGTCGAACAGGTCGTCGGCGTATCCCGGCACGCCCTCTATCGTGGCACGCGTGCAATTGCTGTTGATCCGGCATGCGCTGCCGCTGCGATCCGCACCCGGCCAGCGGGCCGACCCGGAACTGTCCGACGTGGGCTTCGAGCAGGCGCGCCGGCTGCCGAAGGCGCTGGATCGCCATCCGGTCACCCGCGTGCTGAGCAGTCCACAGCGCCGGGCGATCCAGACCGCCGCGCCCGTGGCCGACGCTCTCGGGCTGGACGTGCAGATCGATGACCGCCTCGCCGAGTACGACAAGGACCTCGCCAACTACGTTCCGATCGAGCAGATCCGCGTCGAGTTCCCTGACGAGTGGGACCGGTTGGCGGCGGGCCATCTGCCGAGCGGCGTCGACGAAGACGCGTTCATCGAGCGGGTGTTCGCCGCGGTCGACGACGTCGTGGCCACCGGTGATCACGACGACACCGTGGCGATGTTCAGCCATGGCGGCGTGATCAACGTGATCCTGCACCGGATCCTCGGGACCGGCCGGCTGCTGCTGTTCCCGATCGATTACGCGTCGGTCACCAGGTTGCGCTGCTCGCGAAAAGGTGACTTCACGGTCGCCGAGGTCAACGGCACCGAGCACGTCTGGGATCTGCTGCCCAGGAACGCGCGGTGACCGACAGCCTCGCGGGCATCGACCTCGGCGCGCTGGATCGCCACCTGCGGGGCATTGCCGTCCCGCGCACCGGCCAACTGCGGGCCGAACTGATCTCCGGTGGGCGCTCCAACCTGACGTTCCGCGTGCACGACGACGCGTCCGCCTGGGTGCTGCGCAGGCCGCCGATGCACGGCTTGACGCCGTCTGCGCACGACATGGCCCGCGAGTACCGCGTCGTGGCGGCACTGGCCGGCACACCCGTGCCGGTCGCGGACGCGGTCACGTTCTGCGAGGACGAGTCGGTTCTGGGCGCGCCGTTCGCGATGGTCTGCTACGTGCCGGGCCGCGTGGTCCGCAGTGCCGCCGAGCTGGCGGCCATCGGCGACCGCGCCGGGATCGACCGGTGCGTCGACGAGCTGATCCGCGTGCTGGCGGATCTGCACGCCGTCGATCCGGTGTCGGTCGGCCTGGCCGACTTCGGCAGGCCCGACGGCTACCTGGAACGACAGGTCCGCCGGTGGGCGGGCCAGTGGCAGCATGTCCGGCTGGATGACGATGATCGCGACGCCGACGTGCACCGGCTGCATTCTGCTCTGGCAGAAGCGGTTCCGCGCCAGAGCGGGTCATCGATCGTGCACGGCGACTATCGGATCGACAATACGATCCTCGATTCCCACGACGCGGCAACCGTTCGCGCGGTGGTGGACTGGGAGCTTTCGACCCTCGGCGACCCGGTCAGCGATGCGGCGCTGATGTGCGCATATCGCAACCCGGCCATGGATCTCATCCTGAACCTGAAAAGCGCATGGACGTCCGAGCTGATTCCGCCGCCCGACGAGTTGGCCCACCGCTATTCGACGATTTCTTCTCGCCCGCTCGCGCATTGGCCGTTCTACATGGCGCTGGCGTACTTCAAGATCGCGATCATCGCCGCAGGCATCGACTATCGCAGGCGGATGGCCGGCGGTGACGACGGGTCCGACCGGGTGGGCGAGGTCATCGCCCCGCTGATTGCGCTCGGGCTGAAGACGATCCGCGCTGATTAACCGTGGTGAGTCCGCATGTGCTTCTTCGCCACGCGTCGGAGCTGCATCATCCGGGCTGTTCCGGTCATCACCGTGATCAACGATCCGGCGATCGCGGCCACCAGGAACGCGATCCCCACCGGGGTGTTCCAGTGCCAGCCCAAGAAGTGGATGGTCGTCTCGTCGAGGTTCTGGGTGATGAAGATCAACAGCACGATGAGGCTCAGCGAGCCGCCGATCAGCGCCCACCATGCCGCCGCGGTCTTGGTGAACGGGACTGCCGTCGCAGGAAGACCCCCCGGCGTGTGCTCCGGCTCCTCGATGGGTGTGGGCTCGGCCGGCTCCTGCGGATCGCTGCTCATCTCTTCATCTTTGCCTGTTCGCGGTCAGAATCAAGCACGCGGCGCGTTAGGGTCAACCAGGCCCGGCCGAGAGGAATGCGGATGCGGACACGCAGGCCCAGCTGCGCGATCGCGGTCATTCTGGCTGTCCTGCTGGCCGGGTGTGGAAGCTCGAATCCGCTTGGCGGCGGTCCGGCGTCGGCGGACCTGAAGTCAATCGTGGTCGGATCCGCCGATTTTCCCGAGTCGAAGATCATCGCCGAGATCTACGCCCAAACATTGGAAGCGAACGGCTTCACGATCAGGCGTCAGTTCGGCATCGGCAGCCGCGAGACGTACATCCCTGCGGTGAAGGACCATTCGATCGACCTGATACCCGACTACACCGGAAACCTGCTGCAATACTTCGATCCCAAGACGACCGCCACCAGCCCGGACGCCGTCGTGCTGGCGCTGCTGCGCGTGCTGCCCGGTGACCTCTCGATACTCACCCCGTCACCGGCGGCCGATACCGACACCGTGGCCGTCACCCGCGCAACCGCCACGAAGTGGAACCTCAAGACCATCGCCGATCTCGCGGCCCATTCGGCCGAGGTGAAGTTCGGCGCGCCGTCGGAGTTCCTGAACCGGACCGAGGGGTTGCCCGGACTCAAGAAGAACTACGGCCTCGACATCAGTCCGAAGAACTTCGTGGCGATCAGCGACGGCGGCGGCCCGGCGACGGTGCGAGCGCTCATCGACGGCACCGTCACCGCCGCGGACATCTTCAGTACCTCGCCCGCGATCCCGCAGAACGACCTGGTGGCGCTCGACGACCCGAAGAACAACTTCCTGGCGGCCAACGTCGTCCCGGTGGTGAGTTCGCAGAAGATGTCCGACCCACTCAAGACGGTGCTCGACGCCGTGTCGGCGAAGCTGACCACCGAGGACCTGGTCGCACTGAACACCGCCGTGGCCGGGAACGCGGGCGTCGATCCGGACGAGGCCGCCCGGAAGTGGGTGGCCGACCACGGTTTCGACAAGCAAATGGTCAAATGATCGGCTTCGAGCGCGTCACCAAGACGTACCCCGACGGCACCGTCGCGGTCGACAGTCTGACCCTCGATGTGCCCGCGGGCATGCTGGCCGTCTTCGTCGGCCCGTCCGGCTGCGGCAAGACGACCTCGATGCGGATGATCAACCGGATGATCGAACCCACCTCGGGCACGCTCACCGTCGACGGCGCCGACGTCACCAAGGTCAATCCGGTCAAGCTGCGGCTGAGCATCGGGTATGTGATCCAAAGTGCCGGCCTGATGCCACATCAGCGGGTGATCGACAACGTCGCGACCGTGCCGGTGCTGCGCGGGCAATCGCGGCGGTCCGCACGCCGCGCCGCGGCCGAGGTGATGGAACGCGTGGGCCTCGATCCGAAGCTGGCGGGCCGCTACCCGGCGCAGCTCTCCGGCGGCCAGCAGCAACGGGTCGGGGTGGCCCGGGCGTTGGCCGCCGATCCGCCGATCCTGTTGATGGACGAGCCGTTCAGCGCGGTCGACCCGGTGGTTCGCGAGGAACTGCAGGGGGAGATCTTGCGGCTGCAGGACGAACTGCACAAGACGATCGTGTTCGTCACCCATGACATCGACGAGGCCGTCAAGCTCGGCGACAAGGTCGCGGTGTTCGGGCCCGGTGGAGTGCTGCAACAGTACGACGAACCCGCGCGCCTGCTGGCCGAGCCGGCCAACGACTTCGTCGCGGAGTTCATCGGCGCCGACCGGGGTTATCGCGGGCTGCAGTTCTTCCACGCGTCGGGCCTCCCGCTGCGAGACGTCAGCCGGGTCGGGGAGTGGCAGCTTGTCACCAAACCCGACGGTTCACCGCTCGGCTGGCGTAACGCCGGCAAGCAGGTCGCGGGCGGGTCGCTGTTGCACCCCGACGGCACACTGCGCCAGGCGCTGGACGCCGCGCTGTCGTCGCCGTCGGGGGTGGGGGTCGTGGTCGACGCCGACGGCAAGGTGATCGGCGGCGTGCGGGTCACCGACGTGCTCGAGGCCCTCGACGCGCAGCGGAACGCCTAGCCCATGCGGTACCTGTTCACGCACCTCGACAATGCCTGGGCGTTGACGATCGTCCATCTGCGCCTGTCGATGATCCCGGTGCTGCTCGGGCTGGTGATCGCCGTGCCGCTGGGGGCGTTCGTGCAGCGGACCACGATCCTGCGCCGGGTCACCACCGTGACCGCGAGCATCGTCTTCACGATCCCGTCGCTGGCGCTGTTCGTGGTGCTGCCGCTGATCATCCCGACCCGCATCCTCGACGAGGCCAACGTGATCATCGCGCTGACGCTCTACACCACAGCGCTGTTGGTGCGTGCGGTTCCCGAGGCACTGGACGCGGTGCCGGCACAGGTCCGCGACGCGGCCACGGCGGTGGGCTACCGGCCGCTGACCCGAATGCTGAAAGTGGACCTCCCGTTGGCGATTCCGGTGCTCGTCGCCAGCCTGCGCGTGATCGCGGTGACTAACATCTCGATGGTGTCGGTGGGTTCGGTGATCGGCATCGGCGGTCTGGGCACCTGGTTTACCGAGGGATATCAGGCGGACAAGAGCAATCAGATCGTCGCCGGGATCATCGCGATCTTCGCGCTCGCGGTCGTCGTCGACACGGTGATCATGGCGGGGGGCCGGCTGGCGACGCCGTGGATGAGCGCTCGCGCGAAGACCATGAAGTGGATGAGCGCTCGCGCGAAGACCATGATGTGGATGAGCGCTCGCGCGAAGACCATGAAGTGGATGAGGGCCGCCCGATGAACTTCCTCCAGCAGGCGCTGTCCTACATCTTCACCGCCGCCAACTGGGGCGGCAGCGCCGGGCTGTTGGCCCGCACCCTGGAGCACCTGCAGTACACGGCCGTGGCCGTGGCGGTTTCCGCTGTGCTCGCGGTCCCGGTCGGGATGCTGATCGGGCACACCGGCCGGGGCACCTTCCTGGTGGTCACTGGCGTGAACGCGCTGCGGGCACTGCCGACACTGGGCGTGCTGCTGCTCGGCGTGCTGTTGTGGGGACTGGGCCTGCTGCCGCCGACGGTGGCGTTGATGCTGCTCGGCATTCCGCCGCTGCTGGCCGGCACCTATGCCGGCATCGCGAACGTGGACCCGACCGTGGTGGATGCCGCCCGCGCGATGGGGATGAACCAGACCCGGGTGCTCCTGCGTGTCGAGCTGCCCAACGCGCTGCCGCTGATTCTCGGTGGGCTGCGCACCGCCACGCTGCAAGTCGTCGCGACGGCCACCATCGCCGCCTACGCGAGCCTCGGCGGGCTGGGGCGCTACCTGATCGACGGCATCAAGGTGCGCCAGTTCTACATCGCGTTGGTCGGCGCGTTGATGGTCACCGCGCTCGCGCTGATTCTGGACGCGCTGTTGGCACTGGCGGTGTGGTCATCGGTGCCGGGCACCGGTCGGCTACGCAGGCTGCCCGGGCCGTTGATCGACGGCGAGGCTTCGGTGTCGCAGATGCGACGCGCGATCCGACGCCCGTCGCTTACGGTAGATGGGTGAGCGAGAGCCCGTCTGAAGCGACACCCGGCGCCTGGCCGGCGATCTTGACCTGGCGTGCCCAAGATGTCCCGCGGATGGAGTCGACACGAGTTCAGTTGTCCGGCAAGCGGATCAAGGCCCACGGGCGAATCGTTGCGGGCGCGACCGGTTCACATCCGGCGTTCAGCGCGTCCTACGACCTGGTCACCGACGACACCGGGGCCACCAGGCGGCTGTCGTTGATCGTGACCCTGGCCGAACGCGACCGCCAGCTGTCCATCGCACGCGACGAGGAGAACATGTGGTCGATCACCGGCCACCAGGGCCAGTCGCGCGGCACCTTCGACGGTGCTCTGGACGTCGACGTGGTGTTCAGCCCGTTCTTCAACGCGCTGCCGATCAGGCGTACCGGCATATACAAAGGCACCGACTCGGTGACCGTCCCGGTGGTGTATGTGTGGTTGCCGGACTTTGCGGTGAACCCGGCAGCGATCAACTACGGCAGCGGATCCGATGGAATCAAGCTGCACTCGCCGGTCGCCGATACCACCGTCACGGTCGACGACGACGGTTTCATCCTCGACTATCCCGGACTGGCGGAACGGATCTGATCACGCCGCCGGCCCTGCCCGCCGCCGCGAGCTGTTGGCGCCAGTCCTGGTCGCCGACGATGATCCCGGCGATCTCGCGGCGCGAGAAGCCGTCGTAGCGCGTGCGCGCGGCGTGGCCGTCGCCCACCAGGTCGGCGACCGATCGCTGCTCGGCAAGGGAAGTCCGGGCGCGGGCGAGCAACTCGATCGTCCGGTCCAGCACCGGCAGCACCTGCTCGGCGTTGGCCTCGCACATCGCGCGGACCAGGTCCGGCGTGGTCGCGGCGACCCGGGTGGCGTCGCGGAACGACCCTGCGGCCAGCGTGAACGCCAGCGGTATCTCGCCGGCGGTGATCGCGACGGCCTCGGCGACCAGGTGCGGCAGGTGTGAAATGGCGGCGGCGGCCGCGTCATGTTCGTCGGATCGCGCAGGCACCACCAGCGCACCGCAGTCAAGCGCCAGTTCGGTGACCGCTGTCCACACCTGCGGGTCGACGTGGTCGTCGACGCTGACGACCCACGGTGCACCGATGAACAGCCCGGCGTTCCCGGCCGACCAGCCCGAGTGCGCGGTTCCCGCCATCGGGTGGCCGCCGACGAAGTTGGCCTCCAACCCGACCTTCTGAACCTCTTGGAGCACAGCGGCTTTGACGCTGGTGACGTCGGTGAGCGGATTGTCGGGTGCCATGTCGCGGATGTAGGACAGCAGGATCGGCAGCGCGGGAGCGGGTACCGCGAGCACAATCAACGCGTTGCGGTCCGCCGCCCCGCTCAGGGCCTGGTCGAGGCGGGAGGTGGCATCGAAGCCGTCGAAGCGGGCGCCCTGCACGCCCTCGATCGACCGGTTGTACCCGAAGACCTCCCGGCCGGCTTTCGCGGCGGCGCGCAGCACCGATCCCCCGATCAATCCGAGGCCGAGCACGCACACCGGCGACTTCGTCACGTGTAAAAGGTTGGCATACTCGCCTTGCGCGTCGACCGTCAGATAGTGGTCAAGGCGCATACTCGGGACTACCGTAATCGGCCATGGGACCACAACGTGGACCGGCGAAAGAGCAGGATCCGGACTCACCAGAGGGTTTCGCTGTGGCGGTGGTTCAAGAGAGCGGCAAATGGCGCTGCACGCCGATGCGTTCGAAGGCGTTGACCAGCCTGGTCAACGCCGAGACCGAGCTCCGTGAATTACGTAGCGCCGGAGCAGTATTCGGTTTGCTGGACGTCGACGACGAGTTTTTCATCATTGTGCGCCCCGCGCCGTCGGGGACGCGATTGTTTTTGTCCGACGCCACCGCCGCTCTCGACTATGACATCGCCGCCGAAGCGCTGGAAAAGCTCGATGCCGACATCGACTACGAGGAACTCGACCCCGACGCGCCGTTCGAGGAGGGCGATCTGGGCGTGCTGTCGGACGTCGGGCTGCCAGAGGGTGTGCTCGGGGTGATCATTTCCGACACGGATCTCTACGCGGACGAGCAGCTGGGCATGATCGCGGCGCGGATGGGCTTCACGGAGGAGTTCTCGGCAGTGCTCGAGCGCCTCAATCGGTGATGGTGCGGGACGACGACGAGCATCTCATCCGGGTAGCCCTGCAAGCGGCGGCGACCGCCGGGCCCAGGGATGTGCCGGTGGGCGCCGCGGTGTTCGGCCCCGACGGCGTCGAGCTGGCGCGGGCGGTCAACGCCCGGGAGGCGCTGGGCGATCCGACCGCACACGCCGAGATACTCGCGTTGCGCGCGGCCGCGCAGGTTGTCGGGGACGGCTGGCGGTTGGTGGGGGCAACGCTTGCGGTGACCTTGGAGCCGTGCACGATGTGCGCTGGCGCGGTGGTGCTGGCACGTGTGGCCCGGTTGGTGTTCGGGGCGTGGGAGCCCAAGACGGGCGCGGTCGGGTCGCTGTGGGACGTGGTGCGCGACCGGCGGCTCACCCATCGGCCCGAGGTTCGGGGCGGCGTCCTGGCAGCGCAGTGCGCGGCGCCGCTGGAGGAGTTCTTCGCCCGGCAGCGATTGGGTTGAGCAGGTCGGCGGCCGGTAAGCTGTCCCGCGGTGGCGTGTCCGAGCGGCCTAAGGAGCACGCCTCGAAAGCGTGTGACGGGTAACCCCCGTCCGAGGGTTCAAATCCCTCCGCCACCGCCAAGTTTCCGCACCTGTTACCGCAGCAGGTGACTATTTCACGCTAGCTGTACGGCTGTGGGCAGCCGTTTGGGCGCAGCGTCCTGCGCGAAAACCTGGAATTTCCTGCCCACTTGAACATGACTTGGCAAACGTTGCAGGCTATTGTTGTCGAAAGAACGGCAAACGCCATCCGTCCCGGCGGCGGAGAGGCATCGAGGCCCTCGATATGCAGGGGAGGGGCACCATGGCATCCCGACGAACCATCTCGATTCCCACACAGGCGCGTTGGCTGATGCCCGCTGCGTTCATTGCGGCGGCTGCCGCGCTCGGCGGTTGCACGTCCGCAGGATCCCCAATCGCCCAACCGGGACTGAGCGACCTCTGCACAAATGCCATCCTCAGCAACGTGGGCGATGGCGATCCAGGCAATTCGCCTTGGAACATCAGCAACAACAACATCGCCATCAGTTCCGGGGGGAGTAGCACCATTGTTCAGAGTGGTCCCGGTGGCACCCAATCCATCACGGGCGGTAACAACCAGGTCACGTGCTGTATCAACGGCCGAAACTGCACGCCCTAACGGAGCTCATTAGGTCTGGTTAGCCGGGACGACCCACGACGACCCACTGAGCAAATCCGGCCGCATCTGTCGGCAACGATACGAACGCGGCCACCCCGGTCGCCGAATCACCACCACGCGGCAGTGTCCACACTCGGTCGCCCCGTCGCTCATCGTCACCTGCAGCTCGATGTGTTCAGGGCGCCTTGATGGATCGCCGCATTCGTCGACCAGTCCTGTTCGAGTCCGGCCCCCTTGCTAGCGATGCGATAGCCCACAGCACCAACTCGTTTGATCGGGCCTTACACCACGTTCCACACCACACCCGATGAGCACCACCGCAATGGTCCCGCTGATCGATACTTCGTCAATGAGCAACCCCTGGAAAAAGACCCCAAAAAAACGCTGGACCGCCGACATACAGTCGGCGGTCCAGCGCAGACCCTTCCCTACAAAGACGGTTTTTCGTATTTTGTGCCGCCGCTGAGTTTGCCGCAGACGAAGCACTGGTTGTTGATGGTTTCTCCCGACCCCTGTTTGATGACGCTTGTACCGCCGAGGCCCAGCCCGAGGGCGACGTTGTTGCCTACGATGTTGACGGTGCCGCCGTCACAGGCGGCGATGCAGAAGGGGTCTACTTGGGCGGCGGCGGTGGCCGGAGCGAGCGCGCCGCAAACCAGGCCGGCAGCCCCTAAAGCCATGCCGCTGGCGACGATGCCAGCACTAAAGGTGCGTTTCAGAGTTGTACCCATTTTGTTGGATCTCCTTTTGGTTGTTGTTATTTTGCGAGTTGCGATTGTCGGAGTCCGCTCAGCGGGCAGAGAATACTGCGACTTTTGGGGTTCAAGGTCTCCAACGCGGGCACAAATAAGCCCGGCCCAGACCAACTCAAGAAATCGTATAGAGCGCAGACCCTTCCCTAGAGCTTGACTTTGCCGCAGAACCCGCACTGGTTGTTGATGGTTTCTCCCGACCCCTGTTTGATGATGCTTTTACCGCCAAAGAGGCCCACCCCGAGGGCGGCGTTGTTGCCTACGATGTTGACGGTGCCGCCGTCACAGGCGGCTATGCAGAAGGGGTCTACTTGGGCGGCGGCGGTGGCCGGAGCGACCGCGGCGGAAACCCCCACAGCCGCGGCGGCAGCGAGGATGCCAGCACCAACGGTGCGTCTTAGTGTTGTACCCATTTTGTTGGATCTCCTTTTGTTATTTTTGCCAGTTGCGATTGTCGAAGGAACGCGAGCGGAGCCCGATCACCACAAAGATGCGAGCCTCACGGCCGACTCTGGCGGAGGGGCACGACATCCTGCTCGGGCGCGGTCGCCGGGCGACTGCTGGGGCGCAGCCTCATTGCCGTCGGACATCATCGACCCCACCCCTCTCTCGGCCGGGGGTCCTCATATGAACGACCTGAGGCCCTGGGGTGGACCATATTCTTTTGCTGGAGCGGGTGTCAAGCAATCCTGTCGATTTCGTGAAGCGAATTTACTTCGTTGTCTTGAAGCAGGTTTAATTAACATGATCGTTTATTAGACGGCCGGCCGAGCGGTTTCCCCGCAACACCGTCGAAGCAGCAGGTCACCTTCGCTCATGTTGAGTCTATTGACAATTAAGTCAATAAAATCGGCCGGTGGCCAGCGTCTTTGTGCACCACCGCAGTGTTCGGACCGTTGCGCATCTGGCCTGCTGCTCCAGGTGCCTAGCAACGTGCTGGTACCGGCCGTAGTTCTCGAAATGTGTAAATCGAGAAACGCTGGCCTGCGACGACAGCAACGGTCGGATTGAATCAGATCGGGGGACATCAGTGGTTGCTGCGGCGGCAGGATGGCCAAGAATGAGGGCGCCTTGCTGAGAATGATGTAGATAAATCCTGTGCCCCTGGTCACCAGCACTTGCTTGACGTCCAACACCCGCTTCCTGATGTGTCACGACATAGGGTCAGCACTGTGACCGTGACACGTTCGATTCTGCTGTTCGTCCTGGCCGCGGTTGCCGAAATCGGTGGCGCCTGGCTGATCTGGCAGGGTGTCCGCGAACACCGCGGCTGGATCTGGATGGGCGCCGGCGTCATCGCACTGGGGGCTTACGGCTTTGTTGCCACCCTGCAGCCCGACGCGCACTTCGGCCGCATACTTGCCGCCTACGGGGGCATCTTCGTCGCCGGCTCCCTCATCTGGGGCATGGCCCTCGACGGATTCCGGCCGGACCGATGGGATATCACCGGAGCCGTCATCTGCCTCCTCGGCGTTGCGGTCATTATGTACGCTCCGCGCAGCACGTAAGGATTTGCGATTCCACACACTCGCGACATCACCCTTGACACCTACCGTTACCTGCGCGGGGGCATGGCGGTCATGATCGTCATGCTCGCCGCGGCCGTGATCGGCGAACGGCTGACGGCAACCTGCTGGCAAACCTCGATCAGCGCCTACTACTTCACCACCGCACACAGCATCTTCATCGCGGCGCTATGTGCCCTCGGCGTCCAATTCATCGTCTACAAGGGCAGCAGCGACACCGAGGACGTCCTGCTGACTCTCGCGGGCATCCTGGCATTCATCGTCGCCATGGTTCCCACCACCCGGCCTGTGTTGTTCTGCGGGCGCTACGGTCTACCGGCCGAATACGACGTGAAGCATGCAATCACCAACAATGTGTGGGCCGTCGTGATCGCCCTGGTGATCGCTCGCGTGCTGTCGTTTTGGCTGTACCGGCGCACCAACACCGCGTCACCCAAGAGCGTTTTAGGCACCGTGTCGACGTATGTATTGCGCGCGGTCATGGCCGTGGGACTTGTCGCATTCATCTTCTTCCGAAACTGGTTCGATTCGAACGCCCACGGCGTCGCAGCGGTGATCATGTTCCTGGCAATCATCGTCACCGTCGTCACCACCGCATTCCTCGTCAGCCGTCAAGATGACGCCAAATCTCCGCATCGGCACCTCTATTACGTTGTCTACCAATGCATTGCGGCGGCAATGATCGCGACGTTGGTCGCTGTTGTGGTCCTGCACTTAGCGTTGGACAGCTGGAATCACTGGGTCATCGTTGCCGAGACCGTGCTGATCCTCGAGTTCACGGTGTATTGGGTCGTTCAAACCATCGAGCTGTGGAGAACTCCCAGCCGATTCGAACTCATCTCCCAAGCAGAGCAGCCCCGCCCCGCGCAACCTCGGCGCACGCGCCCCATGATGGAGCGCCTTCTGACTGCCCTCTAGCTAGATACCGAGATTCGGCCAAGTTACCGGCTCTGGTGGACGGTGGTGTCGACCTGCGGCACCGAGACCACACCCGGGCCGTACAGCTGCTGCTCGACGAATAAGTGCTTGTGGCTGCCGCCGTAAGAGCTGACCTCTTGCTCGCTGGGAGCACCAACCCGCGCGCCCGTGATTGAGGCGTAATCGGGGCCGGTGTGCGGCGTCCAGGGCGCCCACGGAGTCGGGTTCGCCGATGCGGTTCCTGCGCCGACAAGCATAGCCACGAGGACTGCGGCGGCGACGATCAGCTGCCGCGCGAAAGCGGTCCACTTCCACCTTGCGGCGAATGTTGTGTTCTTCATTGTTCTCGCCTCCTGTCAGTCCAAACAGGCGTGTCAGACCGTTTAGTTCGGCCTTGGCAGGATGTGCATCGAGCGTGGCAGGATTACGCCGAACAACCGATTACTGCCAGCACGCCGGAGCGATTCAGTGGATCGACGGCCCACCGGATTCGGCGCCGACGCGGCGGGGTATCCCTGCTCAGATCGCACACCTGAGATCGCGCACTTAAAGGAGCCTCGATGACCACCTTCACCGTCCCCGGCCTGTCGGACGCGCAAAGCCGCAAGATCATCGACCTGCTGCAAAAACAGCTCAGCACGTACAACGATCTGCATCTGACCCTCAAGCACGTGCACTGGAACGTGGTGGGCCCTAACTTCATTGGCGTGCACGAGATGATCGACCCCCAGGTGGAGCTGGTCCGTGGTTACGCCGACGAAGCCGCCGAACGGATCGCCGCGCTGGGCGGCTCGCCGCAGGGCACCCCGGCAGCGATCCTCAAAGACCGCACCTGGGACGACTACTCGGTGGGGCGCGACACCGTGCAGGCGCACCTGGCTGCTCTTGATCTGGTCTACAACGGGGTGATCGGGGACGCCCGTATGGCGATCGACGCCCTCGACGACCTTGACTTGGTGTCACAGGACATGCTGATCGGGCATGCGGGCGAACTGGAGAAGTTCCAGTGGTTCGTGCGTGCCCACCTGGAGAACTCGGGCGGCCAATTGGCCAACGCGGGCGCCAGCACCGAAAAGCAGGCGGCCACACGCGTCAAGAAGAAGGCTCCGGTCAAGTAGGCGGACCGCCGTGCGCAGTAAACCCCGGGTCGATCAGGGTGTGTCGTCCGCGACGAGCCCCTTGACGTTTTGGTAGTAGATGACCTTGCCGCCGCCGGCCCAGTTTCCCTCTGGGACCTCGTAAATCAACGTCCACACCTGCAGTGCCCGCGAGCCCGTCGGGTCGATTCCGGCCGCGGCGCACACCGCGGCGTGCACGTCGGCGACCAGCTGTTCTTTTCGGTCTTGCGACAGCGCACCGGCAAACACCGTCATCTCGACCCGGAACCGGGGCTCTGCGGGTTCGCGGCCGCCCACCGACTGCGCGGCCGGCTCCAGCGCGTGCAGATAGACGATCGTGTTGGCACGCAGGAACGGGGTGTCGGGAGCGCGTTCTGCGCGCAGCAGCACGGTGACGAGCTCGTCGGTCAGCCAGCGCAACGACGGGTCGTCCACCGATCCGCGCACGAACGTCAGGTCGATCATCGGCATTGCAGGAGCTACCTTCCCGGTCGCTGCGCCAACACCCACGCCATCCGCGCCAGACCGCGGTAGCGGTCACGGAACTCCGATGTGCCGGCGCGGGCGTCGGCTGCGTTGCCGTCCAGCCCGCGTCGGTACACGCCGGCCACGATGGAGGCGAGCCGGAACATCGAGAAGACGACGAAGACGTCCAGCGACGCCGGCGGCTCGCGGTCCGCGTGCCGGCAGTAGCTCGCGACGAACGCCTGCTCGTCCGGTATTCCGGTGCCGGTCAGGTCCTCGCCCGCAACGCCGCTGGTACCGCTGAAGTCGGCGGGCAGATGGTAGGTCAGGCAGTTGTAGCCCAGGTCCGCCAGCGGGTGGCCGATCGTCGCCAGCTCCCAGTCCAATACCGCCACCACCCGGGGCTCGGTGGGATGAATCAGCACGTTCCCCAGCCGGTAGTCGCCGTGCGCGATGCACGCCGGCTCATCGTCGGCGGGCAGGTGCTCGGGCAGCCACTGCGCCAGCATGTCCATCTCCGGCACGTCCTCGACCCGCGCGGCCTGCCACTGCCTGGTCCACAACGCCACTTGGCGGCCCATGTAGCCCTCTGGCCTGCCGAACCCGTCCAGGCCCGCCGCGCGCCAGTCGACACGGTGCAGCGCGGCAAGCACGCGTGCCAGGTCCTCGTAAATGGCGGCGCGGTCCTCAGGCGTGCAGCTGCGCAGGGTGGGTTCGGAGAAAATCCGCCCGGGAACATGATCCATCACGAAAAACGATGTGCCGATGACAGATTCGTCCTGACACAGCAGCCGCATCCGCGGTACCGGCACATCGGTGTCGGCCAGCGCCGCCATGACGCGGTGTTCGCGCTCCACCTCGTGTGCCCGTGGCAGTAGCTTGCCCGGCGGCTTCTTGCGGAGCACGTACTCGCCGGCGTCGGTGCGCAGGTGAAACGTCGGGTTGCTCTGGCCGCCCTGAAACTGGCGGATCTGCATCGCTGCGTCGAAGCCCGGCAGTCGTCCGGCCAGATACTCCGCGAGCCTCCCCTCGTCGAAGCGGTGGGCCGGCAGCACTCCCACCAGCTCCGCCACGCCCTCCATGACCGAAACGTTAGTGCAGAACCCAGCCACGACCAGCTCAGATCAGGTAGATCGCCAGCACGCCGGCCCACAGCGCGATCAGCCACGCATCGGTGGTCAGCTTGAGCCAGCGGGGTGCGGTGCGAACTTCCATGAAGTACCGGATGATCATCCGCCCCTTGATGAACGCCAGCAGGATGACCGCAACGGTGATCGGAACGCTTGGCACCGCAGCACCGTGGCCGTGTGCGGGCGCCAGCCACCACGACACGATCGTGATCGCGGACAAGATGATCCACACATACGTGGTCGTCCGTGCGGCGGTCGTGGTCACTGGTTCACCTCATCACGTAGAGCAGGGCGAAGATGACGACCCAGAGCAGGTCGACCATGTGCCAATAGGTGGCCCCGGATTCGACCATCGACACCCGGCGACGGCGGGCGTTGCGCAACTCCCGGACAACGACTCCCAGGATCACCAGGCCGAGCCCGACGTGGAACACATGCACGCCGGTGAGCATGTAGTAGAACATGAAGAATTCGTTGCCCGACCCGTCCGACATCGTGTAGCCCGCAGCGATTTCCGACGACCACTCGTAGGCCTTGATGGCGAGGAACAACACCCCGCACAGCCCGCCGAGATACGTCAGTCGCAGCGCACGGTCGACCTCGCCGGCGCGTGCGCACTGCACACCGCGCGCGATGAACCATGAACTACCAAGCAGAACAAGGGTATTGACGACGCCGATGGTGATATTCAGATGTTGTTGCGACGCCAGGAACTCCGTGGGCTTCATCGCGCGGTGCACCATGAAGATGAGGAAGTAGGCACCGAAGATGACGAGGTCGCCGATCACCATGACCCACATGGCGCCGTCGCCCGGCAGGTGACCCGTCTGGTCATCCGGCCGCGCGGGTGCGGCGGCCGTCTGCTGGGTATTCGTCACGGCAACGGGGCCTCGTCGGCGGGCTGCAGTTCCCCCGCCTTCTTCAGGAAGATGATCAGGCACACCAGCCAGAATCCGAAGACAACGGTGCCCTCCCAGAAGGCGATCGACCCGTTCCACGCAAACGGGCCCGCCTTCGACACGAACACCGGAACGGCCATGATTTCGGTGACGATCTGCCAGATCGTCACGTACGCCAGCCATTTCGGGAAGATCTGGTTGCGGTCGTAGAGAATCGCGATCGCGAACGCGATCCAGGCGGTCGTGAAGCAGCCCAGCGACCCGACATAGGACAGCAGCCCGAGGTCGTAGAGAACGGCGAGCAGTTGCGGATCGCGTCCGGGGCGGTACACCGCGGTCAGGAAGCAGAACGCCACCAGCAGGCAGCCCGGAAGTGCGCCCACGGCCAACGAACCCATATACGCGTACGCCAGAACCGAACCCACGGTCATCCGTTTGATGTGGTACATGACGATGCCGTTGGCCACCCCGGCACCGCCGACGATGAGGACCAGAATCGCGAAACCGATTTGGATGGTCGCGGTGTGCGCATGGAAGAAGTGCGCCATCTGATCGGTGGTGACGTCCGGCCGCGGCGGTGGCATCACTCTGCCCAGTGCGACGAAGATGATCCCGAACGCGGTGTAGAAGGCCGGCACGATCCAGAACACGATCCAGACGTCGCGCTTGCCCGCCGGCGGCAACGGTTCGGCGCCCGCGATAACCCCGGCCTGCGTCGACTCGGTGGACACGACGCTGCTCATTGCGCCACCCTCTCCTCGACGGCCTGGCGCTGCAGAACCCCTCTGAGCACGAAGAACATCACGACGACGTAGAGTGCGAACGCGCCGTTGCGCAGCCAGAACGACACCGGGCCGTCCCAGGCCAACGGGCCCGTCCTGAAGACGACGGCCCCGACGGCGGGCGCGATCGCCAGGGCGGTGGCGACGGAGTAATGCCCGACCCAACGTCTGAATACCGGCTTGGGTCCGTTGTCGGAGTAGATCGCGGCCGCCAGCAGCAGGTTCATCGCGACGAGCGCGCCCACCGGCGAGATGAAGATGAGCCAGGCCATGTCGTTGAGCAGCTGCACCAGTTCGGGATTGCGGTCGGGCCGGAACGCGGCGGCGAGGTAGAAGATGTCGGCGAGCGCGAACAGGGTGGCGCCGCTGACCGCGGCCGTCAGGTAGCAGTACGCGAACACGTGGCTCTGCGTGGCCATCCGTTTCATCTGGACCACGATCACCATGAACATCGGGAGCAGCATGATCCCGAAGAGGTTGAAGGTGATCATGCTGAACCGGATCATCGCCGTGTTGTCCCGGTAGAACGCCGCGACCTGATCGGCCGTCATGTCCGGCGACATCGGCGGGAAGAAACCGGGAAAGGCCACAAAGGCGATCAGCAGAATCACCCCGAAGACGGGCGCCGTCCACAGGCTGAGCAGCTGCGTCTTGATGTTGGCGGTCTTCGGGAGGTTCTCGGCCTCGGCAAGGATCTGCATCGCACCCGAGGCTAGCCGATCGGCTACTAAGCTGACAATAGCCGTCAGTCGGGCAGCTTGAGCATGCGCTGGGTGAGCTGGATCAGCGCCGAGCGCAGGGTGGCGTCGTCGATGTCGTCGACGAGCGGGTTGACGATCCCGCCGGCGATCGCCCCGGAGAACAGCGCCGCCGAGATGCGGGCCTCGGTGTCGTCGTGCTCGTCGAGCAGGATCCCGTACAGCCGGCTGATGAACTGACGGAACGGAGCGTGCTGACCCAGCAGCCGGACGATCACCGGGTCGCTCTGCAGCGTTCTCACCCAACCCCGGCGTTCGACGGCCATGTCGATCACCCGCGTCAGCAGAACTTTGCGCGCGCGCAACGGATCGTCCTCCGCCTCGGCCGCCTCCAGCGCTTCCTCCAGCCTGCCCAGCTCCATGTCGGTCACCGCGATCACGATTTCTTCTTTGGTCTTGAACTGGTGGTAGACAGCTGCTTTGGTCACCCCGATGGCGTCCGCGATCATCTGAAGCGACGTTCCGGAGACCCCGTGGTCTGCGAACAAGTCCAGCGCGGCGGCCAGTATTCTCCGTTGGGCCGCAGTGCGTGTGATGGTGCCCAGGCGCGTCCTGCCCGCCGGCTTCTGGGTGAGCACTGCGCAAGCGTAGCGGCCGGTCGAAGTCGGCGAGGTTGCCGCAATCGAGCGGCCGGACGATTTATGGTGCATGCATGGGCACGCTCGGCCGGCTGAAAACAGCGGCTCGGGAGAAGCTGAAGCGGGCATTGGCCGAGGTGGTCGACGCCGAGAGCGCCCGCGCCCAACAGCTACAGCAACAGCTGCACGCCGAGACCATGGCCGCGCTCGGCGCGCTGACCCGCCGTCTCGACGAGCTGGAATTCCGCGCCCGCCGAGACCTCGCGTACTCGCAGGACGTCGGGGCCGCGCGGGACAGCGCGCAATTCGTGCTCGAGCAGATGCCGAAGGCGATGGTCTTCCGGCATCCGCACGACACTCTGCGTTTCGCGTTGGCCGAGATCAAAGGCCCCGGTTTGGCTCTCGAGTTCGGGGTGGCAGGCGGAACCACCCTGGCGATCATCGCCGACGCGGTGGCCGCCGACCGCGAAGTCGTCGGGTTCGACTGTTTCACCGGACTTCCCGAAGCCTGGCGTAGCGGATTTTCGGCAGGCGAATTCGCCCACGACCCCCCCGACATCCCGGGCACCACGCTCGTCACGGGTCTGTTCGAGGACACCCTGCCGACCTTCCTGACCGAGACCGACGAACCGATCGTCTTCGTGCACCTGGACGCCGACCTCTACTCGTCGACCAAGACGGTGCTGGACATCGCCGAGCCACGACTGGCCCCCGACGCGGTGCTGGTGCTGGACGAGTTCTTCAACTACCCGGGCTGGCGGGGCCACGAGTTTCGGGCCTTCAGCGAGTTCATCGCGCGGACCGGCCGCACCTTCGACTACCTCGCCTACACGAGCGACAACGAACAGGTCGTGGTGCGCCTGCATTGAGCACCTTCCCGGCCCCGGGCGCAATGATGACCTGATGAACTCGAACGCGACCTCGGACTCCGATGTGCGGCGATGGCGCCGGCATCTCGCCGACGAACGTGCCGAGGCAACGATCTATCGGGATTTGGCAGCGCGCCGTAACGGCAAGGACCGCGACATCTTTCTCGCGCTGGCCGCCGCCGAGAGCCGGCACGAGGAGCACTGGCTCCGGCTGCTGGGCGATCGGGTCGGCAAGCCGGCGCGGATCGACATGGGCACCAGGATGCTGGGTTTCCTCGCCCGCCACTTCGGTTCGGTATTCGTGCTGGCGTTGGTCCAGCGTGCAGAGTCCCGGTCCACGTATGAAGCCGACGCAGACGCAACACCGACCATGGCCGCCGATGAACGCATCCATGAGGAGGTCGTCCGCGCCCTTGCCGCGCAGGGTCGCAACAGCCTCTCGGGCCCGTTCCGGGCCGCCGTTTTCGGCACGAACGACGGCCTCGTCAGCAACCTGTCCCTGGTGCTGGGCGTCAGCGCGAGCGGCGTGTCCAACCACACCGTCCTGGTCACCGGCCTGGCCGGACTGCTGGCCGGTGCGCTGTCGATGGGCGCCGGGGAGTACGTCTCGGTGCGGTCGCAGCGCGAGTTGCTCGCCGCCTCCCATCCCGATCCGGAGGCGACCACCGCGTTGCCGAAGCTCGACGTCGACGCCAATGAGTTGGCGCTGGTCTATCGCGCCCGCGGGATGGGCGTCGAAGAAGCGAACACGCACGCCGCCGAGGTGCTCCGCGACTACACGCCCGCCGCGGGACACGTCATCGGGGGCAGGTCGACCGACGAGCACGAGGCCGTCGGCACCGCGGTGGGTGCCGCACTGTCCAGCTTTTGCTCGTTCGCGTCGGGTGCGCTGATTCCTGTGCTGCCCTACCTGGTCGGCCTGCAGGGTCCCGCGGCGCTCGTGACCGCAGCCACGCTCGTCGGGATCACGTTGCTGTGCACGGGGGTCATCGTGGGGCTGCTGTCGGGCGGGCCGCCGCTGCGCCGGGCGTTGCGCCAGCTTCTCATCGGCTTCGGCGCCGCCGGGTGCACGTACCTGCTGGGTCTGTTTTTCGGCACGGCCACCGGTTAGCGCGGTGTCGGCTCTGCGATAGCCTCACATACATGAGCGCGACCAACGACCGGCAGCACCTGTCGGAGATCGCCGAGCAGTCGGGATGGCAGCAGCGCAGGCAGCTCGACCGCACCGACTTCTATCGGCGCGGCGCCCGCAACGTGGAGGTGCTGTTCACGGCCGGCAAGCTGATCGGCGGCACCCTGTATGACGACGTGCATCTGTTGACGCATACCCGCGACAAGGCGAAAGTCGAAGGCTGGTTGACCAAGGCCCTGTAGATCTGGCCCGGTAGCACCCGGAATGGTCAATCGTCACACTCCTGCCCTTGACGCGGCTACAAAGGTGATGAGCGCTTGCGCGAAGAGCAGAAGGCGCCGATGAGCGCTGGCGAAGAGTAGAGGGCACGGTATGCAGCTGATTTCACCGACCGACAACATATTTCTGCTGGGCGAATCCCGCGAGCACCCGATGCATGTCGGGGGCTTGCAGCTGTTCGTGCCGCCTGATGGCGCCGGGCCGGAGTTCGTCCGGGACGCCTACGACGCGATGCTGTCGTGCACCGACGTCCAGCCGACGTTCCGCAAGCACCCCGCGTTCGTCGGCGGCATCACCAACGTCGCGTGGGCCGTGGACAAGGACGTCGAGCTGGACTACCACCTGCGGCGGTCGGCGCTGCCGACGCCGGGAAGGGTCCGCGATCTGCTGGAGCTGACCTCGCGGCTGCACGGCAGCCTGCTCGACCGGCACCGGCCACTGTGGGAAACGCATCTTGTCGAGGGCCTCGACGACGGGCGTTATGCGCTCTACTGCAAAATGCATCATTCGCTGATCGACGGTGTGTCCGCGCAGCGCCTGATGATGCGCGCGTTGACCAACGACCCCGAGGACGACGAACTGCGCGTGCCGTGGGAGCTCAAGCCGCGTCGTCGCAAGGACCCCACTCCCATTTCGACGTCGACGTTGCAGACGCTGACCAACGCGGTGGGATCGGTTGCGGCTCTTGCTCCGTCGACGTTGTCTCTGGCCCGCTCGGCACTGGTCTCCCAACAGCTGACGCTGCCGTTCCGGGCACCCAAGACGATGTTCAACGTCCGCATCGGCGGCGCGCGGCGGGCGGCCGCGCAATCCTGGTCCCTGGAGCGCTTCAAGCGCGTGAAGGCCGGGGCGGGCGGGGTGACCGTCAACGACGTGGTGCTGGCGATGTGCTCGGGGGCACTTCGCGCCTACTTGATCGAGCAGAACGGCCTGCCGGAGACACCGTTGGTGGCGATGGTCCCCGTCAGCCTGCGGACCGAGAAGGACACCGACGGTGGCGGCAACATGGTCGGCACGCTCCTGTGCAACCTGGCCACCCATCTCGACGACCCCGCACAACGCCTGGAAGCCATCCACTCGTCGATGAGCGACAACAAGGCGGTGTTCAGCCAGCTGCCCCAGATCCAGCAGTTCGCGTTGTCGGCGTGCCTGACCGGGGGGCTCGCGCTCTCGCTCGTGCCTGGATTCGTCGCCGCCGCGCCACCGCCGTTCAACATCGTGATCTCCAACGTGCCGGGCCCGCGCGAGCCGCTGTACTGGCGCGGCGCCCGCCTCGACGGCAACTACCCGCTGTCCATCGCCCTGGATGGTCAGGCGCTCAACATCACCATGACCAACAACGCCGACAACCTCGACTTCGGGCTGGTCGGGTGTCGGCGCAGCGTGCCGCACCTGCAGCGGCTGCTCGGCCATCTCGAGGATTCACTGAAGGACCTGGAGCGCGCCGTCGGGGTCTGACGCATGCCTAGATTGACAGCAGGCCTGCTGCCCTACCGGGTCCGCCACGAGGTCGTCGAAGTTTTGATCGGGCATCCGGGCGGACCGTTCTGGGCGAAGAAGGACGACGGCGCGTGGTCGGTCCTGAAGGGCGAATACGCCGACGGCGAAGACCCCTGGGCGGCCGCCCAGCGGGAGTTCACCGAGGAAACCGGCCTGACGCCGCCTGCGGGCGCACGCATCGACTTCGAGCCGGTGCGCCAGCCGAGCGGCAAGATCTTGATCGCGTTCGCGGTGCACGGCGACCTGAATATCACCGACGCGCGCAGCAACACGTTCGAGATCGAATGGCCGAAAGGCTCGGGCCGGATGCGGGAGTTCCCCGAAGTCGACCGGGTGCAATGGTTCTCGGTCGCCGCAGCCCGCGCCAAACTGCTCAAGGGTCACCGTGTGATCTTGGACCGCCTGATGGCGACTTTGCCGGATCTGCGGGAGGAGTGACGGCAACGAAAAAACGGCGGCGCTCCCGGTGGGGGAACGCCGCCGCGTGATCGGTCGATTGCCTGCCCTACGGGCAGGTCACTGTCAACGTGAAATCATGAGTCGGCGGGTTCATCGCGGCCATCGGGTTGGACGGATCGGGCGCGCCGGGCTGCTCTGCCGCCTTACCGGTGAAGGTGTACGTGTTCCCGTCCTTGGTCATCTTCGCGCTGCCACCCATGGGATTACCGTTCTGGACCATGAGTTTCTTGCCGTTCAGGATGAGCGCCATCTGTTGCACGTCGGTCGCGCTGAACTGCGCGCTCTCGACGTTGTTGGGGTCTTGCGGATTGCCCATGACGATCTGGCCACCTTGTGGCGACGTTTCGCAGCTGACGGGCTGCGGAGCGGTCTGGTCATTGCCGTCGATCGTGAGTTTGGCCGAGGCCGTGCCGGTTGATTGCACACGTACTTCCGGCGCATTGCTTGGTACTGCTCGAACAGCCGGTCATCCCGGCAACCACGATGGCCGCTCCGGCCGCGGCGACCACGAAACCACGTTTCACCACTGTTCTCCTTTTGTTGACGCGATCCGTCGAAATCGGCGGACCATCGTCAAGCAGTATGGTGTTTGCTCAGTCCGCGGTCATGCGATTGGACGAAAAAAAGAAATCTCGTCATCGAAACGCGATGGGGTCAGCAGTTTGCTTTGACTTCGAAGTTTGCCGTGGTCACCTGGTTGGGGTTTTCGTTAGTCGCGCCCTGCGCGATTCCCTTGACCCGGAACGTATTGCCGATCATGGACGCTTCTGCCTTGCCGATGCTGTTCTCCAGCACGGTGCCTGTGAAGTCGCTGACGTTTGTGATCACCACCGACGAGGCCTTGATCCCGTCCCCGGTCTCGACGACGACTTTCGCGCCGGACTTGTCGTCGCCGGTCATGATGGTGTGGGTCCAGCCGTCTTGCGTGCACACCACGGTGTGCGTGGCCCCCGCGGATTGCCCGTTCACCGTCACCTGGGCGGTGACCGGTGGCAGCGAACCGGGCGGCTGCGGCGACTCGGCGGCCGACGAGCAGCCGGCGATGCCGGCGGCGACGCTGAACGCGGTCACGGTCACGGTCACGAATCGGTTCTGCACCGCCCAAATCTAACGGGCACCCATACCCGAGGGCGAGCAAAATCCCGGATTGGTTGAATACGTCCGTGACCGGGCCGGGCGGCGAGTTCTTCACCGTCGACGCTGCGCTGCCCGGCCGCCGGGGACGCTGCGGCGTGATCCGCACCCCGCACGGCGAGATCCGTACTCCGGCGTTCATCGCCGTCGGCACCAAGGCGACCGTCAAAGCGGTGTTGCCCGAGACCGTCAAAGACCTTGGCGTGCAAGCCGTCCTGGCCAACGCTTACCACCTCTACCTGCAACCGGGCGCCGACATCGTCGAGCGGGCGGGCGGTCTCGGCGCCTTCATGAACTGGCCGGGGCCCACGTTCACCGACAGCGGCGGCTACCAGGTGCTGTCGCTGGGCGCGGGCTTTCGCAAGGTGCTGGCGATGGACACCGAGCGGGTGCAGGCCGACGATGTGATCGCCGAGGGCAAGGAGCGGCTGGCGCACGTCGACGACGACGGCGTGACGTTCCGGTCGCACCTCGACGGCTCGACGCACCGGTTCACCCCCGAACTGTCGATGCGCATCCAGCATCAACTCGGCGCCGACGTCATCTTCGCGTTCGACGAGCTCACCACGCTCGTCAACACCCGCGGCTATCAGGAGCTGTCGGTGCAGCGCACCCATAGCTGGGCGGTGCGCTGCCTCGCCGAGCACCAGCGCCTGACGACGAGCCGGCCCGACAAGCCGCCGCAGGCGCTGTTCGGCGTGGTGCAGGGCGCTCAGTATGAGGACCTGCGACGGGCCGCGGCGCGCGGCCTGACCACGATCACCGGACCCGACGGCCGCGGCTTCGACGGCTACGGCATCGGTGGCGCGCTGGAGAAGCAGAACCTCGCGACGATCATCGGCTGGGTCATCGAGGAGCTGCCCGACGACAAACCGCGGCACCTGCTCGGCATCAGCGAGCCCGACGATTTGTTCGCGGCCGTCGCCGCCGGAGCGGACACATTTGACTGCGTGTCCCCGTCGCGCGTCGCGCGGAACTCCGCGGTCTACTCGCCGACGGGGCGGTTCAACGTCACCGGGTCGCGGTACCGCCGCGACTTCGCACCGATCGACCCCGAGTGCGACTGCTACACCTGTGCGCACTACACCAGGGCGTACCTGCATCACCTGTTCAAGAGCAAAGAGATCCTGGCGTCCACGCTGGCCACGATTCACAATCTGCGGTTTATCATCAGGCTGGTCGACCAGATCCGCGAATCCATCTATCAGGGCGCCTTCGACGATCTCCGCGAACACGTTCTGAACCGGTACTACGCAACGCGCGCACAATGAGACCTAGCATGCGGATTCTTCTGATCGGCGCTGGTGAAGTCCCGCCGCGCCACGTTCCGTTCGCCAGAAGTTCCAGCCCGACTCGACCTGCTCACCGCCTACGGCTCGCCGTGGGGTCAGCAGGAATTGCCGACCTGAGGCGGATAGATCCAGGGTTCGCGCGGCAACAGCGCCGGGTCGAACCGGGCGAGCAGCTCGTCCAAATTCTCCGACGGCCATCCGAGCGACGCGGACATCTCGGCGATCGCGCGCCGCACGCCGATCTCGGCGAGCGTGACGGCGCCGTCGCGTTTGGCCAGCCGTGCCCCGGCGGCGTTCAGGACGAGCGCCACGTGCGCGTAGCCGGGCTGCGGATAACCCAGGATGTCGGCGAGGTAGGCCTGCCGCGGCGAGGACGGCAGCAGATCGTCTCCGCGGACCACCTGGTCCACGCCGTGGGCCGCATCGTCGATCACGACCGAGAGGTTGTAGGCCGGCACGCCGTCGCCGCGGCGCACCACGAAGTCGTCGACCACGCCGGTGTAGTCGCCGTGCAGCTGGTCGTGCACGGTGTACTCGGCGACGCCGGCACGCAGCCGCAGGGCCGGTGGTCGTCCTGTCTGCGCCCGACGGGCCTCCCGTTCGGCGTCTGACAGGTCCCGGCAGGTGCCCGGGTAGGCGCCCTGCGGTGCATGTGGGGCGCGCAGCGCCTGCTGAACATCCTTTCTGCTGCAATAACATTCGTAAAGGAGTTTGCGATCTGCCAGGCGGGCGATCGCTTCGTCGTAACGTATCGGGTGTTGTGTCTGCCGCTCCGGCGGCGCGTCCCACGTCAGCCCGATCGCCGCGAGGTCGGCGACCTGGCGGGTGCCGATGTCGGGCCGGGTGCGGTCGTCGAGGTCGTCGACCCGGATCAGGAACCGTCGGCCCGTCGACCGGGCGAACAGCCACGCCAGCACGGCGGTGCGCAGGTTTCCGATGTGCAGGTCGGCCGAGGGGCTGGGGGCGAACCGACCCGCTCCGATTGGGTGGCTCATGCCGCCCGAATGTAGCGGCCTACCTCAGCATGACCACATTGCTGCAGGATGGATGACGTGTTGCGTCCTGAAAGTTGGACTGGACTAGCGGGTGGAAGTCCCGTCCCGGTAGGTACCGGAGCGCCGGGTAGCAGGCCCCGGTCCGTCGTGGAGACGCGGTGGGCTGAGCGGGGTGTCGAGAGCCTCTTCGGAGGGAGCAAGTGTGCGGGCCGTAGCGTCAAGCGAACTCTGCAGCCTCGTCAAATTCACAACGGAGGAGCCGAGCCGCTGATGTCACGGCGAAGGCCATGTCCGGCGGGCCCTGGTCCGGGGTCAGTTCGTCGGGTCCTTCCGGGGTACGGGAGGCGGCACGTGCACACAGTCTGGTTCGGAACAGGAGAGACCCGTCTGCCTGGCCTTCGTCGGGCAAAGACCAAGGGTATAAGCCGATGGTGAAAGCTCTTGGAGGGCAGCGGGAGTCCGATGGGGTCGTAGTACCGCTGATCGGCGTGCAACATAACGCGCCGGGAGGAAAGGGCCCCAACTTTGATCACGCGGGCGACGTGGGTAAGTGCGAGGGCATGATCGGGATCATCCGGTCCAACCACCCCGGCAGGCCAGTGCTTGCCGTAGCCGACGATGAGCCGTTGGGTGCATCGCCGGTGAAAGTACGAGAACTTCAACGCACGCTATGGGCTGCGGCCAAGCAGTCTGAGGGTCGGTGTTTCCACGCCCTTTTTGACCGTATCCACAGGGGTGACGTCTTGTGGGAGGCGTGGGAGCGGGTGCGTAAGAACAGGGGTGCGGCCGGGGTGGATCGGATCACCCTGGTCGCGGTGGAGGACTACGGCGTGGACCGCATGTTGCGTGAGTTGCGTGGTGACCTTCGCCGAGGTGTGTACCGCCCGGCGCCGGCGCGTCGGGTGGAGATCCCGAAACCACGAGGTGGTAAGCGGCCGTTGGGGATTCCGACGGTGCGGGACAGGGTGGCCCAGGCGGCGGCCAAGATCGTGCTGGAACCGATTTTCGAGGCGGACTTCATGTCGTGCTCGTATGGGTTTCGGCCGAAACGGTCGGCCACACAGGCGATGGAGCGGTTGCGTACCGGATTCATCGCGGGTCACACGTTTGTGGTGGAGTTTGACATCGCCAATTTCTTCGGCGAGATCGACCACGAACGGCTGCTCACGGAGGTGAGTCGGCGGGTCTCGGATCGGCGGGTGCTCAAACTGCTGCGGTTGTGGCTGCAAGCAGGGGTGATGGTCGACGGGGTGGTGACGCGGACGGTCGCGGGCACCCCGCAGGGCGGGGTGATCTCGCCGTTGTTGGCCAACATCTACCTGCACGTGCTCGACACCGAGCTGACCCGACGCGATGTGGGTGAGTTGGTGCGCTACGCCGATGATGGTGTGGTGTTGTGCCGCTCGGCGGCACAAGCAGAGCACGCTTTGGCGGCAGTGGGAGAAATCCTGGCGTCGTTGGGGTTGCGGCTGCATCCGGATAAGACGAAGGTGCTCGACCTGCGGGACGGTCGCGACGGCCTGGATTTCCTGGGCTGTCATTTCCGGGCCCGTATGTCGGGGCGGCTGTGGGAGCAGAAGCGGATCGTGCGCTACTACCTGCATCGCTGGCCCAGCCAGGCGGCGGTGAAACGGTTACGGGACAAGGTCCGTGACCGCACCGGCCGCAACCGTGTCGGAACGGATATCCGTGAGGTGATCGCGGAGCTCAATCCGGTCCTGCGCGGCTGGGGTAACTACTTTCGCACCGGCAACGCTGCCGACAAGTTCCGCCAGATCGACTGGTACGTGACGTGGCGGCTGTTCCGCTTGATGGTCAAAAAGCGGGGCCGCAACCTACGTGCCGGGCAAACCGATCAGTGGACCGAGGCGTGGTTCAACGGGCACGGCCTGCACCGGCTTCGCGGCACCATCTGCTACCCGAAGGCTGCGTAACCATGCACAGAAGATCATCGGTAAGCCGTGTGCGGGAAAACCGCACGCACGGATTGAAAGGGGGATGGGGAAACGGACCCGCACTGCGGACACCGCGCCCCTGACTACCAATGGATCTGCCCGTGCTGCCGCCGATCGACCCGATGCTGGCCAAGGCCCAAGCGACGGTGCCCGACGACCCGGGCGTGTGGTCCTACCAGCCGAAATGGGATGGCTTCCGCGCGTTGGTGTTCCGCGACGGCGACGAGGTGGTGCTGCAGTCGCGCAACGGCAAGGAACTCGGCCGGTACTTCCCCGAGCTGCTGGACGCGCTGCGCGACGAGACCGCCCCGCGGTGCGTGCTCGACGGCGAGGTGGTCGTCCCGCGCGAGATCGGCGGCCGCATCCGGCTGGACTGGGAGTCGCTCAGCCAGCGCATCCACCCGGCCGAGAGCAGGGTGAGGATGCTGGCCGAGCAGACGCCCGCGCATTTCATCGGATTCGATGCGCTGGCCACCGGCGCCGCATCGTTGATGGGCGACCCGTTCCGGGTGCGGCGCCAGGCACTGTCGGATTCGGTGACCGAGAAGCAGTGGTGCCATCTCACCCGCACCACCGAGGACCCGCAGTTGGGCGCGCAGTGGCTCGACACGTTCGAGGGCGCGGGCCTCGACGGCGTGATCGCCAAGCGGCTCGACGGACCGTATCTACCCGGCAAGCGGGAGATGGTCAAGGTCAAACACGCACGCGACGCCGACTGTGTCGCGATCGGGTACCGCATCCATAAGAGCGGCGAGGGTGTCGGGTCGATTCTGCTCGGCCTCTACCGTGATGACGGCGAGCTTCAGATGGTCGGCGGCGCGGCGTCTTTCACGGCCAAGGATCGGCTGAAGTTGCTGGCCGACCTCGAGCCGCTGCGCAAGGCCGACGATCTGGTGTACGACGGTGAGCCGAGCCGGTGGAATTCCGCGGCCGACAAGCGGTGGATTCCGGTGCGGCCCGAGAAGGTCGCAGAAGTCGCCTACGACCAGATGGAGGGCAACGCCGTGCACGGGCACAGGTTCCGGCACACGGTGCGGTTCGTGCGCTGGCGGCCGGACCGCGATCCGGAAAGCTGCACTTTCGATCAGCTCGACGTGCCGCTGAACTACGACCTGTACGACGTGCTGGAGCCGTGATGGCAACTCCCGCCGAAGAACTCGACGTAGACGGCATCAAGGTCCGGCTGACCAACCCGGACAAGGTGTACTTTCCCAAGCTCGGATCCGGGGGCACGAAACGCACGCTGGTCGAGTACTACCTCGCCGTCGGCCGCGGCCCGATGCTCACCGCGCTGCGGGACCGACCGACACATCTGCAGCGCTTCCCGGACGGCATCGAGGGTGAGGAGATCTATCAGAAGCGGGTGCCCCAGCATCATCCCGACTATTTGGAGACCTGCCGTGTCACGTTTCCGTCCGGCCGGACCGCCGATGCGCTGATGGTCACCCACCCGGCCGCGATCGTCTGGGCCGCGCAGATGGGAACGATCACCCTGCATCCCTGGCAGGTCCGCTGCCCGGACACCGAGCATCCCGACGAGCTGCGCGTTGACCTGGACCCGCAACCCGGAACCGGCTTCAAGGAAGCCGCCGCGATCGCGGTCGATGTGTTGAAGCCGGTGCTCGATGAGCTTGGGCTGGTGGGGTATCCGAAGACGTCCGGCGGCCGCGGTGTGCACGTGTTCGTGCGCATCAAAACCGATTGGGACTTCATCGCGGTGCGACGCGCGGGTATCGCGCTGGCCCGTGAAGTGGAGCGGCGTGCGCCCGACGCGGTGACGACGTCGTGGTGGAAAGAGGAACGCGGCAAGCGGGTTTTCATCGACTACAACCAGAACGCACGCGACCGGACCTTCGCGTCGGCGTACTCCGTGCGCCGGACCGAGATCGCGACGGTGTCGACGCCGCTCACCTGGGCTGAGTTGGCCGGTTCCGATCCCGACGACTACACCATGGCGACGGTGCCGGATCTCGTTGCCCGTCGGTCGGATCCGTGGGCCGGCATCGACTCGAACGCCCAGTCGATCGAGCCGTTGCTGGACATGGTCAGGGCCGATCAGGAACGGGGCCTCGGTGACATGCCCTATCCCCCGAACTACCCGAAGATGCCGGGCGAGCCGAAACGTGTTCAGCCGAGCCGGGATACGGACCGGAAGCGCAACAACACGCGCGACTGACCGTAGACGCCAGTTGGCATGACTGGTACTCGCCCGATAACACTGGCATTATGTCCATCCCCGAGACCCTGGAGTCGCTGGCCGCCAGTTTCGACAGGGTCTTGCACGTCGAAGGCAAGTCCGAGCGCACCCGAGTGCTCTACGGCCCGTCGGTCACCTACCTACGCGCCCCCGGGCGCAACTACCCGCGACGTCGGAACAGTACCGGAATCAAGGTGAAGAAGCTCAGGACGGAGTCCTCGGCCCCGTACTCCAACTGCTTTCCGACCTTGGCAAAGGGACACGCTGCATTTCGTTCGTCGAACCGCACGCACCATGACCCATCGACCTCGGCCCAAGCCCCTCCGTAGCTTTCGATGATGCACTCGCCAAGGTACGACCCCAGCGTACTAGCCAGGCCCTCGCGGTTGGCGGGGTTGCCCTGCTCGTGCTGGCGCTGGATGTAGCCGTCCAGCCAGCGCACCCCGGCCTCGTCGAACCCGACCTCCGTGTCGAGTTGGTCGCGCGCCACGGTGAGGACAAGTTGAGCATTGGCTCGGATGCGATCCACCATCGACAAGTTGTCGGCCATTGATTCACCCTCCCCCGTCGAACGCGTTACTTGGCCCAACCCGCGCCGATCGGCGTTGCACGGGCGGGGCTTCGCCGCAGAGGCGGTAGGCAAAGCGGTCCCAAGCGCGCGGGCAGTGGTTGAACCAAATGCCTTAGTGCGGTGGTAGTTTCACCACCCGATTGCGATCATCGGTGACGTAGACGGTGCCGGCGGTGTCCACCGCCACACCGTAGGGCTGGCCGAGCCCGGTGAACGGCAGCTCGACCTGCGTTGTTGAGCCCGCCGCCAGCTTCACCACCCGTTGCCAGTAGGAGTCGGTGACGTAGACAGTGCCGGCGGTGTCCACCGCCACACCCCAGGCGCCGCCGGGGCTAGTGAAAGCGAAGGGCAGCGTGTCCGGGGTGGTCGCTCCCGCCGTAAGCCTCCGCACCGATCCGTCCGCGACGTAGACGCTGCCCGCGGTGTCGACGGCCACCCCGGTGGGCCCGCCGACGGCGGTGACGGTGAAGGTGAAGGGCAGTGCGGTCGGGGTGCTCGCGTCAGCCGCCAGCTTCAGCACCTGGCCGCGGACACCGCCTACGTCGGGGACCAAGGCAACGACATACACCGCACCGGCGCTGTCAACGGCCACACCCTCGGGATCGGTGAGGCCAGTGAGGGGCAGTGTGGTCGGGGTGCTCGCGCCCGCCGGCAGCTTCAGCACCCGGTTGTTGCCGGAGTCGGCGACGTACACGGCGCCGGTGGTGTCGACTGCCACACCCTCGGGATCGGTGAGGCCAGTGAGGGGCAGTGTGGTCGGGGTGCTCGCGCCCGCCGGCAGCTTCAGCACCCGGTTGTTGCCGGAGTCGGCGACGTACACGGCGCCGATGGTGTCGACGGCCACACCGCGGGGATTGTTGAGGCCGGTGAAGGGCAGCACGACCTGCCGCGAAGCCAATTTAAGTGTTATCAACACGAACGCCAGGACGGCGACTACGGCGACCGCGCCGGCGATGATCCACGGTGCGCGGCTACGTCGCGCCGATGGGGCCGACGGCGGTTCGATAGGCAACGTGTCCACGGCTTGCGGGCCGGGATACCAACTTGGCGCCGGGCCACCCTGCTGGTCAGCAGCGGAGTAAATCTGCCGCGCTGGGCTCCGCTTTGCGGCTCTCACGATCGCGCTGATGATCGCTCCAACGATCCCAATGACAAAAAGAAGCGCGCCAACGTCCGTAATACCGCTCCCATAGAAATAAGAGAGTTTGACTTGAACGACAAACGCCGCCACCGCCATCAAATATCCAACAATCGCCAGGATAAGAAACATCAGCAGCCGTCGCACCGCTGGCTTCGCGGCTCTCACATTCGCGCCGATGACGGCGCCGATGTCCGCACTGAGAACAAAAAGAAGCGCGCCAACGGTATAAATTTCGGTCCCACCCGAATACATGAGTTTGACAAACCCCGCCACCGCCATCGAAAATCCAACAATCGCCAGGATAAGAAACACCAGCACGCGCACCGCTGGATGGCGTTGTGTGGTAGCGCCTTTGTCTGCACCGCTGGCGCCGAATGGAACCGCCGCCTCCTTCACCGGTCTGGCCGCTGCCTGGGGGGACGGGGCTGTGGGGATGCTTGTCGGCTGGCCCTCGGATTGCACGCCCTGCGACGGGCCGGCATCACTGAAGTAGTCGGTCCAGCGGATGCCGTCGAAATAGCGCAGTCGCGCAGCACCGGACGGATCGGGATACCATCCCGCGGGCGTCAGTGCCATCAGCGGCTCCTCTCGTACAGGCACACAATCACGGTGGCGACGACGAAAGCGATAGCCTAATGAGCTAACTCTTCACTCACGTGCTCAATGGGGCAACGTCGCCTTCTCTGGCTGCCCGTCGTCGCACCAGCGCGCGCTGCCGTCGTCCTACGCGATGTAGACCGGCCCACCCTCGACGGCTGCCACGGTGCCCTTGCGCTCGCGGTCGCGGTCGTACACACCCGCATCCCCTGCTTCAATTTCGTCAGACATTGCCTTCTCCTCCTCGTGGCCTCGGCCGGGTGCCGTGTCTCCGCGTGCCCACGAGCGGCCGCGTGACCATCAGCCACGAGCCCGATCACACCTTGAGCATTTCAGTCTGATTGGCACCTCGGTCCAGTCAGCTCATCTCCGCCAGTACTGAGCGCTCGTCTCTTGCCGGCCGGGCTGAGCGCCGCTGGCTGCTGACCTGTACAAAACGATTCCCGTTGGCGTGAACCATAAATCGGTGCCAGCAACAACGACGGCGGTTCGCAGGGAAGCAATCCTGAAATGAGGTCAGATCAGGACGCGACAATGAAAGGAAATCCGCCATGCGAATCAACGTCAGCCACATCGCTCCTCTGCTGGTGGCAGGGGCTGCCGCGGTCGCGATCGCCGCCGCACCGACGGCCATGGCCGCTACCGCGGGCGCAGGCTGCCACATGATGGGTGGAGACCCAGTGTGCCCCGACACCCACTCCACCCTGATCAGCCCGCCGGTCGGCAGTAGTCAGATCAACGCTTCCCCTGCGGTAGTGGGCTTTTCGCCTCAATATCCCTACGATGAGGGCGGCTACTGGGGCGGATACGGCGGCTTAGGCGGCTTCGGCGGCTTCGGCGGCCACGGCGGCTTCGGCGGCCACGGGGGCGGCCACGGCAGGTGACACACGGGCATCTCTTGGTGTCGTGTACCTCGGACGCCAGGCCGACGATCGATCTGATGGGTCAACTATCAGTCTTTGTCATATATGGGGCGCAGCCGACCAGCGACCCCGGGCAGGGGCAATACGTCACAACGACGGAATCCGGTGCTCGTCCCGGATTATGGTCGTTGTCAACGCGATACAGCACTCGGTAAGGCCCGCGGCGCGCGCTGTACATGCCGGCCTACTCGCGGCGCAGCGGCTTGCCGACGCGGCGGGGTTTGCGCGCCAGGTCGCCGAACGCGAACTCAATCACGGCCGGGAGCACCCTCGGGCGCAGCTGGTGCAGATCACGGCGCGCGGTGCGGAGGCCCTCACCCACTTGTGGGAAACGCTCGACTCGATTCCGTCCGGCCGCAGCATCGATCGGCACTGACGAACCGGCGTACCGGCCACAACTCGACCGTGACCACGACGGGTGGGCGGTAGTCCTCCAGCTTTTCGTCTCACGGCGCACCGTGTAGTCCCACGTCACCCACGTCTACACCAAACTCGGTTTTTCGTCGCGCGTGCAGTTGACCCAGGAAGCGGCTCGCCACGGCTAATCCCCTTCGACGGCCAGAGTCGAAGCGTGCCTGTCTGAAACGGGCGAATATTCGCCCGACAACCTGCCGCACAAGGCTCGCGGCCGACCTGCATATCCGCTGGCTAGCATGGCGCACAACGGGTTGGCACCCCGAAGATGCCGGGCGAACCGAAACGGGTCCAACCATCCCGAGATACCGATCTGACCAGGAAAAACAAACCGAAGTGAGGCGGCGCGTCCGGTAGCTAGCGCGTCGGGAAGTCTGTGAATCGTCGAGTGTTGGGTTCAAGGGGTAGTCGAAGGCCGTTGACGAGGTAGCTGACGGTGCGGTAGGTGCCGGCGAGCATGAGCAGTTCGATGATCGCTTCTTCGGAGTGGGAGCTAGCGAGGTCACTCCACAGTTTGTCGTCTAGGGTGCAGGAGTCGTGCAGGCTGTCGCAGAGTCGGATCAGTGTTCTCTCCTCGTCGGCCCAGCAGTTGTCGTTGGGTCCGCCGGTAGTCAACGACTCGATCTGGGCCTCGGTGAGTTCGGCCTTGGCGGCGTAGGCCGACACGTGCACGCCCCACTCGTACTCAGCATTGCAGGTGGCGGTCACCCGGTCGATGACGATCTCGCGTTCTCGGATGCTCAGGTGTCCGCGGTCCAGCAGTCCTGAACTGAAGAACTTGAAGAACAGTCGTCGGTCACGGGCCAACGTGGTGAATAGAACGAGCGGGGGGTTGCCGCGCATGATTGCGTCGATGGCCGCTTGGATGTCGGGCGGCAGAGGTGCGGGTGCCGGAGCCACGCGGGCGCTATCGTAGTTATAGCGGGTCATGGTGGCACGCTACCCAGGTCTGCTACAAAATGTAAAGCATGAGTTCTCCGAGGATCGGTCAGCCCGCACGTGGTTCGAGCTCGGGACGACCGACCATGGTGGTCCTCGACGTTCTTGGCCGGCGAGGAGCATTACGCATCTTGTGGGAGCTGCGACACGATCCGCTCTCTTTCCGCGCGCTTCAGCAGGCGTGTGAAACCAACCCGGGCTCGTTGAACACGCGCCTGAAGGAACTTCGCGACCTCGGAATCGTCGATCATGCCGACGGTGGCTATCGCCTCACGGAGAAGGGGCGTGGACTCACGATTCCGCTCAAAGCCCTCCACGCCTGGGCAGACCAGTGGGCAGCAGACACTCGAGAGCAGCAGCATGGCCGTGCCAGCCCAGCTCCACTGGCCTAACGCGATGGTGAGCCATCGGGAGACGTTGTCAAGACCGGTGAATAGGCCGGATTCACGTGACCTCCGTTTCGTGTGATGCGTCGGGCGGCGTGGGTGTGATGTCGATGGGTCGTTTGAGGAGCTTGCCTTTGTGGAACACCGCGCCGGCACGCACGAGGGCGACCAGGTGGGGTGCGTTGACCGCACGCCATCGGGCCTGGGCGGCGTCGATCAGTTTGTAGGCCATGGCAATCCCCGCGGGGCGTGAGCCGGGACCTTTGGTGACCTTGGGCCGCAGCCGCACGGTGGCGAACACCATGCGGCCAGTTTCTACGCGTTGCTTACGGCCTGGCTCGCACCGAGCTGCTGAAGATACGTGATGGCCGGTGCGATGTCGTAGGTGTAGTGCGCGGCGGTCGATCCGGCCGCCGCGAACAGACCGCCGTTGACGATGGCCTCTGTGATCGCCAGCGCCTCTGCGAACCCATCCGGGCCAACCAACTTCAGGACATCGAAGACGATGGCGAAGACATCGGGTGCTGTGGCTTGCTGCACGATGTTGTAAATCTGCGTCTCAATGGCTCCTGCCGGAGCTTCATTCGTGGCCGGGGTCGGCCCGACAGGGCAATCGGTGTATATATCGTTGTTATTGGGACCGGCCAGCGTATTTACGAAGTCATACCAGAATGCCGGGGTTTGCGCTGGCGTCAGGTCGTCGGGTCCAGCGATGCCGCCGGTCACAACACCGTCTACGTCGCGGGGCATCGGCCACTTGGCAAAAACGTTGCCGTTGGCGACACCCGGTGCGCGGCAGGGGTTTCCCCATGTAACCGCGGCGATGACATCGTTGACCCGGTTGTGGCATGCGCCATTGGGGTTCAGGATCACGTCACGCCAGAGGTGGCTTGCGCAGATCGCGCCTTGGCTATAGCCAATCAGGATGACGGGTCCGCTCGTATGCACTTGGGTCAGCAACCGATCACCCTCCGCAACTCCCGCAGCAACGCTGGGTCCCATCGGATAGGCTGCAGCGGGCCAGTTTCCAACGGGCTGCCAGTAGAACACGTTGGGGTAGGCGTTCTGTGCCGCCTGGGCGACCTGTGCCGGGAAACCCGTCCACATATCAACGCCCGTCCCTTGCCACGTCAAAATGGTTACGGTCATGGGGATCAGGATCCTTCCGTTGTCACGTCAGCCGACTTCGGAGAAGCGGGCTGGAAGTCGCCCCCATGCTGTGGCGCTGCTCTTGTTGCCGACACTCGGGCCGGACCTGCTTGGCGCCGAGCAGAGGTCAGAGGCCCTTGATGCCATCGGGCGCAAGCGCGGAGAGTTGGGCGCGGTTGTGTTCGAACCATGCGGCCTCCTCGCCGGGCTGGGGCAGGATGAGACCGGCTTCCATGACGGTGGAGGCGTCCACCTCGGTGATGTTGAGGAGCAGCTGCTCCTCCGGTTGTCCGGTCAGGCTGGACCACGAGTGCGAGATGGCCTTCATCAGATTCTGGCGCACCGAAAGGGAGCGTCCGGCGCGGATCGTGCAGTTGATGAGGGTGGTGTGGGTGTCGGGCTCACCGGCGGTGTAGTGCACGCCGGGCGGCACGTCGAGGACGATGACGTGCACGAATGACGGGGGCGCGTTGGTGGCCTCCACATGCAGCCGGGTGATCTCTTTAGCAATCTGGGGCCTGACGGCTTCCGGCACGGTACCGGCGGGCGTAATGCACTGATAAATCGGCATTTGTGGTGCTCCTTTCACCTGTGGGGCTACGACGTTGCGGCGGCTGATACGAAACCAATACCTGGTGTGCAGTATGGGCGCCCGGCCGGATAGGAAAACCGAAATCGGCCACCTGACTCTTGGAGCCTCCGCGATGCCGATGCCGCCCAGGGGCGCCGCGCGTTCGGACTCGATGGGGCCTCGGGGTCAGCCCCCGCACGTACCGTCACAACCGAACTCGGTCCGAATTTGACAGGGCACTACGGAATCGCCACATGTCAGCCGGAGTCGAGGAAGTGGGCCGGCAGCCGGAGTGTAACGGCCGTGTCCCGACTGTTGGGCACCCGGCGAACGTCTCGGCCACACTCCGCGGAGCTGCGGCCACCTCACGCCGCTGTGACGGGTCTAGGGCGAGCCAGTTCGGCGACCCGTATTCGCGCTCGTTGATCCAGCGCTGGCAGCGCCCAACTACGACAGATTGATTGCCGCACCTGGCGTGCCAACCGACTTGTGCAGCACAACCTGGGCTGGCTGCGTACACCGCCGGTGAACTCGATGGTCGGCGCTGGTTTCAACGGGGCTCGACCGCCGCAGCATCTCCGGGCGGGTGACCGAATGCCTCGACGGGCGGCTGACCGAACTGGATGGGGTGAGGTGGCCTCGTTGGGGTCCACCCGCCCTCGCTAAGATCAGCTTCCCGACCAGAGTGCGCCCCGGGCGTGCGGCCAGAGCGGAAGTCCGGCGAAGAACGTTCCGCCCGCGGCGATGATGCCGATTGCCGCGTCCACGCTCTCGCGGCCCTGGTGAGACCAGTACACGTCTTCCAAGTCCAGCAGCAGGGCCAGTTCGTCGACCACCAATGCGTTTGCTGCGCCGTAAGCGACCGCCACGGCCGGGTGCCGCCGCCGCTTCTCTGCCCCGCGCAGGCCTACCGCTCCGATCGCGGACAGCATTGCGATGCCGATGTTGTAGTGGTGAAAGTGTCGGCCACCGATGCTGATGCCTCCGCCTTTGGGGCCGTGCCCGGCACGGATCCAGTGGGTCAGCACCCGGAGTCCGGCGAAGGTCACCGTAAACGTCGCCCATGAGATCACCGACGATTGCTCGACCGGATCAAGTCGGTGGTGCCATTCATGACGCAGGCGCGCCCATCGTCCGGTGGGCGGCGAACCGCTGACTTGCGGCGCGGCGGCGCCAGGAACATCCGGGTGCTGCGACGAACCCGGGGTGGTCTCAGACATGTCACCCACCGTAGTTGCCGCCACTGCGGTGATCCACGACGCGCATGCCATTTTCAACTCGGCTTTTGATTTACCCCGCTATTCAAGCCACACGGTGTGGCAAGGCGGATCGTGTTGACGATGCTCCAGTCCCAGGCGCGTTCGGGGCCGTGCTGGATGACGAGCCGGCCCGCGCGCTGGAGACCGCACATCACTATCTGCTACTAGAGCTGTAGCGGGTCGAGGACAACGGAAAAAGACCGAACAGTACCGCCAACATTGCAAGAACGATTCTTCCCATTTTCAATCGCCTATCTCATCGGGGCGGGCCATTGGACCGGAATCTGGACGGGGTGGTCACAGTACTGCCCAACGACTGGCTCCTACACGGATCAGGCGAAGGGGTCTGCCCCGCCTTACCGGTGGTGCCGTCACAAGCACCCCGGCTGTTACGGCTAACCCTGCTAGTACAGTTCTCATTTCACTCTCCCTTCATTTCCTTTTCCTGGGCTGGCGCCAGAACGCCTGGACGTTGCCGGAGGGGCTGATCACCATACCGTGGCCGGTGTTGTCCCAGCGGATCTTTGCCCCAGCATGGGTGGGCGTGCATGCCCGGCCGCCAGCCAGGTCGTAGCTCTGCGGCTGGCCGTTCAACTACTTAAGGCTGTTGTACTGAGGGCCAAAGACTCTGCACCCCAGATGGTCGGCGGATGCACACTCCGGAAGTGGGCACGAGCGGTTGTGACCCAAAGCTGAGTGGGAAATGGTGGCGATACGTCAGAGCCGATCGCGAACGCGCTGTGTAATCGCCTGGACCCCGAGCTGATCCGGGCGGGTAGGCGCTTGCCCTCGGCCTTCTTGCGGCGATCAGGACGCGCTCAGGGCGCGCGCAAGGGCGGATGGTCATGGAAGGGGCGAAACCAATGACCGCGAACGTCGGCCTGGACGCAGACGCCCTCGGCATGATGCTGGACTCGTTGGACGAGTTCACCGCCGCGGCCCTGCCTGATGAGCGTCGGCTGGAACTCGACCATGACGACGTCTGCCCAGAAGAAACAATCCGCGCGATGTGCGGTTCGGAACTTGGCGTGCACCTCGTGTTCATCCCCGAGGAGTACGGGGGCTTCGGAGGCGGCGCGTTCGACTCCTATCGGGTGTGCGAACGGCTAGCCCGCGTCGACATCGGGGTGGCTACCTCGGTGTTCGCCACGTTCCTCGGTACCGACCCCATCCTGGTCGGCGGGACCCCCGAGCAGCGTAAGGAGTGGCTGGGGCGCATCGCCGAGCAGGGCATCCTGCTCGCCTATGCCGCAACGGAGCCCGAGGCGGGCAGCGACCTGGGTGCCATGAAGACGACAGCCACCCCGGTGGAGACCGATGGGCAGCTGACCGGATACCGACTCACCGGGCGTAAGCAGTGGATCAGCAACGGCTCGATCGCGGATGTCTACTCGGTTCTGGCGCTGGCCCCGGGCGGGCCGTCGTGGTTCATCGTGGAGACGGGCACCGCCGGCTTTGCGACGGCGCCGCCAGAAGACAAGCACGGTATCCGGCTATCCAACACAGCCGGGCTGTTTCTCGATGACGTGGTAGTCCCGGCGGAGAACCTGATCGGCCGCGAAGAAGGCCGCGGACTCGTCCAGGCCCAGCAGGTCTTCGGATACACGAGGGTGATGGTCGCTGCATTCGGTCTGGGCGGCGGCTGGGAAGCCCTGGACCGGGCGATCGCCTACTCGCAGACCCGGATCCAGGGCGGTGCTCCGCTCTCGGCCAAGCAGGGGTTCACCCACAAGCTGATCGTGCCGCACGCAGTGCGACTCGAGGCGGCGCGGGCGTTCCTGGAGGCGACCGCGGCACGCATCGACACGGGCGAGGGCGTTGGCGGCGCGCTGAACACCGAAGGCGCGGTTGCGAAGTACATGGCCACCGAGGCGGGCAACGCCGCCGCCGACGCAGCGATCCAGGCCCATGGCGGCTATGGCTACACCCGGCCCTACCTGGTCGAAAAGATCAAGCGGGACGTGCGGATCACGACCATCTACGAGGGCACCTCCGAGATCCTGGAGATGACGATCGCCCGCGACCGGTGGCAGCAGCACCTGAAGACGTCCGGCGCCTACTACCACGACGCGGCGCGCAGCCTCGATGGCGTGCCCGAGGATTGCGGCGGTCCCACGGCAGCGCTGGCGCTCGACTGTTTGGCTGCGGTGATGGAGGCCTGCCGGGTCGGTCGGTTGACCCGCAATCAGCACGTTCTGCTGCGGCTCGGCGAACTCGTCGCCTATGCCGAGTGTGCCGGCGCGCTGGCGCGCCGTGCGAAAGCGGCCGCCGCAGGCGCACTGCCCGACAAGGCCGACAAACGCTTCGAGCCGGCCGCGCTCGCCGCGGTCAGCAGGGTCTTCGCGCGGGAGGCGGCGCACAAGGTCGCCGAGGACGGCCTGCGGTGGGTGGCCGGGGCGGGCACGGGTGCAGACCTGGCCGCCGCCCTGCCGCTGGAGCGGGTGCGGGGCGCGCAGACCGGTCTGCTCGCCGACATGAACCTGGTCGCCGACGCGCTGTACCGACGGGAGGCCGGATCGTCATGACTACCCCGATGGAGCCGATTGCGGTGGTCGGTGTCAGCGCGATCATGCCCGACGCGGCCGACGCGGCCACGTTCTGGGGCAACATCAAGTCCGGCCGCTACAGCATCAGCGACGTGTCGCCCGACCGCTGGGATCCGCAGCTGTACTACGACCCCGACCCGCACGCACCCGACAAGACGTATTCGCGCATCGGCGGATGGGTGCGCGACTTCGCCTGGGAGCCGCTGGCGTGGAAGCTTCCGATCCCGCCGGCGGTCAGCGTCCAGATGGACGACGGCCAGAAGTGGGCGGTGGCGTGCACCCGCTCAGCGCTGCTCGAGGCCGGCTGGCCGGATTGGACCGTGGACCCCGAACGGGTCGCTGTGATCATCGGCAACGCCATCGGCGGTGACAAGCAGCACCGCAGCAACCTGCGGATCCAATTTCCGTTGTTCGCAAGGGATTTGATGGCCGCCCCGTCCTTGGCCGCGGTGCCGCAAGAGGTGCGCGACGCCGTGCTCGCCGAGACCCGCGCCGCGTTTCTCGACCGGTTCGAGGACATCACCGAGGACACCATGCCCGGCGAGCTCGCCAACGTCCTCGCGGGCCGGGTCGCCAACCTGTTCAACTTCCGTGGCCCGAACTTCACCGCCGACGCGGCGTGCGCTTCCGGGCTGGCCGCAATGTCGGCCGCGGTGCACGGCTTGCAGGCAGGCGACTTCGACGCCGTGATCACCGGCGGGATCGACCGCAACATGGACGCGACCGGGTTCGTCAAGTTCTGCAAGATCGGGGCGCTGTCGGCCACCGGCACCCGACCGTTCGACGCCGGCGCTGACGGCTTCGTGATGGGTGAGGGCGCCGCCCTGTTCGTGCTGAGACGCCTGTCGGACGCCGAACGCGACGGCGACCGCATCTATGCGGTGCTGCTCGGACTGGCGGGGTCAAGCGACGGTCGCGGCAAGGGCATCACGGCGCCCAACCCGGTGGGGCAGCGACTGGCGGTGGAGCGCGCCTGGCACATCGCTGGAGCAGACCCGGCGCTGGCAACCTACATCGAGGCGCACGGCACGTCGACGCGCGTCGGAGATGCCACCGAGCTGGCCAGCTTGACCGACGTGTTCCGTAAGGCCGGCGCGGCCAACGGCTCGATCGCGCTGGGGTCGGTGAAGTCGAACATCGGCCACCTCAAGGGCGCGGCCGGGGCCGCCGGCCTGTTCAAGACGGTGCTCAGCCTGCACGAGAAAGTGCTGGCGCCTAGCCTGCACTTCGAGCATCCCAACGAAAGCGTCGACTGGGACGACATCCCGTTGCGGGTCAACACCGAACTTCGCGAGTGGCCGGCGCCCGAGAGCGGCGCGCGGTGCGCCGGCGTGAGCGCATTCGGGTTCGGCGGCACCAACTTCCACGCCGTACTTGAGGAGTACGTGCCGGGCCGACACCGCGCCTCCGATGCGAGCCGGTCCTTCCCCGGCGCGAGCGTCGAGCAGCGATCCCCGGCGGTGAGCGCCTCCGCGACGGCCGGCTCCGGCGCGCCGATGGCGCCGCTGCGGGGGGCGGCCGTGGTGGGCGGCGCAGACGACGACGGGGTGGCCGCGCAACTGGAGCGGCTGGCAGACGAGGCGTCCGCCGGCCGCGCCCCGGTGCCGGGCTCACCCGACCCCGCGCTGGCGGCCACAGCCGTGCGGGTTGCGATCGACTATGCCGATGCCGCCGACCTGGCGGCCAAGGCGGCCAAGGCGGTCCAGGCGCTGCGCGCCGGCAATCCCGCCATGTGGAAGATCCTGCGTGCCCAGGGCGTGTTCATCGGCCGCGGCGTTCCGGGCAAAGTCGCGTTCCTGTTCACCGGCCAGGGCTCGCAATACGTGAACATGTTGGCCGACCTGCGTCGGCGCGAGCCGATTGTGGCGGCGACGTTCGATGAAGCCGACCGGATCATGGAACCGCTGCTGGGTCGGCCGTTGACGGAGTTCATCTTCGCCGACACCGCAGACACGTCCGCCGCCCAACGGCTCGAGCAGCAGCTGATGCAGACCGAGATCACCCAGCCGGCGGTGCTGACCACCGACCTCGCTCTGACCCGGATGCTCGATGCCTACGGCGTGCGTCCCGACATGGTGATGGGCCACAGCCTCGGCGAGTACGGGGCGCTGGTGGTCGCGGGCGCGCTGTCGTTCGGCGCCGCGCTGGAGGCAGTCAGCGCACGGGGCCGCGAGATGGCGAACCTGTCGGAGAGTGACAACGGCGCCATGGCCGCGGTCTTCGGTCCACTCGCCGACATCGAGCGGATCGTCGGCGAGACCGACGGGTACGTCGTCGTCGCGAACATCAACAGCACCGGCCAAGCCGTCATCGGGGGTGCCACCGCGGCGGTCGAACGGGCGGTCGCGGCGTTTGAGGCGGCCGGCATGAGCGCCTCCCGCATTCCGGTCAGCCACGCGTTTCACACCGCGATCGTCGCGCCGGTGAGCGAACCGCTGAAGGCTGTGTTGCGCCGGCTCGACCTGCACCGGCCGAGCCTGCCGATCGTGTCGAACGTCACCGGTGACTTCTACCCGGCCGACGCCGACGCCGACGCCATGCTCGATCTGCTGGGCCGCCAGGTGGCTTCACCGGTGCGGTTCGTCGACGGGCTGCGCACGCTGCACGCGGCAGGCGCCCGAGTGTTTGTCGAGGTCGGCCCGAAGAAGGCGCTGCACGGGTTCGTCGAGGACGTGCTCGGCGACGACGTGACGGCGTTGTTCACCAATCACCCCAAGACCGGCGACGTCGCCGCGTTCAACCAGGCATTGTGCGGGCTGTATGCGGCTGGCCTGGGCTACGCCGGGCCGGCGCCCGCCGAGGCTGTAGACACCGCCCCTGCCGCGAGTACGGAGACCGCGATGACCGACGAACAGTACGCCGAACTGGGCCGACACCTCGTCGACGTGGTCCAGCACGGGCTGCTGGCCGACACGGCCGGCGCGGTAGCGGCCCGGCCATCGGCGCCGGGCGTCGTGGCGCCGGTGGTGGTGACCGGCGCGGCCCTCGGCCTGCCGGGCGTGGAGCGGGTGTTCGACGACGAGAACATCGCCCGCATCCTGGGCGGTCAGCAGTTCATCGACACGATCCCGCACCGGCTCCGTCGCGAGATGCTCGACCGGCATATCACCCGTCTGGTCAAGCGCGCGTCCGGCGACCCGTCGTTCGAGGCGATTGACACTGAAGCGGAGGTCATCAAGCTGGCCGGCCGCAGCGCGCCTCTGGATGTGGTCAGCGAGTTCGGCGTCGACACCGCCCGCGACGCCGCGCTCGACTCGACGACCCGGCTCGCGATCGGGGCGGGGTTCGACGCGCTGCGCGACGCCGGCATCCCGCTGGTGATCCACTACAAGACCACGACGCTGGGCACGAAGCTGCCCGACCGGTGGGGGCTGCCGGAATCGATGCGCGATGACACCGGCGTCATCTTCGCGTCCGCCTTTCCCGGCCTGGACAACTTCGCCCGTGATCTCGAGAGCTACTACATCGACCGCGGCAACCGGGAACAGCTGAGCGCGCTGGAGGCGGTGCGCGCGCGGATGAGCGACGACGAGCCGGCCGCGTCGGAGCTGGACCGGCGCATCCACGAGCTGTGCCACACGCTCGAGACCGACCCGTTCGTGTTCGACCGGCGCTTTCTGTTCCGGTGCCTGTCGATGGGGCACTCGCAGTTCGCTGAGATCATCGGCGCGCGTGGGCCGAACACCCAGGTCAACGCCGCATGTGCGAGCACCACGCAGGCGGTGACGCTGGCCCACGACTGGATCCGCGCCGGCCGCTGCCGGCGGGTGGTGGTGGTGTCCGCCGACGACGCGAGCTCCGACGCGCTGCTGCCGTGGCTCGGGTCGGGGTTCTTGGCATCCGGCGCGGCCGCCACCGACGACTTGGTCGAAGAGGCCGCCACACCTTTCGACCAGCGCCGGCACGGGATGATCCTGGGCATGGGGGCCGCGGCTCTGGTGGTGGAATCTGCCAAGTCCGCTTCCGAACGCGGGCTGCAGCCGATTTGCGAGGTCCTGGGCACGGTGACCGCGAACAGCGCGTTCCACGGCACCCGGCTCGACGTCGAGCACATTGGCGACATGATGGAGCGGCTACTGGACCAGGTCGAGGCCCGCGGGGTGGACCGGCACGCCATCGCGGGCAGCACGGTGTTCGTCTCGCACGAGACGTACACGCCGGCGCGCGGCGGCAGCGCGTCGGCCGAGATCCACGCGCTGCGCCAGGTGTTCGGTCCCGACGCCGACGCGGTCGTCATCACCAACACCAAGGGCTTCACCGGTCATGCGATGGGCGCTGGGATCGAGGACGTCGTCGCGATCAAGGCGCTGGAGACCGGCCTGGTGCCGCCGGTGCCGAACTACAAAGAACCCGACCCCGAACTGGGCCATCTCAACCTGTCGACGGGCGGCGGCTACCCGGTGCAGTACGCCCTGCGGCTAGGGGCGGGGTTCGGCTCGCAGATCGCGATGACGCTGATGCGCTGGACGCCGGTGCCCGACGGCCGCCACCGGCCGCCGGATGAACTCGGCTACGCCTACCGGATCGTCGACCACGCGGCGTGGCGGCGGTGGCTGTCGCAGGCCGCTGGCACCGCCGATCCGCAGCTGGAGGTTGTGCAGCACCGGCTGCGTGTGGTCGACACGGGCCCGCCTGTGAAGACGGCCCCCGTCTCCGCGCCCGAGCGGGCGCCGGTTCAGCAGCCCGCGCCGGTGGCCGCCGAGACGGTGTTGGTGGGGCCACCGTCGGCGCCCGCACCGCAGCCTGCCGTCCCAGCCGGCGATGAGCTGGCAAACACGGTGGTGGGCATCGTCTCGGAGCTCACCGGCTACCCGCCCGACCTGCTCGACGTCGACCTCGACATGGAGGCCGACCTGGGCGTGGACACCGTGAAACAAGCCGAGATCTTCGCCGGCATCCGCCAGCACTACGGCGTCGCCCGCGACGACACCCTCAAGCTGCGCGACTTCCCGACACTGACCCACGTCATCGGCTGGATCCGCGACAAGACCGGCACCCCGGCGCCCACCGGGGCCGCGGCGGCACCGACCGTGGCGGCACCGACCGGAGCGCCGGCTCCGGCGGTGCCGACGTCGGCTGCTGACGAGTTGACCCAGACCGTGGTGGGCATCGTCTCGGAGCTGACCGGCTACCCGCCCGACCTGCTCGACGTCGACCTCGACATGGAGGCCGACCTGGGCGTGGACACCGTGAAACAAGCCGAGATCTTCGCCGGCATCCGCCAGCACTACGGCGTCGCCCGCGACGACACCCTCAAGCTGCGGGACTTCCCGACGCTGACCCACGTCATCGGCTGGATCCGCGATAAGGCCGTCGGCACCGCACCGGCGGAGGCGCCGGCCGACGTCCCCGCGGCAGAGGCTGCGGCCGTCCCGGCGGTGACCGAAGCGCCGGCCGCGGCCGGCGACGGGGTCACCGACACGGTGGTGGGCATCGTCTCGGAGCTGACCGGCTACCCGCCCGACCTGCTCGACGTCGACCTCGACATGGAGGCCGACCTGGGCGTGGACACCGTCAAACAAGCCGAGATCTTCGCCGGCATCCGCCAGCACTACGGCGTCGCCCGCGACGACACCCTCAAGCTGCGCGACTTCCCGACGCTGACCCACGTCATCGGCTGGATCCGCGACCGAATCGAGGCGAGCCCCCTCCCAAAAGCACCCGGTGACCCGTCCGCTGCGGCTACGGGCACAGCGGCCGCCGCGCCGACCGTCAAAGGCGACATCGCGGCGACGGACCGGATCCCCAGACGGGTGCCGATACCCGTGCTGCGACCGGAACTGTCGGCCTGCGTGCCGACCGGGGTCACGCTCGGCGCCGGCACCTGCGTGGCGGTGATGCGCGACGAGGGCGGCGTCGCCGACGCGCTGATCACGCGGCTGACCCGGCTCGGGGTCGAGGTCATCGCGCTCAGCCCCGACGAGGACGTCTCAGACATGGCAGTCGACGGCGTGTACTGGCTCGCGGCGCTCGACGACGAGGGCTCGCTGCAACAGATGGACCTCGCCGGCTGGCATGAAGCGCTGCGTCGCCGCGTCCGCAACCTCTACCTGACGATGCGGGGGGTATACGAGCGCAGCCCGTTCCTGGTGGTGGCGACCCGCCTCGGCGGATACCACGGCTACGACCCGGCAGGAGCGACCTGCCCGCTCGGCGGCGCGGTCACCGGGTTCGCCAAGGCGTACCGCCGTGAGAGGCCCGACGCGGTGGTCAAGGCCGTCGACTTTGCTGTCAGCCGAAAAACGTCGGCGCTGGCCGACGTGCTGGTCGATGAGACCTTACGCGATCCCGGCTGTGTGGAGGTCGGCTACGCCGGAGGTCGGCGATGGGGTGTCGGCCTGGCGGAGCGACCGTTCTCGGACCCGCAGAAAGACGGGCTGCCCTCAGACCCGGTGTTCGTCGTCACCGGCGCCGCCGGCAGCATCGTGTCGGCGATCACCGCCGACCTGGCCGCGGCGTGGCGCGGCACATTCCACCTGCTCGACGTCACGCCCGAGCCCGACCCGGCCCACCCCGACCTGCGCCTCTATATCGAGGACCGCGACGGCTTCAAGGCCGAACTCGCCGCCCGGATGCGGCGGCGGGGAGAACGCCCGACGCCGGTGCTGATCGAACGCGAGCTGGCACGCTTCGAGCGGATGCAGGCCGCCGCCGCTGCTGTCCAGGCCGTCGAGCAAGCGGGCGGCACGGCCCACTACAACAGCGTCGACCTCACCGACGCCGACGCGGTAGCGAAGGTGCTCAGCCAGATACAGGACACCAGCGGGCGCGTCGACGTGCTGTTGCACGGCGCTGGAGTGGAGGTCAGCCACGCCCTGCCCGACAAGGAACCCCGCGAGTTCGATCTGGTGCTCGCAGTCAAGGCGGACGGTCTGTTCAACGTGCTGCATGCCGTCGGAACGATGCCGCTCGGCACCGTCGTGGCGTTCAGCTCGGTGGCCGGGCGGTTCGGCAACGTCGGGCAGACCGACTACAGCGCCGCCAACGACCTGCAATGCAAGCTGCTCAGCAGCTTCCGCCGCACACGTCCGAACGTGCGCGTGCTCGCGATCGACTGGACCGCGTGGGGCAGTATCGGGATGGCAACCCGCGGATCGATCCAGAAGATCATGGCGGCGGCCGGGGTGGACATGCTGCCTGCCGAGGCCGGGGTGGCGTGGCTCCGGCGTGAGCTGAACACCGGCATTCCGGACCGCGAGGTCGTCGTCGCCGGGGCGCTGGGCACGATGGCCGGCGAGTTCCATGACACCGGTGGAATCGACCCAGCGTCGCTGCCGGTGAACGGACCGATGCTCGGCGAGGTCGCCCGCGCCAGCGTGCACGACGGCCTGGTGTTGCGCACCACGCTGGACCCCACTGCCCGACCCTTCCTCGATCACCACCGCATCGACGGCACCCCGGTGCTGCCGGGCGTGATGGGAATGGAGGCGTTCGCCGAGGCCGCCCGGTTACTCGCGCCCGACTGGCACGTCGCGGCTGTCGAAAACGTGGAATTCCGTGCGCCGCTCAAGTTCTACCGCGACGAGCCGCGCACGCTGACAATCACTGCGCTGCTTCGCCCAGACGGCGACGAGTTGGTCGCCGAGTGCCGCCTGTCGGCCGAGCGCAACGTGCCAGGCGCCGAACAGCCACATCAGACCGTGCACTTCACCGGCTCGGTGCGACTGACCCCCGAACCGCCGGTGGTTGACGGTGACGGCGCGGCTGCTTCCGGTGACGGCACCCCGGCGCTGACGCCGGAGCAGGTCTACCGGATGTACTTCCACGGTCCCGCCTATCAGGTCGTGAGTGCGGCGTGGCGGCACGGCGACGGCGCGGCCGCCCGGTTCGCCGCCGATCTGCCGCCGCAGGTGGATGGCCCGGTGCTTATCGGACCTCGATTGGTCGAGCTCTGCTTCCAGACCGTCGGGCTGCTCGAGGCCGGCACGGACGGGGTCTTGGCCCTGCCGCTGCACGTCGGCGCGGTGCGGCTGAACGGGCAGCCCGAGGAGCGGCCCGGCCTGGTAGCCACCGTGCGGCGTGCGGGCGGCGGCTTCACCTGCGCCGTGCACGACGGCGAGGGCAGGCCCATTCTGCAGCTGGACGGCTACCGCACGGTGCCGCTGCCGGACGCGCCGCCCGCCGACGTCGTGCGCCCGATCCAGACCGTGCTGGGCGGCTGAGGAGACGAAGCGGTATGGAAAAACAGATCCGGCGGCTGGGCATCGTGAACCGGGGCGAGCCGGCCGTGCGCGCGCTGACCGCAGTGGCCGAACTCAATCAGATCGGTGACCAGCCACCGATCCAAACCGTCGTGCTCTACACCGATCCGGACGCCGACTCCTGGTTCGTACGAGAGGCAGACGACGCGGTGCCGCTCGGGACCGCGACGTTCGTCGACCCGGCGGACGGCACGCGCCGATCGCGCTATCTCGACGAGGCGGCGGTGATAGCAGCGCTGCGTGGCGCGGACGTCGACGCGGTATGGGTCGGCTGGGGCTTTGTGGCAGAGCATGCGTCGTTCGCGCAGGCCTGCGAGGAAGCCGGCATCACCTTCGTGGGCCCGAACAGCGCCACAATCCGCCGGCTCGGTGACAAGGTGGCCGCCAAGCGGGTCGCCGAACAGGCGGACGTGCAGGTGGTGCCGTGGAGCGGCGGACCCGTCGACGACGTGACCCAGGCGACCAGCATCGCCACGCAGCTCGGTTACCCCCTGGTGGTGAAGGCGGCATCGGGCGGCGGCGGGCGTGGGATCCGGATAGTCCGCGACAACGACGAGCTGGCCGCCGCGCTGCCGTCGGCGCGGGCCGAGGCGGCGCTTGCCTTCGGCGATCCCACCGTCTTTCTCGAAAAGCTGGTGCCGGCCGCCCGGCACGTGGAGGTACAGGTCATCGCCGACGGCTACGGCACCGTGTGGGCGGTCGGCATCCGGGACTGCAGCCTGCAACGCCGGCATCAGAAGGTCCTCGAGGAGTCGGCGTCCACGATTCTCGACACCCGCCAGGAGCAGGCGATCCGCGATGCGGCCGTGCGATTGTGCGCCGCCGCTGGCTACCGCAACGCCGGCACGGTGGAGTTCTTGGTCGACCCCGACACCGGCAGCTTCCAGTTCATGGAGGTCAACACGCGGCTACAGGTGGAGCACCCGGTGACCGAGGTGACCACCGGTCTAGACCTGGTCAAGCTGCAACTGCACGTCGCGCAGGGCGGCCGGCTGACGGGCAGGCAGCCGCAGGTGTCGGGCCACGCGATCGAGGCGCGGCTGAACGCCGAGGACCCGGAGAACGGGTTCGCTTCCGCGCCCGGTCGGCTGGCCCGGCTGCGGCTGCCCGCAGGCACTGGCATCCGTGTTGATGCAGGCGTCCGCGAAGGCGACCGGATCCCCGCCGACTTCGACTCGATGATCGCCAAGATCGTGGCCTGGGGCGGCGACCGCGACGAGGCGCTTGCCCGGTTGCGTCGGGCATTGCGCGAGACAACCGCGGTGGTCGAGGGCGGCACCACGAACCGGTCGTTCCTGCTGACGCTTCTCGAGCGGCCCGAGGTGCGCGCCGGGCGCTTCGACAACCACTGGCTCGACCGGTTGACGGAGGAGGGGGCGCATGTGCCCGCCCCCGATCCGGTGGCGCTGCTGGTGGCCGCGGTGGAGTCCTACGACCTCGACGAGGCCGCCGAACAGGCGGCCTTTCACGCCCGCGCGGCCCGCGGGGGTGCCGAATCGGCGGCCGGAGTCGGGCACCGCTCCCGACTGCGCTACCGGGGCCAGCAGTACGACCTGCGTGTCTACCGCACGGGCGCCCAGGCGTACCGGGTCTCATCGGGCGTCGCCACCGCGGACGTCGCCGTGTCCTATCGCGACGGATTCGAACGTCGGGTCGTCGTGGCTGGGCGGACGCACCGCGTGGTCTGTGTCGTGGAGGGAGCCATGATCCGCGTCGACGTTGACGGCGCGGCCCACGCGGTGTTCCGCGACGACGGTGGCGTCGTGCGCTGCGGCGGACCGGCGTTCGTGCTGTCGGTCCTCGTCGAGCCCGGGGACCGGGTCGCCGAGGGCGACCCTCTCGCCGTTGTCGAGAGCATGAAGATGGAGAACACCATCACCGCACCGTTCGCCGGCACCGTGGTGTCAGTCGAAATCGCCGCGAACGTTCAGGTGGAGGCCGGCGCGCCCGTCGTCCGCATCGCAACCTCTGACACAGCTGCGGGCTATGCGGGCGGCGCAGTCGACTTCGCCGGGCTGGCCGCGGCCGAGCTGGCCGGCACCCCCCCCTGTCAGCAGGTGTACGAGGCGCTGCGCAGCTACCTGCTCGGGTATGACCTGGACCCCGGCTCGGTGCATACCATGCTGTCCCGGCAGCGCCGCCTTAGCGAGACCGCTGCCCCGGCCGATACGGATCTGCTGCGCTGCGAGGACGACCTGCTTGATCTGTTCGCCGACGTCAGCTCGCTGTACCGGCCGCGCGGCGAGATCGACCCCGAGGATGCGCTGGTCACCGGCAGCACCCAGGAGTACCTGCTGTCCTACCTTCAGTGGCTGGACGCGGATCGGGCCGCCCTGCCGGACTCGTACCGGCGGCGGCTGGAGCAGGCGCTGCACCGCTACGGGGTGCGCGGGCTGGACCGCACTCCGGAACTGGAAGAAGCCGTGGTCTGGATGTTCCGCTCATTCCGCCGGGTCGGCGAGCTGGTGCCCGTGGTGACCGCCATCCTGGAACGTCGCCTTCGCCAACAGACCGAGCTCAGACACCTCGCCGATGACCAGATGCGGACCAGACTGGACCGCTTGGCCGCCATCCTGACCCGTCAGCGGGTGATCGCCGATCTGGCCCGCGACGTGCGTTTCCACTACTTCGACGAGCCACTGCTGGCGGTCACCGTGGCCGAGGAATACGCCAGGGTGCAGCGGATCTCAACGCGCTCGACGACCAGCCGGACGGCCCCGAGCGTGGCGAGCTCATCGACCGCCTTGTCGGCTGTCCGCAACCGTTGCGCGCCGAGTTGCTGAGGGGGTGGCGCAGCAGCAGCGATCACGCGCTGCATCGGGCGCTGTTGGAGGTCTACACGCGCCGGTTCTACCGGATCAGGGACCTGCGCGACTTGGCGTTTTCCGAGCATGACGGGTGGCTGCTCCTTCCGCCGACTACGACATCGAGGGTCAACCCATCCATCTTGTCTGCGCGTACGCACCGCTGGTGAAGCTGCCGGAGCTGTCGCGAGCGATCGCCGGGCATCTCGGCACGGCGGGCGTTGGGCGGCAGGTCGTGGTTGACCTGGCGCTGTGGCGCCACGGCGAGAGTGCCGACATTGACGCGGTGGTGTCCGAGGCGGAGAAGTTGCTGGCCGACTGCGACTTCGGGCGACTGCTTCGGCGGCTCGACCTGACCGTGACGACCCTGGAGGGCGAGGCACCGGAGCGGTTCCGCACCTTTCACCTGACCTACCGCCAGCGCGACGGCCAGTTCGTCGAAGACACGCTCTACCGCAATCTGCACCCCATGCTCGCCAAGCGTCTGGACTTGTGGCGGCTGTCGAACTTCACCTTGCGCCGGCTGCGCTCGGCCGAGGACGTGTATGTGTTCCACGGCGTCGCGCACGACAACCCGGCCGATCACCGGCTGTTCGCGCTCGCCGAAGTGCGCGACCTCACGCCGGTTCGGGCCGAGACCGGTGCCGTGCGCTACCCGCTGCTGGAGCTG
>CAVXAG010000020.1:0-324726 GCA_963759655.1 uncultured Actinomycetota bacterium | reverse complement strand
CGAAAATGAGATCGCGGCGCTAAGCGACGAGATGGCACGACAGAGATGGCCCCGCGTTGTGTTGGCAGGTTTCGGTGGAGTCGCAGCAGCCGCACTTACTACGGGGGTTGCCCTCCTAACGGGAGGCGCGCCGATAGTTGTCGGGCTCGCCGCTGGGGCGGGACTTCTAACCATGGGTCCTGCAGGTTTTGTTGCGGCGGACGCGATGAGGGAGCCTCGGTACGACCGTCGCCGTCCTCTCGCATACGCGGCACTAGCCAAGGAGCGATTTGGCTCGTGACGTCAGGGCTCACCCGTCACGGTCAATGACGGATGCCGGGGATGTGCTGGCGCAGCTTGTGTTTGGCCAGATATCTACCAGCACGAACATGCAGAAAGCAGCTATGTGAACGCGTGCGGGCGGAGGGTCGTGTCCCAGCCGCGGTGTAAATGACGACGGACGTAGGTTCCTTCAAGAGCTACCAACTCAACGAAGGAAGGACTACGCCCGTGTCAGTACGAGTATCACCCACCGAGAAGATCCGTGGCGAGATCGACGCCTTATTCGACGGGTCGCGTGATCTGTCGGAGGTTATCGAAGATGTCGCTCGCCTGGGTGCCCGGTTGATCATCCAGACCGCGGTAGAGGCCGAGGTCGAGGTGTTCTTGGGCCGGGCCCGCTACCAGCGGGCCGCCGAGTGTCCAGATGCCCGCGCGGGCAGCCGAAACGGCTTCTGCGAGTCGACGATCAAGACCACCGCCGGACCGGTGACGGTGGCACGGCCCAAGCTGCGTGGCACGACCGAGGCGTTCGCCTCGCAGCTGTTCGGCAAGGGCGTCACCAAGTCCAATGCGTTGGAGTCGTTGGTGATCGCCGGGTTCGTGCGTGGCCTGTCGACCCGGGATGTGGAGAACACTTTGGCCGATGCGCTGGGTTCGGAGGCGGCGCTGTCCAAGTCGACGGTCTCGCGGGTCTGCCAGGCGATCGGCGAGGAGTTCACCGCCTGGTCGGCGCGGCGCCTGGACGACCTGGAGTTGGACTACCTGTTCTTGGACGCGTCGATGTTCAAGATGCACCCCGGCGCTCGGGCCGAGCCGGTGCTGGCCGCATGGGGCATCACCACCGACGGGGCGCCGGTGTTCGTCGCCCTGGCCGCCGGGGGCAGCGAGTCCACCGACGCGTGGGGTGACTTCCTCGATGAGCTTCTCGGCCGTGGGCTGCGCTCGCCGCTGCTGGTCATCTCCGACGGCGCGGCCGGGCTGATCAACGCCGCCGAGACCGCGCTGCCCCGCTCGCTGCGGCAACGCTGTCTGATTCACCGCTGCCGCAACCTACTAGCCAAGGTGCCCGCCGAGGCGCAGCGCGAGCTGCGCGACGCCTACTGGGCGATCTTCGACACCGACGATCTGATCGCCGCCGGCCTGACGCCCGGGCCGAAGCTGGTCGCCGCTGTCCAGCAGCGCATCGACGCCTTCGCCGCCCAGTACGGCCGAGCGTTCCCGGCCGCCGTCAGGTGCCTGCTCACCGATCGCGACCAGCTGACCAGCTACCTGCGTTTCCCCGTCGAGCACCACCGCCGAATCCGGCACTCCAACTTCATCGAACGCACCTTCGGCGAGACCCGCCGACGGGTGAAGGTGATCGGCCGGCTACCTGGCGAGACATCTTGCCTCAACCTCGTCTGGGCCGTCCTCGACCGCGCCTCCCGCGGCTGGCGCGGCATGGCCATGACACCGACCGGCACCCGACTACTGGCCGACCTACGCCACCAACTGCTCGACCCGCCAACACCACTGCAGCGCACCAAAACCGACACCCCAGCCCAGACACCGGAAACTGTCGGCGCCGTCGCCTAACATGGCCGCCAAGGAACCGAAGTCAGTCGCCATTTACACCGGCGTTGGGACGCAACCGGGCGGAGGGACTCGAACCCTACATAGCTACCTGGTCATGGGCTCGATACTCGCTCTAACTGCTCAAATACATAACAGTAGTTCACACCAGTTATCTGTAACTGTGGGCAAAATGTGGGCGCAGCAGGCGATGTGAGCATGCAGTTCCTACACCTCAGTCTGGGACTATCCGCAGTATGGCCCAGCCGAAATACCACATCGTCGAAACGCTGCCAGACCGGTCATGCTCGATCGACTCCCAGGCGGCGGGCCGAGTCTACGGAACCGGAATCGGCGCGAGCGAGTTGCCCGGAGCGATCGACGAACAGTTCTGCGGCGCCGGCAGTCCCTCGAAGCGCTGCTTGATCCAGGCGATCGAGTTCGCCAGCCAGATCACGATGCTCGAGACGTGGCCGAGCAAGTCGTACTGCTCGTACTGGACCTTCGTGCCCTTCGCGCAGTAGCCGCGGGCCAGCGTGCGCACGTCGCCGGCGATCATCACGCCGTCGCCGGCGCCGATGCCCGCCTTGTCGCCCGGCGTGCCCTGGAGCACACCGTTGGCGCCCTGGCCGATGAACAGCGGGATCGTCGGCGTACCGCCGGTGCCCATGATCAGCTTGTTGGCCTGCGTGACGTAAAGCGGCAGGCTCTCGGGAGTCGGGTATGCGGGGCTGGCCAGGTCGGTCCACTTCAAGCCCGGGTACTGGCCGAGGACGTCGATGATCGACGCGGTCTGCATGTCGTTGTAGAGCTTTGCGCCGTAGGCGCTGAGGTACGGCGTGAAATCGATCTCGAACGCGCGCGCGATGCCGACAATCGCCATCGGCATGACGCCGGCCCAAATCCAGCTGCCCTCGACGTAGTGCAGGTTGTGCGCCGGGTCGACGAGCACGCCGCCCATGGCCGCGCCGATCATGCGCGCGTTGAGGTCGGGCGCGTACGTCGGGGCCAGCTCGGCGGCCCACTCGGTGGCGATCGCACCGCCGGAGTATCCGAGCATGGCAACCTTTGCGTCGCTCGGCAGCCCGACGGTCGATGAGTTGAACGCGGCGCGGATCGAGTCGAGCGTGTTCATTCCGTACTCGGGGCCTGCGGCGAAGTCCGCCCTCTGACCCTCGGTGTCGCAGACGATGACCGTGTACCCGTCGGCGATGAACGGACCGAAGATCGCCGGCTCGACGCCGCTGATGAGTCCGCCGAGCGTGAGTCCGCCCGAGATCGCGTACGACGGCTCGTCGTTCTGGTTGAGCGAGTCGTAGGCGGACTGGTACGAGATCACCTTCGTCTTGTCAAGCTGGATCGGCGGCTGAATGACGGAGGTGACGTTGACGGTCGGGTTGCCGGTCTGGCTGGTCGACCGGTAGAGCAGCTGCGTGGTCGTGAGCAACGTCGGGACACCGACTGCATGGTAAGGAATGCTGCGAGTCTTCAGCACCGTTCCCGGCGCGATGCTCGCCAGCGGCGGGGGGCCAGTGTACGAGTAGAACGGATCATCCTTTGGCTGCGGCGCGGCCGCGGCCATGCTAGGCACCATCAGCACCGCCACAACGGCGATGGCGGCGGCCAGGATCGCGATGATCGTTGCACCGAACTCCCCCTATTGCTGCCCAGCCCATATTGAGTGGGGCAAGTGTAGACAGAGACGTTCAGCTACCACGGAGGAATTCGTGACTCGATCGGCATGAGCCCCAGGATCGATGAAGCATCGCGTGGGGACGCCTGTGCGGGCCAGCAAGCGGCAGGTGACACAAGACTGGTGGAGGGAATCGAACCCTACTCAGAGATCCTGACCTAGGCAGGCCAAGCTCCGCGCCGATCTCAGTCCAGCTCATACCACGCTTGATAATGCATGGCATGAATCTCCAGGTCGCGGGCATTCTGGATTTCTTTGTCGACCCTGCGCCTATGGCCGGGCTCTTGTCCGTTATTGTCCTGTTTCACTCGAAAGTCCTTTGTTTTCAACGGTTTTCGGCTATTCTTGAGCGGTGAAAGTCCTTGGGACTAGCCAACTTTCGGCCACTCGTCTCCTGTACGAAGCTGTACGAAGTGTCTTATCGTACAACCAAAACAGCCGTGACCAGCGGATTTGCCGCGGGCGTGGCGCTGTAGGACAGCCACGAAGAGGGCGGAGAACCCGGCTGCGAGGGTCCCTACGCGTTCGCTGAGACTTTAGGGTACTCGACACCGTGGAACGGTTGTTCGCCGCGATCCTCGGTACTCATGAGGAGCCGGACATGCGGTTAAAGACGGCGATGAACACAACCAACCCCACAGCTCCCACCGCGATGCCCGCGATCGCCAGTCCCCGGCCGCCCTCATTGGTCCGCTTGATCTGGTTGAGCGCGATCAGGCCGAGAACGATGCCGACTATCGACCCGATGCCGCACAGGAAGCCGAACCCTGAGGACACCAATGACCAGTACGCCAGCCTGTTGGTCGACCAACCGGTAGGTGGCACGCCCGCAGAGGAAGATCCATACCCCGGCGATGAATAATTCGGTGGCGCGGAGCGCTTGGGCGGCTCCGACGGCGGCGGGGGCGGGAGCGGATGCGAGCCGCCCTGCGGTGAATAGCCCGGCGCCGGATAGCCCGGCTGACCCGGCGTCTGCTCGATGGGAGGCGGCTCGTATCCCCCGGATTGCGGATTTTCGCTGGAGTCACCCGGAGTAGTCATGCGATCAACCTAGCGTATGTGCTGGTAACGCGGGTCTGCGTCATGCAACGATTGACGCTCTGGAATCTTGCTGTTGTCCCCTCTGGGTGTAGGCGAAATGCCCAAGGCGCCAGTCCTTTGGGCGCTCCGTTGGCCCGAGATATGTTGCGGCAGGGTACGTTTCAATGCCAGGCGCGATAGTTAGGTAGCAGTCCACCGCTAACACGCAAAGCGCCGCGATCTTCACCGTCTCTGCCGTAGGGTGACGAGATGAGCACTCCTTCGCCGGGGCCTGGTTGGTGGTTGGCGTCAGATGGCAAGTGGTATCCGCAGCGGTGGGAGTACAACTGGGCCTATTACGCGAACGAGAGTCTGGAGACTCTAGTAGACAAGGTAGGTGAACGGATGGACACCTTCGGACAACAGGGGTGGGAGATGGTGAACTGCTCGGTGCAACGTACTCAAACCGGCGTCTGGGGCCCCAACAATAGACAAACGTGGACTTTTGAGTACAGCATCGTGTGTTTCTTGAAACGGCCTCTCGCGCCGTAGTTGTGCCTTTGGCGAGACATACTGCATGGGCCAACACGAAGTGCGGCGAGCCTGTACCGAAGCCGCTGTCTTAGTGCGGCCAGGAGTCGGCGAAGTCCTCGTTAAACCCGACCCCCCGATCGCAGGCGAACAGCCTGGAGCCAATTCGCCTCGCGTGGGTTCTAGCGGTGGTTGCAACACCTGACCTTTCAGGAGTTGCAGGTGACAGATGCGCATCAACGCCATAATCCCGGGCCTGGCAAACCGTTAACGGCCCAGCGCGAGCACTACTTTCGCCTGATGAAACAGGGGCTCACCAATTCCGAGGCGTGCCGGCTGGTCGGGATTAGCCGTTCGACCGGTCAGCACTGGCGACACGGGCGTCGTCTCCGCAACAAGGGCCGGGAGTACTACTACCGGCCCATCACCTCGCCGGCGCCTCCAGTGTCGGCGAGGTTCTTGTCCGAGGATGAACGCGTCCACATCGCCGACCTGCATCGCCTGGGCTGCTCGATACGGGTGATCGCGCGCAAGCTCGGCCGTGACCCGTCCACGATCAGCCGCGAACTGCGCCGCAACGCCGATCCCGTCACCGGCTCCTACCGGCCCTTCACCGCACACCGACGCGCCCTGGGGCGCCGTCCGCGACCACGACCGGGCAAGTTGGCTGCCGATGTTGAGCTGCGCACAATGGTGCAACAGCTGCTGGACCGGTGGTGGAGTCCCGAGCAGATCTGCCACGAGCTGCGCCGCCGCTTCCCGGGCCAGCCGGAGAGGCATCTGGTGCCCGAAACCATCTATCAGGCAATCTACGTGCAAGGACGTGGCGGATTGCGCCGTGAACTGCACCGCGCCCTGCGCACCGGCCGCGCCATGCGCCGGCCACGGCGCGGCTCGAACGCGATGCCGACCGGCACGATTCCCGGGATGGTCATGATCAGCGAGCGCCCCGCCGAGGTCGCCGACCGCGCCGTACCCGGTCATTGGGAATCTCAATGGTGTTGTCAAGCCGCTTGAGCGAGCGGCGGCGGTGCCGCGGTCCAGGTTCGGTTTTCGCGCAGCAGTGCCCACAAGACGTCAATGCGGCGGCGGGCGAGGGAGATGACGGCCTGGCTGTGGGTGGCGCCTTGGGCGCGCTTTTTGAGGTAGTAGTCGCGGTTGGGCCCAGCGCGCATCATGCTGGTCTGCGCGGAGAGGTAGAACACGTGTCGTAGCGGGCGGCTGTAGCGCCGTGGGCGGTGCAGATTACCCGTGCGTCGCCCGGAGTCGTTCGGGACAGGCACGAGTCCAGCTGCGGCGGCGAGGTGTCCGGCGCTGGGAAATGCGCGTAAGTCGTTGGCGCCGACCAAGAGCGAGGCGCCGAGGAACGGGCCGAAGCCGGGCATGGACTGAATGATTGCCGCGTGCGGGTGTGCGGCGAATGTCACCTCGATCTGGGCATCGAGGACTTTCAGTCGGTCGTCGAGGGCAAGGATGCCGTTGGCCAGCTCGGTGATGATGCTCGCCGTCAGATCTTGTCCGGGCAGCACAACCGTTTGTGCCCTGGCTGCGGCGACGGCGCGGGCGGCCACGTCGGCCGAGCCGCGCACCTTCCGGTTCCGCAGCCAGCCAGTCAGGCGGGTCTGACCGATGCGGCGGATCCGGTCGGGGGTTGCGTAGCCGGTGAGTAGCACCAACGCTCCCTTGTGCGAGGAGTAGTCGAACGCCCGCTCTAGGCTGGGAAACACGCTGGTCATCAGGTCGCGCAGCCGGTTGATCATTCGCACCCGGTCGGCGATCAAATCCTCTCGATGCCCGGTCAGCACCGCGAGGTTGCGAACGAGGTCGGTGCCGGCGTCGATGACCGCCAGATCCCTGCGCAGGCGGGCGGTCTCGGCAATGACGTAGGCGTCCTTGGCGTCGGTTTTGCCCTCCCCGGCATAGGCAGCGCTCATCGCCGCGATCACCCGCCCCGACGCGTAACGCACCGATTGGCCGGTCCGAGCCAGCAACGCCAGCAGCAACGCCGACGGCGCGCCGATAATGTCGACGGCCCAGATCAACTGCATCGCCAGCGAGCCCACGTTGGCGCGCAATGCCACTATCGCAGCTTCATCGTTGGCGACCTTGACCGACAATAGAACTTTTCCTTCGGCGTCTACGACGCACGCCCAATGATGGGTTTTGCCGACATCGACGCCGACCCAGACTATGTCTCGTTGTGCGGCCACGCTCCTCCGTCCGTTAGTCCAAATGGTTGACAACGGCCCGTGGAACACCCCGCCGACGCATCCGTAACCAGCGACCGAGCGCAGATCTCAATTAGCAGCCAGGGCGCCCCGGAGAGCCGAGCGGACATTCCCAATTAGCGACCAAGCGCAAGGCGACCTCAGCCATACCCGGCTCTCCCGGGCCATCAACAGTCTTACGGAAGGCGATTTGATCGTCGGCGCCAGCCATCATTCGGTGATCGGCACCTTGGTGGAACGCTCAACTCGCTACGTGATGCTGCCGCATCTGCCCGCCGGCGGCACCGCCACCGCCGTCCATGACGCATTGATCACCACGCTGGGCACCCTGCCCACACAACTGAGGCGCTCGCTGACCTGGGATCAGGGCAAGGAGATGGCACGCCACCGCGAATTCAGCCTTGCCACCGACATCGCGGTCTACTTTTGCGATCCGCATTCTCCCTGGCAGCGGGGATCGAATGAGAACACGAACGGCCTGCTGCGCCAATATTTTCCCAAGGGCACCGACCTATCGATACATAGCGCCGCTGACCTGACCGCTGTCGCAACACAACTTAACACCCGACCCCGCAAAACCCTCAACTGGCAAACGCCGGCCGAACGCCTCGATAAGCTACTCGCACAAGCTCATTGACCACCAGTGTTGCAACGACCGCTGGAATCCGCCTCGTCACTCCGGGGCCAGTTCAAGTTGACATCGCGACATAAATCGCATTCTCTCCAAATACGTTGCCGTCCTACATCTTTCGCGTTCATACGTGCTTGCGGTTAACAGCCCCCAGAGCGGGGGTTCGCTGAGACGTTGAGATACGCCACCTGAACTGCGGTTTTGTCGTATATGCAAACCGCTACATTATTGCAAGCCAGCCAGTAGCGTTAGCCATACGGTTGCGCTGCTATAAGCCCGGCCGATGTAAATGCGGCTGGCCGAACGGCTAGAGCACGAGAATGGCCATCAGCGCCGGGGCGAATGTGAAGGCGGTCCAGCGGATGCTCGGGCACGCCAAGGCGTCTATGACGCTGGATGTGTACGCGGACCTGTTCGATGAGGACCTGGACGGCGTTGCGGACCGGCTCGACGCGGCGATCAAATCTGCTGCGGACCAGCTGCGGACCGGGCGGTCTCGGACTAGGTGATCAGCTACGGCTGAGCTAGCACTCTAGCTGGCGTTTCATCTGTGGAGCTAAGGGGATTCGAACCCCGTATTGAAACTGCGGAAATGAGTTCTGAACTGCGTGTTCTGGCGTTCTATGTTGTTATGCGTGTAGTCCGTGTACTCGGAATATGCCTCGACGTGTTACGCGACGTAACAGTGCCGCGCGTGTATCCGAACCCGGCCGGCGACGACGGCCCGCCGCGGCATGAAGATCTCTACCGCCTTCACGAAAGTAAGAGCTAGTCGCAACACGTGAGTGGTCAGTCGTAGCAAGATCGAGCCGCTCGAACGGCTGGGGCGTATCGGGGTCGAGTCCTTCTGCTCGATTGCTTCGCGTTCGTCGTCGTCCATGCCTGGTTAGACGCCGTTGCCGTTCGCCCGGCCCCACCCAGGAGTCATAAGCTTGATCTCCAACGGATACCGTGCGAGCCGTATGCCGCCGGATCGCAGGCCGAGTTCGTGGACCCCGGTCGTGTCAACACGCATCTGGAGCGTTGCGCTGGCGCAATATCGCTTTACGGCGCTTGCCGAATCTGCAACCGCAGCATCTAGGCTGCCCAGAACCAGCTCGACACCCGAGGGATCTCGCAGGAATATTTCGAATTTGAGCAAAGTATTAACTTCAACGCTTCCAAATTCGACCATAAACACCAAGTCGAGCGGGGCGGTGAATGGCAATGCGGGGACATTACAAAATTCCCAGCCGCCTCCCAGCACATAAAACAACGACTCCGCGACTCGGGCGCTACTTGCGGGGAAGAAAAATCGGTACCTGAAGGCCATTCGACACATCGGATTCCGTGAGTGCCCGGCCTTCGAAGCGGAGTGCTCCACCGCCTCCGCCGCCAGCGCCAGGGGCCTGCCCATCTCCGCCACGTAGGTCGATGTTCATCTCGTCAGCTAGAGCCGGCGGAAGAGCCGCAATGCCCACAATTGTCAGGACGCCGCCATGGCCGCCATGACCCGCGAACCATCCGCCTTCGCCGCCAACCTTGAATGTCGCGTTCCTGAAGTCTTGATGAATCGCTCCGGTCTCATAGACCGTTGCGGTTAATCTCAGGGCCTCAATCACGCTGGGCGGTGCGTCCAATTCTTCTCCGGACTCAAGCGCCTTTTGCTCGTGGGTAATCCTGATCTCTACGAGCTTCTCCACGGTATAGATCTGAAGGTTCTCGTTGGCGTCGATTACTTTGTGATGGTTCCGACACATCAGAACAAGATTGTCGATCCCGTGCCGCTCCTCGTCGGATTGACTGGGGTCATACCGGGGCCCTTGGGCATTCTGCGCCCGAATATGGCACACATCGGCGATTATGGTCCCGGTATCCGGCGTCACGATTGGCGCAGTGCAGCCAGGGAAGGCGCAGCGATTCATCGACAGCGCGAATAACCGCCGGACGGTTGCCTCACGGGGCCGATCGAGAGTTGCCACAGGTACTCACGGTAACCCTTGCATATGTGAAGAGCTTGCGATCGTTGATCCCGATTGGATCAACTCCCGCATTTCACGGATGAACAAGCGACGCCGGCTTGCCTAGTGGCGCGGTACTTTTCAATGCCACCACTCCGGTGACTCCTCACCCGATGGGGTGGCGGGACGCTCAGTGCGGAAGCTCGTTCAGACGAGTGGGTTTATATCGCGCTATAGCCGTCGTAGCCCTGGATTACTATCCCCGCCGTGGGGGCATTCAGCGACCTGTTCGACCGTCTCGACCCCGACCCAAGGGTCCGAGGCAAGCAGTTCGAACATGTCTGTAAGTGGTTCCTCACGAACGACCCGCTCTACAAGCAGCGGCTGCGGCACGTCTGGATGTGGAAGGAGTGGCCCGACCGATGGAGCGACGCAGAAGCGGGCATCGACTTGGTCGCAGAGGACACGAATGGGCACCTGTGGGCAGTCCAGGCCAAGGCTTACGCCGACGGTAAGCCCATTCCCAAACGGGAGTTGAACAAGTTCCTGGCCGAGTCGAACGTCGACCAGTTTCATCAGCGGCTGCTGATCGCCACAACCGACCAGCTGCACGGCATCGCACAACGGACGGTGAACGCTCAGAAGAAGGATGTGACCTTCGTCGGGCTGTCTGACCTGCGAGCCGCCGACGAATACCTCGTATGGCCAGTCTCTCCGGATCACTTGCGGCCGTCGCCGCCGTCGAAGCCGAGCAAGCCGCACGACTACCAGCGCGACGCGATCAAGGACGTTGTGAAGGCGTTCAGCTCCGCAGATCGGGGTCAACTAATCATGGCGTGCGGGACGGGCAAGACGCTCACGTCCTTGTTCATCAAAGAGAAGTTGGCCGCCGACCGGACGTTGATTCTGGTGCCGTCGCTCTCGTTGCTGAAGCAGACGATGCGGGTTTGGTACGCCCACCGACGCGATGAGTTCGCCACCCTGCCTGTCTGCTCCGATGCAACAGTGAGTCGCGACGAGGACGCTATCGTGGAGCGGACCAGCGACCTCGGCGTTCCCGTCACCACCGATCCGGCCGAGATCGCTGCGTTCCTTCGACGGCTCGGTCCTCGGGTGGTGTTCGCCACTTACCAGTCCTCCCCACAGGTCGCGAAAGCCTATGAGCTGGGCCGTGTTCCCGCGTTCGACCTGGTTATCGCCGACGAGGCTCACCGGTGTGCCGGGCCAGTCTCGTCGGACTTCGCCACCGTCCTCGATGCGGGCAAGATCAGAGCCAAGCGGCGGCTGTTCATGACGGCGACACCACGGGTGTATTCGGAGAGCACCAAACGGGCGGCGAAGGATGAAAACTTCGAGTACGCCTCCATGGACGACTGGGAGAAGTTCGGCGAGGTGTTCCACAAGCTCGGATTCAGCCAGGCAATCGAACGAAAGCTGCTAACCGACTACCGGGTCGCCGTGATCGGCGTTGACGATGCAACCTACCGGGAATGGGCCGAGCGGGGCACGTTCGTGACCCTTGACGGGAAAACTCCCACCAGCGCACGAAAGGTCGCAGGACAGATCGGTGTGGCCAAGGCTATGGGTGAATACGATCTCCGGCGGACCATCTCCTTCCACTCCTATGTGAGTCGGGCAAGTGACTTCGCTGCCTCAATGGTCAAGGTAATTGCGTGGATGCCGGCCGCTCAGCGACCCACGGGGACCCTGTGGGCCCGCTACGCCTCCGGAGATATGGACGCCGGGCAGCGATCCCGTCTGATCCATCGGCTCGCAGACCTAAAGGACGAAGAGCGAGGTCTGCTGTCCAACGCCCGGTGTCTCGCGGAGGGCGTCGACGTGCCAACTCTCGACGGGGTGGCGTTCATTGACCCGCGCCGCTCGGAGGTGGACATCGTTCAAGCAGTGGGACGTGCGATTAGGAAGGCCGACAACAAGAAGACGGGGACCATCGTGATCCCCGTGTTCATCGACACCGCCACAGACGCCGAGAGCGCATTGGAATCGTCGGTGTTCAAGCCGGTGTGGGACGTGATCCGTGCACTGCGGTCCCACGACGAGGAGCTGGGGCGGCAACTTGACGAATTACGCCGGGAGCTGGGCCGTCACGGCGGGAAACCCCGGCTTCCCCCCAAGATCCATGTCGACATTCCCAAGAAGGTCGACGCCGCATTTGCCGAAGCGTTCAAGGTGCGCCTTGTTGAGCAGACCACCACCTCATGGGAGTTCTGGTTCGGTTTACTACAGAAGTTCGTAGAGCAGCACAGTCACGCTCGCGTCCCAAGATCTTGCACCATCGACGGTCATCGACTCGGAGCGTGGGTTAACGGCCAACGCAACAAGTACACCAGCGGCATCCTCGACATGGACCGCAGAAGTCGACTTCAGGACCTACCTGGTTGGTCCTGGGATTTCCACCGCGATCAATGGGACGAAGGATTTCACCAGCTCCTGGACTATGTCGACCGCCACGGTCATTCCCGTGTCCCGGTGTCCTACAAGGCAGATGGCTACGGGCTCGGCGCGTGGGTCAATGTTCAACGAGACAAGTTCGCCCAAGGTCTGCTCAATGACGACCGTCGGGCTCGGCTGGAAACGCTTTCCGGTTGGGCTTGGAACGCCTTGGACGTTCAGTGGGAGGAGGGCTTCACGAACCTTCTCGCCTACATCGAAGTACATGGCAACGCCTGCGTTCCGCAGTCCTACAAAGTGGGCGGACACGACCTTGGCAACTGGGTAAGCATCCAGCGGGTTCGGTATGCCAAACGAACGTTGGACCCGCGCCGTCGTGAGCGCCTCGAAGAATTACCCAGTTGGACCTGGAGAGCAACAGATTACGACCGTGCGTGGGAAGAAGGATTCCGGCGACTTCGGGACTACATCGAGCACCACGGCGATTCCCTTGTACCGCAGTCATATGTTGTCGACGGCTACAAACTGGGTTCGTGGGTCACCGTTCAGCGCCACAAGCACGCGAAAGGCACCCTTGATCCCGAACGTGAACACCGTCTCGCCAACTTGCCCGGTTGGTTTTGGGACGCCCGCGCTGCTCAATGGGAGCAGGGTTTCCGTCGACTCCAGGAGTACGTCGAATGCCACGGCCACGCCCTCGTGCCGCAGAACTACGTCATCGATGCGTTCAAGCTCGGTAAGTGGGTCAACACTCAACGGGTCTTCCGCCGCGAAAACCGGCTTGACACTGAACGTCTACACCGTCTCGAAGCGCAGCCGCGTTGGTCATGGGATTCACGGCAAGCCAAGTGGGAGGAGGGATTCAGACACCTCCAGAGATATGCGGAAGAGCACGGCCACGCCCGCGTACCGCAGTCCTACATCGTGGACGGATTCCGGCTCGGAAATTGGGTCAACATGCAACGTAGTAATTTCGCCAACAACATCCTCGACGACGACCGTCGGCTCCGACTCGAAGGGCTGTCTGGGTGGTCGTGGCCCCGTCGCGAACACGGAGCGGTCCTCTAGATGCCGTCTCGGATCTTTAGTTCTGATAGGAGCGGCCCGCCGAACCCGCCACTTGACCTATCTAAGCAAGGGTGGGCGGAGGGCATCGAACTGCCTACCGTTGGCGTGTAAATCCGAGCCGGACGGTCTACGGTGTTTCACGCGGTTCCATGGCGTCTAGGAATGCCCAGGTCAGCGAGGGGTTCGTGTCCACGGTGTCTCCGGATTGTCGGGCTGTGCCATCCCGTCTTGGCACACTCTTGGCACAACGGGGGTTTGGTCTGGTCGATTGGTATCTGAAATGGGGACCCCCGGGTTTCGGTATCCCGGGGGGACGCAAACGGTCGCTGAGCCGACGGCCCGGTGGCTGACCGACGCCGTTGTGTGGGTCGCCGACCTAGGCTAGAGCGTATGGACGATGATCTTGAGCAGGTTACCGTTCGGCTTGTTGACGGTACGACGGAAGTCTGGGACGCCGCCGAGATGCTGGCTAACGGTGTGCTCAAGGTGAGCAAAGCGGCAACGTCTGAGCGGGATGGGCAAACCGGCCCCGGAAATGGATGCCGGGATTGAGGTGACGTACTACGCGGCGCACGCCTCGGTCTCGGTCACCCCCGTCAACAAGGAGCCAGGAGCCAATCAAACGCGGCTTGTACATGTAGATGAGCCACGCCCAAAGATTGCGCGGCCATCCCCGCGCGTACCTAGGGGTCAAGATCTGGAGTGGTCAAGAATTGAAGGGCGCCTGTCTGCGGGTTCCAATACCACGCGCCTGGACCTGACTGAGTTTCGAGGCCGCCCGATACGGAACGTCTACAGGTACGATTATCTGTAGACGTTCCGTATCATTCTCTTGAGAGAGGAGGTGGCGTCGTGGAAGCCCTGACGCCGAGCACTGCGGGGCGCGCCGGCCTGTCGCGCAGCGCGCTCTACCGCGGCGCGCGTGCTGGTCAGTTGGATCGCATCGCCCGGGGTATCTACCTGCCCGCGGACGCGTCGCCTGCCGACTGGGATCTGCTCGAGGCCGCGACCCGCCGCCCGGATGCCACGATCTGTCTGGTCTCCGCGCTAGCCCATTACGACCTGACCGACGCGATTCCCGGTGCGTTGGACGCCGCGATCCCCCGCGGGTCGAGGACACCGGCGAGCACGGGTGTGATCGCGTGGCATCAATTCGACCGGGCCACATTCGAGATCGGACGCGAGGAGATCCCGATCCCGGGATCCGATCAGACGATCGGGATCTACTCGCCTGAGCGGTCGATCGCCGACGCGTTCCGGCTCCGCAGCGAAGTCGGATACGAACTGGCGCGCGACGCGCTGCGAGAATGGCTGCGCCGAGGCGGCAAACCGGCCCGGCTGATCAAGATCGCATCCCGCCTGCCGCGGGCAAAGTCCCCGGTCTTGCAGGCATTGCAGATGCTGGGATGAGCTCCGGTGACGCGGTGTTCCGCCGGATCCAGGCCGTCGCCCGATCCACAGCAGCCAAGAGCGGGATCGACGCACCGACGCAGGAGTATCTGATCCGGCACGCTCTCGAATCGTTCCTGGACCGGCTCACCCGCACCCCCCACGCCGGCGACTTCGTCCTCAAGGGAGGAATTCTGCTGGCCGCCTACGGGGTACGGCGACCAACGAAGGACGCCGACGCCAACGCCTTCCGCGCCGACGTCACCGCCGAGCATCTCGCCCAGGTGGTTCGGGACATCGCCGCGATCGACGTCGATGACGGTGTGGTGTTCGACCTCGACACGATCAGCGTGCACGAGATCCGCGAGCAGGCCGACTACCCGGGCCTGCGCGTGCGGGTCGCCGTGTCGATTGCACCGTGGAAGGGCGTCGCGGCCTGGGACGTATCTACTGGGGACCCGATCGTGCCGCCACCCCGGAAAGTGACGATCGACCGGATCCTCGGCGACCCGATCACGCTCCTCGGTTACGCGCCCGAGACCAGCATCGCCGAGAAGGGCGTCACCATCCTTGAACGCGGCATCACCAGCACCCGTTGGCGTGACTACGTCGACATCGTCCAGCTCGCCCACAACGGCATTAACTCCGATGAACTGCTCCGCTCGGCACGAGCCGTCGCACAGCACCGCGGCGTCACCCTCGAACCCGTCGCACCGCATCTGGCCGGCTACGGGGCAGTCGGACAAGCGAAATGGGCCGCGTGGCGCCGCAAAGAACACCTCGAACCCGTCTGCGAAGAGAACCTCGACGACCAGATCATTCTGGTCGCCTCATGCCTCGATTCCATCTTTGCCCACGGCCCCGAATAGACCGAAGGAGCGCGGCAGCGACTGGCCTTCCAAATATTGTGGCGCTAAAGGGATTCCGATCCCCTCGGCCCCCACACTGTCAGGACCGGGCAGACCCCGCGACCAGGCATGATTCTCCGCTGATTGCCGTGTAGGCGACGTATTTGGGGCAGCAACTGTCGTCAGCGTCGTCAAAACTGTCGTCGGGTCGCTGCCCTCCGCCACGCCCCGACGCGTCCGCAGACGAATACACCGGTTTGGGCACCGACCTCTTCGGTGCGCTCGATGCACCATTCGCTGGCCGTGTCTAACGCCGGCTGCTGAAGGACCATCGGCCCTACATCACCGCGCAGTCACCGGCCAGCAATACGCTCATCTTGTGGACTCCCAGCCGCGCAGTCTGAGCAACATCGACACCACCCGGGCGATGCGCACCGACGACGAGCTGCGGATCTTGGTCGAGGCGATCCACGGCTCGCCGGCCGGCACCCAGGAGAAGAACTGGCTGGAGTGGAAGAACGGCCCCGACCTCACCAAGGCGGCGGGCAAGTTCGCCGTCGCCAAGGCGATCCTCGGGTTCGCCAACCGCTCCGTCGAACAGGCGCAGCTCGCCTGCGAGGGCATCACGTACATGGTGGTGGGCGCGGAGCCGGGAGCGGCCGCAGGCGTTGGTGCCGTCGATCACGCCGACCTCGGGCAGGCGATCAAGACCTACGTGTACGGAACCCGATGGACGCCGTTCTACGTCCCGTTCGATGGCGTCACCGTCTTGGTGATCGTCGTCGAGGCACCTCGGCCGGGCGATCCGATCCACAGCTGGGTGACGAAGTTTGTGGTCACCAGCAACAGGTCCGTGCAACCGAGCCGGCGCGCCTCGTCAAAGTCAGAGGCGAGAGCTGAGGCCAGTGCGTACATGAGGGTACGCGCCACCTTGTCCACGTCCGGGAACGCCGTCTTGAGATCCGTGCGGTTCGTCTTGTTCTCGTTCATGTGGCGGACGGTACGTGGGAGGGGTGCAGAACCGTTCCCCGCGACTGCGCCGGCCCCGTCGGCGCACGCCTGCCGAACCCGGGACCGGATCGACCAGCCCCGGGGTCAGCACTTCAGCTACCGGCGCCGGTCCGTCCGCCCGTCCAGCTCCTGACGGCAGCGCGGGCAGTCCCCGCACCGCCGGGAAGGTTCAGCTCCTGGCGGGATGAACTGGGCGTGGTAGCCGGGGTGGTTGCAGTATCCGCAGATCGCCATGACGTGGCTCTCCTGATTCTCGAGGTTCGAGAGACACGGATGTGCCCCTCATACCTTCATGTGCGAAACCCCGCCGGTAACAGTGTGTCGACACCCGCCCATAGGCTTCGCACATGTCGCTGCAGCTCGTCGACCACCACCGCGGCGCCGCGAGCAAGCACTCGTGGCTCCCTCCGTTCGACTGGTCCGTGGCGTACCAGAACGAGCGCTGGTGAGATGAGCCACGCCAGTACTACGTCGGCGAGCCATGGTTCGTGCAGGTACTGGAAGACCCGACCGGCGGCTGTTCGCGTACAGCGAGGAGGCGCACAAGTTCTGGGCCTCACTCGGCCTGGAGCGGTTCGACCACCTGGAGGGTGAGCAGTTCCACCGGCCGCTGTTTATCCAGCCGGCGCGGTAGACGGGCCGCGAGAATCACCTACGGGGAGTGGCCTGCGACACACCGGTCACAATGGCACCGCCTGCCTCGTCGGTACCACACCATAGAGTGGCGGCGGACGCAGGAAACCGCAGGTGAGGGGAGCACGCGATGGCGGACCGTTCGGCGATCGAGTGGACCGAGGCCACCTGGAACCCCGTCACCGGCTGCGACCGCGTCTCCGCCGGCTGCGACCACTGCTACGCGATGACCCTGGCCAAGCGCCTGAAGGCCATGGGTTCGGCGAAGTACCAGGTCGACGGCGATCCGCGCACCTCCGGCCCCGGCTTCGGTGTCACGGTGCATCCGCACGCCCTCGACGAGCCGCGGCGCTGGCGCAACTCCCGGGTGGTGTTCGTGAACTCGATGAGCGACCTGTTCCACGCCCGGGTGCCGCTGAACTTCATCCGCGACGTGTTCGATGTCTGCCGGGACACCCCGCAACACACCTACCAGGTGCTGACGAAGCGGAGTCTGCGTCTGCGCCGGGTCGCCGACAAGTTGGACTGGCCGGACAACCTCTGGATGGGTGTGTCGGTGGAGAACGCCGAGGCCCTGCCGCGCGTCGATCACCTCCGCGAGGTTCCGGCCGCCGTCCGGTTCCTGTCCTGTGAGCCGCTGCTCGGGCCGCTCGACGGGATCGACCTCACAGGTATTGGCTGGGTGATCGCCGGCGGTGAGTCAGGAACCCGGTACCGGCCGATGCAGCTGTCCTGGGCGCAAGGCATCCGCGACGCGTGCACCGAGGCCGGGGTTCCGTTCTTCTTCAAGCAGTGGGGTGGCCGCACCCCGAAGGCAGCCGGCCGAGAACTCGAAGGCCAGCTGTGGGACGCGATGCCCGAGGCCGCTACGGGTTAGGGCGCACCACCTTGCGGATGACGTGCTGGTGCGGCTTTTGACCCTTCGTCACGAAATCGATCTCACCCGACTTCACCAGTGCACGAACCGCCGCCGTGAACGCGGTCTCCTTGGCCTCGCCGTAGAGATCCCGTATACCCCCTTGACATGACGAACAACTGCCTTCGGCTTCCCGTCCTCAGTCAGCCGTCGCAGGTTGTCGGCGATGTGTGCGATCGCCTTGGCGTGTTCCCTCTCGAGCTGATCGGCCACGGTGTCCCACAGCATGCCTTCTCGCTCGTCTGGGTCCGGCCCGAGGAAGTCGATCCACTTCTCACGGGCTTTGGCAGCGGCGACGCCGAACACCCAGAGTCCATGAGGATCCTGTGTAAGAAAAATCAGGTAGTAGACCGGCTGATAGTGGATCTGCCGCCGTACCGGTGCGACGACGAATCCGTACCCGGTTTCGCCGGTGAGACGCCTGGCGTACTCGATGGCTACGGCCTCGGCGGCTGATTCCCAGTTCTTCCCGCTGCAGGCAGCGTGAGCCTGCAACGCGACGTCTCGCCACCACTCGCCGCCGCACACTGCGTCTGCCTTCGCGACTCCGCCGAGGTCTAGTTGGCCCTTCTTCAGTTGGCCACCTGCTCGTCGGATCAGGTCCGCGCTGAAGTTCAACAACACCTCGGTCCGCGGCCAGGTGCCCCGCTTGTGGAGGATGCCCTTGATAGATTCCATCGGGAGCACGGCCCCGCAGGGGTCGAGGAAGACGAACAGACTGGCTCCGGCGGCCAACTGCAAAGCCTCGTCGATGTGATCCCCACAATCACCCTTGTGGCTGTCGATGTGGATACCTCGGGCGCGGTACTCGTCGGCTACTGCGTTAAGGGATTCGTAGTCCTTCGGATCTTTCTCAATCAGGAGAAGGTCGATCTGGGTGGTGGCCTTGACCTTCTGCGAGGCAAGCATCATGTGCTCGGCAGATCCTGCTTCACCGGTATCGAAGCGGCCACGGCCAGCAAAACCGTCGAAGAGTACCGCCCGCTTCGGGGTGAGCTTGCTTGCCGTCATCGTCGCGAACCTGATGACATATTGCTCAAGGATCGCGTGCTTGTAGACCGACTGCGGTCTGGGGCTTTCCAGCAGCCCAGCGTCTGTTCCAGTCGGCATCGTTCGTGTCCCGATCAATTAGCGCCGCGCGCCGCTTAAGCAGAGCCGCTGGCATGCGGTCCCGTCGAACGGACCGACGATCCGATCACCATGCGCAGTCCCCGACCTGTAGATATGCGACTAGAAGCCTATGACGCACATCGGACTTCACTGGACGACGCGCCGTCACTCGTCGTCTGTATCTCGATGCGGACGTGCTCGGACCTGATCTGCTAGCGCTCCACCCACCGCGCAAGCCGCTCAGCGGTTTCCTCCCGCGTCGCCAGCCCCCGTACCCCGCAGGAACCGGTGCCAAGCCCGCTCCCGGGCGAAGAAGTCCTCTGGCCGATCGGCTCCGTTCAGTTCGACCGCGGCGAGGGCGAAGTGGCCGGTTCACCGCGGCGATTATGATCAGCGGCTCATGACCGCGGATGCGCGTTACTCGTACTCGCCGGAACGGAATCGGCTTCTGCTGCTCGCCCTGGTGCAGGCGTGGAGCAACAAGTGCTACTGGTGCCGGACACCGAAGACGTTCCGAGACTTGGAGATCGATCACATCGTTCCGCGCAATCCTCGCGGCGGTTTGGAGCCGGACTTCGACGTCGACGCCGCGGAGAACCTCGCGCCGATCTGCGGCCCGTGCAACAAGGAAAAGAGTAACGGCGAGTTCGAGGACGCGCCGCGCATCGACGCTATGCGCAATGCCGCGGTGAAGGCGGCACCGAAGGTCCGACGGAATCTGGAGCGGTTCTACAAGGACGACGCCGTCGTGAAGGCACTGCTCGCAGTGACCGTGGCCGACCTCGCGAGTCCAGATGTCGCCGAGGCTATCTCGGCGTTCGGAGCGGCGATCATGCCCGTCTTCCGGGAGATTTTCCCGGAGATCCTCACTGAGACCTACACCTGGGACTACACGATCCGGAAGCCGCCGTTGACGTTCCAGGGACAGGAAGTCGACCTCCCCGGAGAGCGGTCGATCGCCGAGCTCGACGCGCAGGGGCAGCGCGCGCTGGTCATCCTCGAGGACGTGATCGGCATCTCGATGGCCGACGCGATCGACTACGTGCGCCGGTCCGTCGAACGTGACATCGACGAGCAAATCAACTCGAAGCTCCGCGACGGTATGGGCGGGTACTACGTGAACTCGCACGCCGACGAGCGCCCATGTTCAAACGGCATCGACGTCTTCGTGTCCGAGCTGCGGTACGAAGACGCCGGCGTGGTCCTCGCCGGGGAGCTCGACGGAACCCTCATCGTGGAGCTCGAGGAGTACGACCCCGATCCCGAACGTTGGTCCACCTACCGGAAGGCCGACTTCGACTTCGCCGCCGACTTCTCCGTCACGTTCTCCCGCGGTGAAGTCTCCGACGCCTGGGTGGACGTGACGAAGCTGGCCGAGAACGAGTGGCGCGGGCGCGCGTCGAGGATCCAGTTCTACGACGAGTGATCTGTTGCCACCCACACGGTGAGGACCGCTGCGGGTTTTCTGGCCACGAGGTGCTCGTCTCGACGACCTCGCGATGCCCGGCGTTGTCGCCGCTGCGGCCTACGCTCTGTCCATGGCAGTTGTTCCCGTCCAGTGCTGGATGCGCACGTTTAAGGTCCAGTTCACCGGCGGCGCCGCATCGTGTTTCGTCATCAACCATCGAGACCGGCAGTGGCTGATCACCGCCAAGCACGTGGCCGACGCCGCAGTACAGAACGGCGTCGCTGACCTCACACTCACCGGGGAGAATGGACTCGACGTCGAGTTGTCGGGGTCGCTAGTGCCCGTCCCGCTGGTCCAGGATGGACCGGACATCGCGGTGTTCGACCTCGGTGAAATGAAGATCGTTCGCGACGACATGACGCTGGTGCCGTCCGCTGACGGAGTTGCCCTCAGCCAGGAGGTGTTCTTTCTCGGGTTTCCGCTGCCGGGAACCCTGCCCCTGATGGGCCGGCTCCCGGCGGTGAGGCGTGGGATCGTCGCGCAGCGGGTACATCTGAACGGCGTCGCCGCGTGGATCATCGACGGCCACGATCTGCCCGGCTTCTCGGGAGGCCCGCTTGTCTTCGCCGACCGGGGCGGGCAAGGATCTACCTGGCACGTGCTCGGAGTCGTCCACGGGTACTGGCAACACCGGATCGACGTCGAGGTCGCAGGCGCCGACCTGCCGGACGGCGTTAGTTTCAAAGTGCCAACCAACGCCGGCTTGGTGGTCGTCTACGACATCAAGCACGCAATCGACGCCATCGACGCATTCCTCGACGCCGGAAGCTGAACCGGCTCGGGCGGGTCCGGGTTACGCCACGTCGTCCTCGACTTCCCTGCAGCTAGTTGTTGCGGGTCATGACGTTGTAGACGGTGCACTGGGGCGTGGGCTGCGAGGGGCCAGGTCCTTTAACGGCAGGATGAGAAGTACCCTGGCTCGTCGGCGCCATTGCCGACCGCCGCACGCCTAATTGACCACTGTGTTGCGGCGACGAAACCTGCGAAGGTTCCGGCCAACCCAAATCCGGATGCAAAACCGAAACCGATGACGATAGGGCCATGGCTGTCGTCAAACGTCGACTATGGTGCAGTCCGCGCGTGTGCGACAATGCACCGTGCGTAGCGCAGCTCGCCAGCCTGCTCGGCCGCGAACGCTAACTCGTACCCAACATCTCGATGACGGCGCTGAAGTCCTTATCGGCGTGGTGCTTAGAGAATTTCGCGTAGATTTCGGCGGCGTGGATGCCCAGCGGCGCTGAAGAGCGCGTCGAGTTCACCGCTTCCATTGCGAGTCCAAGGTCCTTATTCATTAACGCGGTCGCAAACCCCGGCTCGAAGTCGTTGTTGGCGGGTGAGGTTGGAACCGGTCCTGGAACTGGGCAATTGGTGTGCACCGCCCAGCAGTTTCCGGTGGCGCGGGTGATCACGTCGAAGAACGTCTGGGCAGACAGCCCCAGCCGATTGGCGAGGACAAACGCTTCAGCAATCGCGATCTGCTGCACCGCCAGCACCATGTTGTTACAAATCTTGGCGGCCTGTCCGGCACCTGACGCGCCGCAGTGAATAACCTTGCTTGCCATCGATTCCAGCACGGGGCGCCCAGTTTTCAACGCCACCTGGTCACCGCCGACCATGAATGCCAGCGTGCCGGCGGCCGCGCCCGCCACCCCGCCCGAGACGGGCGCGTCGAGCTGGGCAAAACCATGTGAGCCGGCAAGCTTGTTGACCTGCCGGGCATCATGGACGGATATCGTGGAGCTGTCGATGAACAACGTTCCGGTCGCTGCTGCGGGCAGGATCTCGGCATAACATCGCTTCACCAGATCGCCATTCGGCAGCATCGTGATCACTACGTCGCCCTCCGCCGCCGCCTTTGGCCCGCTGTCGAACACTTGCACGCCGTTGCCCGCTGCGGTCGCCGACGCCGCCGGGATGGGGTCGAAGCCGCGAACGGTGTGCCCGTTCGCCACCAGGTTGTTCGCCATCGGGCCGCCCATATTGCCCAGACCTAGGAATGCGATCGTGCGCTTGCTTCCATTACTCAATGGTGAAGCCCTTTCATCCGCGGTGATCCAGGTTGCTTTGGCACCGTCGATACGACCCGCATGATCTCGCTGGTTCCCTCAAGCTCTGGTGGGTGATGACCCGCTCGTCGTCGTCAAGCAGGGTGGACGGCATCAAGGCGCTACTTCATCGTCGGCATGACGAACTCGGGACCGTCCTTGATGCCCGACGGCCACCGCGACGTCACGGTCTTGACCTTGGTGTAGAACTGGATCGACGTCGGGCCGTGCTGGTTGAGGTCGCCGAAGCCGGAGCGCTTCCACCCGCCGAAGGTGTGGTAGGCCACCGGCACCGGGATCGGTACGTTCACACCGACCATGCCGACCTGCACCCGCGACGTGAAATCCCTTGCGGTGTCGCCGTCACGGGTAAAGATCGCCACACCGTTGCCGTACTCGTGCTCCGACGGCAGCCGCAGCGCCTCCTCGTAGTCCTTGGCGCGGATCATGCACAACACCGGCCCGAAGATCTCGTCGGTGTAGATGGACATCTCCGGGATGACGTGATCGAACAGGGTCGGGCCGATAAAGTACCCGCCCTCGAGATTGGACTCGGCGAATTGCAGGTCGTCGCTGGCGCGTTCGCGGCCGTCGACCACGGCTTCTGCGCCGGCGGCCACGCCCTGGTCGATGTAATCCTTGACCCGTTGCAGCGCCGCCTCGCTGACCAGCGGGCCGTAGTCGGCCTTGGGGTCGAGGCTATGGCCGACGCGCAGGTTGTCTATGCGTTCAATCAGCCTGGCGCGCAACCGGTCCGCGGTCTGATCGCCGACCGGAACGGCGACGCTGATCGCCATGCACCGCTCGCCGGCGCTGCCGTAGCCGGCCCCGATCAACGCATCCACCGCCTGGTCGAGATCCGCGTCGGGCATGACGATCATGTGGTTTTTCGCACCGCCGAAGCACTGCGCGCGTTTGCCGTTGGCGGCCGCGGTCGCGTAGATGTACTGCGCGATCTCGGAGCTGCCGACGAAGCCGACAGCCTTGATGTCCGGGTGGGTCAGGATGGCATCGACGGCCTCCTTGTCGCCGTGCACCACCTGGAACGCTCCTGCCGGCAGGCCCGCCTCGAGGAACAGCTCGGCCAGCCGCACCGGCACCGACGGATCGCGTTCGCTGGGCTTGAGGATGAAGGCGTTGCCGCAGGCCAGCGCCGGACCGGCCTTCCACAGCGGGATCATCGCGGGGAAGTTGAACGGCGTGATGCCGGCGACGACGCCCAGCGGCTGGCGCAGCGAGTAGACGTCGATGCCCGTGCCGGCGCCCTCGGTGTACTCGCCCTTGAGCAGGTGCGGGATGCCGATGGAGAACTCGATCACCTCGATACCGCGCTGGATGTCGCCGCGCGCGTCGGCCAAGGTCTTGCCGTGCTCCAGGGAGAGCAGTTCGGCCAGTTCGTCAGTGTGCTGGTTTACCAGCTCGATGAAGCGCATCATCACCCGCGCCCGCCGCTGCGGGTTCCATGCCGCCCAGTCCTTTTGGGCATCGACCGCGGAGGCGACGGCGGCGTTGACGGCGGCGGCCGACCCTATCGGCACCTTGGCCTGGACCTGGCCGGTGTTCGGGTTCATCACGTCGGCGGTCCGCGTCGACAGTCCGGCGGTGCGTTGGCCGTTGATGAAATGCGGAATCTGTATCGGCTGTGCAGTCATGGGGTCCCGTCCGGGTCTGGATAGTGGTGCGGTTTGGGCGTGCAGAGATACTTTGCTGCCGTAGCGAATCCGATCGAGCGCTTGGCACGGGCCGCGTGAACGCGGACCCGGCGGGATGCGGCCACAGCGGAAGATAATGCAGCGCGGCGTCGGTGGGTCGGCGTGAGCAGCGCTGGGAGCTGTCCACCGCCGGCGCTCATAGCTGACCTCTGCGAATCGCTGTTCGCCACCGGGGTCCCTGACACCCCGCGCCTCGGCGTGACAACGGCTCGTGCCACGCTCAGGTCGCCATCGAGGAGCTGCTCCACCGATTCCGGCCAGCTCACCATTGCGTCGGTCATCAGCCACGTCGCCGTCAACGGGACCAGAAGTCGCGTGCGAGGCCGCGCCGTCGTTGCCACAGCTCGCCCTTCTCGGCGAAGGAGGCCAGTCCTGCGGCCGGTGGGTCACAGTCGGGGATCGGGTCGTGGACATACAGCGAGGAAATGAGCGCACCGGAGAGGACTTCGAAGCCTTGAGCGGTGTGCAGGTCCGCCTCCACGCCGCGGTTGATGATGAACTTCATCTGGCGCATGGCCTGCTGGTTCTTGGCGCGCAGCACCTCGAGCAGCGCGTCGAGTTCGGCGTCGAGTTCGCCGTCGGGAACAACACGGTTCCACAGGTCGAGTTCGACGGCGCGCTGTGCGCTCATCAAGGCTCCGAGGATGTTGATCTCCTTGGTGCGCCGTCGCCCGATGAGGCGGGCCAGGCGAGTGGTGCCGCCCCATCCGGGGGTGATCCCGAGGTCGATCTCGGGCATTCCCCAGCGTGCGGACTCGGTGGCGATGACGAAATCGCAGGCCATCGTGATCTCCAGGCCGCCGCCCACCGCGAAGCCTTCGACGGCCGCGATGGTGATCTTGTCGAGCTCCTCGAGGGTGTTGGCGTGTTCCTGGTAGAGGCGGACCCGTCGCATGACTTGGTTGGGGTTGCCGAAGCGCGGCATCTCGGCGATGTCGTCGCCGGCGCAGAAGGTTCCGCCCGCCCCCCGAATCACCAGGAACTTGATCGTCTCCGATGCTTGGATCCAGCGCAGCGCGTCCAGCAGCTCCGCCGAGGTGGCGATCGACAGCGCGTTGTGTGCGTCAGGGCGGTTGAGCGTGAGCTGGGCGAGGTCACGGTCGGCGTCAAGAACAAGGTGTTCGTAGGCGGGGGGCGTCTCAGTCATCATCTCCATGGTTTTTGTCTCCTTGGTCGTGTGCGGCGTCGTGGTGGCGAGGGTTTCGCGAGCGAGTTGGGACCGGTCGGCGGTTTAGGGCTTCGAGGAGGCCACGAATTCCTGGCGCCGCATTCCCGGTAGCCTCCGATGGCCGCCGTTGTCACCGTGCGGTCGGCACACCAGCTGGCGCCGTGGGGCAGGATCGCGGTCACGGTCAGCGGGAATTCCTGCATCGTGCTGTGCATCCGCGTATCCTTCGCCTGCTCGATCGTTGTGTTGCCGGTCGGTACCCGGCGACTGCGGGCGCTCAGGCCAGATCGACGCGGATGGTCATCAGATTGGTTCCCAACGCGCGGACCAACGCGCTGTTGAACCGCGGCAGGCTGGCCAACCGGGCGCGGGGGTCATCGGATGGCATCAAATGGGCGGTGCCGCGGCGCCACCGGCCGCGGATCCGCAGCCGTACGTTGTTGTCGTTGAGGATGTTACGGACGTAATTCGATGCTTCTCCGTGGTCGGACACGAACCAGAACTGATCACCGACCAGCCGTCCTCCGATAGGGGCGCGTCGCGGTTTGCCGCTCTTGCGCCCGGTCGTTTCCAGCACGACCTGGGTGGGCAGCCACCGGTTTATGGGATTGGCGATCCACTTGTGGAAGAAGGTCACTCGACGGCGCTTGCGATCTGCGGTTTGCGGCATGCGACCCATGTTTGTCGAGACACGGCGTCTTGTCAATATGGCGTTGTAGTGTTCTCCTATGCGGGTGCGTGCTCATACCGGACGAAGCCGAAACGACGCGGCCAGGGAGGCGATCCTGACCGCTGCTGCCGAGCTGCTCGAAACCGAGGGCAGCGCCAAGATCACGATGGTTGCCATCGCCCAGCGAGCAGGAGCGGGCAAGCAGACGCTCTATCGATGGTGGCCCACCAAGGGTGTGCTATTGCTTGAGGCGATGGTGTGGCTGGCCGAATCCGATGTGTCCGGCGCCGAAACAGATGATTTGAGAGCTGATCTGACTGTCTTTGTGCGCACGACTTTCGCCTCGGCGACAAAGCACCGCAGCTTGCTGCTGGGGGTTTTGCGCGAGGCGCTCGGCGATCCAGACACCGCCGCTCAGCTCGAGAGCTTCGCGGCGACCCGGCGAGCCGCCCTGCGCAAGATCCTGGAGGCCAGCTACCGCAGGGGCGAGATCGCCGACCGCGGGCCCATCGACGTTGTCGTCGATGAAGTATTCGGCTTCTTGTGGTACCGCTTGATTTTCGCCAACGCTCCGCTCACCAGAGCCGCTGCAGCTCGGCTCGTTGATGGTGTGCTCACCCAGCTCGTAACGCCGGGTGTGACGCGTGCTCGATCAGCCGCGCATTCCCGCTAGCTCATCATGTCGGCTGCTGCTCGAGGTCCAGTCCGAACACGCCTCGGATCGTTGATTCGTATTCTTCGTAAGGGTGCTGGCGCTTCAGCTGGATAATCCGATCGGCGTCGTCGCCGACGACGTGCCTGAACGCGGCCGCCGGATCGGTGACCGCTGAGCAGATCACGTCAGCGACCTGCTGTGGATCTTTGAGCAGGCCGGTCACCATCGTCCGGTTGATCGCATCCGAGAACCGGTCAAACGCCGCTCGCTGCGGATGTTGGGCCGTGAACGCCGCGGGTTCGATGTCCAGGCCGAAGAAGTTTGTGTCATAGGCGCCGGGTTGGACGAGAAGCACCCGAACCCCGGTGCCGTCAAGTTCCCAGCGCAGCGTCTCTGACATCGCCTCGAGCGCGTGCTTGCTGATGCAGTAGGCGGATTCGAAGGGCACACCGACCATTCCGGCCATCGAGCTGACGTTGACGATCGTTCCGTGGCCGCGGGCGATCATCGCCGGCGCGACGGCGCGGACCATCCGAATCGCCCCCAGCAGGTTGACGTCGAGCACCGCCGTGACTTCCTCGTCGGAAAACGTGGTCAGGGGACCGCGCGGCCCGCGCTGGCCCGCATTATTGATCAGCACATCGATCTCGCCTGAGGCGGTGATGTCGCGGACGGCGTCGCTGATTGAAACCGGATCGCTGACATCGAGTCGATGCACCGACAGCGGCAACCGTTCCTGTTCAGCGGCGGCTGCCAACTCGGTAGCCGAGTCGGGATTGCGCACGGTGGCGAACACACGTGATCCGCTCCGCGCCAGGGTGAGCGCGGTCAGCCGCCCAATACCACTGCCGCAACCGGTGATTAGCACAGACATACGTCAAACGTCCCTTCATGGTCGCTTTTCTCAACATCAACGGGTAATAGCGCGCTAGGCCAGGCCGACCAGAGTCCACGTCTTGTTCTTTGCGACGTCGAGCAGTTCCTGGCCGCAGTCTTTGTAGAAGGCGTCCCCGACGAGCACGTGCTGGGTCGCTGCGTGCATGTCACGCATGCAGCGCTGCAACTCGCCCTCACGCAGCGAGGTTCCGCCAGCGCACCGATACGCCCAGGTGACCACCTCCTGCGCGGCATTGGTCACGTGCAGCAGCGACAACCGCAGCAGGGTTTGTTGGCGAGTCGATAACGGTTCGCCGCCCTCGGCGCTGGCTTCGGCATCGGCCCATACCTCGTAGGCCAGTGCACGCGCGCCGCGCAAGGTGGCCTCGGCGCGGCCATAGGCCGTCTGGATGCTTTCAGTCTCGGCCGCAGGCGGGAAGGGGCCCTTGGGCCTTCGCGTGAAGTCGGCCACCGCTTCCAGTGCGTGTCGGGCGATGCCCAGCGCGGCGGCGGTATGACCCAACAAGGCCCAACTAGGAAACCCGATCATCGCAAACGGCCCGCCGAACCGCGGCGCGCCCAGCACATCGATACCCAGCTCGGCGGGCACCACTACGTCGGTGACGGCGTAGTCGATGCTGCCAGTGGCGCGCAGACCCAGCACGTTCCAGTTGCCGGCCGGCGTGACACTCTCGGCGGGCACCAGGAATATCACCATGCGGGCAGGCGAAACGTCTCCCCCCGGAGAGGCGTCGTCGACATCGCCCGAGACCATGCACGAGGCCAACACATAGTCAGCGAGCTGAAACGCGCTCGCATACGACCATCGCCCGTTGACCAGATAGCCTCCCTCGACCTGGCGCGCGGTGCCGTGCGGGGCTCCCTGGCCGGCGATAAACGGTAATCCATTGGCGCATAACCGCTCAGCGGTCTCGGGCTGCAGATACGTCAGCATCATCATCAGGCTGTTGGTCACCATCGCGACCCAGCCCGCCGACCCGTCGGCGACGGCCAACGCCTCCAGCACCCCCAGCGCTTCGACCGGCGAGGCGCCCATCCCCCCGAGCGCCGGTGTGGCGCAGAACTGCAACAGCTCAGCGTCTCGCAAAGCCTGCACCGAGATATCAGTGAGCCGTCCCAGCCCGTCGCTGGCGGCAACCTCGGCGCGCAACAGCCCGGTCAGGTCGTGAGCGCGTCCGATGAGCTCGGTGCGCAACTCCACCCAGCTGGGGCGCGCGAGGGCACTCACCGTTGGTCTCCCCGCGCCGCCGCGGCCCCGTCGATGAGTCGCCGCACGATCTCACACATCTCGTCGGGATGGGTGATCTGCGGTACATGCCCACCGGGCATGGTGACAACGTTGTTGCCGGTAAGCCCGGAGAGGGTATGCGCACCGGCGGTGAGGAAGTCCGGCGACTCTGCACCCACGGCAATCGTCAAGGGGACAGCAGGATCGACGCTGTCCAGCTTTGTTGCCATTACGGCAGGAAACTCGACGCCGAACAGTGTTTCGCCGTTGCCGAGCATCCGGTCGAGCTGGTATTTGGGGATCATCTCGAGGGCCTTCTCCCCGGCCACCAGACGCACCAACGCCGCAGCGGCCTCGGCGAAGTCCTGGGCCGCCAACGCAGGTGTGACGGCCTCGAGCATCGGTGCGGTCGACGCGGCCGGGTCGGGGTCGAGGAACGCCAGCATCGGCTCGTGCAGGATCGCATACCTGACCAGCTCTGGGCGGTGCAACGCCAGCACCAGACCGATCGCACCGCCCAGGCTGTTGGCATACACGATGGCCGAGTCGAACCCGAGAAGCTCCACCAGGCCCGCGGCGTCCGCAGCGTGCTCGTCCAAGGACGTCGACGTCCAACCGGGCGGGCGCGGACTGCGCGAGTTCGCGCGACGGTCGTAGCTGATGACGGTGTAGCCGTCGGCAAGCTGGCCCGCGACCTGTTCCCAGCCGGCCGCATCACCGAAAGCACCGGAAATGAAGATAATCGGCTCGCCCTCGCCACGGATCTCGTAGTACAGATCGGCACCGTTGACTGCCGCTGTGGCAGTGGTTGTCATGATGGGGGGCACGGGATCTCCTTCACTGATAGGCCGTCGGTTGTTCATTGCCGAGGTTCGTTTGGATAACTCCGGGGGCTTAGCGCTCCTCGGCCAGGAAGCCAGACCGTTGGGCGCGGTACAAGCCGTATCGGGCCATCCCCCCGACGAGCACCCGGTACAGCAACTTGGACGGCGGCAGCCGGTAGCCGATCTCGGTGTGCGGCGCGTATACGGCGCCGCGGCCACCCAACCCGGCCTGCAGCCAGCCGGTGTGCACGCGCTGCTCTTGTCCCAGTACGCGCGCGCTAAACCAGTGTGCGGTCAACCCGGCGCGCCGCCCGCCCGGCGGCACAAGTCTCTCCGCTGTGCTCACTGACAGACCACCGTCAACCTGACGCACATCGGTCACGGGAATGACAAACGGATAACCGTCCGCACCTGTCCATCCCAGCAGGGCATTGGGCAACCGCCGGATGCGTCGGGCGGCCTGCGCTGTGTCAATCCGGGGTCCAGTCCCCCGCGCTGGCGGCTTCTGCACCGCGGCGCCGAACTCAGACAGTTCGCGGCCGTGAACGTCAGCGGTTCCCCGACAGCCCAGGTCTAGCCAGGTGATCACTCGATGGACCGCGACGTCGACGCCGATGCGCTCCCACTGGTAGACCCGGGTCCACCATTCCCATGGCAGGCCGCGGTCGCGCGGTCCCATGAACCGCTGCCAGTTGGCGTCGATCGACTCCAGCCAGGCGCGATCGGGATGTGTCGTAAACGTCGCATCTCCTTGAACCAGGACGTAGCGCGAGCCGCTGGCGTAGCCATGCCGGCGAGTGTGGAACACCAAGGCCACCTTGGGATTGCGGCGCATCCGGGCGAGTTTCCGCCACGCTCCAAGTGAACTGAGCAGCGTCACCGTTCCCGCGTTCCTGTCACGCAGGCCGAAGTTCGTCACCGGCGTCAACACAACACCGTGCGCGGGGGTCACGTCTGCCAGCATCACTGCTAGGTCACCGGCGAGTATCTCGTCGACTTCATCCGACCAATTAGCCCCCGCGCCCGCCTGGCGGTCGCGCACCGGGTTCGTCGCCATCGACCTCCGATCGGCTTCACATTTGTCGAGTCGTATAGTCTCGACAAATGGACCGTAAACCCAATCCGGCAGCGCGTCAAGAGGGCCGCGACGGCGACGCTCATTGTTATGGCGTAACGCGCCGCCGCCGGGCGCTGGCGAAAGATCTTGTCGGTCCGTCTTCTAGCGACTCTGTGTCGAGACGTACGGTCTTGACAACTATTTTGGCGAGACATACAGTCTCGTCACTTCAGCGGGATCTCCGGAGGGGACGTGGCCCATGATCGCAGGTGTCTTGGTTTTGGCCCTCGTGCTGACGCCGATACTGATCCCGGCCTCGGTCACCGTGGTCCACCCTGTGGCAACGCTGCCGGCCCGGCTGCCCATCCGGCCGGTGTTCGCACGTTCCCTGAGAGGCCGACAGACCAATGCGAATTTCGTTGATGACAACTCCCGATCCCGGCGGTACTGCTGGGCTCAGCGGGACAGTGTCTGATATCGGTGCGATAGCCGAAGCGGGCTTTGCCCGCGTGTGGTTTCCTCAGCTGCCTCCGGTGCCCGGGGCAGCCAACTGGGAACGCCACCGCATTCATCGAGATGGCCGACATGGACCCCGATGGCGCGTTGCTGGTTCGTCCCGATCAATTCATCGCCTGACGCTCACCGGTGCTACCGGCCTCACCCGAACACGCCATCCACCAGGTCATGAACACGCTGCTTGGGCCACAGCTGACATGCGACCCGCGAACGGCAATCAAAGCCTTTAACCACCGCCCTCGAAGTGAATCATCCTGCGCTGCCGGCTGATGCGGCGCGCTGGAGACGTCGTGAGACTCGGTGCTATTTATCGCCGACGGCGTCATCGACGAGGCGCGCGTCTGCCGCGCTGAGAGCCTCATTCAAAGGAGAAATCCAGACCATGGTCCATCGCAACGCACCCCTATCCATCGAAGGGCGCTGGCGCCTTGTGCAGCGCTGCGAAGATCGTCCGATCGCCCACGTCGCCGCGGAGATGGGTATCTCGCGGGCGTGTGCGAGCAAGTGGGTCAACCGATACCGACGCTTCGGAGAGATCGGGCTAGAGGACCGTTCGTCAGCGCCACGGCGTCAACCGTCGGCGACGCCGGCTCAAGTTGTCGCGCAGATCGAATCCATGCGCCGCCAACGCAAATGGTCAGCCGCTCGGATCGCCTTCGAACTCGGCCAACTTCAAGACCATAGGCGCACCATACGCGTCTGCGGATACTCCCGGCAGGCAACGAACCGCCTGGGCGCTCACCCGAAAAGGATGACATCACGGCCACCATAACGACGGTCAATCCGGCCACCGGGCAGACGCTCGGCCGCTACCTGACGATGACACCCTCGGAGGTCGGCACCGTCGTTCACAATGCTGGTCCCGCTCAATCTGATTGGTGCGCAACCACATTCGATCACCGCACCTGGCGATGGCCGTGGCCATGCGTGGCGAGCCCGCCGATGACGTTATCCTGCACGCCGATCGCGGCTGCCAGGGTGAATTCAACTGGTCGTCGCAACGCCTCGAGTGTGGAGGTGTCAGATGGGCAGGCCTGAGGGATGGATGATTACGGTGACGGGGCGGCCGGCGATGCGCTCGCCGGGGTGTCCGCCGATCCGTCGTGATCTGGAGCGGTTGTTCTGGGTCAAGATCGCGCAGGGGCTGACCAGTGAGGACGCGGCCGTGGCGTGCGGCGTGTCGGGACCGGTGGGTTCCCGTTGGTTCAGAGATCGTGGTGGCATGCCATCGATGCAGCTCAATGCATTATCCGGGAGATACCTATCGTTTGCCGAGCGTGAGGAGATCGCGTTACTGAAGGCCCAGGGCCTCGGCGTGCGTGAGATCGCCCGCAGGATCGGGCGGGCACCGTCGACGATCTCGCGTGAGCTGCGGCGCAATGCCGCTACCCGCAGTGGAACTTTGGCCTATCGGGCGTCGGTGGCCCAATGGAAGGCCGAGTTGATGGCGCGCCGGCCCACGGCGGCCAAACTCACGGTCAACGCAGAGCTACACCAGTACGTGGCCGATCGGCTTGCCGGAATGATTCGCTTGAACGACGGCTCGCCAGTCCCGGGGCCTGCGGCACCGCAGTGGAAGGGCCGCAACAAGGGCCGTCGCCAGGACCGGCGATGGGCCACGGCGTGGAGTCCCGAGCAGATCGCTCACCGGTTGCCGGTCGATTTCCCCGATGATGGATTCATGCGGATCTCCCATGAGACCATCTACCGCTCGCTGTATGTCCAGGGGCGTGGCGCTCTGCGTCGAGAATTGGTGGCGTGCTTGAGAACTGGACGTGCACTGCGTGTGCCGCGGGCGCGTGCCCGGCAACGAGCCGCCGGACACGTCACAGATGAGGTGATGATCAGCGCTCGGCCTGCGGAGGTCGAGGATCGCGCCGTTCCAGGGCACTGGGAGGGAGACTTGATCATTGGGTCGGACCGTTCGGCGATCGGCACCTTGGTGGAGCGCTCCACCCGGTTCACGATGCTGCTGCACCTGCCGCGGATGGCCGGTTACGGTGTCATCGCTCCGGTCAAGAATGGCCCCGCCTTGGGCGGCTACGGCGCCCATGCCATGAAGGACGCCATCGCCGCCAAGATCACAACGCTGCCGCACGCTTTACGTCAGACGCTGACCTGGGATCGCGGCAAAGAACTGGCCGCACACGCCCAGTTGAGCATCGACACCGGAGTGCAGGTGTACTTCGCCGACCCGCACAGCCCGTGGCAGCGGGGAACGAATGAAAACACCAATGGGCTGCTGCGGCAGTACTTTCCGAAGGGAACGGACCTGTCGCGCTGGGATGGCAAGGAGATCGACGCCGTCGCGATGGCACTCAACAACCGGCCCCGCAAGACACTGAACTGGAGAACGCCAGCCGAAGCCCTCAACGACCATCTACTATCGGTTCAATCAGCCGGTGTTGCGACGACCCATTGAACCTGGGCAGTACACCTCGGCGCAGCTCGCGCGGTTCGCCCGCGAGCACAAGCTGGTCCGCTCAGTTGGCCGCACAGCGGTGTGCTGGGACAATGCTCAGGCCGAATCATTCTGGGCAACAATGAAAGTCGAGTTTTACGACAGATACCTATGGCCGACCAAGGTAGTCGCCAAGCTCGCTGTCGGCGACTGGATCGAGCGAGTCTACAACCGACGTAGACGTCACTCGGCCATCGGTATGATCAGCCCGGTCGAGTTCGAGAATCGACGTACTCAGATGGAACAAGCCGCGTGACCGCCTCAACCTCCACCCAGTCGGAGAGGGTTCGAGGGGCTCTCCCGTAGCGGTATTCGACGTAGAAGGTTGCGAGATGCGGATTTTAGTGGTGGGGGCGGGGGTGATCGGCAGTGTGTATGCCGCGCGCCTGTTGGAGGCTGGGCATACGGTGACGGTGTGCGCCAGGGGGCGCCGACTTGGTGAATTGCGTGATGGCGGCCTGATCCTGCAGGACGCCGAAACCGGCAGGCGCACCGCCCATGAGGTGGATGCGGTCGCCACACCTGACGATGTTGTATGCGACCTTGCTCTTGTCGCGGTGCGCCGCGATCAGATGGTTGGCACAGTGCCGCTGCTGGCGAATATGGATGCGGATGTGATGTTTTTCGGCAATGCCGCCGGCCTGACCGAGACTCTGGCAGGGGCAATCGGCAAGCGGACGCTGTTCGGATTTCCCGCCGCCGGTGGGGTGCGTGATGACGCGGTGGTGCGGTTCGTGTTGATCCGCGCACAGAAGACCATGCTGGCCGACTCCGATCGAGGGAGATCCGCACGGGTGCGCAACCTTGCCCAGATGTTCGAGTCTGCCGGGTTTCCGGCGACTATCAGCACCGATCCCGAGGGGTGGCTGACCGCTCACGCCGCGTTCGTCGTGCCGATTCAGCTGGCCCTGTGCCGTTTCGATGTCCAGCCGCGGCGGCTGGCCGCCGACCAGGCGCTGCTCACGACGATGGTGCGGGCCACCCGGCAGGCCTTTCGCGCCCTGCAGGCCGCCGGCAACACCGAGATTCCCCGCAACCTGCGCGCGCTGTATCTCCTCATGCCCGAACGCTTCGTCGTGTGGTACTGGCGCAAGACCTTGGCCGGCCCGCACGGCGAGCTGTGGTTCGCCGCCCATACCCGCGCCGCCCCAGAGGAAATGGCTTCACTCGCCGGGGCCCTGCACGCCGCTGTCAATGCCACCGGCCGGCGCGCACCGGATCTGGAGGCCTTGCTTAACAGTTGACGATGACACCTGGGCGCCATCTGAAACGTCTGGGATAATTCCCGGTTACTTGTGGCCTACGCCAGCAGCGGCCATGCTCGCCGTCGGTGACTTAGATTGAGCGCATTTATAACCGGGCGCGGGCACCACTCGGCTATCGATATGATCACCCCTGTCGACTTCTACAATCGACGCACTCAGACGGCACACGCCGCCTGACCGAGTGTCCACCAAACGGGGTCAATCCCAGGGCTCGTAACCCGTTGTGAGCCTGATTTGAGACATGCAGCACTGTCGAGGAATAGCGCACATTTGGAATACGATCACTCCACCAGCACTTGGGCAGGTGCATCACGTCGACGCACAGTCTTTCGGGCAAGGTTGCCCGAGCGTAACCCAAGCCGACAGTTACCTTTGTTCACTCTTGATCTCAGTACGGAAACTCCTCACCACGTCTTGTCGGTGGGCTGTCGGTGGGCTGTGTCGGTGGGCAGACACCCCCGCGACGGGTGTCGTGCGGTGAATTCATTCCAGCCGCGAGGGGCGACCCCGTTGGTGCGTGGCGGCGGACGGGAGCGGCAGCGCACGGGAGCCGCCACAGTGAGCTGCTCAGATCTGCCGCTCAGTGAGCAGGGTGATGAGTTTTCCCGCTTTCAGGCCGAGATGGCTTAAAACCAAATGGCCCTTATCGGCGTTCGCTCGCGACGGATAACCGATGACCCCGCTGGTTGTGTAGGCGCTGATACCGAGCGTGGTCAGGTAGCGGCGATCAGATGCGGTGTGGTCGCTGCTCTGCCACCCTTCGCGTACATAGGTCGGGTGAGCCGCGAGCAGGATGGATGTTTCGAGTTCGCCGCCGTGCATGTCGTCGTGGTTGTTACTGCTAATGCCGGCGGCATGGCGGGCCTCGGTCCAGTCGTCGCGGCTCGGGTACAGGCCGACCTGAATTGAGCCGTCGGTATTGGCTTCTTGCGCGATGTTGGAAAGGACATAGTTGCCGCCGTGACCATTCACCACAACAAGTGCATTAACGTCTTGCTGACGAAGGGATCTAGTGATGTCACCAACGACCGCAGCCAGCGTGGTGGCCGAGATGCTTACGGTGCCGGGGAAGTCGCTGTGTTCATGTGAGCATCCGAAAGTGATCGCGGGAAGTTGAAACACGTTGTAGTTCCTGCTGATCGCATCCGCGATGGCTGTCGCGATCAGCGTATCGGTGACCAGGGGCAGGTAGGGGCCGTGTTGTTCGAACGATCCAACGGGTAGGACCGCGACGGCGGCACGAACGGTGTCGTGATCTGTCGTAGTGGTCGTTGGCAGGGTAATGCCGGATTCGGCGCGATGCTCAGTCACTGTTGGGTGTCTCCTTGCAAAATGGCCTCGATCCGTCTGCGCAGTGTAAGCAGAGGCAAGCTCTTATCAGCCCGCGCGCGGTCACGAATAATCCTGCGGCAGTGGCGTAGTTCGCGGCGTGCTCGATCCGAAGGTGCGACACGATATGCCCGCGCGGCGGTGTCAAAGTGATCCAAAGCCGAGTGGTAATCGCGAAGAACGACCAGGGTACGGAGCAGCCGGGTGGACGCGACCGCGTAATCCCGGTATTGCTCATTGGGCCATCTGCTGTGATGTTGCAGCAGAAGTTCGAGCGCCCTGGCTGGCTGATCAATCGCGATCAGCCCTGACGCGATTTCGGCTGCCACATAGGCCTGGGTGGCGTAGATGGCGTGATCATCCGTAACCGGTTCAGTCTGCGCGATGTCCAGAGCATGGGCGGCGTGCTCGACGAAGCTTGACGGGTCGCGATTCGCTGCCGCGGCCAGGGCCCTCTGACGGGCAATGCTTGCTGCTAAGCGTCCAACCGATAGTCCATCGATGAGCCGCGCTGCATCGGCAGCCAGCTCGACAGCAAGTTCGGGATCGGTGCGCAGCTGGATGTTTGAGCGGCGCATCCAGATCATCGCGCGAACAGCAGGATCCGCTGCCCGAAGGTGGTCTTCGGCCCGCACGGTCAGCTGTTCGGCCTTAATCGGGTCTCCGCTGTCCTGGGCGATCCAGCCGCCCAGCTCGGCGATAATTCCAGCAGCACGGCGAACTTCATACCGTAGCTTGTGCGGCGTGACCGGGATGAGTTCCTCGATCGTGGTCAAGTCCCTGTCCACCAGGTCGCGGGCGTAATCGGGACCGAACAGGTGCTCAGCACGAATGTGTGCCGCTCGTTGGGCCAAGATGACGTCCAGCACGTGGCTGTTCAGTGGCGTCTGTACAAGCAGCGGGCGCGGTAGGGCGGCGCCAACAACAAGGCCGAACAGACGGTCTTCATCGTCCTGGAGGGCATCGGCCAGCAGCGAGCGCCACAGTGGGCCCGGATTTCGGCCGTTCTCGAACCCGATGATTTGGCGGCGTAACGACTCGGGTTCGCTTGCTTTGAGTCCACGCGCTGCGCGGATCTTCTCGACCTCGGCCGCCAGATCAATCTGACTCCACCCCCACGCGGCACGCGCGTCGCGCAATCGCTGCGCGCTCGCGAGCGGGGAACGGGCGGCGTCGGCCACTCACTGATCTTGCCCGATCAACGTTTCTTCGCCGTGCGCGTTTTTGGAGTCACCCCATATCACCTGCAGTCACTTACGGCCATCTCGTTGCCGCTGATGTTCTGGTGTCGTGGCCAAAGCGGCCACGCCAAACACATCAAGGAGGAAGAAGTGAAGCTCAAGATTGATACGGCCGGGGTGTCATTCACCTGCACCCGTGCGCCAGAACAGCGGGTCAGTTTCGACACCGGCCAACCCCGGGTGGACAAGGCCACCGGCTTGCCGTTGTGGCTCGTGCAGGTCATGGCGCTGGACGAATCCGGCGGTGACGTGATTTCGGTGACGGTGGCAGGAGAACCGAAGGTCTCTACCGGTGGCGCCGTCACTGTCGTTGGGTTGGTCGCGCTGCCGTGGTCACAGGACGGCCGATCGGGTATCGCATACCGCGCCGATTCGATCACACCCAGCGTCGACATGTCGGCGGCGAAGAACCCCGCCCAGCCCGTCCGTAACCCCACCAGTTGATCGATGGGGCTGCCCGCCCAACCCCTTGCGACCGACCGGGTGGGCAGTCCCTACCAAAGTGCAAGGCTCTTCAGGAAGGAACTACCCGTGTCCCAGTCACCAAATACGAAGCGCAGCACCGGATTACACCGGTCCAATGATGAGTGGATCGTTGACCTGATCTGGGCCATGTTCAAGGCAGCCGGCTATCTGTTCTGGTTGGCGATCCTCTTTCCTGCTATCAGCGTGCCCGCATTGATCAGTCTTGCAGTGATGCTGTGTTACGGCATCGGCGCCGGGATGCTCACCGGTATCGGGCTGGGCGCTGGCTACGGGTTTTGGGCTGCGCTGGACCCCGCATCCTTCGAAAGCTGGATTGCGCGCCCGATGCGGCAGCGATTCCAGATGTGGTGGCGATACACCCGCACTTGGGACACGGTCTGCGCCCTCAACGGCCTGACGGCAACCCATCAGGACCGCACCCTCACACCGCTTCTGCGTTCAATCTGGATCGGCACCCACACCGACGTGATTGACCTGCGGGTGGTCACCGGTCAGTCCGTGGATGATTGGCAGAAGCGCACCCGCGAACTCGCGGCCGCGTGGCGCGCTGATCGAGTGATCATCCGCGCCATAGCACCCGGCGAGGTACGGATCACGATCACCCGCTATGACTTTCTTGCCCAAATCATTCGGCTGCCACGCCCGGCCGTCAGCGCCAACGTCGACTTGTCGGCCGTGCCGGTCGGGATCACCGACACCCACCAGTGGTGGCGCGTGCCCGTGCTCGGTCACCATCTGCTCATCGCCGGCGCCACCGGGGCAGGGAAAGGATCCGTGCTCTGGTCGCTGATCGCCGGGCTGACCCCCGCCGTCAAGACCGGTCAGGTGCGGCTGTGCGTCATCGACCCCAAGGGAGGCATGGAACTCGGCGCCGGCGCAGCGCTGTTCAGCGCGTTTTCTCATGACGCCACCGACACCACCCTGCAGGTGCTGCGCAGCTTGGTGACCGTGATGCACGCTCGAGCCAACCGGCTACGCGGCCACACCCGCCTGCACACTCCGACACGTTCTGAACCGCTGTTCATCGTGATCATCGACGAAATCGCCGCCCTCACGGCCTACGTCACCGACCGCAAAGTACGCGCCGAGATCGAACATCTCCTCGGGCTACTACTCTCCCAAGGCCGAGCGGTCGGCATCAGCGTGGTCGCGGCGATCCAGGATCCGTCCAAAGAGACCCTGCCCGTGCGGCAGCTGTTCACCGTGCGCATCGGGCTACGCCTGACCGAAGCCACCCAAACAGTGATGGTGCTCGGCCAGGGCGCACGGGACGCAGGCGCGGAGTGCGACCTCATCGCCGACACCACGCCGGGTGTGGGCTACGTGATGATCGACGGCACCGCCCAACCCCAACGCGTGCGAGCCTTCCACGTCACCGACCCCGACATCACCGACCTCACCATTCGGTTCAGCCCTCCCCGGGCTCACAACAACGGCAACGCACACAACCTCGACGAACCCGGCGCAGACGGGAGCAACCGGTGAACGCTCCAATCCAATTGCCGGGCCTGCCCGACGGCATCGACCACGAGGTCGTCGTCGAACAGATGATTCTGCGCGCCCGCTCGGCGGGATTCAACGCCTGGTGGCAGCGCGTGGAAGCGGTGGGGTTCTGCGCCAACCCGATCCACCTGGCCGGCCGGGATGAGCTCGGCCGCGATCACCAGGTATTCACGCGATGCAACAACCGGCGCGCCGCGGTGTGCCCGTCGTGCTCGGATCTGTACTCGCGTGATACCTGGCAGCTCATCCACGCCGGCCTGCGCGGTGGACATCACGACATACCTGCCACCGTGACTGGCCACCCTCAGGTATTCGTCACCTTGACCGCGCCCAGCTTCGGCGCGGTCCACACGATTAGCAATGCAGGTGGCTGCCACCCGCGACGCGGACATAACCGGGTTTTCGTGATGAAGCGTGGTAGTGGTCGGGTGACACGGTTGGTTGCCTGACCTTGGGAATGGCCCTGGGGCCTCATGATTCGTGGTGTTACGGAACACGAACAGGAAGGCCCCAGGTGATTGAGAACAGTAGTGCCACGGCGATGCTCGGGCTGGCAGGCATGGCCGTGTTGGCGGTCTCGGAGGGCGACCGCGAGGTCGAGTACGCGATCGAGACGACGGCAAGCGTGGGTTGGTGCCCGACCTGCGGTGCGCAGGCGCGGTTGCACAATCGGCGCCCGACCTGGGTGCGGGATCTGCCCGCCGGGGATCGGGCGGTGACGTTGGTGTGGGTCAAACGCATCTGGCGCTGCATCCATGTTGAGTGTGAGCAGCAGACCTGGACCGAGAGCCATCCGCAGATCCGAGCGCGGGCGTCGTGGAGTGAGCGGGCCCGTAAGCAGGCGTGTCGGCGGGTCGGTCGGGACGGGCATTCGGTGGCGGCGGTGGCCCGCGATTTCGGGGTGGGCTGGGCGGCGGTGATGGCCGCGGTCGTCGAGTACGGCACCCCGTTGATCACCCACCCCGACCGCCTCGACGGGGTGGCCGCGGTCGGGGTGGATGAGACGGCGTTCGCCCGCGCCAACCCGATCCGCTCGACGCTGTTCGCCACCGGCATCGTCGACCTGCACCGCGGCAAGCTCATCGACATCATTCCCGGGCGCAGCCGGAAAGTGTTGGCCGACTGGCTGATCAGCCAGCCCGCCGAATGGACGGCAGGCATCGAGGTGGCGGCGTTGGATCCGTTCCGGGGCTACGGCGCCGCCCTGTCGGCCGGTCTGCCGCACGCGGTGCGGGTCCTGGATGCCTTCCACGTGGTGCGGCTCGGATTCGCCGCCGTCGATGACGTGCGCCGCCGTGTGCAACAGCACACCTACGGGCATCGGGGCCGGCGCGAGGATCCGCTGTACGGCATCCGCCGGGTGCTGCGTCGCGGCGCCGAGAACCTCAGCACTCACGCGTGGGCGCGGCTGCTAGCCGGCATCGAGGCCGGCGACGAGCACGGTCAGGTCGCCGCCGCCTGGGTCGCCGCCCAAGAGCTGCGCGCGATCTACGGCTGCCGCGACCGTGACCGGGCCGCGGGCCGCCTCTATGACTGGACCGTGATGTGCATCGACTCGCAGGTTCCCGAACTGCGTCGGCTGGTCCGCACCCTGACCATGTGGCGCAATGAGTTCCTGGCCTATTTCAGCACCGGTCGAATCAGCAACGGCCCCACCGAAGCGGTCAACCTGCTGATCAAGAAAATCCTCCGAGTCGGCCACGGCTTCCGCAATTTCGACAACTATCGGCTGCGCCTGCTACTGCACTGCGGAATCACGTGGCAACATCACACCCCGACACCACTACGAGGTCGACTACCACGCTTCGCCGCGTAGAGCCACATAACCACCAATGCCCACATGGAAAGCCGATGTGGTGCGATCGCTCACATCGCCATTCCGATGCCGAACTTGGACAGCCGCTGTGCGGTGATTGCTATGACTACGTCGCGCACGTCTTGTTTACCTGGCACGCCCCGGAGCTGTGGCGGCGCTTCACCATCCGCGTTCGTCGCCTTTGCAACGCGAGCTTCGTGATCGCGGCGAGCAGCCAGAACACACACGGGTCTCGTTCATGAAAGTCGTTGAGCTACAACGGCGAGCACTCCCCCACTTCCACGCCGTGATCCGCTTGGACGCCGCATCCGAGCCAGGTCAACCACCAACAGCGCCAGACACAACCATCAGCGCACAAGACATCGTGGAACTGGTCCACCAGGCCGCGACGGAAACGGCTCTGACGGTGCCGGGCGACAAGACGCTGCGGTTCGGCGAGCAGATCAACGTCAAGATCATCACGAACCCGAGCGGAAAGCAGGGTAACGACAGTCAATTGTCCGGTCGCCAGATCGCCCGATACCTCGCAAAATATGTGACTAAATCTGTTGCAGACTTCGGCATAGCAGTTCGTCGATTCACCGCTGCTGCCATCGATCACCTCAAAGTGACAGGCCACATACGTGAGATTCTGCGAACAATCGTCACGATCTCCGCGCAGGAGGCTTACACAGAAATACTTGCGTGGATCCACACCCTTGGTTATCGCGGCCATGTCGTCAGCAAGTCACGTCAATTCTCCACAACGATGACGGCCTTGCGCGAACGTCGACGAGCTTGGCGACAATCCCAAATTCACGACAACCCAAGTACCGAAAGCCGAATTCCACAGCCGATCTGGCAATTCGATCGCGTGGGCCACACCAGCCTAGGTGACCGTGTGCTCGCGGTGTCGGCGTTCGGCCGGGCCCGAGAACAACGCTTCGCCGCGCACGCCGCCCTAACAGAAGGAGCATTCGAACCATGAACTCGGCCGATTTCGGTGTAGAGCTCCAGAAGGCAGGCCGATCGCAATGATTCCCACGATTTACGACCTCGCGGAAGCGGCACGAATACTCGGATTCTCCGAATCCTACCTTCGGTCAAAGCTTCGTGACCGGACGTTCGCCGGCATGAAGCGTGCGGGAAGATGGGCGATGACTGAGGCTCAGATCGAAGCTGCAATTGAGTCGATGTGCATCCACGCGCGGCCGGCGGACCCGCCGTCGCCCTCAGGATTATCGAAGCACAGTCGATATGCCCGTCGGTTGCGGTCACGGCAAGGCGCATAGGTAATGCCGCCTAGGACAATTCGGAACCGCGCGTGGGATCGCCCGGGTCAGGGCATAGCCAGGACGCCGGATCCGTCGGCAGGGCGCCCTCAAAAGGGGTCAGGTGAGTGCTGAGCTGATGGCGTCGGCAGCCGCCTGCGCGCTGCGCTGGTCGAGGTGACCGTAGATGCCGATAGTTGTCTGGATGGACTCGTGGCCGAGGTGCTGCTGGATAACCGGCAATGGCACACCCGCCTGAATCATCCACGAGGCACAGGTGTGGCGTAAGTCGTGTACACGTGGCGATTTCGTGAGTCCGGCGGCTATAGCTCGTTCGCGGCCGGGTTTCCAGCCAGCGTTGAAGAACTCTTGTGCACGGACGGGATTGCCGGCGCCATTGGTGAACAGGAAACCTGGCGCGGTGAGATCCACAACCTCTAGGGCGGCGGCCGGCAGGCTGATCGTGCGGTTTGACTTCCTGGTCTTCGGAGGACCGATTTGCGGCCTGTAATCACCGGAATACTTCCAGGCCTTATTGATTCGACAAGTTTTGGCGTCGGCGTCGATGTCAGCAGCCATAAGTGCGGTGGCCTCGGAGAAGCGCATGCCGGTGGTCACTAGCCAGGTGGCCAGGTTCTTCCACCGGTCGCGCCGGATGTGGTCACGCAGCAGCCGAAACTCGGCTGGCGTGAGAAACACCGTCTCCTCGACGCGCGTATGCGGCAGACGGCGGCCCTGGCACGGGTTGGACGCGATGACCCCGGCCCTTACCGCGGCGTTCAACGCCCCGGACAGGAAGCCGTGCTTGTTCGCGATGGTCTTGCCGCTGCCGTCGAGCTGCTTGATCCATCGTGCGATCGTGGTCTCGGTGACCGCCGAGACGGGGATGGATCCAAAGACCGGGTCGATGTCGCGGGCGACGTAGGTGCGGTAGCGCGCGAGGGTGGCCCCCTGGACACCGGTGAGATTGTTGATGTGGTTGTGCAGCCACTCACTGACCGTCGGGACTCGGCGGGCGACCTCGTCGAGCTCGATGATCCGCAGCGCCTCGTCGGGACCGTGATCCTCCAACAGGACCTTGAAGCGCTCCGCGGCAGGCAGGTTTTCGAAGGTTAGCGAGCGCTGGCGGCCGTCGTGGCGCCACAGCACGCGATAGGTGTTCCCGGTGCGGTTCTTTTGCGTGTGGATACTCGCCACAACCATCGATGTTACGTCAGCTGTTACGTCGCGCCCGACGCAACTTGAGAAAACGCCTCTGAACTGGCTCCAATATTGTGGAGCTAAGGGGATTCGAACCCCTGACCTACTCGATGCGAACGAGTCGCGCTACCAACTGCGCCATAGCCCCTGATCGCTAGGAGGCTACCAGCCGACGGGCTCCGCCCGAAAACGCCGCTACTGCCCGGAGGCCCTCGGAAGGTGGTAATCCATCGGCCCAGGCACGTGGTCCAGGTGCTCGAAAATCGGGTCCTCGTCATCGATTTCCAGCACCACCGCACCCGGCCGGCGCAGTCGCGACGGGACGTCGTAATCCCGGTCGGCGGTGTTCTCCACGCCGAGCCGTGACCGCGCCACCCGCTGCATCCGCCGCCGTCGAACCTGTTCCTCGATCCGCGTCTGGCGTCGCAAATAACCCAGGTACATGATCGTGACCAACCCGGCCGTCCCGCATGCCCACCAGCCGTCCGGCCATACCGTCACCGCCGTGCCGGTCGTCGCCGCCAGGACCAGCGCCATCACCGACAGCACCCGCTTGCGGAACCGGTATTTGCGAGCGCTGACCGCCGCCGCGGTCTTGGATTCGTACATCCGGCGACGCGACGTGATGCGTGCCGACTGCGCAGTCGGCGGCTCCTCCTCAGACTCCAAACCCGATGTGTCTTCGATGTATTCGTACTCGTCAGAGGTGCCGTCGTCGTCCTCATCGGCAGCCTTGTCGTCGGCGGCAACCGGCTCGGCTTCTGACTTCGGCTCCGTCTGTAGTTCGGCGTCGGGTTCTTCCTCCGCAGCCGCCGCGCCAACGCCGACCGGCAAGGCCGCGGAAGCCTCTTCAACGACGTCGACGTCGAGGTACTCCGGCTCGGGCACGACGTTCGCCGCCTTGAGGACGATGCCTTTTTCGGCCGGCTCGCCGTCCTCGATATCGTCGTCTTCGTCGATCGGCTGCCAATCGGGGTCGCTGCGATGCCCGGCCGCCGGTCCGCCCTTCTTGCGTTTGTGTGCCGCCATGCCGCCGTTCAGCACCCGCGTGGCCAACGCGACGTCGCTTGTGCGGCGCACCGCGTCGCGCTTGCTGATCAACATCGGCACAAGGACGAACAACCACAGCACCACAAGAGAGATCCACAGAAGCGATTGCGGGACGCTGGGCATGATGCCTGCTCCTTTCACCGTCAGGCTAGGTCCGTGATCAGCGCAAGAACGGCAGGCGCGCCGCGTTGACCTCCTTAATTACACACCTGTAAGTAGATTCCGACAAGCACCAATTGCCACATAAGTAACATCTGCAACACTCAGGACCAGTCCGCATGGCCGGCGCGAACCAACGCCGACGCCACCGAACCCCGCACTTCCTCGACGGTGATCGCCACCAGCAGATGGTCACGCCAAGCCCCGTCGACGTCGAGGTAGCGCTGCAGGAGCCCCTCCTCGCGGAATCCGACCTTGGCCAGCACACGCCGACTCGCGGCGTTCTCCGGCCGTACCGTCGCTTCCACACGATGCAACACCACCGGCCCGAAACAGTGGTCGAGGCCCAGTGCAAGCGCGCCCGTCGCCACTCCTGCGCCGGTGGCCGAACTTGCCACCCAGTAACCGATCCATGCCGATCGCAACGCACCGTGTGTCACGTTGCCGATCGTCAGCTGACCGCAGAACTGACCGTCGAGCTCGATCGCGAACGGCAACATCCGACCCCTGCGCGCTTCCGTGCGCAATCCCGAACACAACGCCGGCCACGCCGAAATCGTCTGTCTCCGTGTCCAATCGACGTCGGTGGTGGGTTCCCACGGCTCCAGGTACTTACGGTCGCCGAGCCGGGCCTTGCTCCACTGCGCGGCGTCGCGCATCCGGACCGGGCGCAGCCGAACCAGGCCGCCGGCCACCCGGATCGGCCCCACGGTGGCCGGCCAACCCGGATGAACGGAACTGTTGTGAAAGGGGCTCACTGGCCAAATATCTTGCCGCTGGGTTCCGGGATCAGCCGCGTTGGGCCAAAAACGCGACACTGACGATCTCGCCGGTGCGGATCTGTTCCGCGTCGCTGGGCACGATCACCAGGCAGTTAGCCTCCGCAAGCGTCGCGAGCAGGTGAGACGACGGGCCGGCCGCGCCGAGCTCCTGCACGAGGTACTCGTCGGTGTCCTGATCGCGCATCAGCTGTCCGCGCAGATAGCCCTTGCGACCCCGCACCGACGAAATCGGGGCGAGGGTGCGCGCCCCGACGACCCGCCGCGTCGGCTGGCGCTTACCCAGCGAAAGCCGGATCAACGGCCGCACCATGACTTCGAACACGACCAGCGCACTCACCGGGTTGGCCGGCAGCAGAAACGTCGGCACCCCCTCGGGACCGAGCTGGCCGAATCCCTGCACGGAGCCGGGGTGCATGGCGACCCGGTTGATGTCCATCTCGCCGAGTGTGGACAGCGCCGAGCGCACGCCTTCCGCGGCGGCTCCGCCAACCGCCCCGGCGATCACCACCACCTCGGCGCGGTTCAGCTGACCCTCGACAACCTCGCGCAGCTCCTTGGGATCGCCGCTGATGATCCCGACGCGGGTCACCTCGGCGCCCGCGTCACGCCCAGCGGCGGCCAATGCGAACGAATTGACGTCGTACACCTGGCCATTGCCCGGTGTGCGGGAGATGTCGACGAGCTCACTTCCGACGCTCATCACCGATAATCGCGGCCGCGGGTGCACGAGCACCCGCTCACGACCGACGGCCGCAAGCAAGCCGACCTGCGCTGCGCCGATGATCGCGCCCGCGCGCACCGCCACATCGCCGGGCTGCACGTCGTCACCGACCCGCCGCACGTAGGCGCCCGACGGCACGCTGCGCAACACCCGGACCTTGGAGTCGCCGCCGTCGGTCCACCGCAGCGGCAGCACCGCGTCGGCGAGTGTGGGCATCGGCGCCCCGGTCTGGATGCGAGCGGCCTGCCGCGGCTGCAGCCTGCTGGGCGTGCGCGCGCCGGCCTCGATGTCCCCGACAACCGGCAACCGCACTTCGATGCCGTCGCCGTCGCCGTCCCCGTCGTCGGAATCGCCGCCCTCACCGACCTCGGCGACGTCGACGCTGCGCACCGCGTAACCGTCGATCGCGGCCTGGTCGAACCCCGGCAGCGGCCGCTCAGTCACGACCTCTTCGGCGCACATCAGGCCCTGGGCTTCGGCAATCGCGACGCGTACCGGTCGGGGCGCGACCGCCGCCGCCATCACGCGTGCCTGCTGCTCCTCCACCGAACGCACAGCATGCCTTTCTGCTCGTCGACCGACGAGCGCTAGCGCCAAGAGCGTGTCGGTCGGGGCCCGGCATGCAATTAGTGCTCGGTTAAGCCCAATCGCGCTACCAACCAGCGTCGCAAGTCCGGACCGTAGTCATCACGATCCAACGCAAAGTCAACCGCAGCTTGGAGGTAGCCGCCGGGATTTCCCAAGTCGTGTCGGGTCCCGCGATGCACCACCACATGGACCGGGTGGCCCTCGGCGATCAGAAGAGCTATCGCATCGGTCAGCTGAATCTCGCCGCCCGCGCCGCGGGGAACGCGCCGCAGCGCATCGAAGATCGCCCGGTCCAGAACATAGCGGCCGGCGGCGGCGTACGGCGACGGCGCGTCGGCTGCCTTGGGCTTTTCGACCATGCCCTTGACCCGCAGCACATTCGGGTTCACTGCGTCGGGCACCGTCTCGACATCGAAGACGCCGTAGGCGCTGATCTCCGACGGCGGCACCTCGATCGCGCACAACACGGTGCCACCCCGCTTCGCGCGCACCTTCGACATGGTCTCGAGCACGCCGGTGGGCAGCACCAGGTCGTCGGGCAGCAACACCGAGACCGCGTCCTCGTCGTCGGACAGCACCGACTCGACGCAGCCGACTGCGTGCCCCAGCCCCAGCGGCTCGGCCTGCACCACCGACTCCACCTTGATCAGGGCCGGCGCCCGGCGCACCTTCTCCAACATCGAGATTTTTCCCCGTGCTTCGAGCGTGCCCTCCAGCACCAAGTCCTCGACGAAATGCGCGACGACGCTGTCCTTGCCCTCGGAAGTGACTATCACCAGGCGCTCGGCGCCCGCCTCTGCTGCTTCAGCGGCGACGAGCTCGATTCCGGGAGTGTCGACGACCGGCAGCAATTCCTTGGGCACCGTCTTAGTGGCCGGCAGGAATCTGGTACCCAAGCCCGCGGCCGGAACGATCGCCGTCCGCGGGATCGGAACTTCTGGTCGAGTCATCGATCACACCCTAACGCCAGACCGCTAGCGAGTGACTGTGGCACGAGGATGGACCCCCTGTCATCGTTAGGCCGTGGCGCAAACGTTAAAGGACCGGATACGCGCCGACCGAGTCGCCGCGCGGCAATCGGTCACTGAAGATTTGCGCCACGCCGAAACCAGAGCGCTCATCCGGCGACTACCGACCATCCTGGACCCCGCCGAGGCGGTCGCGGCCTATGCCCCGTTGTCGTCGGAGCCCGGGTTCCCAGATCTCGTCGACGCAGTGGTGGCAATCTGCGGCACGGTCTTACTGCCCGTCGCCCGTGCGTCGGACGACGGCGTCCCGCTGCCGTTGCAATGGTGTGAGTACCGGTCCGGGGCGCTCGTTGCGGCTCCATATGGGCTCGTCGAGCCGCCCCCGCCATGGTTGCCGCCGGCGGTGCTGGGTTCGGTGCGCACGGTGCTGGTGCCGGCGCTGGCGGTCGACCGCCACGGTGTCCGGCTCGGCCGCGGCGCCGGCTTCTACGACCGGTCGCTGGGCCTGGCCGATCCCGCCGCGCGACTGATCGCCGTGGTGCGGGACGAGGAGCTGGTCGACGAACTGCCCTTCGAGGAGCACGACGTCACGATGACGCACGCGCTGACCCCCGGGCACGGTTTGGTGCCGCTGGAGTAAGTGCCGGCGTCGGGAATGCCAGCTAGCCCGTTGGCACTTGTATCGGTAGAGTGCTAACAAGCTGAGCTAACGGAGGTATGTGTGCCGACATATTCCTATGCGTGCACCGAGTGTGACAACCGGTTCGATGCGGTACAGGCATTCACCGACGACGCCCTCCAAGAGTGCCCCAAGTGCGGGGGCCGGCTGCGCAAACTATTCGGTTCGGTCGGCGTGGTGTTCAAGGGCAGCGGTTTCTACCGCACCGACAGCCGGGCGGGATCCGGCGGCGACTCGTCGGACGGTGAGAAAAAGAAGTCCAGCACCTCCGCCGAAAGCTCATCGTCGGACACTAAGTCCTCCTCCGAGTCCCCCTCAAAGTCCGCCTCGAAGTCGAACGGCGATTCCACGTCGTCGAGCGCCGCGCCCGCCGCTGCGGCGAGCTGACAGAATCCGCTCAATCCGCGGGAGCTGGACCACCTCTCGCGAGCGTTGCGACCGGACTGGTCGCCGACGATGAGCGCCGACTAAGGTGCGCCTCACGAGCGGTTTTCCCACGGAGGAGGTCCAACCATGTTGAAGGGATTCAAGGAGTTCCTGTCACGCGGCAACATCGTCGACCTGTCCATCGCGGTGGTGATCGGTACCGCGTTCACCGCCCTTGTCACGGCGTTCACCAAGAGCATCGTCGAACCGCTGATCAATCGCGTTGGTGCAGGGAAAGACTCGCACCACGGCATCCTGAGAATCGACATCGGTGGCGGCCAAGCCATTGACCTGAACATCCTGGTGTCGGCGTTCATAAACTTCATCCTGGTCGCCGCGGTGGTCTATTTCCTGATCGTGGTGCCCTACAACAGATTGCGTAAGCGCGGAGAAGTGGAACAGGCCCAGGACACCGAGCTGTCCATCTTGACCGAGATCCGCGACCTGATGACCGCCGATCCGACGACCCAGCCGGGAACGGGACCGAGCCCGGACACCGCACAGACGACGAGCGCCGAGAAGTCTTAGCTCAGTTCATGTTCCAGGGGTCGCCGTAGGTGGTGACGCTGTCCCCGGCCTTGGAGATCAACCGGGCGAACGGGCGCAGCAGCACCCCGCCGGCCGCGCCGGTCACCGTGCCGTGCGCGTTGCTCACCGCCACCGCGCCATCAGGGCCGGTGACATCCACCGAGAACGTCGCCACCTCCTGGATGCCCGGGCCGTTACCCAGGTTCGCGGTGATCGACACCCCCGGGAACAACGGCGGGCTGGTCACCACCAGCGCCGGAGTGGGCGCGATCTGGGTCTGGTCCAGGTTGATGTTGGGCGTGGTGTAGCTGAAGTTCACCCCGACACCCAGCGACCATGGGAACCCGATCTGATAGCCCAGCTCCAGGGTGCCGGCGAAGCCGGCGGCGTTGGGCCCGGTCACGTGATAGATCGCCCGGCCCGAGTGGAACCACTCCCGGGTCAACCGGTTGCGGTCCAGCGGGAACACCCCGTTCAGGAAGGTGTCCCACTGCTGAATGACCAGCGTATCGCCCCCGCCGTCGACCACGCTGAGCTCATTGTCCAAACCGGCATGCGACGTCCCCGTGCTGACGAACAACGCCCCCAGAGCTGCCACCATGGCCACCAGAAACCGAAAGGCACTCTTCATGTTCTCCCCTACCGATATCGATGGTGACCGCGCAGATCACCTTGCCCTGCGTTGGCCCCTTGGTTAACTTCTGTTACTTCCTCACCACCCCGCACGGAAATGGGGCGTTCCACAGCAAACTCTTAGAGATCGTCGATACCGCGACATGAGGACGATAACCGTCGGGCAGGGCCTCGGCAACGGGAACGACACAGGTTCCCGGCTCCAAACAGGTGCGTTCACCCGTACTAACTGCGACCGCGTCGGGCTCGGTGGGTGGCCTCCGTGGGACGGCTCAACGATGGTGTGGCGGGATATTTTCCCTTAGCCAGCGGTCGCGCGCGTGATCGTCGCGCGGATGCTCCGGGTCGACGTCGTGGGCACCGGTCTCGCCTGCCGGCCGCCGATCGGCCGGCGGGTCGTCGTGCGCTTGCTCACCGCTCATGATGCCAGCATCGCACTGTGACGAAGGTCATATGTGGACATGAACCGGAAAGAGATCGGCCCCCGGCGGGGATGCCGAGGGCCGATCTTTTGGTCGATGAACCGGATCAGTTCATGTTCCAGGGGTCGCCGTAGGTGGTGACGCTGTCCCCGGCCTTGGAGATCAACCGGGCGAACGGGCGCAGCAGCACCCCGCCGGCCGCGCCGGTCACCGTGCCGTGCGCGTTGCTCACCGCCACCGCGCCATCAGGGCCGGTGACATCCACCGAGAACGTCGCCACCTCCTGGATGCCCGGGCCGTTACCCAGGTTCGCGGTGATCGACACCCCCGGGAACAACGGCGGGCTGGTCACCACCAGCGCCGGACCAGAGCCTCCGGCAACAACCGACTGGTCCAGGTTGATGTTGGGCGTGGTGTAGCTGAAGTTCACCCCGACACCCAGCGACCACGGGAACCCGATCTGATAGCCCAGCTCCAGGGTGCCGGCGAAGCCGGCGGCGTTGGGCCCGGTCACGTGATAGATCGCCCGGCCCGAGTGGAACCACTCCCGGGTCAACCGGTTGCGGTCCAGCGGGAACACCCCGTTGAGGAAGGTGTCCCACTGCTGAATGACCAGCGTATCGCCCCCGCCGTCGACCACGCTGAGCTCATTGTCCAAACCGGCATGCGACGTCCCCGTGCTGACGAACAACGCCCCCAGAGCAGCGACCAAAGCCACCAGTACCCGACCGATAACCTTCATGTTCTCCCTAGCCATGTCGACGGTGACCTGAGATCACCGAGTCCGTCGGACGTGGTGGTTCGAACGCTCTCACCACGCAGTAAGAACGTCCGATGAGATTACTCTCAGGCTGCCCTTACAAATTGCTCATCATTGACACGTGGAAGATATCGGTGGCTCCAGCAAACGGCAACGGATAGCGCCCTGCCCGATCACCCCCGGCCCACGGATGGCGAGTTTGCTGAAATTATTGAGTCACGACGCGTTCGGGCAACTCGGGGATAGTCCGGACTTTGCGTCTCACCATTTGTCGTTGCCGGGTGAGCAGACGCATGAACCGCGTGTGAGCCGCACCAAAGCAACGCTGGGCAAAGTGGCTGGTCATGACAGCAGTACGAGTCCGGAAGCCGCCTGGCTGCGCTGGAACAGCAAGCGCATAAGTTTGCCAGCCCGGCTCGCTGCCGAGATAGCGCCGTCCAGATGGCACGCGAATGTGACGAAGATCACATTTCGATGTTAAACCAGTGTTTACTCGAGGTTTACTGGACGTGATTCTCTGTGTGCTGATCCGGCAACCGGGCGGCCCAACCCCGATGGGCGTCCTAGATTTCGAGGCTCGACAGCTGGCCGATGATCTGGGTGGCCAGCGGATTCAGCGTTGCCATGCCGTCGCGCACCGCGTACCGCGAGCCGGCCAGGTTGACCACCAGCGTGCTGCCGGAGATGCCCGCAAGCCCGCGCGACAGCCCGGCATCGATGATGCCTGCGGACAGGGCGGACGCGCGCAGCGCCTCGGCAATGCCCAGCACTTCGCGGTCGAGGATGTCGAGGGTGGCCTCGGGGGTCACGTCACGCGGAGTGACCCCGGTTCCGCCGACGGAAACCACGAGATCAACCCCGCCGATCACGGCCGTGTTGAGGGCGTTACGGATTTCGACCTCGTCGGCGGACACCACGACCACGCCGTCGACGACGAAGCCGGCCTCGGTCAGCAGCTCGGTGACCAGCGGGCCGCTGTGATCCTCCTCGTCGCCGTGAGCGGTGCGGTCATCCACGACGACAACCAGCGCGCGACCGACCATCTCCCGGGGTTGTTCCATGAATGTCACCGTATCTCTGAGCGCAGACAGTGGCGCAACCATCCTTATGCCGACCCGATCGCGCGCTGACCTCACCCGGGTGGTTCGCTCTTCGCGCACGCGGCTCATCGCTGCCTTCTGCTCTTCGCTCAACCGGCTCATCGCGGCGGCTGCGCCTGTTGTTGTCCAAGCGTGACCTGAACCGTCTTGCTCGCGCCCGACGGATCGGAATACGTCAGGGTCACCGTGTCGCCCGGCGCCTTCGACCGGACCGCTGCCACCAGCGCGTCTGCGCTGCCGATCACGCGATCGTCGAGCTTGGTCACCACGACGCCACTGGGCAGGCCGGCTTGGGCAGCCGCGCCACCGGACACGACTTCCATGATCTTGGCGCCGTTGACGGTCGCGTCGTTACCGACCTGGACGCCGAGCGACGCGTGCGTGGCGGTGCCGGTCTGGATCAGTTCGTCAGCGATGCGCTTGGCCTGGTCGACCGGGATCGCGAAGCCCAGCCCGATGTTCCCAGCCTGCGCCTGCTGACTGTTCGTGTCGCCAAGCGAAGCGATCGCCGAGTTGATCCCGACCAGTTCGCCGTTCATGTTGACCAGCGCACCGCCGGAGTTGCCGGGATTGATCGCAGCGTCGGTCTGAATCGCGTCGAGAACCGAGCTCTGGTCACCCGGTTCGCCGCCCGCCGCCACCGGGCGGTCCAGCGCGCTGACGATGCCGGTCGTGACGGTGCCCTCGAGCCCCAGCGGTGATCCGACCGCCACGACGTCCTGACCGACCTTGAGATTGCTCGACGACCCGATAGTGATCGGGGTAAGTCCCGAGACGCCCTGCACGCGAACGACCGCGATATCGGACGACGGATCGGTCCCCACCACGGTGAACGGTGCGGTGCGACCGTCGCTGAAGGTGACGGTGGTGGTCGACTCACCGCCGGGTTGGCCGCCTTTCGCCGCGGTGGCCACCACGTGATTGTTCGTGAGAATCAAGCCATCCGACGAGAGGATGATGCCGGACCCTTCTTCCGACTCCTGCCCCATCGCCGTCTCCAGCTTGACGACACTCGGCACCACTTTCGCCGCCACCTGCTCGACGGATCCGGCGGGCAGGCTGGCCGCCGGCTGCCCCGGCGCCGCTCCCGGTCCGGCCGCGACGGTGGTCGGGGTCAGATGATGAGGCTGCACCGCGAGCGCGACGCCGCCGCCGACAGCCGCGGAGACCACCGCTACCGCAACTGCTCCGGCCGTGAATAGGCCAGCGCGAGAAGGCTTTTGAGCCACCGACGCGGGATGCGCAGCCGGGATCACTGTGGTGGGCTGCGTCAGTCGGGCGTTCGGGTCGTACGGCTGACGGTACGACTGCTGGGCGTACCGCCAGTCATACGGCGAATGCTGCTGCGAAGGGCCGGGGTAGTGCTGCCCCGGCTGTTGCGGCGGGGTGTACCTCGGAGGGTTCGTCATATCGCTGTATCGCTCTTTCTCGAGTGGTTCAGTGCTGCGAACGGGTCTCTCTACCGTGCAGCCTCTGACTGAGAACTCACTGAGATCTCCCTCGATTCCTGCACAGACTTTTCGCCGTTACCGTTGCCATTCCGTGATGTCGGCATCGGCGCCCCCGGCAACAGCACACATATAGACGTCCCCGGCGGGTGACCTTCCGGCACGGTGTCTTCGATCCGGAGGACCCCGCCATGTTTCATCGCGACATGCTTGACGATGGCCAATCCCAACCCTGAGCCTGGCATCGCGCGTGCCGACGCCGACCGATAGAACCGTTCGAACACCAATTGTCGTTCTTGCGGCGGGATGCCTGGACCGTGATCGGCGACAACCAGCTCCGCGTGCGACGGATCAACCTGCGCCAGACGGACACTGACGGCGCCACCGGTCGGACTCCACTTTGCGGCGTTGTCCAGCAGATTGAGCACCGCCCTCGACAACCCGGCCGCATCCCCGTAAACCCGCCAGGGCACGGCGTTCACGTCGAATTGGATGTCGCTACGGCGCCGGCGGACCCGCTCGAGACTGCGGTCGATGACTTCCACCATATCGACGGGCTCGTGCACCACATCGCCCGCGTCGTCGCGGGTGAGGTCAATGAGGTCACCCACAAGGGTGGACAGTTCCTCGATCTGCGCCATCACATCTGTGCGCAGCCCTGCCATCTCGCTCTCGGGCAACCGCGGCGCGTCTGGCGCCATCGACGCCATCAGCAGCTCGACGTTCGTCCGTAGCGACGTCAGCGGGGTGCGCAACTCGTGCCCGGCATCCGTCACCAATCGCGCCTGCCGCTCCCGCGATTCGGCCAGCGCCCGCAGCATCATGTTGAAACTATCAGTGAGCCTTGCCAACTCGTCACTTCCCGCCACCGGGATCGGACGCAGGTCATCGGTGCGAGCGACGCGTTCGGCGGCATCGGTGAGCCGCCGGACGGGACGCAGTCCTGCGCTGGCCACCATGCCGCCGGCCACCGCAGCGATCACCAGGCCCACGCCTCCGACGATGAGCAGCACCCAACCAAGCTGGCGCAGCACCGAGTTCGTGGGCTTGAGGCTTTTGGACACCAACAACGTGCTGCCGTTGGCCAGGTGAGTGGCCAACACCCGCTGATCACCTGCGGCCCGCAGAGAAAGCAGCAGATCGCCGTCCACGACGTCCTTCTCCTGCGGGCCGAACGGGAGCTGCTGGCCTTCCTGATTCGCGGTATAGATCGCGCGGCCGGGAATCACCAGCATCGCGTTCACATCCGAGTACGCGGTGCCTTCGATCGCCTTACCGGGATCGGCGTCCAGCGCACCGCTGTCGATCAGAAGCTGCGCGCGGGTCTCCAGTTGGTTGTCGACGTTGCGGAACAAGGCCGCCGACACGACGATGTACGCGGCGACGGCGATCAGCACCACCACCAGGGCCACCATCGACATGCCGAGCAACATCACCCGCCAGCGCAACGACAGGGAGCTGCTGGACGGAAGTCGGGCGTGGCGCGACGGCCGGAACGGGAACATCAGGGCGGGGTTTCACGCAGCACGTACCCGACACCGCGCACGGTGTGGATCAGCCGTGGTTCTCCATCAGTTTCTGTCTTGCGTCGCAGATAGCCGACGTAAACCTCGAGGGCATTGCCGGAGGTCGGGAAGTCGAATCCCCACACCTCCTCGAGAATGCGGCTGCGGGTCAGCACCCGGCGCGGGTTGGCAATCAACATCTCCAGCAGCGCGAACTCGGTGCGGGTAAGGCTGATGCGGCGCGCACCGCGGGTCACCTCGCGCGTCACGGGATCGAGGCTCAGATCGGAGAACGTCATCGGCACCGAGTCGGCAGTGTCATCGGGCACCGTTCGGCGCAGCAGCGCGCGCATCCGCGCGAGCAACTCTTCCAGCGCGAACGGCTTCGGCAGATAGTCGTCGGCGCCGGCGTCGAGCCCCGCAACCCGCTCGGACACCGAATCCCGGGCGGTCAACACCAGAATCGGAAGGTCGTCACCCGTGCTGCGCAATTGGCGACAAACCTCCAGGCCGTCCAGCCGCGGCATCATCACATCAAGGACGACGGCGTCGGGACGCTCGCGGGCGATCGCGTCGAGCGCCTCGAGTCCGTCCTGCGCCAACGACACCGAGTAACCGTTGAAGGAAAGGGATCGGCGCAAGGACTCGCGCACCGCGCGATCGTCGTCAACGACAAGTATCCGCACGGCCAATAGTCTCTACGTAGGGCCTGAGAGTGGCCTGAGAGACGCGCCGGAAAAGACGCAGGATGCTCAGCGTGTCAGGTCAGCGCTTGTCGAAATCAATCAGACCGAGCCGGGCGGCCTTGAGCAGCCGTCGCGGCACCTTGTGCTGCTGGCCGTTCACCGTGACATTGACGAGCCCGGGCTGCTCGGCCTTCCACTGCGCGCGACGGCTCCTGGTGTTCGCACGCGACATCCTGCGCTTCGGCACAGCCATGATCGAGCTTCTCCATCTGGTCGGGTGATAGCCAAACCGCAAAAATGCGGCGACGATTGCCATCCAGGATAGCCGGTGACCACGGCCTTCTCCAAAGACAGTGGTGCGAGACAGCCCTGGTGGCAATCTGGCGACCCGTTGGGGCTAACCTACCGGTTGGTTGAGGTGTCCGTCGGGAGGAGGGTGCGGTGGCCGCCACGCAAGACGTCGTCCGCATCGGGAATTGCTCGGGGTTCTACGGCGACCGGCTGTCGGCGATGCGCGAGATGCTGACTGGCGGTGACCTCGACTATCTGACCGGCGACTATCTGGCCGAGCTCACGATGCTGATCCTGGCCCGCGATCGGGCGAAAGCGCCGGAGCGCGGCTACGCGAAGACGTTCCTGGCACAGCTCGAGGAGTGCCTGGGCCTGGCGCACGACCGTGGTGTGCGGATCGTCGCCAACGCAGGTGGCCTCAACCCGGCCGGCCTCGCCGACGCGGTGCGGTCGCTTGCTGGCAGGCTCGGGGTGCCGGTGAGCGTGGCGCACGTCGAGGGCGACGACCTGGTGGCGCGAGCGGCCGAACTCGGGTTCGGCAGCCCACTGGCCGCCAACGCCTACCTCGGAGCATGGGGCATCGTCGACTGCCTCGACAGCGGCGCGGACGTCGTCGTCACCGGCCGGGTCACCGACGCATCGGTGACGGTCGGGCCGGCCGCCGCGCACTTCGGCTGGGCGCGAAGCGACTACGACCGGCTGGCCGGTGCGGTCGCCGCGGGTCACATCATCGAATGCGGGACGCAGGCCACCGGCGGCAACTATGCGTTCTTCACCGAGATCGGCGACCTCACGCACGCCGGCTTCCCGATCGCCGAGGTGCGCGCCGACGGCTCGTCGGTGATCACCAAGCATCCCGGCACGGACGGCGCCGTCACCGTCGGGACGGTCACCGCGCAACTTCTCTACGAGATCACCGGCGCGCGCTACGCCAACCCCGATGTGACGCTTCGCGTCGACTCGATCGAACTGTCCGAGGACGGCGCCGACCGCGTGCTCGTCAGCGACGTCCGGGGTGAGCCGCCGCCACCGAACCTGAAGGTGTCGCTGAACACCATCGGCGGGTTCCGTAATTCGATGACGTTCGTGCTGACCGGACTGGACATCGAGGCCAAGGCTGAGCTGGTGCGCAGGCAGCTGGAGACCGGTCTGACAGTCAAACCCGCGGAGCTCGAGTGGACCCTGGCCCGCACCGACCATCCCGACGCCGACACCGAGGAATCGGCCAGCGCACTCTTGCGATGTGTGGTCCGCGACCCGGACCCCGTCAATGTCGGGCGTCAGTTCTCCTCGTTGGCAGTCGAATTGGCGCTCGCGAGCTATCCCGGCTTCGCCCCCACCGCACCGCCTGGCGACGGCCAGGTGTACGGCGTATTCGCGGCCGGTTCTGTACCCGCCGACAAGGTGCCGCACATCGCGGTGCACGCCGACGGCAGTCGCACCGAGATCGGTGCGGCCGCCCAGACTCTGCAGCCGGCGCCCGTCGGGCCGTTCGCGCTGCCGGTGCCGCTTCCGTTCGGCGAGACGCGACGGCTGCCTCTCGGCATGATCGCCGGCGCCCGCAGCGGCGACAAGGGCGGCAACGCCAACGTGGGGCTGTGGGTGCGCACCGAGGACCAGTGGCGCTGGCTGGCGCACGCGCTGGGCGTCGACAAGCTTCGCGAGCTGCTGCCCGAGGCGGCAGACCTGCCAGTCACCCGTCACCTGCTGCCCAATCTGCGTGCCGTCAACTTCGTGATCGAGGGCATCCTCGGCAAGGGCGTGGCCTATCAGGCGCGCTTCGACCCGCAGGCGAAGGGCCTCGGCGAATGGTTGCGCAGCCGGCACATCGACATCCCGGAGGAGTTGGTCGGTTCATGAGCATGTGGACCACGCCCGAGCGCGACCAGCTGCGAAAGACTGTGCGGGCCTTCGCAGAACGCGAGGTGCTGCCGCACGTAGACGACTGGGAGCGGATCGGCGAGCTGCCCCGCGAGCTGCACCGCCGCGCAGGCGACGCCGGCCTTCTCGGCGCCGGCCTGCCCGAGTCAGTCGGCGGCGGCGGCGGAGACGGCGTCGACTCGGTGATCATCTGCGAGGAGATGCACTACGCCGGAAGCCCCGGCGGCGTGTTCGCGTCGCTGTTCACCTGTGGCATCTCGGTGCCACACATGATCGCCTCCGGCGACGCCCGGCTGATCGACGAATTCGTGCGACCCACGCTGCGCGGGCAGATGATCGGCGCGCTGGCGATCACCGAACCTGACGGCGGCTCCGACGTCGGGCACTTGCGGACCAGTGCCCGGCGCGACGGGCAGGACTACGTCATCAACGGCGCCAAGACCTACATCACCTCGGGAGTGCGCGCTGACTACGTCGTGACCGCAGCACGCACCGGCGGGCCCGGCGCCGCCGGCGTGTCGCTGATCGTCGTCGAGAAAGGCACACCGGGGTTCGCGGTGAGCCGCAAACTGGACAAGATGGGTTGGCGGTCGTCGGATACCGCCGAGCTGTCATACACCGATGTACGCGTACCCGCCGGCAACCTCATCGGCGCGGAGAACAGCGGGTTCGCCCAGATCGCGGCGGCATTCGTCGCCGAACGGGTCGGGCTGGCCGCGCAGGCATATTCAAGTGCGCAGCGTTGTCTGGACATCACCGTCGAGTGGTGCCGAAATAGGGAAACATTTGGCCGACCACTGATTTCGCGTCAGCCGGTACAGAACACACTGGCCGAGATGGCCCGACGCGTCGACGTGGCACGGGTGTACACCCACTACGTCGTCGAGCGCCAACTCGCCGGCGACACGAACCTGATCCCGCAGGTCTGCTTCGCGAAGAACACAGCCGTCGAGGCGGGCGAATGGGTGGCCAGTCAGGCCGTCCAGTTGTTCGGCGGGCTGGGCTACATGGCGGAAAGTGAAGTCGAACGGCAGTACCGCGACATGCGGATCCTCGGAATCGGCGGTGGGACAACCGAAATTCTGACCTCGCTGGCCGCCAAGACGCTTGGATACCAGTCATGACCGTCGTACCGTCCACGCTGGACACCCGGTCACCCGGGTACGAAGAGTCGGTCGCGGCCATGACGGCCAAACTCACCGACATCGACGCCGAGCTCGCCAAGGCATTGGCCGGCGGCGGCGAGAGGTACGTCGAGCGGCACCACGCCCGCGGCAAGATGACGCCGCGGGAGCGCATCGAGCTGCTGATCGATCCGGACTCGCCGTTCCTCGAGCTGTGCCCGCTGGCGGCCTGGGGCAGCGAGTTCCAGGTCGGCGCGAGCCTGGTCACCGGCATCGGAGCGGTCAGCGGCGTCGAGTGCCTGATCGTCGCCAACGACCCGACCGTCAAGGGCGGCACCAGCAATCCGTGGACATTGCGGAAGATACTGCGGGCCAACCAAATCGCATTTCAGAACCGACTGCCGGTGATCTCACTGGTGGAATCCGGCGGTGCCGACCTGCCCACCCAGAAGGAGGTGTTCGTCCCCGGCGGGCAGATGTTCCGCGACCTGACCCGACTGTCCGCCGCCGGCATCCCGACGATCGCGCTGGTGTTCGGCAACTCCACCGCCGGTGGCGCCTACGTGCCCGGGATGTCCGATTACGTGGTGATGATCAATGAACGCTCCAAGGTGTTCCTGGCCGGTCCGCCGCTGGTGAAGATGGCCACCGGCGAGGAGTCCGACGACGAATCGCTCGGCGGCGCCGAGATGCATGCCCGCACCTCGGGTCTGGCCGACTACTTCGCGGTCGACGAGCTGGACGCGCTGCGCATCGGGCGGCGGATCGTCGCGCGGCTGAACTGGCAGAAGCGCGGCCCGCGGCCCGGGCCGGTCACCGAACCGCTGGCCGACCCCGAGGAACTGCTCGGCGTCGTGCCGCCGGACCTTCGCACACCGTTCGACCCGCGCGAGGTGATCACCAGGATCGTCGACGGCTCGGACTTCGACGAGTTCAAGGCGCTGTACGGGTCGTCGCTGGTGACCGGCTGGGCCACGCTGCACGGCTACCCGATCGGCATCCTCGCCAACGCCCGTGGCGTGCTGTTCAGCGAGGAGTCGCAGAAGGCGACCCAGTTCATTCAGCTCGCGAACCGCTCCAACACGGCGTTGCTGTTCCTGCACAACACCACCGGCTACATGGTGGGCAAGCAGTACGAAGAGCGCGGGATGATCAAACACGGTTCGATGATGATCAACGCCGTGTCGAATTCGACGGTGCCGCACATCTCGCTGCTGATCGGCGCATCGTACGGCGCGGGCCACTACGGCATGTGCGGGCGGGCGTACGACCCGCGGTTCCTGTTCGCATGGCCCAGCGCGAAGGCCGCTGTGATGGGTGGCGCGCAGCTGGCCGGGGTGATTTCGATCGTCAGCCGCGCGGCGGCGCGGGCGCGCGGGCAGCAGGTCGACGAGGATGCGGACGCGGCGCTGAAGGCGGCCATCGAAGCGCAGATCGAGGCGGAGTCACTGCCGATGTTCTTGTCCGGACGGCTCTACGACGACGGCGTGATCGATCCGCGCGACACCCGCACGGTGCTCGGAATGTGCCTGTCAGCCATCGCGAACGCGCCCGTTGAGGGCACATCCAACTTCGGCGTGTTCCGGATGTGAGGCGAGGGCATCAGTGATCAGTCGAGTCTTGGTGGCCAACCGGGCAGAGATCGCCCGGCGGGTGTTCGCGACGTGCCGGCGACTCGGGTTGGGCACCGTCGCGGTGTACACCGAACCCGACGCCGATGCGCCACACGTGTCCGATGCCGACGCGCGGGTGCGGCTCCCCGGGACGGACGGGTACCTGAACACGGCCGCCCTGATCGCCGCCGCGAAGTCCGCCGGTGCCGATGCGATCCACCCCGGCTACGGATTCCTTTCGGAGAACGCCGATTTCGCGGCCGCCGTGCAGGATGCCGGACTGACATGGATCGGGCCGCCGGTCGCCGCCGTCGCCGCGATGGGCAGCAAGATCGAAGCCAAGAAGATGATGGCCGCAGCCGGGGTGCCCGTGCTCGACGAGCTCGACCCCGCCAGTGTCACCGAGTCGCAACTGCCGGTGCTGGTGAAGGCGTCCGCGGGCGGCGGCGGGCGCGGCATGCGGGTGGTCACCGAGATATCGGCACTGGCAACCGAGGTCGCCGCCGCGCGACGCGAGGCCGGGTCGGCATTCGGCGACGACACGGTGTTCTGCGAGCGGTATCTGCCACGAGGGCGGCACATCGAGGTGCAGGTGCTCGCCGACGAGCACGGCGGGGTATGGACGGTCGGCGAGCGGGAGTGCTCGATTCAGCGGCGGCACCAGAAGGTCATCGAGGAGGCGCCGTCGCCTCTGGTCGAACGCATCGGTGGCATGCGCGAGGCGCTCTTCGACGCGGCACGACAGGCCGCAGCCGCGATCGGCTACACCAGCGCGGGCACCGTCGAGTTCCTCGCCGACGAAGACGGGTCGTTCTACTTCCTCGAGATGAACACCCGGCTGCAGGTCGAACACCCGGTCACCGAGTGCGTCACCGGGCTTGACCTGGTCGAGCTGCAGCTACAGGTCGCCGACGGAGTCCGACTGGGCCCCCAACCCCCGGTGCCCAGCGGGCATTCGATCGAGGCCCGGCTGTATGCCGAGGATCCGGCCCGTGGCTGGCAACCGCAGGCGGGCAGGCTGTATGCGTTCGACATCCCCACCGCGCACGCCGCGTTCGAGCCGCTGACCCGGCCCGGCGTGCGGGTGGACTCCGGCGTCGTCGACGGGTCGGTGGTCTCCGTGCACTACGACCCGATGCTGGCCAAAGTCATCTCCTACGCCCCGACCCGCAGGCAGGCCGCCGCACTGCTCGCCGACGCACTCACCCGCGCCCGCGTGCACGGCGTGCGCACGAACCGCGACCTCCTGGTCAACGTGCTGCGCCACCCCGCATTCGTCGCAGGCGACACCGACACCGCGTTCTTCGACACCCACGGCCTCGCGTCGCTGAGCACACCGCTGGCCGGCGCGGAGACCGTGCGCTGGTCCGCGCTGGCGGCAGCTCTCGCTGACGCCGCCCACAACCGGGACACCGCAACCGTTTTCGCGGCCATCCCGTCCGGTTGGCGCAACCTGCCCTCCGGCTTTGAGGCCAAGGCCTACACCGACGCGGGAGGCGACGAGCACCAGGTGCGATACCGTCTCGACCGCGGCCGGCTACGGCTGCCCGGCGATGGCGACGCCCCCACACTGGTATCGGCGACGCCGCAGAAGGTGGTGCTGCGGATCGACGGTGTCGACAGACCGTTCGACGTCGCACGGTATGGCGAGAATGTCTTCGTGGACTCGCCCGGTGGCCCAGTGCACTTGACCGTGATCCCACGCTTCGGCGAGCCGGGTTCGGCGCTGCAACCCGGCTCGCTGGTGGCACCCATGCCCGGCGCGGTCAGCCGACTGGGCGCCGAGGTGGGCGACACGGTCACCGCCGGCCAGCCGCTGGTGTGGATGGAGGCGATGAAGATGGAGCACGCCGTCACCGCGCCCAAAGGCGGCGTCGTCGCAGAACTGACCGTTGCGGTGGGCCAGCAAGTCGAGCTGGGTGCAGTCCTGGCCCGTGTCGAATCCGCAGAAGCCACAACCTAGGAGGCAACGTGACGGACAACGGCTTCGTCGAAAACGAAGAACGCCAGGCACTGCGCAAGGCGGTGGCGGCGATGGCGGCCAACTACGGCCAGGACTACTACCTGGAGAAGGCCCGGGCCGGTGAGCACACCGACGAATTGTGGAATGAGGCAGGCGAACTGGGTTTCCTCGGAGTGAATCTGCCCGAGGAGTACGGCGGCGGCGGCGCGGGGATGTACGAACTCTCGCTGGTGATGGAGGAGATGGCGGTAAACGGCTGCGCGCTGCTGATGATGGTGGTGTCACCGGCCATCAACGGCACGATCATCAGCAAGTTCGGCACCGACGAGCAGAAGCGGCGCTGGATCCCGGGCATCGCCGACGGCTCGATCACGATGGCGTTCGCGATCACCGAGCCCGACGCGGGGTCCAACTCCCACCGCATCACCACCACCGCGCGGCGCGACGGCAGCGATTGGATCCTGAACGGTCAAAAGGTCTTCATCTCCGGCGTCGACCAGGCGCAGGTCGTGTTGGTGGTCAGCCGCACCGAGGAGGCCAAGACCGGCAACCTGCGGCCCGCGCTGTTCATCGTGCCCACCGATTCGCCCGGCTTCACGTACACGCCGATCGAGATGGAGCTGGTCAGCCCGGAACGTCAATTCCAGGTGTTCATCGACAACGTCCGGCTGCCCGCCGACGCGCTGGTCGGCTCGGAGGACGCCGCGATCGCACAGCTGTTCGCCGGCCTGAACCCCGAGCGCATCATGGGTGCGGCCAGCTCGGTGGGCATGGGCCGGTTCGCGATCGACAAGGCCGTCGACTACGTCAAGACCCGGCAGGTGTGGAAGACGCCGATCGGCGCACACCAGGGGCTGTCACATCCGTTGGCGCAGAACTACATCGAGGTCGAGCTGGCGAAGCTGATGATGCAGAAGGCCGCGACACTGTACGACAGCGGCGACGACGCCGGTGCCGCGGAGGCCGCCAACATCGCCAAGTACGCCGCCGGCGAGGCGTCGACGCGCGCCGTGGACCAGGCCGTGCAGTCGTTGGGCGGCAACGGGCTGACTAAGGAGTACGGGATCGCAGCGGCGGTGACGGTGTCACGGCTGAGCCGCATCGCGCCGGTGAGCCGCGAGATGGTGCTGAACTTCGTGGCCCAGACCTCGCTCGGCCTGCCGCGTTCGTACTGATGTACATCGACTACGCGGTCGAGGGGTGCACGGCCCACGTCACACTGAATTCCCCACACAACCGCAACGCGCTGTCATCGGCACTGGTCGAGCAGCTGCACCAGGGCATGCATGACGCTGCCGCCGACCCGAAGGTGCGGGCGGTGGTGCTCGGCCACACCGGCGGCACCTTCTGCGCGGGCGCCGATCTGGCTGAAGCATCCGGGACGTCGGGGGGCGACGCAACCACCGACCGGACGAGGCAGCTGACAGCGCTGCTGCGGGCGATCCTCGAACTGCCGGTGCCGGTGGTCGGCGCCATCGACGGGCACGTCCGCGCGGGTGGCCTCGGGCTGGTCGGGGCCTGCGACATCGTGGTCGCGGGCCGCAACAGCACGTTCGCGCTCACCGAGGCCCGGATCGGGGTCGCCCCGGCGATCATTTCGCTGACGCTGCTGCCGAAGATGACGCCCACCGCGGTCGGCCGCTACTTCCTGACCGGCGAGAAGTTCGGTGCCGAGGAGGCCGAACGCGCCGGGCTGGTGACCATCGCCGCCGACGATGTGCCCGCGGCCGTAGCTGCGGTCACCGCGGAACTGGGCCGCGGGTCGCCGCAGGGCCTGCGCGAGTCCAAGGCGCTGACGACGGCCGCGATCCTCGAGGGCTTCGACAGGCGGGCGGAGGAACTCAGTGCGCAGTCGGCGCGGCTGTTCGCATCCGACGAGGCGCGCGAGGGCATGCTCGCGTTCCTGCAAAAGCGGCCGCCGGCTTGGGCGGGCGGCTGAGCGGACGCGGTGCAAACTGATTGACGTCATCAAAATGGGAGGGAGTTTGCCCGCTGTGCGAGTGCGGGCGGGCAACCGCCCTTACAACGGTGATCAGCCTCGGGGGTCGACGGCGATTGTTGATGGACAAACAACATGTGGAACAGGTACTCGGACTTCCCCGTCACCGGGTGAACCCGATTGCTGTGCCTCTCGACCGTCGAGGCCCTGTCTGGCACCGCGCCGGTGCGCAGACGGTCCGCGGTACCAGTCGGCGCCGTGCGGTTCGAGGATTACCTCCTGGCGGTCTTAATGGTTTCTTGGGCAGCTGCCAAAGTGACGTCGTAGGCTCGACGTGATGACCAGCAATATGCCTCAGCGAAACGCAGGGTTGCGTGCCGCCGACACCGACCGCATCCAGGTCGCGCAGTTGCTGACGGATGCCGCCGCCCAGGGCCGGCTGGACATGACCGAGTACGAGGACCGATTAGCGAAGGTCTACGCCGCTCAGACCTACGACGAGCTCGATCGGCTCAGCTCGGATTTGCCGGGCGCGTCGACGCGGCCCCGCGGATCAGGCGGTCCGTGCCGCCCGGCGCCGGCCACGGTACTGCTCGCGATCATGAGCGGCTTCGAACGCCGGGGCCGATGGAATGTGCCCGGCCGGCTGACCACGTTCGCCCTGTGGGGGGGCGGCGTCATCGACATGCGGTACGCGGATTTCACCTGTCCGGACGTCGAGATCAAGTCCTACTCGATCATGGGCGGCCAGACCATCCTGGTGCCACCGGAGGTCAACCTCGAAGTGAAAGGCCACGGCGTGATGGGCGTCTTCGACCACCGCGCCGCGGGCAGCGGCATGCCGGGCGCTCCGCACGTCAAGGTGCGGGGGTTCTCGCTGTGGGGCAGCGTCGGCATCAGGCGCAAGCAGCGCAAGCACGACGACTGAACCCGTGGCTCAGCGCCGGCGCGACCGCAGATAGTCGCCGACCACGGCGGCGCCCAAACCATCGAGGTCGGGAACTACGACGCGGCCCTGCACACGGCGCGCGACCTGGTCGATGAACCGCGCCAGGCCGGGGTCGCTGCCCAGCCGGAAGATCGTCACCTGCGCACCGAGGGCGGCCATGTCGTCGAAGCCGCGCACCGTGTGGGCGATCGTCCTGGGGTGCGGCGGGTAATCAAAGAAAACCTGCGGCGCCTCGTCGCGTCTGCCGAAGCCCCCCTCCAGGTGGGCGGTCGGCTCACCGTCGGTGACCACCAGCACCACCGGCTGCGCAGCCGGATGACGCCGCAGATGCCGTCCGGCCAGCGCCAGCGCGTGATGAAGGTTCGTGCCCTGCTCGTAAACGCCCTCGAGCCCCGTCAACTCGGCTGCACTCATGGTCCGGGCGTACCTGCCGAACGCGATGATCTGCAGCGCATCGGACCGGAACCGAGTGCTGACGAGATGATTCAGCGCCAGCGCGGTGCGCTTCATCGGCAGCCAGCGATTCTCCATCACCATCGAGAACGAGGTGTCCACCAGCAGCGCTACCGCGGCCTGCGTGCGGGTCTCCGTCTCGGAGAGCTCGACGTCGTCGACGGTCATCCGAATCGGCCCGTCGCGGTGCTGCCCGGTACCCGCTTGTCGCAGCACGGCGTTGGTCAGCGTGCGGGTGACGTCCCACGGCTCGGTCGCGCCGAACTGCCAGGGCCGAGTCGCGCCGGTCAGCTCTCCTGCTGCACCCGCGCGCCGAGTGTCTCGCTCACCGTGCCGGCCCGACAACTGCTCCGCGACGTCACGCAGCGCCGCCTGACCCAACTGCCGCATGGCTTTCGGCGACAGTCGCCACTGCCCGTCGGCGCCCCGGTCGAGGAAGCCCTGGTTGAGAAGCGCCCGCTCCAGCTCCGCCAGCGTCTGGGCGTCGACCGCGGCGTCGTCGCCGAGTTGTCGTGCCAGCATGTCCAGGTCGACGTCGTCCATCGTCGCGCCCGCATAACTTTGCGACAGCGCCTCGGCCAGCTGCTCGAGCTCGGCGATGTCGGCCAGCGCTTGCGTTCCTTCGCCCATCCCGAGCGGATCGTCGCCGGAGAACCGCGACGAGCCGGTCCAGTCTTCGCCCGGCCGGGCGGCCTGAAGATGCCCGTCCAGCCGGTTCAACGCCTGCTGCAGCGCGGGTGAGCCGAAAGCCTGCTGCGCCAGCGCATCCAGCTCCGCGCGCTGGTCAGCGCTCAGGCTGTTACGGAACCGCTGCGCGGCCGCCGCCCTCGTGGCCAACGAATCCAGCAATTCTTCGACGTTGCGCGGGTTCTCGGGGAAGAACTCGCCGTGCTTGGCCATGAAGTCGTCGAAATCCTGCTGCGTGTCCTGCCCTTTCGCGTGCTTGTCCAGCAGCTCGTTGAGGTCGTCGAGCATCTCGTTGACGCGCTCACGGTCCTCGTCGCCGGCGTTCTGAAGCGCCTCCTTCATGCCCGCGAACCGCTGGTCGAGCATCTCGCGACCGAGCAGATCTTTGATCTGCTCGTATTTTTCGCGGGCCTCGCCGCTTCGCCACTGGTAGTCGGCGAGCTCCTGAACAGCCTTCGCCGGCGACGGCGGCAACGACTCCAACTGCATCTCGGAAAACCGCGCGTCGTCATCGAGCGCACGGGCGAGTTCCTTACGCTCGGCGAGTACCGCCTCGTCGAGCAGCCGCTTGACCTCCTGCAGGGTGCCGTCAAGGTTGTGCCGACTCAACAACTCCCGGCGCCGGCGGTTCGCCTCGGCCGCCAGCCGGTCGGCGCCGCGCATGTTCTCGGTGCCCCGGCGCAGCAGCTCCGAGAGCGCGCGGCGCGGCGAGGTGCCGTCCATCACATCGCGACCGATCTGCTCCAGCGCGTCACGCAGATCCACCGGCGGCGCCAGCGGATCCGGACCACCGGTATAACCGGAATATCGCGACGCCCGGGCCCGCCGGGGGCTAGCCATACACCGTCTCCCCGTCGTCGGTGACCTTGTCGATCCGCTTGGCCAGATACAGCGCCTCCAGCGCCAATTCGATTGCGGCAGCACGCTGTCCATCGGAGGTGGCGGCCAACCGGCGCTGGATCGCCGCGACCGCCGGGACCTCGGGCAGAGCCGCCAGGACGTCGCGTGCCGACACCCGCTCGCCGGTGGTGACCGGTGAGCCGTGCTCCACCGCGGCGACGATGGGCCCGACGTCGATCCCGCCGAGCAGCTTCTGTGCGGTGTCGGCGGTGGCCCGGCGCAGCAGGTGCTCCAGCACCTCCTGCTCGCGGCCCTCCTCACCGGACTCGAACTCCAGCTTGCCGCGCAGCACGTCGATGACGGTGCCCAGGTCCACCACCCGCGCGACCGGATCATGCTCGCCCAGCACCGCGGCGCGGTGACGCGCCGACGCGGCGACCGTCTCGGCGGCGGCGATCGCGAACCGCGCCGACACGCCGGAGCGCTGGTCGATCGACCGGGACTCGCGCAGGAACCGGGCGAACCGAGCGAGGATCTGAAGCAAGTAATCGGGCACCTCAGCCGCCAGATGCGCCTCCTGGCTGATCACGCCGACCTCGGCGGCCAGCTCGAACGGATAGTGCGTACGGATCTCGGCGCCGAACCGGTCCTTAAGCGGTGTGATGATCCGGCCCCGGTTCGTGTAGTCCTCCGGGTTGGCGCTGGCGACGACGAGCACGTCGAGCGGGAGGCGCAAGGTGTAGCCGCGGACCTGGATGTCGCGCTCCTCCATTACGTTCAGCATCGCGACCTGAATGCGCTCGGCGAGGTCGGGAAGCTCGTTGACGGCGACGATCCCGCGGTGCGCGCGCGGAATCAGCCCGTAGGCAATCGTTTCGGGGTCGCCGAGGCTGCGGCCCTGCGCGACCTTGATCGGATCGATGTCACCGACCAGGTCGGCGACGCTGGTGTCGGGCGTGGCCAGCTTCTCGGTATAACGCTCACTTCGGTGCTTCCAGGCCACCGGCAGGTCGTCGCCGGACTCCGCCGCCCGCCGGATCGAGCCCGGCGTGATCGGGCTGTACGGATGTTCCCCCAGCTCGGCGCCCGCGATCACCGGTGTCCACTCGTCCAGCAGCCCGGTCAGTGACCGCAGCAAGCGGGTCTTGCCCTGGCCGCGCTCCCCCAGCAGCACGAAGTCGTGGCCCGCGATCAGCGCCCGCTCGAGCTGTGGCAGCACCGTGTCGTCGAAACCGAAAATGCCGGTCCAGACGTCGCGACCGTCGGCAAGCGCAACCAGCAGGTTCTCGCGCATCTCCTGCTTGACGCCGCGCTGGGAATGGCCCGAAGCGCGCAGCTCGCCGAGCGTGCGCGGAAGTTGGTTCGGTTGGGTCACCACTCCACGCTACGACTGCTGTCGAGGCGAGGCACTTCGGCCGCGCGGAGACGGGGAGCGCTCAGTGCGCAAAATGTCGTGCGCCGGTGACGTAGAGCGTCACACCAGCCGTTGCCGCCGCCTCGGTCACGACGTCGTCGCGCATCGAGCCGCCAGGATGCACGATCGCTGTGACGCCGGCCTCGGCCAGCGCCTCGAGCCCGTCGGGAAAAGGGAAGAACGCGTCCGACGCCGCGACGGCGCCGCGCACCCTGTCCCCCGCGCGGGCGACCGCCAGCCTCGCCGCGTCGACGCGGTTCACCTGACCCATGCCCACGCCCACGGTCGCGCCGTGGGCGGCGATCACGATCGCGTTCGACTTCACCGCGCGGCAGCAGCGCCATGCGAACTTCAGGTCGACCAGGGTGTCCGGACCGGCGGGCGGGCCGGCGACCAGCTGCCAGTTGACCGGGTCGTCGCCGTCGGCGGTCAAGGCGTCGCGCTCCTGCAGCAGCAGACCGCCGCTCACCTGCTTGAACTCGACACCGCCCAGCAGCGGCTCGGACGCGACCAGTACGCGGATATTCTTCTTGCGGGTCAGCACATCCAGCGCACCGTCTTCGTACGCCGGAGCGATGATCACCTCGGTGAAGATGTCCGCCACGGTCTCGGCCATCTCGACGCTGACCGCGGTGTTCGCGGCGATCACTCCGCCGAACGCGCTCACCGGATCGCAGTCGTGGGCTTTGCGGTGTGCGTCGGCCACCGAGATCGACGAGATCGCGATGCCGCACGGATTCGCGTGCTTGATGATCGCCACGCACGTCTGCTCGTGGTCGAACGCGGCACGCCAGGCGGCGTCGGCGTCGGTGAAATTGTTGTACGACATCTCTTTTCCGTGCAATTTCTCGGCCTGCGCGAGACCCGGCCACGACGCATCGTCGAGGTAGAGCGCCGCGGCCTGATGAGGATTCTCGCCGTACCGCAGCACCGCCGAGCGGCGCCAGATGCCGGCGAACCAGGCCGGTAAAGACGGCGGAGCGTGGTCATCCGGGGGCGCCAGCACAGCGCCCATCCAGGTCGCGACCGCGACATCGTATTCGGCGGTGTGCCGAAACGCCAACGCCGCCAGCTTCTTCCGCTCGTCGGTGGTGAACCCGCCGGCGTGCACGGCGGCCAGCACGCCGTCGTAGCCCAAGGGGTCGGTGACTACCGCGACGCTCGGGTGGTTCTTCGCCGCGGCGCGGACCATTGCGGGACCGCCGATGTCGATCTGTTCAACGCACTCGTCGACGCCGGCCCCCGATTGGACCGTCTCGGTGAACGGGTACAGGTTGACGACGACGAGGTCGAACGGCGCGATGTCGAGCTCGTCGAGCGCGGCGACGTGTTCGGGTTTGCGGGTGTCGGCGAGCAGCCCGGCATGCACCATCGGGTGCAGGGTCTTCACCCGGCCGTCGAGAATCTCCGGGAATCCGGTGACCTGCTCCACAGGCGTGACCGGAATGCCGGCCCCGGCAATCGTTTTCGCTGTGGATCCGGTGGAGACGATGGCGACGCCCGCGTCGTGCAACCCGTGCGCCAGCTGCTGCAGTCCGGTCTTATCGTAGACGCTGATCAGCGCGCGCCGGATCGGCCTGCGCCCGTGCGGTCCGGTCATCCTATGGTCGCCTTTCGTCCGATCCACGTCACGCCGCGGGTGGCCACGTCGGCGATCACCTCTGCCAGCAGCCGCCGTTCGACGACCTTGATCCGCTCATGCAGGCTCGGTTCGTCGTCGTCGTCGAGCACCGGGACCACCTCCTGGGCCAACACAGGTCCGGTGTCCGTCCCGGCATCGACGAGATGCACCGTGCAGCCGGTGACCTTCACGCCGTATTCCAGCGTCGCGGGCACAGCGTGCGCTCCGGGGAATGCGGGCAACAACGCGGGATGGGTGTTGATGACCCGGCCCGTGAAGCGGGAAAGGAATTGCGGACCAAGGAGTTTCATGAATCCGGCGGATACGATCAGGTCCGGCTGGTGTGCGGCGGTGGCCTCGGTGATAGCCACGTCCCACGCGCCGCGGTCAGGATGGTCGGACAGCCGGACGCAGAACACGGGCACATCCGCGGCTTTCGCGACGTCGGCGGCAGGGCAGTCGCGGTCAACACCGACGGCCACCACGCGGCCCGGATACCCGCCGCGGGCCGTGCTCAGCAGCGAAGCGAGCAGCGATCCGGTACCGGAGGCCAGCACCACGAGCCGCGCCGGTGCGGTAGGAGGCACGCGGAGCGGCGGTGGCACGCTGGCAGCCTAATCGGGCGTCCCGGGATTTTCGTCGCCAACCGCGGACGGTTCTTCGGCCGACGCTTCAGCTTCCGGTTCCGGCTCGGGTTCGGGTTCCGGCCTGGGCTCGGGTTCCGGCCTGGGCTCGGGTTCCGGCTCCGGCTCTGGCTCTGGGGGCCGGCGCCGGGCTGCGATGCCCCCCGACATCACGACGGTGAGCGCGCCGATCCCGGCAAACCACACGAACACCGCGGGTGCGAACGTGCTCTGGTCAACGCCCAGGTCGCCGAAGTTCCCGAGCCGGCCGCCGGCCGCGTAACCGAGCAGCGCCATCACCGCCGCCCCGACAACCGCCGCGACCAGCAGCTTCGCGACGGCGGCCGGCAGCGGCAGCGGGCGACGGGCGCATTGTTGACCGAGCACCACCGCGGATGCAGCGGCCGCGACGAGAAGGATCACCCAGATCGGCCCCAGCGGGGGCGACGGCGCCGCGGCCAGCACCGGCAGCGCGGGGATGTCGCCACCGAAGACGGTGAACGCGCTGAACGTCGCCGCGCCGACATGGACGCTCGACCCGACCGCGACCGCGGACGTGCCGACCACCACGTTGGGGATGTACAGCACCGACAGCAATGTCACGCTCAGCTGCCCGAACAGTGAGTCGGTGATCGAATACAGCTCGTGCATCGTGCCCCAGTGCACGACCAGCGAGGCCGCGGTGATGGCCGCCGACAGGCCGAACAGCGCGAGCACTGAAGCCGCGGCGGCGCGCAGAGAGTCGCCCACCCACGTCGGCAGCCGCCAGGCCTGCAGCAGCCGGCGCCCGGTCCGGGAGCCGACACCCAGCACTGCTCCGATGCCGTGCACCGCCAGCACGCCACCGAACGCCCGGAGCGCGTTCGGCGTCTGCAGCTCGGTCAGCACCGACGCGGCGTCGTGGATGACCGCCAGAGCGATCGCCGCCATCAGCAGCGGACCGCCCAGTGCGGACGCGACGATCCAGCGAATCACGAACCAGGAGCCGGTCGCGGGGGTGGCGTGTGCCGTGGTGCGCGCGGTTCCCCAGACCATCGCGAGCACCGGAAGCAGCGGCATCACCGAGAGCTCACGGCCCCCGATCGCCACCGGAACCTGGTGGACGCCCAGCCACATGCTGGCGATGGCGCCCGACGCGCCGGTCATGTCGCTGTTCGCCGCGACCAGCTGGATGAGCACCACCGCGGCGATGACCAGCAGCGCCACCACCGACGGGCCGAACGCGACCGTCAGCAGGTTCCGTGCCTGGCGCGAATCCGCCGCCCGGTTACGGTCCACTCTCGGCTGCGCGGCCAAGCGCTAACAGCGCCCGGCTACGACGGCGGCGGGCCGGACGGCGACGGCTGCTGCTGCTGGACCGGCGCCAGCTGGGTCGCCCCTTCCGGCGGCGGAGGGGCCGGCTGTTGCTCTGGCGAAGCCGGTGCGCCGGGCGGCTGGGCATAGGTGGGGAAGCCGGTGGGCGGTGTCGGCGGCCCGGGCTGATGCATCTGCTGTACGGGTATCTGCTGGGTCGGGAAACCACCCGGCCCGCCCGGGTAGCCGTACTGCGGAGAGTAGCCCGGAGCCGGGCCGAAGCCCTGCGGAGCGTGGGCCTGCGGTGGGGCGGGTCCCGGGGGCGGGCCTGCGAACGAGGGCTGCGCGTAGTAGCCGCCGCCGTACGGTGGCTGGTACGGGTCGTATTTGGGCCGCGGCGCAGGCGGCGTGATGACGCCGGCATCCAGCAGCAGCGCCGCGATGGCCACCACCGTCTGCAGGGCCGACAGCACGACGATCACGATCAGTGCCCACCCTGCGCCCTGGCCACCCTTGATGAGGTTCCAGATGATCAGCAGGAACCCGACGACGGCGGTCGCGGTGACCACCGGCCGGTAATTCCCCTGCTTGGGCAACAGTGCGATGACGGCGAACAGCGCGGCGAAAACCATCCCGACGATGCCCAAGATCGGCACAACGGAACCCGACGCGGTGGTGGATTTCCAGGCCGGCCCGAAGCTCAACAGGTACGCGGCAAGACCCAGGATCGCGACGCCCGCGAGGAGATACAGCGGAAGCTTGCTCGGGCCGTCGACTTTCGCGAGCTGCGTTGTCGGTGGATACCCGCCGGGTTGCTGCGCACCCGGGTAGCCGGGCCCCCCAGATGAGTAAGTCATGCCCTCTCCCTGTGGTGTTGGCGCCGCATCGGCGCAGTGCGGCGTCGGATCGGTGGTCGGACCCCACGCTAGCGCACATCCCTGAGGTGCTGCAGTGACGAACTGCGGCTTCACGTTCGTGCCGATTCCAGCTAACATTCCTGTTCCAGCGGCGGTGGCGCCTCCTCCTGTGCGGGCGTCGCCGCCGTTGGCAGATACTCCCGCCTTGCAATCGCGGACTAGAACACGTTCTAATCTGGGGCATGGACTACGGGCTCGTGCTGTTCACCAGCGACCGCGGGATCACCCCCGCCGCGGCCGCCAAGCTGGCCGAAGACCACGGCTTTGCCACTTTCTACGTGCCCGAGCACACCCACATCCCGGTCAAACGCGAGGCCGCCCATCCGACGACGGGCGATTCCTCGCTGCCCGACGACCGCTACATGCGCACACTCGACCCGTGGGTCAGCCTCGGCACCGCCTGCGCGGTCACGTCGAAGATCCGGCTGTCCACCGCGGTCGCGCTGCCGGTCGAGCATGACCCGATCACATTGGCCAAATCAATCGCAACGCTGGACCACCTGTCGGGTGGCCGAGTGAGCGTCGGCGTCGGATTCGGCTGGAACACCGACGAACTCGCCGACCACGGCGTCCCGGCCGGCCGCCGGCGCACCGCGCTGCGCGAGTACCTCGAGGCGATGCGGGCGCTGTGGACCGAGGAGGAAGCCGGCTACGACGGCGAGTTCGTCAAGTTCGGGCCCAGCTGGGCGTGGCCGAAGCCGGTCCAGTCGCACATTCCGGTGCTCGTCGGCGCCGCGGGCACCGTGAAGAACTTCAGGTGGATCGCCCGCAGCGCCGACGGATGGATCACCACTCCGCGCGACTTCGACATCGACGAACCGGTGCGACTGCTTGCCGACATCTGGGCCGACGCGGGCCGCAAGGGAGCGCCGCAGATCGTGGCGCTGGACTTCAAGCCGGTGCCCGAGAAGCTGGCCCACTGGGCCGAGCTCGGGGTCACCGAGGTGCTGTTCGGGTTGCCCGACCGCAGCGAGGAGGAGGTCGCGGCGTACATCGAGCGGCTGGCGGGCAAGCTGGCGGCGGGCGCTCAGGCCAGCGCGACCCGGTTGCCGTAGTCGAACGACCGTACCGAGATCCGCGCACCGATCGGGTCGCCGTCGGTCAACACCGCCATTAGGTCGTCGTCGCCGTCGACGGTGTTGGCCAGGAATCGGCTGCCGTCGGATTCCAGGCGCCCGACGATGACGCCGGTGCGGCGGCCGCCGTCGTTGCGAACCGTGTAGGTCTCGATCCTCGCGAGCCCGTCGGGGTGTTCGGTGACGGGGGTCTTGCGCCAGCCGGAGATCTCGTTCTGCCGCCGGCGGCTGCGGTCGGTGGCCCATTCTCCCGGCGTCGTCGAGTACACACCGACCGAGTACTTCGACAAGATCCCGCCGTTGGCGCCCACCAGCCCGAATTGCCCCGGGGCGCTTCGCACCGCCGCCACGGTCTCGGCGATCCCGTGCATCGAGTAGTTATTGCCTGCGCCGCCGAAGTACGGAAGGCCGCCGGTGAGGGTGAGTCCACGCGGATCGTCGGGCGCCAGGCCGACACCGTCACACACATTGAACACCGCGATCGGAAAGCAGCTGTACAGGTCGAAGGTGGCGATGTCGTCGAGGCCGACGCCGGCCACCGCGAGCGCCTCGCGGACCGCCATCGGCGCCGACGGCGCCTGTCCGAGCTCGATGCGCTCCAGCAAGCCCTGCTCGTTGAGATCGGCGTGCCCGCGCAGATACACCCACTTCTGTTCGGGGACACCGAATCTGCGGGCGGCGCCGACGGACATCAGCAGTGCGGCAGCGCCCTGGTTGACCTGGTCGCGGGCCACCAGCAGCCGCGGATACGGGTCGGCGATCATCCGGTTACCCTCGGTGACCGTGACCAGTTCGCCGGCGCGGCGTTCGACCGGCGACGCGGCGAACGGGTTCTTGGCCGCCACCGCGGTGAACGGCGCGAACAACTCGCCCATCCGCGCGGTGTACTGGGCCGGGCTGATGCCGAGCCGCGCCCGGCGTGCGTTCTCCAGCAGCGCGTATTGCGTCGGTGCGTCGACGAGGCCGTGGATCGCGGTGTGGCGCGTCACCAGGCCGTCCAGGCCGTACCCGCGGTCCTCGAGCTGCCCGTCGACGGTCTCCGAAAAGTCCGGTTTCTCTTCTGCTTTCGCGAAGTGGCGGGTGGTGGAGGTAGCGTCGGACCCGAACACCAGCGCGACCTCGGCGGCCCCGGCCGCGATGGTCCCGGCCAGTTCGGTGAGAAGGCGCTGCGGACCCTGGCCGCCGATCACGTCGAGGATCGCCCGCGGCGGTTCGGCGCCGACAGCGCGCGCCACCGAACGCGGATAGTTCGTCGAGTTGCCCAACGGAGCCGAGCTGTAGGGGCTGGAATTCTCGAATTGCCGGATGCCGGCGGCGATCTCGACCGCCGACGCGACGCGCGGCGACGCGCAGTCGTCGAGCGCCGCCTGCGCGGCCGTCGCGGCCAGCTGCACCGCCGACATGGCCCGATAATCGGGCGCACCGATGCGCTCGGCGGCCTGCCCGACGCCCACGATGACCGGCGTGCGCGGATCAACGGTCATGAAAATCCCCTTTTCACTCACGAGAGTGTACGAGGGCCGGGACGATGGGTGCCGGCTGCGCCGCCACCGCGGCTACGACAAGTTCTGCAGAATCGAGCGCGCCAGCGCGGCCGTCGCCGACGGGGTCTTGCCGACCTGCACACCCGCGGCTTCCAGCGCTTCCTTCTTCGCCGCGGCGGTGCCCGAGGAGCCCGACACGATCGCGCCGGCATGGCCCATCGTCTTGCCTTCCGGCGCAGTGAACCCCGCGACGTAGCCGACCACAGGTTTGGAGACATTGGCCTTGATGTATTCGGCAGCGCGCTCCTCGGCATCACCGCCGATCTCGCCGATCATGACGATCAGCTTCGTGTCCGGATCCTTCTCGAACGCCTCGATCGCATCGATGTGGGTGGTGCCGATCACCGGGTCGCCGCCGATACCGATCGACGTCGAGAAGCCGAAATCCCTCAGCTCGAACATCATCTGGTAGGTCAGAGTGCCGGACTTGGACACCAGCCCGATCGGACCCGGGCCGGTGATGTTCGCGGGGGTGATACCGGCCAGGGCCTCACCCGGCGTGATGATGCCGGGACAGTTCGGTCCGATGATGCGGGTCTTACCACCGTTATCGACGTCGTAGGCCCACGCATATGCGCTGTCCTGCACCGGAATTCCCTCGGTGATCACGACCAGCAGGGGCATCTCGGCATCAATGGCCTCGATGATCGCGTCTTTCGCGAACTTCGGCGGCACGAACACCACCGACACGTTCGCCCCGGTCTGACCCATCGCCTCGACCACCGTCCCAAACACAGGCAACTCGAGGTCGTTGCCGTCTCGGTCTTTATGGCTGACGGTGGTACCGGCCTTGCGCGCGTTCACACCGCCGACCAACTGCGTGCCCGCCTTCAACATCCGCGCGGTGTGCTTGGTGGCCTCGGCCCCGGTGATGCCCTGGACGATGACCTTCGAATCCTTGTTCAAGAAAATCGACATATCCTGCGGTCCTTTGAAAGTCAGTGTGATGCGGCGGCGGCCAATGCGGCCGCGATATCGGCGGCCTCGTCCATCGTGGCCACCTCGGTCACCAGCGGGTGGTTGGCCACGGCCAGGATGCGGCGTCCCTCGTCGACGTTATTACCGTCGAGCCGCACCACCAGCTGCTTGGTCGCGGCGTCGCCCAGGATCTGCAATGCGCTGACGATCCCGTTGGCCACTTCGTCGCACGCGGTGATGCCGCCGAACACGTTGACGAACACGCTTCTCACCTGTTCGTCGCCCAGAACGACATCGAGGCCCGCGGCCATCACCTCGGCGGACGCGCCGCCGCCGATGTCGAGGAAGTTGGCCGGCTTGACGCCGCCATGCTTCTCACCGGCGTAGGCGACCACGTCCAGCGTCGACATCACCAGACCCGCGCCGTTGCCGATGATCCCGACCTCGCCGTCGAGCTTGACGTAGTTCAGGTCATGCTCCTTGGCCTTCAGCTCCAGGGGGTCGGTGGCGTCGCGGTCCTCGAACCGGGCGTGGTCGGGATGGCGGAACGCGGCGTTCGCGTCGAGGGTGACCTTGCCGTCCAGCGCCAGAATCTGGTCGTCCGGCGTGCGCACCAGCGGGTTCACCTCCACCAGGGTGGCGTCCTCGGCGACGAACATCTCCCACAGCCGCAGGATCGTCAGCGCCGCGGCGTCGAGCACCTCGGCGGGCAGATGACCCTGTTCGGCGATGGACCGAGCAAACGCCAGGTCGACGCCCTTTACCGCGTCCACCGGGACCTTCGCGAGTCGCTCCGGCTTGGTCGCGGCGACCTCCTCGATCTCCATTCCGCCCTCCACCGAGCACATCGCGAGGTAGGTGCGGTTGGCCCGATCGAGCAAAAACGAGATGTAGTACTCCTGCGCGATGTCGCTTGCCTGCGCGACGAGCAGTTTTTTGACGATGTGGCCCTTGATGTCGAGGCCGAGGATGTTCTTCGCGTGGGTGTAGGCGTCGTCGGGCGTCGCCGCGTACTTGACGCCGCCGGCCTTGCCGCGGCCACCGGCCTTCACCTGGGCTTTCACCATGACGGGCCGACCGATTTCGGCGGCGATCTCGCGCGCTCCCTCGGGGCTGGTGGTCACCCGGCCGGGCGTCGTTGGGACGTTGTGCTCGGCGAACAGCTCCTTCGCCTGGTACTCGAAAAGATCCATGGGCTCACTGTCTGTCTGCGGTGACGGTTTCGGCGGGGCTCGCTCGGGGAACTTTATCGACACCCGCGGAACCGACCGGCACCGCATACGACTGATGTGGGGGATCTCACCGCCACTGCTGAGTGATTCAGATCACAAATAGCCAGGGAATAGGCCCCCGGCTTGCTCAAGCATGGGGCGTTGGTTAACGTCTGCCGGAGCCAGATAACGTTTCGGTCTCGGCGAGGCGAAAAGGTTTCCCAGGTTGGCGCAGCACCGTTCGTCCCAGGGTCCCCAACGGGCCACGACGAACTCCCGGCACCGCTGGTTTGATCCCGAAGTCACCGACATCATCCCGTTCGACGAGTTCGGCAGCCTGGCCGACCTGGACTTCCTGGAAAACTCGGCGTTCGACAGCGCAGCGCGGGTGCTGCATGCGCCCGAGCTCGACGACCTGTCCGACACCGACAACCTGACGCCGCTTGCGCTGGTGGTCCCCGGTGTGTTCCGCACCGACCCGGCCCACCGCCACCCGGCTGAGGGCCACCCGGCTGAGGCCACCGACAACATCCGCGCCATTCGCACCGCGCGAGGACAGCACCGCAAGGAGCCGTCCACCGCCGGCGTGGTCAAGGGACGACTGCTGATCGCGTCGATCGCCACCGGCGCCGCCGCCGCCGCCGCGCACTCGGCCGTGCAGACCCCCGATACGCCCACCAGCCAGACAGTGCTGGCCGCCGACGAGTCGACGACCACCGGCGCGACGATCCAAAAGACCAGCAGCGGCGTCGAATTGGTGACGGTGACACCCGCCGTGAGCTCGGTGGTGCACAACGAGGAACTGGCCAACGGCGTGGCCTTCGCGCAGGAGCGCGCCGACCGCGAGGCGCGGCTGCAACGGCCACTGTTCGTGCTGCCGACCAAGGGAATCTTCACGTCCGGCTTCGGGTACCGCTGGGGCGTCCTGCACGGCGGCATCGATCTCGCGAACTCGATCGGCACACCGATCCTGGCGGCGTCCGACGGCGTCGTGATCGACGCAGGCCCGGCCGCCGGCTTTGGCATGTGGGTGAAGCTGCGGCACTCCGACGGCACGGTGACCCTGTACGGCCACGTCAACACCATCACGTGCAGCATCGGCCAGCGGGTGATGGCCGGCGACCAGATCGCGACCATGGGCAACCGCGGCAACTCGACCGGGCCGCACCTGCACTTCGAGGTCCTGCTGAACGGCACCGACCGAACCGATCCGGTGCCCTGGCTGGCCAAACGCGGGATCAACGTCGGCCCGTACTCCGGCTGAGCTGGTGTCCTCCGACGCACCACAGAACGAGACGTCGGGCGAGTCCACCGGGATCATTCGTCGCCACCCGACGGGGCCAATTCCCCAGCCGCTGAGCGACGACACCCGCACCAGCATCATCGGCCGGCGGCCGCCCATCGTCCGCGGCGCAGTGCCGCGGATGCGCGGCGCGGCGCGCCCGGCCAGCAGCAGCACCGCGGTGGCCGCATCGGCGCTCAGCATCATCAGCGGCTGGGCGACCTCGGTGGTCGCGACCGGGCTGATCACCGGCTGGTGGCGCACCGACCGGTTGTTCTGCGTGGGCGTCGGATTTCTGACCGCCGTATTCGGGGCGACCACCATCACCAGCGTGGTGGGGCTGCTGCTGCGACGGCGCGTCGGCGTCTACCTGTCCGTCGTCGGCGCGGCGCTGGCGCTGTTGATCTTCGCCGGCATCTTCGTCGCCGGCGCCCACATGGCAGGGGTGGTCAGGGCGTTCCCGGTGCTGCCTGCCGCGACCATCGCGCTCGCGGTGGCGCCGGCAACGTGGCGGTGGACGAAACCCGGCTAATTTCGTCGTTACAGCTTCTGCACCGGCGCATGGTTGTGCATCAGCTTGACCCGCCCCGCGCTGCCGAAGTCGATCAGTGACATCGCGGACTCGCCCACGCCCGAGACCTCCTCCACACGCCCCAGCCCGTACTTGTCGTGCGACACCCGGTCGCCCGCCTCGAGGACCACCAGCGGCCGCTTACCCGCGCGCGACGGCGACGGCCGGGGAGCGCCGAACCGGCCGGCCCCGCTGACCGGCGCGCCCGGCGTCGGCATCGGATCGGTGCGCCGCCAGTCGATCAGGTGCTCCGGAATCTCATGCAAGAACCGCGACTCCGGGTTCATCATCGGCTGACCCCACGACGACCGGACCTTCGCACGGGTCACGTAGAGGCGTTGGCGGGCGCGGGTGATACCGACATACGCCAGCCGCCTCTCCTCAGAGAGCTCCGCCGGATCGCCGAGTGCGCGCATGTGCGGGAACATGCCGTCCTCCCAGCCCGTGACGAACACGACCGGAAACTCCAGCCCCTTGGCCGTGTGCAGGGTCATCAACGTCACCACGCCGGCGCCGTGCTCGGGAATCTCGTCGGCGTCGGCCACAAGCGACACCCGCTCCAGGAATGCGGCCAGCGCACCAGTGTCCGGCACGTCCTCGTCTACGACATCCTCGGCATCGTAGGCCGCCGCCGCGTTCGCCAGATCGATGCTGAATTCGTGCGCAACGCTTACCAATTCGTTGAGATTGTCCAGCCGCGCCATGTCCTGGGGATCGTTAGACGCCTCCAGTTCGGCGCGGTATCCGGTGCGGTTGAGCACCGCCTCGACCAGATCGCCGAGATCGTCGTCGAGGCGCGACCGCAGATCGTCGATTATCTCGCAGAACCCCGCGATGGCCTTCTCCGAGCGGGTGTTCAGCATCGGCACCTTACCCTCGGCCGCCGCCTGCAGCGCATCGGCGAAACTGGCCCCGGTGCTCTCCGCGTACACCGCCACGCACGCCTCGGCACGATCACCGATGCCGCGGCGCGGGGTGTTCAGGATGCGCCGCATGCTAACGGCGTCACCCGGGTTGTCCAGCACCCGCAGGTAGGCGACGACATCGCGAATCTCCCTGCGCTCGTAGAACCGAACGCCACCGACCACCTTGTACGGGATGCCGGCCCGGATGAACACCTCTTCCAACGAGCGGGACGAGTTATTGGTGCGATAGAACACGGCCACGTCGTTATAGGTGAAATCGGCCTGGCCGTCGGCGAGACGGTCGATCTCGGTTGCGACGAAAGTGGCTTCGTCGTGTTCGTTATCGGCGACGTAGCCGATGATCAGCTCCCCGTCACCGGCGTCGGTCCACAGCCGCTTCTCGCGACGCCCGCTGTTATTCTGGATGACAGAGTTCGCCGCCGACAAGATGTTCTGAGTCGAGCGGTAATTCTGCTCCAGCAGAATGGTTTTCGCGTCGGGATAATCGCGCTCGAAGTCCTCGATGTTGCGGATGGTGGCGCCGCGGAACGCGTAGATCGACTGGTCGGCGTCACCGACGACGCACAACTCGGCGGGCGGGACCTCATCATCGCTGTCGGTGCCGGCCAGCTCGCGCACCAGCACGTACTGGGCGTGGTTGGTGTCCTGGTACTCGTCGACAAGGATATGGCGGAACCGTCGGCGGTAGTACTGGGCGATCTGCGGAAAACGCTGCAGCACAGCGACTGTCTCACCGATCAGGTCATCGAAGTCGAGCGCGTTCGCGGCGCGCAGCCGCCGCTGGTACTCGGCAAACGCTTGCGCGACTATGCGGTTCAAGTCGCCAGTATCGGAGTCCATCGCCAGGTTGGCGGCGGCCTGCTCGGGGTCGATCAGCTCGTTCTTCAGCCCGGAAATGCAATTGGCCAGCAGCCGCGGCGAATACCGCTTGGTGTCCAGGCCCATGTCCTTGCCGATCATCAGCAGCAACCGCCGCGAGTCGTCGGCGTCGTAGATCGAAAAGTTCGAGTTCAGGCCGGGGAGCAGCGCGGCCTGGTTGCGCAGAATCCGCACGCACATCGAGTGAAACGTCGACACCCACATTGACAGCCCAGTCCTGGCGCCCACTAGTCTCGCCACCCGCTCGCGCATCTCGGCGGCGGCCTTGTTGGTGAACGTAATCGCCAGGATCTGCCCCGGACCGACATCGCGGACGGCGAGCAGGTAGGCGATCCGGCGGGTCAGCACCGCCGTCTTGCCAGACCCGGCACCGGCCACGATCAGCAGCGGCGACCCCTCGTGAACCACCGCTTGGCGCTGCCGCGGGTTCAGGCCCTCGAGCAGTTCCTCGATCTGCGAGCCGGCGTGCCCCTCGGTGAGATGCGCAGTCATGTCCGCACCAACTTACCGCCGTCCCGCGACATTTCTTTGCGCCGGGGACGCCCGGGATGGCACACTCGATCAGTGCTCTACACGCGGCGATTTTTCTACGGGTACCCCTGCGCGGTACCCGTGGTGTAGCTGCACTTCAGAGCCCCGCGGTCCGCTTCGGATCCGGGGCTCGTCTCTTGTGTGAGGCCGGAGAAGGAATGGTCCGCGAACCAGAACCAGAAGAACCGACACAACAAGAGAATGCGGAGCCCCCAATGACTACCGAAACCGAACCGCTGCCCGGCATCGACGATCTGCGTCAAGAGATCGACAGACTGGACGCGGCGATCCTGGCCGCCGTCAAACGCCGCACGGAGGTATCCCAGGAGATCGGCCGGGCACGGATGGCGTCCGGCGGAACACGGCTGGTGCACAGCCGCGAGATGAAGGTCATCGAGCGCTACAGCGAGCTCGGCCCGGAGGGCAAGGACCTCGCGATGCTTCTGCTGCGGCTGGGCCGCGGCCGGCTCGGACGCTGAGTCTTCATTCAGGTCTCAGCTCAGCGATTGCAGCAGCCACGGCGTCAGCCACTTCACCGCCTCGGCCGTGGGATGCACGCCGTCGCTGCGCATCTTGATGCCGTCGACCTTCGTGGTGTAGGAGCCTGAGGGCCCGAGCTTCTTGTTGAGGTCCAGCACGCCGGCGTTGTGATACTGCGCTACCACGTTACGCAGCAACGTGTTCCAGTCATCGATGCGGTCCGGCTGATCCTCCGGGTACAGGCTGCCGTCGGGCATCTCGGCGCGCCGGTTATACGGCTCGGTCGTCACGACGACGCGAGCCCCGGTGGAGCCCAGGACCTCGATCGCCTGGCGCAACTCACCGGTGAGATAGGCGTCGAACGGCGGATCACCGACGTGGGTCCACCGCCCGTCGTGCACCCGGTCGATGGTCTCCCAGCGCCCGACGACCAACAGCACCACGTTCGGGCGGTCGTAGGCGACCTGGCCGGCCCATCTGCTCGGCCACGTCTCGCATTCCGGCTTCGGATTGCCCGACTCGGCCGAATACCGGAACGGGCCGCCACGCACGACGCCACACCCGACGAGGGTGTGGTTGATGAACGTGAACCCCGGCGCCGGCGCGAGATAGCGCATCAACGTCCACCCCACCGAGTCGCCGAACACCGACACGACACGGCCGCGGTTCGCGTTCAGCTGCTGCGCGACCAGCACCGACCGCTCCTGGGGCGACCCGACGACCGCGGCCGTCGACACGTCGCCGTCGTCCGGCGGCGTCGCGACCGGCACGAGCACCACTGTCACCGCGATCGCGGTGGCGACCGTGGCGCCGGCCAACGCCAACAACGGCACCCGCACCGGCCGCCAGCGCCGGATGGGCTGTTCGATCAACCACCACGACGCCGCGGCCAGCACCAGCGTGGCCAGGCAGCGGACAGCGAACAGCGGAAGCCCGGTGGTCCCGGTGCGCTCCCCGCTGAGCGCCAGGAAAACCGGCCAGTGCCACAGGTAAACGCCGTAGGAGATCGCACCGAGCCCGACCAGCGGCCGGCACGCCAGCAGCTTGGCAACCGGGCCCTGCTGGTCGAGCGCCACCGGGCCGATCACCGCGGCGGCCGCGAGTGCGACGAGGATCAGCAGGCCGTGGCGGAACTGCCCGGCACTGCCCGTTGCACAATGGGCGCCCGCCGCCAAACCCGCGAGGCCGAGCACCGGCACGATTCTTGTCAGAGCGGTGAGCCATCGCGATCTTCGCACGCACCGGCCTGCCGTCAGCGCCGGCCAGTCCGTCACGAAAAGTGCCGACATCGCCGCGCCGATCAACAACGCCTGGGCCCTGGTGTCGGTGCCGAAATACACCCGGTCGAGCGGGTGGCTGGTGACCAGCACGACGGACGCGGCCGCGGAGGCGAGCGCGCCCGCGGCGGCGAGCGCGAACACGGCGCGGTGCACGGTGGGTTGCATGACCAACCGACGCCGCCGCCGCGCGAGCGCGGCCAACAGTGCCGCCACCGCGATCAGCAGAACCGGCCAGACGAAGTAGTACTGCTCCTCGACACCCAGCGACCAGGTGTGTTGCAGCGGAGACGGCATGCCGCCCCGGGTGAAGTAATCCGTCTTCTGGGCGACGAAGCTCCAGTTCGCGACCCAGGCGAACGCCGCGACCGCGTCGTCGCGCAGCCGGGCAACGGAATCGGACGGGAACATCGGGCCGGCGATCGCCACCACCAGCACCATCACGATCAGCGCGGGCAGCAGGCGCTTGGCGCGGCGGCGCCAGAATCCGGTCACATCGATCCGACCGGTGAAGTCCAGCTCGTCGAGCAGCAGGGACGTGATCAGAAAGCCGCTCAGGACGAAGAAGACGTCGACGCCGATGAACCCGCCCTGCACACCGGGGATACCGCCGTGGCTGACCAGGACGAGCGCGACCGCCACCGCACGGACGCCGTCCAGCGCGGGGATTCCCGAGCGTCGCTTCGGGTGTCGGTTCGGGTGGCGCTGTGGGTGTCGCTGTGGCCGAACAGCTTGCGGCGCAACGCGATTAGCGCGCTGGGGGGCGACGCGGGTACCGTCCACCGCAAAAGTCTAAGCGCCGCGCACACGTTCGCAGCGTTGGCGCGCGGCCGGGGTGTCGCGGGCGCCGAATTCGGCTACTTCGGCAACGCGATGTACTTGGTTTCGAGGTATTCCTCGATGCCCTCGAAACCGCCTTCGCGGCCGAAACCGGACTCCTTGACGCCGCCGAACGGCGCCGCCGGATCCGAGATCACGCCCCGGTTCACACCGACCATCCCCGATTCGATCGACTCCGACACCCGCAGAGCACGGTCCAGCGATTTCGTGTAGATGTAGGCGGCCAGGCCGTATTCGGTGTTGTTGGCCGCGGCGACGCCCTCCTCCTCGGTGTCGAAGCCGGTGATCGGCGCCACCGGCCCGAACACCTCCTCGGTCAGGATGCGCGCGTCGGGCGGCACGTCGACGAGGACGGTCGCGGGATAGAAGTGGCCCGGCCCGGCCGGGGCCGTCCCGCCGATCGCGACCGTCGCCCCGCGGGACACCGCATCGTCGACCAACTCCTCGACCTTCTGCCGCTGCTTCGCGTTGATCAGCGGGCCGAGGGTGGCGGCGGCGTCCAGCCCGTTGCCCAACGTGAACTCGCTCATCCGCTTGACCAGCTTCTCGGTGAACTCGGCACGGACCGGGTTGGCGATGTGGAACCGGTTGGCCGCGGTGCACGCCTCGCCGCCGTTGCGCATCTTCGCCAGGATCGCCCCCTCGACCGCGGCGTCGACGTCGGCGTCGTCGAAGACCACGAACGGTGCGTTGCCGCCCAGCTCCATCGACATCCGCAACAGCTTGTCGGCGCCGTGGCGCACGAGTCCCTTGCCCACGCCCGTGGACCCGGTGAACGTCAGCTTCCGCAGCCGCCCGTCGTCGATCAACGCCGTGGTCACGCCGCCGGGGTCGGTGGTGGGCAGCACCGACAGCACGCCTGGTGGCAGGCCGGCCTGGTCCATCAGCTCGGCCAGCAGCAGCATCGTCAGCGGCGTCTCCTGCGCGGGCTTGACGATCATCGTGGCGCCCGCGGCCATCGCGGGTCCGATCTTGCGGGTGCCCATCGCCAGCGGGAAGTTCCACGGAGTGATCGCGTAGCACGGGCCCACCGGCTGCTTGGTGACCAGGATGCGTCCGGTGCCCGCCGGGCTCCGGGTGAAGCGGCCGTGGATGCGGACCGCTTCCTCCGAGAACCACCGGAAGAACTCGGCACCATAGGCGGCCTCGCCCTTGCTCTCCGGCAGCACCTTGCCCATCTCGAGGGTCATCAGCGTGGCGAGGTCGTCGACACGTGCGGTGAGGGTGTCGAACACCGACCGCAGGATCTCGCCGCGGGTGCGCGGCGGCGTCGCCGCCCACTTGGGTTGCGCCTCGGCGGCCGCGTCCAGCGCCGAGATCGCGTCGGCGGCCGTGGCGTCGGCAACCGAGGCCAGCACATGGTCATCGGACGGGTCGAGTACGTCGAAAGTTGTGGAGCCGGACCGTTGCGCACCGCCGATCCACAACCCGGTGGGAACGGACGACATCAGCTTGGCGGTATCCAGCTTGGCGGTTTCCATACCCAACCATTTACCCCTTTGGTAACCGGCCCGCACTAGGGTCGGAAGAATGACCGCTGAAATCGCCCAAATCCCCGATATCACCGCCTCATCGGCGTGGAATGCCCTACAGCGTCATCACGACCAGATCGCCACCAAAGACCTGCGCGAGTTCTTCGCCGACGACCCGGCACGGGGCACCGAACTGACCGTGAATGTCGGCGAACTGTACATCGACTACAGCAAGCACCGGGTGACGCGCGAGACGTTGACGTTGCTCGTCGATCTGGCCAGAGCCGCGAACCTGGAACGCCACCGCGACGAGATGTTCGCCGGTGTGCACATCAACACCTCCGAAGACCGGGCGGTGCTGCACGTCGCGCTGCGGATGCCCAAGGGCACCGAGCTGATCGTCGACGGCCAGGACGTGGTCGCCGACGTGCACGAGGTGCTGGACCGGATGGGTGACTTCACCGACCGGCTGCGCAGCGGCGAGTGGCGGGGCGCCACCGGCGAGCGGATCACCACCGTGGTCAACATCGGCATCGGCGGGTCAGACCTCGGTCCGGTGATGGTGTACCAGGCGTTGCGGCACTACGCCGATGCCGGCATCTCGGCGCGGTTCGTCTCCAACGTCGACCCCGCCGATCTGGTGGCCAAACTCGACGGGCTGGACCCTGCGACGACGTTGTTCATCGTGGCCTCGAAGACGTTCTCGACGCTCGAGACACTCACGAACGCGACCGCCGCGCGCCGCTGGCTGGTCAACGCGCTCGGCGACGCTGCGGTGTCCAAGCATTTCGTCGCGGTGTCGACGAACAAGAAGCTCGTCGACAGTTTCGGCATCAACACCGACAACATGTTCGGGTTCTGGGACTGGGTGGGCGGCAGGTATTCGGTGGACTCGGCGATCGGGCTGTCGGTGATGGCGGCGATCGGTCGGGAGAGGTTCGGCGAGTTCCTCGCGGGCTTCCATGCGGTCGATGAGCACTTCAGGACCGCTCCGCTGGAGGCGAATGCGCCTGTGCTGCTCGGGCTGATCGGGATCTGGTACAACAACTTCTTCGGTGCCGCGACGCGTGCGGTGCTGCCGTACTCCAACGACATGGCGCGCTTCGCCGCGTATCTGCAGCAGCTGACAATGGAGTCCAACGGCAAGTCGGTCCGCGCAAATGGCACGCCGGTGACCACCAGTACCGGCGAAATCTTCTGGGGCGAACCGGGAACCAACGGCCAGCACGCGTTCTACCAGCTGCTGCACCAGGGCACCCGGCTGATACCCGCCGACTTCATCGGATTCAGCCAACCCACTGATGACCTGGCCACCGCGGATGGCAGCGGCAGCATGCACGACCTGCTGATGAGCAACATCTTCGCGCAGACCCAGGTGTTGGCGTTCGGTAAGACCGCGGCCGAGATCGCCGCTGAGGGAACGCCTCCCGAGGTGGTGCCGCACAAGGTGATGCCCGGCAACCGGCCGTCGACGACAATCCTCGCCGAGCGGCTGACCCCATCGGTGGTGGGTCAGCTGATCGCGCTGTACGAGCACATTGTGTTCACGGAGGGCGTGATCTGGGGCATCGACTCGTTCGACCAGTGGGGTGTCGAGCTCGGCAAGACACAAGCCAAGGCACTGCTGCCGGTGCTCACCGCTTCGGAGTCGCCGGCTGAGCAATCGGACAGCTCGACCGACGCGCTGGTGCGCCACTACCGGGCGGCGCGGGGGCGGGCCAGGTGATTTCGGTTGTATTCGCTTGATTTCGGCGGGGTTAGGCGAACAGCTTGGCCAGCCGCGGCGGCACCACCTTCATCAACGCCACCAACGGCACCCACGGCCAGGCCGGAACGACGGCATGTCCGCGTTCGCGTTCGATCGCGTTGACCAACGCCTTGACCCCGGTCTCGTTGTCCACCATGAACATCGTGCTCTGGGACTTCGCGGTCATCTCCGACTCGATGTAACCCGGTTCGAGCACGGTGATCTTGATGGGTCCGGTCAGGAACTGCGCCCGCAGAGACATCCCCAGCGACGACACCCCGGCCTTGCTCGCGGAGTAGGCGGCCTTGATCCCCGGCACACCCTTGTTCGCGGCGACGGATGAGATCAACACCAGGTGACCCGAGCCCGACTTCTGAAACATCTCGAGCGCGGTCTCGATCTGCACCAGCGCGGCGACCAGGTTGGTCTCGATGGTGGCCTTGTTGGCCCACAGCTTGCCGCCGCCCAGCGGCCAGCCCTTCCCGATGCCGGCGTTGACGATGACGCGGTCGATGCCGCCAAGCTGATCAGAGAGCTCAGCGAACACCTTCGGCACCTGCTCGTGGTCGTTCACGTCGAGCTCGGCGACGGCCACCCGGATGTCGGAGTGAGCGGTCAGCTCGGCCTTGAGCTCGTCGAGACGGTCGGCACGGCGCGCGCACAACGCGAGGTCACGGCCCTTAGCGGCGAACGCCCGCGCCATGCCTGCGCCGAGGCCGGAGCTGGCACCGGTGATGAGGATCTTCTGGCGAGTCACGCCGACAGCGTATCTACTTGAGCAGCCGCGACAGCCGTCGGTCGGCCAACACCTTGCCGCCCGTCTGGCAGGTCGGGCAGTACTGAAATGACTTGTCGGCAAACGAGACTTCGCGGACGGTGTCCCCACAGACCGGGCAGGGCAGCCCGGTGCGGTCGTGAACCCTTAATCCCGAACGCTTCTCGCCCTTCAGCGTCGCGGCCTGCTGGCCCACCGAACGGTTCACCGCGTCCGTCAGCACCGACACCATCGCGTCATGCAACGCCGACACCTGCGCAGACGTCAGCTTGGATGCCGTGGCGAACGGCGACAGCCTGGCGACGTGAAGGATCTCGTCGCTGTACGCATTGCCGATCCCGGCGATCACCTTCTGATCGGTGATCACGGTCTTCAGCCGACCGCCGTTGGGCGCCAGCAGCCCGGCCAGGGCCTCAGCGGACAACTCCAGCGCGTCGGGGCCCAGCGCGGCGACACCGGGGACCGCCGCCGGGTCGTCGACGAGCCACACCGCCAGCCGCTTCTGCGTACCTGCCTCGGTGAGGTCGAACCCGGGCGCGTCCCCCGGGGTGCCGAGGTGCACCCGCAGCGCGATCGGTCCCTTGCCCGGCTTCAGCGGTGCAGCCGCCAGCTTGTCCGACCACCGCAGCCAGCCCGCCCGCGACAGATGTGTGATCAGGTGCAGGTCGGCTGTCTGCACGCCGAGGTACTTGCCCCACCGGTTCGCGCCGGTCACCTGCTGGCCGTGCAACGCGGTGGTGGGCGGGTCGAAGGTTTTGAGCACCGAGAACGCCGACACGTCGACACGGCCGATGGTCAGTCCGACGGCATGGCGACGCAGGTGGTCGGCCAGCGCTTCCACCTCGGGCAGTTCGGGCATGCGTCCAGTGTGCCGGTCACTCGCGGCGGGTGCCGCGCACGATCAGCGACAGCACCCAGCTCACGATCGACAGCAGGATCGCGGCCCAGATCGCCGTCCACCAGAACCTCTCGATGTACAAACCCCAGTGGGTGGTGTGCTCAGTGATCCAGGCGGTGATCCACAGCATGAACGCGTTGACCACGACGTGGAACAGGCCGAGCGTAAGGATGTAGAGCGGGATGGACAGGATCTGCACGACCGGTTTGACGAACGCGTTGACGAGCCCGAAGACCACCCCGACGACGAAGATGATGCCGACCTTCTGCACTGTCGACTGGCCGCCGACAAAGGAGATGCCGTGCACGAACAGGGTGACCACCCACAGCGCGAACCCTGTCAGCGCGGCACGGATGAGAAAAGGTCCCATGCCCGCTGATCCTGCCACGCGGCGGCCGCCTTGCCGCTGCCGCTGCGGCGTCTTCTCCTAATCCGCAGATCGCAGCAGGTAGGTGTCCATGATCCAGCCGTGACGGGCGCGGGCGTGGACGCGCAGCTCAGCGATGCGCTCCCCGACGTCACCGACCGTGCCGGAGATCAGCAGCTCGTGTTCGGTGCCGAGGTAGGCGCCCCACCAGATCCGGGTGTCGGACGGGCACTTTCGGAACGCACAGTCGCCGTCGAGCATCACCACCACCGTGCCGCCGAACTCCGGATCCAGTCTGCGGCCGGTGGTGATCAAGACAGGTTCGCCAATATCATTGAGCGGCAGCCGATGCCGAGCCGTCAGTGCCTGGATCGCGGTGATGCCCGGGATGACGTCGTACTCGATGGCGACGTGGTGGGCCACGGCGTCCAGGATCCGAAGAGTGCTGTCGTACAACGACGGGTCGCCCCACGCCAGAAACGCGCCGACCTCACCGGCTGCCAGCTCATTGGCTATCGCCTCCGACCAGAGCTGTGCGCGAGCGGTGTGCCAGCCGGTCACCGCCGCGCGGTAGTCTCCGGTGCCGGCGCGGGGCGGATCGGGCAGCTCGACAAATCGGTAGCTTCGGGCCGCGTCGATGAACCGGGCGCAGATCTCCCGCCGCCACGCCAGCAGAGCGCTTTTCGCCTCGCCTTTGTCCATCACGAAGAACACGTCGGTGTCGTTCAGCGCCGAAACAGCCTGTGCTGTGAGGTAATCCCGGTCACCGGCCCCGATCCCGATGACGTGAATGCGGCGCGTCACGTCGCAAGGTTAGCCGCGCCACTTGCTGAAACCGCTACGACCCCGGGTAGTACTCAAGGTATCCGGTACCCGGGGTATTGACTAAAGTGCATCGGCGGCCTTAGCGTCAGTGCAGGAACGGCAACGAAGGGACGGCAGTGGTGACCACCCAGATCAATGCGCCTCGCGCCGGCGGCCCGGCACCGACGCGCGAAGAGTTCTCGGAGCGGTTGCTCAAGGGTTCGGTCAAGAAGTCCTACGAGCCGGTCGTCGACATCGACTGGGACGCGCCGCTGCACCCGGACAAGTTCTACCTGCCGCCGAAAACAATCTCGCTGTACGGCACGCCCATGTGGGACGCGATGGGCAGGGCGCAGCAAATCGAGCTGTCCCGACAGGAGTTCGTCAACACGTTGTCGGCAGGCATCTGGTTCGAGAACATGCTGAACCAGTCGCTGCTGCGCGACATCATGCACAAAGACCCGACAGCCGCGTCCACGCACTACGCACTCACCGAACTCGGCGACGAAACCCGGCACATGGTGATGTTCGGCAAGGCGATCGAACGTGTCGGCGCCAGGCCGTTTCAGCCCCGCCGGTATCAACGGATGGTCATCAACATGCTGCCGTTGGCCTTCCGCGGATCGTTTCTGTGGGTGGCCGCGCTGATCGGCGAGGAGATCTTCGACGCGCTGCAGCGTCAGATGATGGACGACCCCGAGCTCCAGCCCATGGTGCAGCGGCTCATGCGGATTCACGTCACCGAAGAGGCGCGCCACATCCAATTCGCCCGCGACGGTGCGCGCAAGCGCGTCGCCGAGATGCCGAGGATCAACAGGATCTGGGTCGCCAACATCAACGGGCTGGGCAGCATCCTGTTCCGTCGCCTGTTCACCAACCCGGTGGCCTACCGCCGCGCCGGACTGGACGGGCGCCAGGCACGCCGGGTGGCCCGGGCCAACCCGAATTATCACGAGGCTCAGCGGGTGGGCTTCGCTTCGTTGGCCGCGTTCCTGCAGGAAGTCGGCCTGATGGGCCCGATCGCGCGGCGGCTGTGGAAGCACAACCAGTTCCTGTGATCGATGTCGCGGTGATCGGCGCCGGGGTTTTTCTGCCGGACGCCGTCGCCATCGGCGACGACATCACCGCGGCCGTATTCGACGATGCCACCGACACATGGCTGCTGCGGACCGTGTCGGGTGGGGAAGCCCGAGCTCGGGTGATCGTCGACGGTGCGCGTGCGCTGCATCGGCCGTCGCCGCCGAACTATCCCGGGCGGCATTCGTATCGTGGCCCGTCTGGTGGCCCGTCTGGTGGCCCGTCGCTGCAGTGCGCGGGCCGGCGCGTCGCAGTGATCGGCGACCGTGCCGCCCACATCGTCGGCCGGTTCACCAAAAGCGAGGTGCAGCTCTTCGACTGCCCGCCGAATGGGAAGACGCGGCGCCGGCTGCCTGGTATCCGCGGACGGGCGCGGCGCCCGAAGGTCGTCAGGTCACCTGTCGACCGGATCACCCAGTCGGGGATCCGCACCGCCGACGGCACGGACTACGACGTCGACGCGATCATTTACGCCACCGCGTCCGAGATCGTCGACGGACTGGGAGACGACGCGCTTGTCGGATCCCGCGGCCTGACGATCCAGCAGGCCTGGAGTGAGGACGCCACAGCGTATTTGGGCGTCGCGGTGCACGGCTTCCCAAACTACTTCATGGTGCAGGGTCCCGACTCCCCCGCCGGCGATGACGAAACAGTGATTGACGCACAGGTGCGTTACATCGTCGAGTGCCTGCGGTGGATGCGAAGCCGCGGCAGCACGCGGATCGAGGTACGCCGCAGTGCGCAGCGGCAGTTCACCGAGCGGGCCCGCGTCAAGCCGCCGTGGTCGGCGTTCGAAGTCAGTTCGTACGACGTGGACCACGAGATCTACGACGGCCCTGCGACACTGACGGCGGGTGCCGGCTCGCACGCCGTGCGCGCCCGGCTGAGCGGTCACGTCGACCCGATCGACGGCAAATACCATTGGCAGGGAATGCTTTTCGGCGCTGAGTTCGGGACCGGACCGGGACCGGTGCACCTGGCGATCGACTCCCGCACCACGGCTGCGCGGATCACCGAGCAGACGCCCTGGGGCAGCTACTCGATCGCAGGCGTCGGCGCGCGGCCGTTCACACCCAACTAACCGACGTAGCGACCGAACCAGTCCTGCACGTTCTTCCACGCGTCAGCGGCCGCAGTCGGGTTGTACCGCGGACCGGTGTCATTGAAAAACGCGTGGTCGGCATCCGGTTCGACAATCACCTGGCTCACCAGACCGGCCCGATTCAGCGCGGCCACCGCCGCGTCCTTGGTCGAGGTGACCCGGTTGTCCAACGCGCCGTAGAACGCCAACACCGCGGCCTTCGAACCGGAAAAGTCCGGGTTGTCGGGCAGCGGACCGTAGAACGGGACGGCGGCTGCCAGCTGCGGCTCACCTGCGGCCAGCAGCTGCCAGACCAGTCCGCCACCGAAGCAGAACCCGACCACGGCCACTTTCTTGTCGCCGACACGGCCCTGCAGCTCACCGACACCGGACTTCAAGTCGGCGACGAACCGCTGCGGTGCGGCCTTGCCCAGGGCGGCGGTGGCCTGTGCGGGATCCGTGAACGTGGCGGTGCCGCCTTCCTCCGACAGCAGATCGATGGCAAGCGCCGAGTAGCCGACACCGGCGAACCGGCCGGCCACCGAACGCACCCAGTCGTTGAGGCCCTTGTTCTCGTGGATCACGAGCACACCGCCCCGGGGGTCAGCCGCCTGCGCCCAGGCGGCTTGCAGCTCGCCGTTGGGGCCGGCCCACGTCACCGGCTGGGTGGGCAACGCCTTGTCCATGCCGGGCGGCTGGGTCCCCGTGGTCGGCGCGGTGGGCGAGCCAGTGGGCGAGCCGGTAGTCGGCCCGGTGGTGGGCGTGGTAGTCGAGCCCGGCGATTGGTTCTTCGACCCGGTGCCGCAGGCTGCGATCAGTGCGCTGGCGGCGGCGGTAGTCAATCCCAGGAGTGCCAGCCTGCGCATGGCTTCGCGTCTCGACAAGAGCCCGTCGACGTGGTCGATGGCGATTTCTTCGGCGATGTAACGCTGCATCGGAGTCACGTTCGCGAGTATGCGCCCGAATCCTGAAGCCAGACTGGACCCTGGTGAATGCCCGGTGAACCACAGTAGTGTCCGCATCCGAAGATCAGGACGAGTCAGGACGAGTCAGGACGAGGAGGTACCAGGTGCGGTTCACCTATGCCGAGGCGATGACCGACCCGACGTTCTACGTCCCGCTCGCCAAGGCAGCGGAGGCCGCCGGCTACGACGCGATGACGATCCCGGACAGCATCGCCTACCCCTTCGAGTCGGACTCCGAATATCCGTACACACCCGACGGCAATCGAGAGTTCCTGGACGGGAAGGCATTCGTGGAGGCCTTCGTCCTGGCGGGTGCACTGTGCGCGGTCACCACGTCGCTGCGGTTCAACTTCTTCGTGCTCAAACTGCCGATCCGGCCGCCGGCTCTGGTTGCCAAGCAGGCCGGCTCACTGACCGCTGTGTTCGGCAACCGACTCGGGCTCGGTGTCGGAACGAGTCCGTGGCCCGAGGACTACGAGTTGATGGATGTGCCGTTTGCCAAGCGCGGCAAGCGGATGGATGAGTGCATCGAGATCATCCGCGGCCTCACCAGCGGCGACTACTTCGAGTTTCACGGCGAGTTCTACGACATCCCGAAGACGAAGATGACGCCGGCCCCCACCGAGCCGATCCCGATACTGATCGGCGGGCATGCCGATGCGGCGCTGCGCCGCGCGGCGCGATGCGACGGGTGGATGCACGGCGGCGGCCCGCCCGAGGAACTCGACCGGCTTTTGCCGCGGCTCAAGCAATTCCGCGACGAGGAGGGCACAGGTCCGTTCGAGATCCACGTCATCTCCGTCGACGCATTCACCGTCGACGGGATCAAGCGCCTCGAGGACAAGGGCGTCACCGACGTGATCGTGGGCTTCCGGCTGCCCTACATCATGGGGCCGGACACCGAACCGCTGGACAAAAAGATCCGCCACCTCGAGAGGTTCGCCGAACACGTGATGGCCAAGGTGAACCGCTAGCTTCGACGATCGTCGTCGGGGCGGGCTGGGTCACTCGACGCTGACCTCCGCCGGTATCTTGTCCGATCGCAGGCCGCGCCAGCTCGGATGGCGCAGGCGGCCGTCGGCGGTCCACTCCCCGTAGCGGACCTCACCCACCAATTCCGGCTTCACGAACGTCACGTTCTTGGCGTCCTGGCCGGAAAGTGGCTCATTGAACGGTGATTCGGCGGTTTGCATGGGCGTCAGGATCGTCTTGAGCCTGCCGAGGTCCTTCTCGGTGAAGCCGGTGCCGACGCGGCCGACGAAACGGAGCTTGTCGCCGTCGGGAATGCCCATCAGCAGCGCGCCGATCTGGCTGGTGCGTCCCCCGGTGCCGTCGCGCCACCCGCCGATCACCACCTCCTGGGTCTTCCAGTTCTTGGCCTTGATCCACGAACGCGAGCGGCGCCCCGGTTGGTACGTGGAGTCCCACCGCTTGGCCACCACCCCCTCCCAACTCATCTTGCGGGAGCGCGCCATTGCGTCGGCGCCGTCACCGGGCAGCAGGTCGTGAACGATCAGCTCGTCGTGGGCCGCGGCGAGCGCCGCCAGCGCGCGCCGCCGGTCGCGGTACGTCGCGCGCAGCAGCGAAATGCCGTCGAAGAGCAGCAGATCGAAGGCCCAGAACTCGATCCGCGTCGCGCGCGCCCGGTTCTGCATCTCGCTGAAGCTGGGGATACCGTCGCGGTCGAGCGCAACGACCTCGCCGTCGAGCACGACATCATGGTCGGCCAGAGCATCGGCCAGCGTCTGCAATCCGGGGTACTCCCCGGTGACGTCGCGGCCGCTGCGGCTCATCAGCCGGATGCCGCCGTGATCGGCCTCGACGAGCAACCGGTAGCCGTCCCACTTTCCCTCGAACGCCCACTCGGTGTGCGTGAGCCTGTCGACGGATCCCGAAGTCGCAAGCATCGGCGCCAGATCCTTGACGGTCGGCGCGGCCTGATCCTTCATCCGGTGCGCCAGCCATTGGTCGCCGTCGGTCTGAATCAGCGCGTACCGCCCGGAAATCCGCTGACCGTGCAGCGTCATGATGACTTCGTTGTCGCGGAACTTCTCGGCGTCGTACGTGCCGGTGTCCCAGACGACCATCTTTCCGGCGCCGTACTCCCCTTTCGGGATCGCGCCTTCGAACGTCAGGTATTCCAGCGGATGGTCCTCGGTGTGGACGGCCAGGTGGTTCACCGATGGAGTGTCGGGCAGGTTCTTCGGTACGGCCCAGCTGACCAGCACACCGTCGTGCTCCAGCCGCAGGTCGTAGTGCAGGCGCCGGGCATGGTGTTCCTGGATCACGAATCGATTGTTCTTGCCGGGCTTGGGTTTCGGAGCCGGTACCGGCTCCGGCGTTCTGGACGCGTCGCGCATGCTGCGGTACGTCGTCAGCCGGTCGGACGTCGGGGCATCCGCGTCCAACGGCGCCAACAGGTCTCCATCGATGGCGACGCGCTTGAGCACCTCGTCGAACCGCAGCTGCCGCAAGTCGGGATCGTCGAGTTCGGCCCAGGTGCGCGGCGCCGCGACGGTGGGTTCGGGACGGCCGCGCAACGAGTACGGCGCGACCGTCGTCTTCGACGCACTGTTCTGGCTCCAGTCGACGAAGACCTTGCCCGTTCGAAGACTTTTCGTCATCGTCGACGTCACCGACTCCGGCGAGGCCTGCTCGAGCTGCTGGGCCACCCTCTTCGCCAGCGTCGTCGCACCGCGGGAGCCGAGCGGTGTCTGGAGCGGAACATACAGATGCAGGCCCTTGCTGCCGCTGGTGACCGGATAGGTGTGAAGCCCGATGTCGGCCAACATGTCTCGCACCGCGCGTGCGACGTCGGCAAGCTGCGTCATCGGGACGTCGGGGCCGGGATCGAGATCGAACACCAACCGGGTGGCCGGGCCCGGCTTCTGGCCGGCGAAACGCCACTGCGGCACATGCACCTCCAGCGCCGCCTGCTGGGCTATCCACGCCATCGCCGCCGGGCTGTCGATGATCGGGTAGGTGGTGGCGCCGGACTTATGCTCGATGGTGGCGCGGTTCAGCCAAGCAGGTGCCGACTGCGCGAGCTGCTTCTCGAAGAACGAGGCCTCTTGGACCCCGTTCGGCCAGCGCTTGCGGGTAGCGGGCCGGCCCGCGATGTGGGCAAGCATGTGCTCGGCGATGCTCGTGTAGTACCCGAACACCTCTTCTTTCGTCGTGCCGGTGAGCGGGTAGAGCACCTTGTCGGCGTTCGTCAGGCGGACGTGGGGGCCGGGCTCGTCCGCCGGAGGCCACACATGGGGGGTGCGCGCCATGGTGCTACCACGGTATACGGCGGTGGCGTGGCCGCCAGCTGCGCGCTTGCTGCAGACCGGTGGGCCATACTGGCGATATGCGCTCCATCTGGAAGGGCTCGCTTTCCTTCGGGCTGGTGAACGTCCCGGTCAAGGTCTACAGCGCCACCGAAGACCACGACGTGAAGTTCCACCAGGTGCACGCCAAGGACAACGGCCGCATTCGCTACAAGCGGGTCTGCGAGGTATGCGGCGAGGTCGTCGACTACCGCGACATCGCGCGCGCATACGAATCCGACAACGGGCAGACGGTGATCATCACCGATGAGGACCTCGCGACGCTGCCTGAGGAGAAGAGCCGCGAGATCGAGGTGCTGGAATTCGTCCCGGCCAGCGAGATCGACCCGTTGATGTACGACCGCAGCTACTATCTGGAACCCGATTCGAAGTCGACGAAGTCGTATGTGCTGCTCGCCAAGACGCTCGCGAACACCGACCGGGTGGCGATCGTGCACTTCGCGTTGCGCAACAAGACCCGACTTGCCGCGCTGCGGGTCAAGGATTTCAGCAAACGCGAGGTGATGGTCGTCCACACGCTGCTGTGGCCCGACGAGATCCGCGATCCCGACTTCCCGTCGCTGGACACGAAAGTGGAGATCAAACCCGCCGAGCTGAAGATGGCGGAGCAAGTGGTCGACTCGATGGCAGACGATTTCAACCCCGACCAGTTCCGCGATGACTACCAACAGCAGCTGCACGAGTTGATCGAAGCGAAACTCGAAGGGGGCGAGGCATTTCCCACCGAGGAGCAGCCGAAGGAACTCGACGTCACCGACGACGTCTCCGATCTGCTGGCCAAGCTCGAGGCCAGCGTGCGCAACCGGCGCGCCGAATCCGCGAAGAAAGCGCCCGCCAGGAAGGCGGCCAAGAAGGCGGTCGCCAAGAAAGCGGCTGCCGAGAAGGCGCCCGCGAAGAAGGCGGCTGCGAAGTAGGCCGCAAGCAGGAAGTAACGACACGTTAGTCTGCCGGGGTGATCCTCGACAGATTCCGCCTTGACAATCAGGTAGCAGTCATCACGGGCGCCGGGCGCGGTCTGGGCGCGGCGATCGCGGTCGCCTTCGCCGAAGTCGGCGCCGATGTCGTCATCTCGTCGCGCACACCAAGCGAGCTGGACGACGTCGCCGAACAAGTCCGTGGCCTGGGCCGTCGCGCACACGTCGTGGTTGCCGACCTCGCCGACACCGAGGCCACCGCAGCGCTCGCGCAGACGGCGGTCGACGAGTTCTCCCGCCTCGACATCGTGGTGAACAACGTCGGCGGCACCATGCCCAATGTGCTGTTGAACACCAGCACAAAGGATTTGAAGAGCGCGTTCACGTTCAACGTGCTGACCGCTCATGCGCTGCTCAGTGCGGCGGTGCCGCTGATGCTGGAGCATTCCGGCGGTGGCAGCATCATCAACATCACCTCGACGATGGGCCGGCTTCCCGGGCGGGGTTTCGCCGCGTACGGCACCGCCAAGGCCGCGCTCGCCCACTACACCCGGCTGGCCGCCCTCGACCTGTGCCCGCGTATCCGGGTCAACGCGATAGCACCGGGATCGATCCTCACCTCCGCGCTCGACATCGTCGCCAGCAATGACGACCTGCGCCAGCAGCTGGAGAAGGCGACACCCATGCGACGACTGGGCGAGCCGGCCGAGATCGCCGCCGCCGCTTTGTATCTGGCATCACCGGCGGGGGCCTACCTCACCGGCAAGACGCTCGAGGTGGACGGCGGCCTCATCATGCCCAACCTCGAGCTCCCCATCCCCGACCTGTAAGGACGCATCGATGGCAATCAGAGTCGCCCAGATCGGCACCGGCAACGTCGGCCGGCATGCGTTGACCGGCGTGCTGGCCAACCCCGCGTTCGAGCTCACGGCGCTGTGGGTGTCGTCGGACGCCAAAGCGGGGCGAGATGCCGCAGAACTCGCCGGACTGCAGGAGCCCACCGGCGTCATCGCCACGAACGACCTCGCCGAAGTGATCGACACACACCCCGACTGTGCGGTGTACACCGCGCTCGCCGACATCCGGCTGCCCGAGGCGCTGGAAGATTACCGCAGGCTGCTGGAGGCCGGGATCAACGTCGTCGGCAGCGGTCCGGTGTTCTTACAGTGGCCATGGGACGTCATCCCCGACGAACTCATCGCCCCGCTGGAACAGGCTGCAAAACAAGGCGATTCGAGCCTGTTCGTCAACGGCATCGATCCGGGCTTCGCGAATGACCTGCTCCCGATGGCACTGGCGGGCACCTGCCAGCGCGTCGAGCAGGTGCGCTGCATGGAGATAGTCGACTACGCGACGTACGACAGCGCTGCGGTGATGTTCGACATCATGGGTTTCGGCAAGCCCATGGATGAGATACCGATCCTGCTGCAACCGAGAGTGCTCAGCATGGCGTGGGGTTCGGTGGTGCGTCAGCTGGCCGCAGGCCTCGGCGTCACGCTGGACGAAGTCGTGGAGGTGTACTTCCGGGTGCCAGCCCCAGAGGATTTCGAGATCTCATCAGGTTTCATCGCCAAGGGCACCGCCGCCGCGCTCCGATTCGAGGTGCGCGGGCTGATCGACGAACGCCCCGCGGTGGTGCTGGAGCACGTCACCAGGCTGCGCGACGACCTCTGCCCGGACTGGCCGCAACCGGCCCAGCCCGGCGGCTCGTACCGCGTGGAGATCACCGGCGAGCCGTCGTACGCAATGGACCTGTGCTTGAGCAGCCCCAACGGCGACCACAACCACGCCGGACTGGTGGCCACCGCGATGCGGGTCGTCAACGCGATCCCGGCAGTCGTCGCCGCCGAGCCCGGCATCCGGACCACACTCGACTTGCCCCTGATCACCGGCAGCGGGCTGTACGCTCCGTAATTACGCTCCGTAATAGGGACTACCGAAGGGACTTCGATGCGAATCCAATTCCGGTGGCTGATGGTCGCCGGGACGGTTGCAGCGGTTCTCGGCGCTCCCGTCGCCGCCGCGGACGACGGCCCGGGGTGCAGCGACACCGGCGGCGACACCGTGTGTTCGACCCCCGGCAACGTACAGATCAACGACAGTCCGGCGGTGGACTTCACGCTGCCCTACTGGGACGAAACGTTCGGCGGGGCATACCCGGGCCCGTACTCGGTGCCTTACGGCGAAGGCAGCGACGACAGCTTCGGCGGATCGCGCCGCTAACGGGGTTGTGATGTGGAAACTGGGACCGCCCGCGGCAGTCGTGATCGTTGCGATCGGGATCGCGTTCGCCGGTGCACCGGCCGCCGCGGCTCTTCCCACCTGCGGCACCGTCGCGCCGTGGACGATGGAGTGTGAGCGCGGCACCCACACATCGATCAACACCTCGCCGAACGTCGTCGTCAACAACGGCCCGTTCAACGAATATCCCTGGCTGTACCCCGGTTACCCGGTCTTCGGGATCGGCGGCTGGGCAGTTCCCTGAGGCGTAGGCTGGTGGTACCGGCGCGTCCGTCACCGCCGCCGCTTCAGGAAGTCGATCGCCATGTCGGCACTCATACCGTCCGTCGGGGTCATCGCCGCGGCCGCGGGCGTGGTGTTCGGCATCGTCGCGGCGGCACCGGCCGGCGCCGTCCCGGTATGCACGAACACCACACCCACTACCACCCAGTGCGAACGACCGGGCAATGCGCAGGTCAGCACCGCACCTCCGTACACCACCAACTACCCCTTCGGATGGCCGTTCTGGGGTAGCGGCGGTGTCACGATCGGCCTGGGTGGCCGGGGTCTCTGACGGACGCCGGGGGGTGCTCGCGCCACAGAGCGGTTTCGGATAACCTAACTTTCCTATTCGTATACCCGGAACACGGGAGGAAAGTTGGCGGTGGCGCAGCACACCGACACCCGGTTGCGGGGAAGCTGGTATCTGCTCGGTCCAGCGTTCGTGGCGGCGATAGCCTACGTCGACCCCGGCAACGTCGCCGCGAATGTCAGCGCGGGCGCGCGGTATGGGTTCTTGCTGGTGTGGGTGATTCTGCTGGCCAACGTGATGGCGGGGCTGGTGCAGTACCTGTCGGCGAAGCTGGGCCTGGTCACCGGCCGGTCGCTGCCCGAGGCGATCGGCGACCGGATGCGCCGCCCCGCCCGGCTCGGCTACTGGGTGCAGGCCGAGTTGGTGGCGGTGGCCACCGACCTGGCCGAGGTGGTCGGCGGATCGCTGGCGCTGCACCTGCTGTTCGGGTTACCGCTGCTGGTCGGCGGCGTGGTCACCGGGATCGTGTCGCTGGTGTTGCTGATGGTTGGAGACCGGCGCGGCCAACGGATGTTCGAACGCGTCATCACCGGGCTGCTACTGATCATCGCGATCGGGTTCTTGACGAGCTTCTTCGTCAACCCGCCGCCGATCGGTGACGTCGTCGCCGGGATCATCCCGCGATTCCACGGCGCATAAAGCGTCCTGCTGGCCACCGCGATACTCGGCGCCACCGTGATGCCGCACGTCGTCTACCTGCACTCCGGGCTGGCCCGCGACCGGCACGGTCATCCCGAAGGAGACCGGCGGGCGCTGCTGCTTCGCGTCACGAAGGTCGACGTCGCGCTCGCGATGGTGGTGGCGGGCGCCGTGAACGTCGCCATGCTGCTGGTGGCGGCCACCAACCTGCGGGGCCGCCATGACACCGACTCCATCGAGGGCGCACATGATGCGGTGCGGGACACCATGGGGCCGACCGTCGCGCTGTTGTTCGCGATCGGGCTGCTGGCATCCGGACTGGCCTCGACGTCGGTCGGCGCGTACGCCGGCGCAATGATCATGTCAGGCCTGCTGCGCCGCTCGATCCCGCTGCTGCTTCGCCGGTTGATCACGCTCGTGCCGGCATTGGCGGTGCTGGCGATCGGGCTCGACCCGACGCGCACGCTGGTGTTGTCCCAGGTGGTGCTCTCGTTCGGGATCCCGTTCGCGCTGATTCCGCTGGTCCGGCTCACCAGCGACCGGTCGGTGATGGGCGCGGACACGAACCACCGGGCAACCACCGCATTGGGCTGGATCGTGGCCGGACTCATTACCCTGCTCAATATGGGGCTTTTGTACCTCACCGCACACGGGTGACGAGGAGCAAGACAAGGGGTGCACAACTACTTCGCCTACGGCTCGAACCTGTGCGTCGCGCAAATGGCGCGCCGCTGCCCCGGCGCCGGTAACCCACGTGCGGCGACGCTGGCCGATCACGACTGGCTGATCAACCAGCGCGGCGTCGCCACCGTCGAACGGTTCGCCGGAAACCACGTGCACGGCGTGGTGTGGGACCTGACCGATCGGGACTTGGCGACGCTGGACAGCGCCGAAGGAGTGCCGGTGCGGTATCGCCGGAACACGTTGACCGTGCACACGCCGGACGGGCCCGCGGACGCCTGGGTGTACATCGACCACCGCGTCGAGCCCGGTGCCCCACGACCGGGCTACCTGGAGCGGATCATCGACGGCGCGGTATACCACGGACTGCCGCACCGGTGGATCGAATTTCTGCGACGCTGGGACCCGTCGCACTGGCCCAGACCGACGATGTTGAGACGCGGTGGGCCGCAATCGTTCTCCGACCTGTTGCGACAATCAGGTGTCGAGGAGGAAAGCGAGCTGCGGTCCCGGTTCGGATTCCTGGCCATCCACGGTGGCGGGCTGGAGCACATGACGGATGTGATCGCGCAGCGGGCCGCCGACGCGGCGGATGCGTCGGTGTACGTGGTGCGGCACCCTGATCGATACCCGCATCATCTGCCCTCGGCGCGATTCCGCAGCGATGAGTCACCGATGCTCGCGACGTTCCTCGACCACGTCGACGTGGTGGTGTCGCTGCACGGCTACGGCCGCATCGGGCGCAGCACACAGCTGTTGGCCGGCGGCTGCAACCGCGACCTCGCGGCCCACCTCGCCCGGCACCTCCGGCTGCCGGGGTATCACCTGGTCACCGACCTCGACGCGATTCCGCCCGAACTGCGGGGCGTGCACCGGGACAACCCGGTGAACCGCGCCCGGCACGGCGGGGTCCAGCTCGAACTGTCGCCGCGGGTTCGCGGGATCAGCCCGCGCAGCCAGTTGCCGGGCGACGACGGCCTGTCGCCGGTCACGTCGGCGCTGGTTAGCGGCCTCGCTGCGGCGGCGCGCAGCTGGGTCTGACGGCGCCCGGTGAAAGGGACTGCGAGCGAACGTTTTTCACCTCTGCCCGCCGGATTACCGGGTGGCGTGTCATAGTCTCCTGACGACAACCATCGAACCGGAAGGGTCGGGCATGGCGAAATCGGTTGTGCAGGCGCTGCTCATCCCGTGTGCGCTGGCAGGTTTGCTGATCGGTACCGCGAGCTGCTCATCCGGCCCGAAGACGGTGAGCAAGACCGACGTCGAGAGCCAAATCAGCCAGAAAATGACCGACACGGCCGGCAACAAGCCGGAATCGGTTTCCTGCCCGGACGATCTGAAGGCGACGGTCGGAGCGAACCTGGACTGCAACATGAAGATCAAGGACCAGACCTACGGCGTCAACGTCACCGTGACCAGCATCGAAGGCGACACCGCGAAGTTCGATATGGTGATGACGGTCGACAAGACGGACGTCGCCCAACAAATCAGTGACCAGCTCGAAACGCAGAACGGCAAAAAACCTGACTCGGTGACCTGCCCGGAGAACCTCAAAGGCATCCAAGGAGCGACCCTGCGATGCACACTCGCCGACACCGGACAGACTTACGGCGTCAATGTGACGGTGACGAGCGTCGAGGGCTCCGACGTGAAATTCGACGTCAAGGTAGACGACCAGCCGATCACCAGCGCGACCACCAGCCCGACTCCGTAGCGGGTGTCGTCATTCGAGGCCGCACGTCATCAAAACTTCGCCTTGCGCTCTCAACTACGTCAGCCGACGCTGCTACGGTCGCTGTCCTGATGACCGCCCTGCCTGCGCCGATCGAGGGACGCCTTGTCTGAAACAAACAGGCGCCGGTTCATGGCGGGTTTGGCCGCGGCCATCGTCGGAGGTGTCGGCGGGGCGCGATACGCGGCCGGCGGCTCGATCCACATGGCTGCCGCCGCGGCGAGTCTGGCAGAAGCGGCGCCGATTTCGGCGGTGATGAAACCGCAGGCGATGACAGCAGGGCCGATATTGGGGCCACCACCGCCGACTACTCGAGTCCCGCTTCCCGGCAGGGGCGTTCTCACGGTGCTGCCGGATGGTTCGGACGTGCTCGCGTTGACTCTCGATGACGGGGTCAGCAGCGACGTGGTCCGGCTCTACACGCAGTTCGCCGCGGACACCGGCGTGCGAATGACGTACTTCATCAACGGCACATACCGGTCGTGGACCGAGAACGCTGCGCTGCTGCGGCCACTGGTGGAGTCCGGCCAGATTCAGCTCGGCAACCACACCTGGTCGCACCCGGACCTCACGACCGTGTCACCATCTCGGGTGGCCGACGAAATCAACCGCAACAGCACATTTTTGGAGACGAATTATGGTGTCGACGCTCGGCCCTACCTGCGTCCACCGTACGGAAAGTACAACGCGACGGTGGCTGCGCTCGCCGCCGACCTCGGCTACCCGGTCACAACGATGTGGTCAGGTTCACTGTCCGACTCCACCGTCGTCGCCGACGACTACATCGTCAAAATGGCCGATCAATACTTCAAGCCACGAAACATCGTGATCGGCCATCTCAACCACCCGCCCGTCACGCACGTGTACGACCGGCTCGTCGAGATCATCCGCGAACGCAACCTGCGGACGGTAACCCTCAACGACGTCTTCGCTTAGGTATCGTGCGTGGGTATCGGGAGGCGTCACATCCACGAGCCGACGAAGCGCAGGTAGCACTTCTTGACCAGGTGCGCCGCAAGCCCGTAGCCAGAAACGACCGCGATCAGCCAGAGGGCGTACGACGCAGGTAAGGGCGCCAGGCGCAGCGGGGAAGCCAGCGGGGTCAGCGGAAGCAGCAGCCCCAGTGCGGCGGCGCCGGCGGCGGCGGCCACCACGCCGATGCTGGGCCGGGCCCCGCGCCACGGCAGTGCGGGGCTGCGCAGCACCAGCACCACGAGCAGCTGAGTCAACAGCCCCTCGACGAACCAACCGGTGTGAAACACCGCAAGCGCGGCGTGATACACCCACCACAACACGGCGAAGGTGGCCAGGTCGAAAACCGAACTGAGAGTGCCGAAGACGACCATGAAGCGGATCAGCCCGCCGGAAACCCAGCGCCGCGGAGCCCGCAGGTAGTCATCGTCGACCCGATCCCACGCGAGCGCCAATTGAGCGCAGTCATAGAGCAGGTTCTGGACCATCAACTGGATCGGCAGCATCGGCAGGAACGGCAGCAAAACGCTGGCGGCCAGCACCGACAACACATTCCCGAAGTTGGAGCCCGCGGTGATCTTGACGTACTTGAGCGTGTTGGCCAGTGTGCGTCGGCCCTCGACGACGCCCGCGGCGAGGACAGCGAGATCCTTGTCCAGCAGAACCATGTCGGCGGCGTGCTTGGCGGCTTCGGCGGCGGTGTCGGCGGCGATCCCGGCGTCGGCGATCCGCAGCGCATACACGTCGTTGACGCCGTCACCGACAAACCCGACGGCGTGACCCGCGGCGCGCATCGCCGCGACGATGCGCGCCTTGTCCGCCGGGCTGAGCTCAGCCAACACCGACGAGTGTTCCACCGCCCGGGACAGCTGGGGATCGGTCAGCCGGCCGATTTCGCCTCCGGTCACGGTCGCGGCGTCGATGCCGACCTGAGCGGCGACCCGCCGGGCGACGGCAGCGCTGTCCCCGGTGAGGATTTTCACCGCCACGCCGTGGTCGGCCAGTTTGCGCACCGCTGCGGCTGCGCCGTCACGGACAGGGTCGACGAAACCGACGAACCCCGCCAGGACCAGGTCCCGCTCGTCGGGTTCGCCGTACCGACCGATGCGGGCCTTACCCTTGCGCACCGCCACCGCCAGCATCCGCATGCCGTGCTCGCGGTACGTGTCAATCAGGTCCTGGGCTTCCGTGCGCCGCGCGGCGTCGAACGGCACAGGGTCGTCGCGGATGTCACTGTCGATGTCACTGCCGATGCGGACTTGGGCACAACGCGGCAGCACCCGGGCCGGGTCGCCCTTACAGATGAGGACGTGCTCACCCGGCTGCGATGCCACGACGACAGTGGAGTGGCGGCGGCCGTGATCGAAGGGGATCTCGTCGACCTTGTGGTAAGTGGCGTCCGCGAGGACCGGCAGGTCCGGGTGAGCGAGCAGTTCCGTGATGGCCTGGTCGAGCGGGTCGTGTCCATCGTCCTGGAAATGCACTGCAAGATAAGCCAATTCCGCGACGAACTCATCGACGCGGCCGGTCACGTTCATGCTGTGGGCATAGACGAAGCGATCCTCGGTCAGCGTCCCGGTCTTGTCGACACACAGCACGTCCACACCGCCGAGATCCTGGATCGCGTCGAGTCGGCGCACCACCACGCGGTCGCGGGCCAACCGGGTCGCGCCCCGGGCCAGGTTCGTGGTGACCACCACCGGCAGCATTTCCGGCGTGAGCCCCACCGCGACCGCGACCGCAAACATCGCCGCCTCCGCCCAGACGCCCCGGACCAGGCCGTTCACGGCAAATACGATCGGCGCCAAAACGAACATGAATCGCAGGAGCGTGAAACCCACGCTGCGGACGCCCCGGTCGAAACTCGACTGGGGACGCAGCATGTCGCCCGCACGTCCCAGCGCTCCCGCATACGTGTGCGCACCCGTGGCGATGACAACCGCGACGGCGCTCCCCGACACCACCGACGTACCCGAGAAGCAGATGCCCGGGGTGTTTGCCACCGGACGCCGGGCATCGGAGCCCGCCGGGGCATGGGCCGCTTTGGCCGACGGCAGCGATTCCCCGCTCAGGCATGACTGATCGATGACCAGATCCGACGAGGACACAATGCGCAGATCCGCCGGGATCACGTCGCCGCTACGCAGCACGACGACATCGCCTGGCACCAGATCCTGCGGCGGGACTTCACGGTCCAGCGGCTCGTCATCACTGTCGGCGCGGCGACGGACCGTGACGGTCGACATGACAAGGTGCCGCAGGCCCCGGGTGGCGCGCGCAGCGCGGGTACTTTGCCAGATTCGCAGAAGGACCGCGGCCACCACGATCAGAGAAACCATTGCCGCGCCTCGCGCGTCACCGACCGCAGCGAATACGGCACCGAGACCGATCAGCAGGAACACGAAGGGGCTGCGCACGGCTTCGCCGACCCGGGCCGCGACCCGCTCGTCGTCCAGCCGGGGAGGTTCGTTGTCACCGCACCGGCGCAGACGGTCGGCTGACTCGCGTTCGGTCAGGCCGCGCGGCGTGCTGTGCATGCGGCGGAAGACCGTGAACACCGGCGCGTCTGCCAGCTCCCGCCAGGTCGTATCGTTGGTGAACGAGACGTCGTCCAGCCCGATCGGGTCGACAGCGGTCTCGGTCATGGTCGTTCTCCAAGGCGTGGCAATACCTGCGTTGCAGGCGACGTCACTCAGGCTATGGCGCGAGCCGGGCCGACAAAAACATTAGAAGGAATCGCAACAGGCTGCATCACTCAAGTATTCGTGCAAGTATCCTTTGAGATCCTTTGAGACGCCTGTGATGGGAAAGGACATGTTGTGCCCGAAAATATCCCGGCCGGCGCGGAGGCACTGCCGGAGTCAATCCTGCAGGACACCGCTGCCCTGTTCGGACTGATGTCGGCGTCCGTGCGGCTACACCTGCTGTGGTTGCTGAGCATCGGCGAACACGACGTCGGCAGCCTGGCCGAGATAACAGGTCAGAGCCTCGCGACCGTGAGCCACCATCTGGGCAAACTGAAATTGGCGGGCCTTGTGCACGCGCAACGAATCGGGAGGCGGCGCGTTTACGTGCTGTCCGACGCCGATGCCGCCGCGATGGTCCGGCTGGCCATCACCCGGCGGCTCGAGCCAACTCGCTCCGGCGACCGACGGCGCCGCGCCTGACATCGCCGTCGGTCCTGCTGTGACATGCGGAAGTCGGGTGGAATGGATGTGGGCACGAATTCCGGCCCAGCCCGGCTATCTATAGCTGTCTGACTGCGGCGAGACGAAGTTTGCGTCCTGCGGCGAGGTACTTAACTGGCCTTCGCAGACAGTGGCGGTGCCGGTGTGCACGCACGAAGACAGGGCATCGGCCATCGCGTCCGGTGCGGTGAGTATCGTAGCGGCGGCAGCCAGCCCGGCCAGCAAAGCTGGGTAGCGAATCTTTCTCATCATGTACTCCTTGGATACGTCCTTGTGTCCACGCCTTGCTGGGACAGGCAACCGGCGTGCGCTGTCATTTCTGTTGTCCCGCTACCACGATGCCCAGCAACGGCGGCGGTGTCGTCGGCGCTGCCACCCATCTACACCTGAAGGCAACCGCCAGCGGCGGATACCCGCAGCCGGTCCCCCGCCGCCGCCAGCAGCGCGGGGCGGAAACACAGGACTTCACAAGCGGGTGTCGGTGGCTCACGAGCCCGGTACCGGAACGTGAAGAACATCAACCGCAGATACGCCTCCATCGGCGTCGAGGGCCGACCCATCCGCGGAAGAACGGCACGAACGGCGTATCGTCCAACGCCGCGTCGACGCGGGCCGGCTGCTCGGGCAGCCGCTGTAACTCCTCTGGAAGAATCGACTCCCACAAGGACGGCCGATCGCCTACCTCAACCCCTTGGGCTAGAAGGGATCGAGGCCATCGTGTTCACGTAGCTGTCAAAGCGGGTTTTCGTGATGAAGCGTGGTAGTGGTCGGGTGACACGGTTGGTTGCCTGACCTTGGGAATGGCCCTGGGGCCTCATGATTCGTGGTGTTACGGAACACGAACAGGAAGGCCCCAGGTGATTGAGAACAGTAGTGCCACGGCGATGCTCGGGCTGGCAGGCATGGCCGTGTTGGCGGTCTCGGAGGGCGACCGCGAGGTCGAGTACGCGATCGAGACGACGGCAAGCGTGGGTTGGTGCCCGACCTGCGGTGCGCAGGCGCGGTTGCACAATCGGCGCCCGACCTGGGTGCGGGATCTGCCCGCCGGGGATCGGGCGGTGACGTTGGTGTGGGTCAAACGCATCTGGCGCTGCATCCATGTTGAGTGTGAGCAGCAGACCTGGACCGAGAGCCATCCGCAGATCCGAGCGCGGGCGTCGTGGAGTGAGCGGGCCCGTAAGCAGGCGTGTCGGCGGGTCGGTCGGGACGGGCATTCGGTGGCGGCGGTGGCCCGCGATTTCGGGGTGGGCTGGGCGGCGGTGATGGCCGCGGTCGTCGAGTACGGCACCCCGTTGATCACCCACCCCGACCGCCTCGACGGGGTGGCCGCGGTCGGGGTGGATGAGACGGCGTTCGCCCGCGCCAACCCGATCCGCTCGACGCTGTTCGCCACCGGCATCGTCGACCTGCACCGCGGCAAGCTCATCGACATCATTCCCGGGCGCAGCCGGAAAGTGTTGGCCGACTGGCTGATCAGCCAGCCCGCCGAATGGACGGCAGGCATCGAGGTGGCGGCGTTGGATCCGTTCCGGGGCTACGGCGCCGCCCTGTCGGCCGGTCTGCCGCACGCGGTGCGGGTCCTGGATGCCTTCCACGTGGTGCGGCTCGGATTCGCCGCCGTCGATGACGTGCGCCGCCGTGTGCAACAGCACACCTACGGGCATCGGGGCCGGCGCGAGGATCCGCTGTACGGCATCCGCCGGGTGCTGCGTCGCGGCGCCGAGAACCTCAGCACTCACGCGTGGGCGCGGCTGCTAGCCGGCATCGAGGCCGGCGACGAGCACGGTCAGGTCGCCGCCGCCTGGGTCGCCGCCCAAGAGCTGCGCGCGATCTACGGCTGCCGCGACCGTGACCGGGCCGCGGGCCGCCTCTATGACTGGACCGTGATGTGCATCGACTCGCAGGTTCCCGAACTGCGTCGGCTGGTCCGCACCCTGACCATGTGGCGCAATGAGTTCCTGGCCTATTTCAGCACCGGTCGAATCAGCAACGGCCCCACCGAAGCGGTCAACCTGCTGATCAAGAAAATCCTCCGAGTCGGCCACGGCTTCCGCAATTTCGACAACTATCGGCTGCGCCTGCTACTGCACTGCGGAATCACGTGGCAACATCACACCCCGACACCACTACGAGGTCGACTACCACGCTTCGCCGCGTAGAGCCGTCAAAGCTCCTGATCCGGGCGACCGACACGCGGGGACTTTCTCAGGTCGATTAGTTAACACGACGTTAAGAACGGCTCTTGGCGTTGTGTACGTGCTGCACCGACGCCACGGCGACTGGATGATGAGATCGCTACGGCGCGTTCGACTTGCTATCACGAAGTAACAGTCCGAGAATCAACCTCAACAGCTCAGCGCGGGGGCTGTGACGTTTTGGGTGATGGCCCGCGACAGTCTGAGAGGACTCTAGTGAAGCATTCCTTAGTAGTTCTAATAACGACCACGGGGCTGGGCGCCGCAGCGACGGCTCTGGCCGGACTGGCCTGCGCCGACTCCTGGGAACCCACTCCGCCACCTGTGTTTACCGGCACAGGGACCACCGTCGACAAGCCCGACGTCGTGATAAGCAACCTGCAAGGCAACAACTACAAAGTCATCCTCAACAAGTTTGGGACAGCCCCGCTGAATTCCTGCAATGTGATAGGGATTACCGCCGGACAACCGCAGTGGACACCGACCACATTCGGCGCCAAGACGCTTGCCTGGACGCCCATGTTCACGACAGTCTTCGTGAACGTCGACTGCACGACCCCCATCACGTCCCCCACCACGGCCCCCAGCTCGTAGAGATATCACGCCGCTACACCCAAGCCGGTCAGACACAAACAGAGGTTGGAGCAAAATGAAGAAGTCGTCTCTGCGCACGCTCATCGTCCTGGCCGTCGCCGCGGGCACATCGGCTACGGCCGTGTCGTCCGCGGGTGTGGCCGCCGCATCACCGGACCAGACGGGCAAAGCCTGGTCCGATGCGCAAACCTCATTGAAGTATGCGGGCTACTCGCCGATCGCCACCACCATCATCGGCGACAAGGTGCCGACAGGCAGTTGCACGGTCATCCGCCAACAAGACTGGATCGGCGCGAACAACAACTGGATTATCTCCAATACCATCAACGGTGTCTTCACGGGCAACGATCAGCCGACGCTCTACCCGAACACCACGCCATATATTCCTACCGCCCTGACGGTGTTTATGACGTTGGCGTGCTACGGGGCCAAAGACGCCGCCGCCGGAATGCCGACCGGCTCAGGTGACATCACGACGAAGCCCAGCAGCTCGTAGAAAAACGACCGCGCCCCCGCGCGCGGATGAAACATCATTTCCGAGCCGCCATGGCCGTCGGCTTAGTTTGTTGCCGTCGGACACCAAAACGATGCGCGCAGGGGTGCGGTGGCGTCACCGCCGCTGAGCACGGTGCGTTTGGGCGTTTCCCGCGGCGCATTCGCCCCCGCGCCTGAGTGATACGCGGCGCGACGAAAATCCCCGTCCGGTAGCGGCGAGGTAAAGACACACCGACCGCGCGGTCACACGCGGTGTCGCTATCCAGGCCGGCACCCGCAACCCGGGCCCGCTAAAGCGCAACCCGGGCCCGCTAAAGCGAAATCGGCGACCACTTCACGTAATTCATGCCTTCGGCAGGCAAGCTCGTGGGACGTGAGCGAGGTGCCCTGTCGAGCGTTTCACCGAGGCCGGTTACGCGAACGGTGGCACCCCACCGGGGATCCACCCGGGGATCGGTGGGGCCGCGTTCGGAACCGTTGACGGCGGCGGTGACGCCGATGTCGGGGTAATGCCGAGGGTGGCTGGCGATCCCGGCGTCGGCGTCGAAGTAACACCCGCGCCGCCGAGCGTCGGCATTGAGGTGGTCGAGGTGGTCGTCGGCGCGGCCGAGCTCGACGCGGTGGCCGGCGCCGCTGAGCTCGGCGCCGCTGAGCTCGGTGCGTAGGTGGGGGTGTAGGTGTAGGTCGGAGCGCTTGACGTCGCCGGCGGGATGACTGGCGACGGCGGGGCTGGTGCCGGCGCGGTCAGGCTTGCGGTCGGGGCGCTCGGAGCAGCCGGGGGAGCCGCCGGGGCCGGCGATGGGTTGGCGGGCGTGGCGGTCTGCGTGCCTGCGGATTGCGGACTCTGTTGAGATTGGTTTGCCCCGCCGATGAGCACTGCCAACGCTGTGATGATCATCAGGGCGCCGACGAAGGCCGCGCCGATTATTGTCCGGCCAGCATCGGTGTTGAACCATTTTTCGGACATTGGGTGCGGCCTTTCTTTCACCGTCGCGTACATCCATCCGTTCATCCGTTGGCGGTGGAGGGTTCACCAGCACAGCACTCGGTGATCCCTCCACCGCCACGAGCGGATCGTACGGCGGTTTGCGGTTCCACGCGATTCGGAAGTTTAAAGATTCCGACGACTGCGGCAGATCCGGCCTTTCAGTTCGCCCGCCCGCCCGCCCCCACGGGTGCGTCGACGAATGGGCTTACGCGCGCGCCTACCGCGCGAACCCGAACGGAGCAATGCCTTCCACCGACTGGATCCACACCTCCAATCACCACCGCGACCACACCGCACTCGGAGGCAAGCACCGGGGCAGGCGCCACGGCCCTGTCAGTAAATTGTCGCGGGGACGCTGACGAGCTGCGACGCGGCGGTCGAATCGCAGTTCGCGCGGCCCTTTTGTCAGATTCTTGCAGCTAGCGTGACTCCCCGGGGGCCACCGAAACCCGTCGCCTTGCGGCGGATCGCGCGCCTTCTCATGCCCGCGCTCATGCCGGCGCCTGAACGCACCACGGCCACACCCCGGACGTTGTCCATCGCTTCTCGTCGACACCGTGCAGGGAGGACAGCCGGGCGCCGAGCTTGTTGGCTGACAGACGGCAAAGGCTGCCGCTTTTTACAGGTTGTTTACGAAACTTGCGGCACTGTTCGAGTTGCTGACTGGCAACTGCGCAGTTAAGTTTCTCTGGACAACACATGAGGACACCGTAAGAAGTCTCGCACCCTTCGGGGACTTCGGGCGTCGCCAACGAACAGCTGGAGAGAACATGAAGAGTGTCTTTCGGGTACTGGTGGCTTTGATCGCTGCTCTGGGGGCGTTGTTCGTCAGCACGGGGACGTCGCATGCCGGTTTGGACAATGAGCTCAGCGTGGTCGACGGCGGGGGCGATACGCTGGTCATCCAGCAGTGGGACACGTTCCTGAACGGGGTGTTCCCGCTGGACCGCAACCGGTTGACCCGGGAGTGGTTCCACTCGGGCCGGGCGATCTATCACGTGACCGGGCCCAACGCCGCCGGCTTCGCCGGCACCCTGGAGCTGGGCTATCAGATCGGGTTCCCATGGTCGCTGGGTGTCGGGGTGAACTTCAGCTACACCACGCCCAACATCAACCTGGACCAGACCCAGGTCGTCGGACCCGCTCCGGCGCTGGTGGTGACCAGCCCGCCGTTGTTCCCGGGGGTGTCGATCACCGCGAACCTGGGTAACGGCCCGGGCATCCAGGAGGTGGCGACGTTCTCGGTGGATGTCACCGGCCCTGATGGCGCGGTGGCGGTGAGCAACGCGCACGGCACGGTGACCGGCGCGGCCGGCGGGGTGCTGCTGCGCCCGTTCGCCCGGTTGATCTCCAAGGCCGGGGACAGCGTGACCACCTACGGCGACCCCTGGAACATGAACTGAGCTAACAGACAATCAGCCCCGGCCCCATCGGCCGGGGCTGATTTCGTATGGGGCCGACGTCGGCACTGCTCACACCACGTCGGTGCGTGGCCGGGTAAGCGTGAAGCGGTCCACCTGCGTCACGTCACCAAAGGCACCGCCCAGGGCGTAGTAGGTGACCGCGATCGACGTCGCCCCGCCGGGGTTGCCCGGGTCAACATCGAAGACCACGAACCCGTACGGGTTCTGGCGGTCGCGAAAGGCCGACCATGGCGCGTCTTCCTCCACATAGATCGGCCTCTTGTAGCCCAGCGCAGGATCGAAATCGCCGACGCCGGTAAGCACGCGACAACGGGGAGTGTCGAACAGCAGCCCGTTGGAGGGCACCGAGGTGCCACCTCCGCCGATCACCAAATAAACAGTGCCCCTGCTGGTGTCCATGACGTCGGCGCGAGTGTCCACCGGCTGCGGTGTCAGCGTGTCGGTCGGCGCCGCTCCGCGAAGCGGATATGAACGTTCGTAATGATGCTCGTGACCGCACAACACCACATCGACCCCGTAGCGGTCGAACAGGGGCAGCCAGTCCTGGCGGATGCCCAGGTCCGCCCCATTGGCCCTGTTGGCTGTGGAGATCGGCGTCTGGTGCATGAACACGACCACCCAATCGATCCCCCGGTCGCCACGTGCCGATGCAAGTTCGCGCTGGAGCCACCGCTTTTGGGCACCGCCGGAGTAGCCGCGCACGTAGAAGTTCCCGCCATCCTGATAGCAGATGTCGTCGTTGTTGAGACTGATCACCCGCACCGAGCCCACGGTGAAGCTGTACCAAAGCCCGCGCAGCTCGCTGTCGGCTCCCGAGTCCGGCACCGCGAAATACGTCTGGTACGCACCGAATCCGACGGGCCCATTGCCCGATTCGTTCTCGTGATTGCCCGCTGCGGGCATCCAGGGCCGATACCGCGCCGAACGCGAAGTGGATTCGAACCAGTCCGACCACGTGCGGATCCGGTCTGCGGCCAAGTTGGCGTAGCACAGGTCACCGTTGATGAGGTGAAACAGCGGCGCCATCCGCTCGACCGCGGCCGTCATGTCGCCGGCCGCCGGGGAGCCGCGGTTATCACTGATGTAAGACGTGCCGACCAGATTCTTCAGCGTTGGAGTGGACTGGTCACCAAAGCTGGTGAAGCGGAACGCAGCCCGCCCCCGCGCAGCGGTCCGCGCTGTGCCCAGCTGCGGGGTTGCGCCATCGTGCACGGCCGCATAGATGTAGTCGGTATCCGGAGTCAGGTTGGCGATGCGGGCGTGGTTGACGCGCAACTCGGTGCCGGACTTGGCGTCGCGGTACGTGCGCGTGTCGGCCGCAACCGTGCGTCCAAAGCCGTCGCCGGGCATGCCAAGCATGACCCGGGGATTGTTGACGGGCGCGTCGGTGAACCACGACACCACGACCTCACTGGACGCATCCGAACCGAACTGTAGGTGAAGACCGCCCACCCGCGGCGCGTCGCCGCGGTCGGCGCGCAACCACGGCTGCGGGCCGGGGCTGGGTGACTGCAGCAGCACGGCCCCGCCGGCACCCAGTCCCGCCCCGACGAGTGCTGACGCGGCACCGGTGGTCAACAACGTCCGGCGGCTGACTCCCGCGGTGGTGTCGATGGGCGCGGGTTGGGTCTCAGACATCCCTGCTTGATACCTCAGCCGGCGCAACCACACCAGAGGGGGCGGTGAACGTCGTCGACGTACGCGCCGGGATCGGAATGAGCGGGCCAGCGGACGATCGGATAATCGCCGGTACAAGGCTCATTCGCTGGTCGTTCGCTGCTCATTCGCAGGCAGGTCACCGGCCCTGCCGCACAGCGTCGAGCATGGAAGAATGCCTGGTAATCATGACCAGCCCGGCATACCGCTCTGGGGGTCCGGACATCCGACCTCGCCACCGCCTCCCGAGGCGGTCATCGAGGCGGCCGGTGGTGATCTTGGCGCAATTGGTGACGGCGCTGGCCGCTGTCGTCATCCTGGTGATCACCGGGATGGCCTGGACCGCAAACCGCAATGTATTCCGCGGCATCACGATCTCGCAGGCGTTGGAGGGCGCGCCCAGCTCGCCGGGAGGCGCCCAAAATATCCTGATCATGGGTCTGGACAGCCGACTCGACCAACACGGCAAGCCGCTGCCGCAAGAAATGTACGACGCGCTTCACGCCGGGGACGAAACCGCGGGCGGCTACAACGCGAACGTGCTGATCGTGGTGCATATCCCCGCCGGTACGGCCCCCGTCACCGCGATCTCGATTCCTCGCGACGACTACGTCGATCTGGCCGGGTGCCCAACCTCGAACTGCCAGGGCAAGGTCAAGCAGGCCTACGGGCTGGCCTACCAGCACGCGCTGGACACGATGGACACCGGCTCGGCCGAGTCGAACGATCCGACGGCGAACGAGCAGAAGGCGCGCGAAGCGGGCCGCAAGGCGCAAATCAACACCGTGCGCAACCTGCTCGGAATCCCGATCGACCACTTCATCGAGGTCACGCTGGTGGCGTTCTTCCAGATCGCCAGGGTGGTCGAACCCATCACGGTGTGCCTGAACGAGGCCAGTTACGACAGCTTCTCGGGGGCCGATTTCCACAAGGGCGTGCAGCAGATCGACGCAGCCCAGGCGATGGCGTTCGTGCGGCAACGGCGCGATATCAACGACGAGCTGTTCACCGACCTTGACCGGACCCGTCGTCAGCAGGCGTTCATCGTGTCCCTGCTCAGCGCACTCCGCCATGGTGGATCGATGTCCAGCCCGAGCGATCTGCACAAATTGCTGGACGTCGCGAGGCAAAACGTCGCGGTCGATTCGGAGTTCGACCTGGCCGACTTCGTCGAGCACGCAGCCGGGCTCACCGACCGCGGGGTGTCCCTGTACACCCTGCCGATCACGGGATTCGGCGAGGACTCCGCGGGCGAGGACATCAACACCATCGACGTGCCGACCGTCCGCTCGATCGTGCACACCCTGATCGCGGGAGACCTGACGGCGCCGACGTCGGCCAGCAAAACCAACGCGCCGTCGCCCGACGACAGCACGGCGTTGCCGGCGGCCAGCGGCATCGTGCTGAACATCGTCAACGCGTCCCCGTTCGAAGGCCTTGCCTCGCATCTCATCACGACGTTCAGCGAGCGCGGCTTCACGGCCGGCGAGACCACCACCGCGGATGTGACCACCGACGAGAGCACCGTCAAATACGGGCCCGGCGCGCAGGCCGCCGCCGAGGGCCTGGCTCATCAACTGAACCTGACCGCGACCGCTTCGGCCAGCGTTGCCCCCGACACGGTGCAGCTCACGATCGGCAGCGACTTCCCCAGCGGTGACTACCTCAACCACTCGGGCAGGAGCAGCACGTCGTCAACCACGACCAGTTCCCCCACCCCGGTCGCAACGGTCTCGGCGACCGCTACCGGCACGCAAGCTCCCGCACCCACCGACCTGACGCGGATGACCAACGATCAGGCGCCGTGCGTGAAGTGACCCTGCGATGCACGGATTGGCCCGGAAGGAGAGGAAACTGATGCCATGACCCACGATCCGAGGTACTTCCCGCGCCCACAGCCGCCAGCACCGCGGCAGGGGTGGCATCAGCAGTATCCGGCTCAGCAATACCCGACTCAGCAGTATCCGACTCAGCAGTACCCGGCTCAGCAGCACCCGGCTCCCCAACCGCAGCAACGCCCGAACCAGCCGCCCTACGAATGGCGGCACGTCACCCAGCATCACCCCTCGCCGTACGACACAACCAGAACCGCCGTGCTCCCGGTCGTTGCTCCGGACGCCCGGCGCCGCTCTCGGGCGGGAGTGCTGTTCGCCGGTGCGGTGGCGTTGTCGGTCGTTTCGGCCGCGGTGGGGGGCGTCGCCGCCGTCGTGATGGTCCATTCGCCACACTCGCCCATCAGCACCATCGCCACCGCGCCCGCCAATGGTGCGCCACCGCCGGCCCGGACGGAGCAGGGGGGGTCGGTAGAACAGGTCGCGGCCAAGGTAGTGCCGAGTGTGGTGAAACTGGAGACCAAACTGGGCAACGAAAACGCCGAAGGGTCGGGCATCATCCTCGATGCGAACGGACTGATTCTGACAAACAACCACGTGGTCTCTGTCCCCGACGCCGGACCGAACGGGTTGGCCGGGGCGGAGACCACCGCCACCTTCAATGACGGCCGCACCACGTCGTTCAGCATCGTCGGCACCGATCCGACGAGTGACATCGCCGTCGTCCGTGCCAAAGACATGTCCGGCCTCACCGCGATCACCATCGGGTCGTCCGCCGGCCTGCGCGTCGGCCAAAGTGTCGTCGCGGTGGGTTCTCCGCTCGGCCTGGAAAGCACGGTCACCGCCGGCATCATCAGTGCGCTCAACCGACCGGTGTCGACCGTGGGTGACGCCAACAACCAGAACACCGTGCTCGATGCCATCCAAACCGACGCCGCCATCAACCCTGGGAACTCCGGCGGCGCTCTCGTGGACATGGACGGCAATCTGATCGGCGTGAATTCGGCGATCGCAACGATGGGCGACAACAACGGCCCCGGTGCGGAGGCCGGATCGATCGGGCTCGGCTTCGCCATTCCCATCGATCAGGCTAAGCGCATCTCCGACCAGCTGATCGCCAGCGGCAAGGCGTCACACGCCTCGCTGGGCGTGCGGGTGAGCAGCGACGCGACCACACACGGTGCGCGGATCATGGACGTCACGAACAGCGGCCCGGCGGCCACGGCCGGTCTGCCCAACGGGGCGATTATCACCAAGGTCGACGACCGGGTCATCGACAGCGCCGACGCGCTCGTCGCGGCCGTGCGCTCAAGAGCACCGGGCGACACCGTCACGCTGACCTACACCGACCCGTCGGGGGCGACCAAGACGGTCAAGGTCACGCTCGGCACCGCCAGCCAATAAGCGCTCATAACGAATTGGGAGACACAGGATATGGATAGCGCGGCAAGCATGATCGTGCCGTGATGAAGCAGTAACAGTTGTATGCCAGTGTTTCCAGAGAGGCTGAAGTGTCAATAGCCGCGGACAACTCGAGGAGTGCGGACATGTTCGACAAATCGCGACGAGCCCGGGTGCTGGGCGCAGTGGCGATATGCGGTGGACTTTCGTTGGCCGCCACCAGCTTTGCGCAGGAATTGCGGGGCGAACTCCGCAAGACCCGGACCTGCCGATGACCCGTTCCCACCGTGGTCTCCAGACACCGGGATGTCGACGCCCGCGCCGGACACCGGCACCTTCTTGACGAACGCCGGCAATGTCTCGCCACCGGCGACCGATGCCGGATCGATGCCACAGGGACCCTCGGACCCCGGCACGCTGTTCAGCAATACCGGCCCCGTGATGTCCACGCCATCCGCCCCGATCGCGGTGCCCGCTGATCCGGATGCGGTGTCACCCGATCCCGACATCGCAGCCGACCCGGACACCGTTTCTGACACCTAAGAACGGCCCGCCGACTCCTCATTCGTCAGATCGGACGCTCGCATAGCATCACCATCGATGGTCAAAGACTTCCGGTTCGGCGTCGGGTTGCTGCCGAAGGACTCCCGCGCAGCGTGGCAGGAGACCGCCCGCCGCGCAGAGGGACTCGGTTTCGACGTCATCCACGTGCCAGACCATCTCGGCGCCCCCGCCCCGTTTCCGGCGCTGGTGTCCGCCGCGGAGGTGACGACGATCCGCCTCGGGACATTCGTGCTCAACGCGGGGTTCTACAAACCGGCGCTGCTGGCGCGCGACGTCGCCGCGCTCGACATGCTCAGCGACGGACGATTCGAACTCGGGCTCGGCACGGGCTACGTCCAGGAGGAATTCGAGGCCGCCGAATTGCCGTTCCCGAGCGCCGGGCGACGGGTCGACTACCTCGAGCACACCACCGCGTACATGCGGGAGCACGTGGGCAGCGTGCCGATCCTGATCGCCGGTTCCGGCGACCGCGTGCTGACGATCGCCGCGCGCCGCGCTGACATCATCGGCATCGCGGGCGCAGGTCCGGACGGCACCGCCGCCGACCCGCTCGGCGAACGCGTCGAGTTCGTGCGCCGGGCAGCCGGCGACCGGTTGGACGACCTCGAGCTGAACCTCGCGATCATCGCCGTCCCCCGCGACGACAGCGGGGTCCCGAGCCTGACGCTGGCCCGCCGATACGCCCGTGATGTTCCCGATGAGGAGTTGTTGAAGCACCCCGGCGTGCTGTCCGGTTCGCCACGCGACATGGCCGACACCCTGCGCCACCACCGCGAGAGCTACGGCCTGACCTACTTCACCGTGCAGGAGCACCACGCGGAGAGCTTCTCGAAGGTGATCGCGCAGCTGCGCTGAAAACCACGGCGGCCCGGTAAGCTGCACCCGGATCGGCCCCCGTAGCTCAGGGGATAGAGCACGGCTCTCCTAAAGCCGGTGTCGCATGTTCGAATCATGCCGGGGGCGCGTTGTGATGTATGAAACTGACGGTGTTTCGGCTGATGCTTGACAGTTGCTTCGGCTGATCCTTGACACTCCGCAGATGACCGAAACGGCAAGGCCCCCAAGAACACGCGGTCCGGATTCTGGCACCATGGCGGAGATGGATGGGCGTCCGGAACCAGATCTCAATGATCCATTCGACGAGGCCATTGACGACGCGCTGAGCTCATTGCCTGCCGATCTCCGTGCGGCCATGAGCAACGTCGAGATCGTCGTCGAGGACGAGCCGCCCGCCGGGCAGCCGCTGCTCGGCCTGTACCACGGCGTACCGCTGCCGCGAAGGACCAGCATGTACAGCGGGGTGCTTCCCGACAAGATCAGCATCTTCCGTGGGCCAATCACGCGACTCACTGCCGGCGACACCGACCGGCTACACCGCGAGGTCAGACACGTCGTGCTCCACGAGATCGCGCATCACTTCGGGATCAGCGACCAGCGATTGATCGAGCTCGAGCGCTACTGAGCGTCGGCACTATGTAGCGGAGACGAGGAGTTCTGCTGTGGCGTCCCACAGCCGTCCCTCACGGGTCGGATCGTTGGCGAACGGCTGCACGTCGCGTTTGGTGTCCTTGACGACGAAGGCGCCGTCCCGCAGGTGCGCCCAGCTATCGTCGAGGACACCCTCGCGATCGTTCTCGGCATCCAGGAGTTGAGCAGCACGAGGGCCGGGTCTTAGCCTCGATCCATGGACTGACTGATTCTGTGTGGGCTGGTTTGTTCTGATCGGGATGTTCTGGCTGTGGGCAGTAGATAGCTGCTGGTCTGCCCAGCATTTCCTGTCGCGTTCCGGTCGGGCCTTGCGGCGGTGGTCAGGCGGGGGTGGCTGCTGGCGGTGGGTGTCGGAGTCGGTTGTAGCTGATAGTGTTGTGCCACAGTGCTTTCCATGCGCTGGCCCATGGCCAGTGTGAGGGCAGGTGTAGGACCGGCCGGCGTTGGGGGCGGGCCAGGCGGGCAGGGATGTTGACGATGCGCCGCCGTAAGGTCGCTCCGCGGGCGACGGCGTTGGCGCCGCCGGCGAGCACACCTGCGGCGCGCAGCAGGTTGTGCGCCAGCGCTGCGCACAGGATCCAGGCGCAGTTCGCGCCGAAGCGTCCGGAGGGCATATGGGCCAGCGGTCCGTCGATCAGGTCGGCGAACACGGTTTCAATGACGGCGTGGCGGCGGTGGGCGATATCGGCGGCGGGTGCGGGGTCGTCAGTGTCGGTGAAGAACGGGTGATACCGCCAGACCGGGAACAGCGCGTCGGGAAACCGGGCGTCGGTGACGCGGCGCACGATCAACCGTGCGGTCACCGCATGGGCGGTGGAACCGAAGGCGGTGTAGCTGGTTTCGGCGACTTCGGCAGCAGAGATCCATTCCCCGGTGTCGGGATCACGCATCGCACCCGGGTAGGACACCGGGGTCCAGGCGTCCTCGGCGATGGCGGTGATCGCGGCGGCCACGGTACGGTTCTTGGTCACGGCCAGCGAGAACCGTGCACCGGCTCGGCGGCACGCCGCCACGACGACGCCGGTGCCGTAGGCCGAGTCGCCGCGGACCACGATCTGCCCGCACCCCCCGGCGGCCCGCGCAGTGCTCACCGCTTGGGCGATCATCCGGGCTGCTCCTTTGCCGGAGTTGGCCCGCCCAGCGCGCAGCCGCGCCCCGGTGATCACCGGGGCACCCGCCTCGGTGCTGACCGTGGTCACCAGCGGTGAGAGTCCCTTGCGCAGGATCTGCTTTCCGGCGATCTTGGTGTGTCCGTAGGAGGCGCCTTGTTTGGCGTGTCCGTAGACCGGGCGCAGCAGCGAATCGATATCGACGTATGCCCGCTCGTCGGCGCCGGGCAGCAGATCGACACGCCCGCACAGGCTGGCCAGGTGATGGCGCAGGACCGATTCGAGTTGTCGTGCGTGTCCGAAACTGAACTCACGCAACAGGGTTCCGATCGTCGACGGCGCGTACACCGCATCGAACAGGGTCTTCATCCCGCCGCACCGCACCAGGTCGACGTCATCGATGCTGTCAGCGCCGGCGCACATCGCGGCGATCAGCGTGGCCAGCTTCGGGGCCGGGTTGGCCGACCCGGATTTGATCCTGGGCTCGGCGATGGTGATCTTGTCGGCCAGCAGCGCTGGCAAGCCGGTCTGGCTGGCCAGGCTCAACACCGGCACCAGACCGGCACACGACACGAGATGGTCATCATCAAACACCGCTGATTCCGCAGCGAACCTATGCGACACTTGCACCGGAAGTGCCTTTCCGAACTCGGGCCGATTGTTGCGTAGACAACACCAATCATCCCAGCTCAGAGGGCACTTTCCTCATATCAACACCCCGAACCCCCGCAATTTAATCGGTGGATCGAGGCTTAGCCAGACCGCTGCTTGCGCTGCACTCCCAGCAGTCGAACCTGCAGCGAATGCAGCATCCGGTCGATGTCACGAATCTCAGCGCCAATGTCTTTGATCCGCTGGCGGTCCCGGGCAAGCGTGACGATGTCGCCGCTTCGCTCACAGTGCGCCAGTTTGACCGCTTGCTCATCGAGGTGGTCGCACAGCTCTGCGCGCCGCTCGGCTAACAACGAATGAAAGCACTCAGCCTGTGCCACGTCGGCTTCGCGCTTGATCGGCAACCTGACGGTCTGCCCCGGACTGCTCACCGACGTACGGTAACCCGGGCCGCAATCCGCCGCCGCGAATTGAGCAACAAACAGCGGCACTGCCGGCTGAAAATGAAGGCGACGACAAATATTTGAGCCGATCGCGGCGTTACCCCAAACCGGCGGAGTCTGTCGTGGCCCACACAAAGGCGAGGTGGCTGACGTTGCCGAAAAGTTCGAAGGGGGTCGAGTCCGGCGAGAGCGGCGTCGAACGTGGGGTTACCGACCGTACAACGACGAGACCGAGCCGGGAACTGTTACCGGCGGTACCCGTTAGGACATACTCATCTCATGCGGGATGCGGGGTTTTCCGACGTGACGGTGCTTGCTGCGCCATCCGAGGGCGGCGGCGCCGCGCTCGATCAGATCATCGGAATGAGCATCGCGGCGGCGGTGGTGTTTGCCGCGCTGATGTGGATCGGCTACCAGCACCGCAACCGGCGAATCACCTGGCTGGTGCGCCTGAGCGAGGCCTTCGGTCGCTGGTTCAAGCGGCCGCCGTGGGTGGCACTGCCGGTGGCGATGTTCATCTCCACGATCATCTGCGCGCTGTTCGGTTTCATCTGGGACGTCAGCCTGCACATCGGCAATGGCCGCGACCCCGGTCCGCTTGCCAATCCGGCGCACTACTTCATCCTTGTCGGGCTGTTCGGAATATTCGTCGCGGGCATGGTGGCCGTGGTGCTGCCGTACGAAAAACCGGGCCGGGCAGCGGTACGGATCACCCGCGACTGGTACGCGCCGGTCGGCGGCGTGCTGATGGCCGGTTGCGGCCTGTACGCGCTGATCGGTTTCCCACTCGACGACATCTGGCACCGGATCTTCGGCCAGGACGTCACCCTGTGGGGGCCCACTCACCTGATGATGATCGGCGGCGCCGGATTCGCGACGCTGACCGCGTTGTTCTTGGAGCACGAGGGACGCCAAGCAACCGCTCCTGACGGGCAGGCGGACGGGTTCGGCCTGAAGTCCGTCCAGTACCTCGGCTTCGCCGGGGTGGCCATCGGAATGTCGGTGTTCCAGATCGAATTCGATTTCGGGGTGTCGCAATTCCGGCTCGTGCACCAGCCGATGCTGATCGCCGCCGCCGCGACGTTCGCGTTGGTGGCCGCGCGACTGATGCTCGGGCGCGGCGCGGCGGTGGCCGCGGCGCTGCTGGCGATCGGCCTGCGCGGCGCGGTGGCGCTGACCGTCGGACCGATCCTCGGCGCACCGATCAACTGGTTCCCGCTGTACCTCGGCCCGGCATTCATCGTAGAGATCATCGGGCTCACCCCATTGATCAAGCGGCCTATGCTGTTCGGCGCGATCAGTGGATTAGGCGTCGCCACGGTGGGTCTGTGGTTGGAGTCACTGTGGATCGCCAACGTCTACCACTTTCCGTGGCCGACGAGCATGTGGCCCGAGGCGCTGGCAATGGCGGCACCCGTGGCGTTCTTCATCGGGCTCTGCGCAGCGATGGTGGGCATGGTGTTCACGGGACAGCAACTGCCGCGCCGGGCCATCGGCATCGGTGTCGTCGTCGCCGCCGTGCTCGTCATGGGCGGCGCGGTGGCCAATGGGCTGAAATTCCAGGTGCCGAAGGACGCCGTGGTGGCGATCAAACTCATCGAGCTGTCGAACGTCAACGGCCACAAGATGGTTCAAGCCAACGTGCGAATCACCCCGCCAGACCTGATCAGCGCGAATCCGGAATGGGTGGCGATCCTGGCGTGGCAGGGTGGCCTCGCCAATAACCGCGGGATTGTCGTCGACAAGCTGCAGCGCGTCGGGCCCGGCCAATATCTGTCCACGCAGCCGATTCCGGTGTGGGGAAAGTGGAAGACGCTGCTGCGCGTGCAAGACGGCAAGACAATGGCCGGGGTGCCGATCTACCTCCCGGCGGATCCGGGGATCAACAAACCGGCCGAGGGCATCACCGCCGGGCGGGCAGACGCGAAGGAGATCTTCGGGGCGCGTCATTTCGAGCCGGAGATCAACATCCTGCAACGTGAACGAAATTTCAATCACCCCGCATGGTTGTGGACGGTCGGGTGTCTCATCGTGCTGGCCTGCTCCCTGATCCTGATCGCCGGTCTGACGTGGGGTGCGGGTCGAATCAACGACAACGAGACTCCGATCGAGGCCGACGCGGAGGACCGTCCCAGAGTGCCGGCATGACGGTTCAGCCGGACGTTTGCGTTGGTGGCAGTCGCGTGGCGGAAGCCGAGGTTCGACCCTACGAAACCCGGTGTCGCACTGCCAGATTGGGTCACCCGGGCCGTCGACGCCGCGATCACGCGCTGGTCGGTCGCGGTGCTGGCCCTGGCGTTCACGGTCTGGGTGGTGGCCGCCGGCCTGTTCGGGCCGCAGAACAGCAAGAACGCCTTACCCGGAGTGTTCTACGTGCTGCTGTGGGTAGGCCTGGTGGCGGCCTCGGTGGCGCTGGGCCCGGTGTGGCGGATGATCTCACCGATGCGCACGCTGTATCGGATCACGCTGTCGCCGTTGGGGTTCCGTCGCGCCGACTACCCCGTCCGGTTGGGGTACTACCCGGCCGCGGTCGGCTTGTTTGCATTCGTCTGGCTGGAACTCGCCAGCCCCGATCCCGCGTCGCTGCGCGCGATCAAACTCTGGCTGCTCGTCTACGCTGTCGTGATGGCGCTCGGCGCCGCGGTATGCGGGGAACGCTGGTTCGCACGGGCCGACCCGTTCGAGGTGTACAGCGTCGTCGTGTCACGCCTGTCGCCGCTGCGGCGCAACCCCGAAACGCGCCGGATCGTCGTCGGCAACCCGTTCGACCACCTGCCATCGCTGGACGTGCAACCGGGCATCGTCACGGTGCTCGCGGTGTTGCCGGGCTCGACCGCGTTCGACAGTTTCTCGGCGACACCGGGGTGGCGAGGCTTCGTCGACGACCTGGCGCACGGTTCGCCGGTGACCGCGATCCTGGTACGGACGTGCGGGCCGGCAGCCTTCGCGGCGATTGTCGGTGTGACATTTTCGGCGGCGGCGTGCGCGACGGGTGGTGTGGACCGACCGCAGCGGCTCGCGCTGCCCGGGCAGATGGCCCATTCACTGATCCCGATCGTCGTCGGCTACATCTTCGCCCACTACCTGTCGTTCCTGGTGGAACGCGGGCAGGAGACGATGATCCGACTGAGTGATCCGCTGGGCAGGGGGTGGAATCTGTTCGGGCTGAGCCACGGCCAGGTGTCCTACGTGCTGTCGTCACATCCACCGGTGCTGGCGAGCATCAAAGTCGGCTGCGTGGTGGCCGGCCACATCGCGGCGGTGATAGCGGCCCACGACAGGGCCCTGCGACTTTTGCCGCGGAGGCACCAATTGACGGGACAATTGGCGATGATGCTCGTGATGGTCGGTTACACCTTCACAGGTCTGTACTTGATGTTCGGCGGCTAAAACGGCTAGGAATTCGGCGGCTAGGAATGAGTGACATCGTCTGGGTACTCGCGGCGGTCGCCGCCGTCGAGGCGGTCGGGTTGGCGACGTTGTGGGTGCTGCTCACCCGGGCCCGCCGCGAGGCCGACGAGCTGAGAAGCCGCGTCGATGCCCGACAGCAGCTCATCACCGGCGGCCGCGGAGCGGTCAAGACCGTGTGGGAAGCCGCCAACCTGATCCGCAAACAGGGCTTCGGCGCCGCGGTGCGCAGCTCCATCGAGGAACTCGCCGACTGGGCCGAGGTGGAGCGGCCCGATCTCGCCCGGCTGACCCTCGACGGCAACGTGGTCATCCTGTTCTCCGACATCGAGGAGTCGACCGCGCTGAACGAACGCATGGGCGACCGGGCCTGGGTGCGACTCCTCGAACGACACGACAGACTCGTGCGCAAACTGGTCGACGAGCACTCGGGGCACGTCGTCAAGAGCCAGGGCGACGGCTTCATGGTGGCCTTCGCCCGGCCCGAGCAGGCCGTCGGGTGCGGCGTCGCGGTGCAGCGCGGACTCGTCAGTCAGGCAAGACGCACGTCGCCCAACACTATTCGGGTGCGGATCGGCATTCACATGGGTAAGTCGGTGCGGCGCGGAGACGACCTGTTCGGCCGCAACGTCGCGATGGCCGCGCGGGTCGCGGCCCAGGCTGATGGCGGCGAAGTCTTGATCAGCGAGCCGGTGCGCGAAGCCGTCGGCGACGTTGAGGTGGGGCCGCCACGCGAGGTCGAGCTGAAGGGCTTCAGCGGCGCCTATCGGCTCTACCCGGTGGATCTGGCCGGGTAGTGGCCGGGAGGTGTGCCCGCTCGATCTGCGCACTGCGCTATCGCCTCGGCCGCAACGGGTGTCACCTGCTTTGACGGGTTGCGGATCCCGATCGCAGCGACCACCCCGCCGACTGCGAACAGCGCGGCCGTGACGAGGGCCAGCCGGCGGAAGCTGCCGTAGCCGAGAGCGCCGCCGGCGATGACGCCGGCCAGCGCGACGGCGATCAGCCCGGCGATGCGGGACACGGCGTTGTTGATAGCCGACCCGATGCCGCTCTGCGACGGGTCGACGGCGGCCAGGATCGACGACGTCAACGGCGTCACCGCGATGGTCAGCCCCAACCCGAAGCACACCAGCCCCGGCAGCAGTTGCGTCCAGAAGTTGAAATGGCCGGAAACGGGTCGCATCAGCAGGAATCCCAGCGCGGCGATCATCGGACCCACCGCCATGAACACCCGCGGACCGAACTTCGCCGCCAACGCGCCCACCCGCGCGGCCAGCACAAACGACAGAATGGGCAGCGGCAGCGTGGCGATCCCCGCCTCGGTGGCGCCGAACCCCACGACCTCCTGCAGGAACAGAGACAACACCAGCGTGCCGATCGACACCGCTGCGTAGATGAACACCGTGGCCAGATTTCCGACGCCGAAGTTACGGATTGCGAACAGCCCCATCGGCAGCATCGGGTGTTCGGCGTGGAACTGCCACCACACGAACGCCGCGGAGCAGACAATCCCCACGCCGAGCGAAGTGGCGACAGCCGGATTCGACAGGCCGAGCCGCTGAATTTCGATCAACGCGAACACACTTCCGGCCAGCCCGGCGGCTGCGAGAACGGCCCCCAGCACGTCGATGCGGGCGCCGTCGACACGTGGCTCGTCCGCCGTCTGCAACCCCACCGAGAGCACGAACGTCGCGATCACCGGCGCGGCCGTCAGGATGAAGATCCACCGCCAGTTCAACAGATCGACGGCCAGGCCGCCCAGCAGCGGCCCCAGCACGAAGGCCGTACCGGTCCACGCGGTCCACGTTCCGATCGCCTTCGGTTGCTCGTCGGCAGCAAAGGTGGAGTTGATCAGAGCCAGCGAACTGGGTACCAGGAACGCCGCGCCGACACCTTGGATCAGTCGGGCACAGATCAACACAAGACCAGACGGCGCCGCGGCGGCCAGCAGCGACGCGACGCCGAACGCGACCAGGCCCCACCGCAGAACCAGAACGCGGCCGAACACATCCGAGATCGATCCGGCCAGCAGGACCAGCGCACCCAGCGTGAGCAGGTACGAATCGACGATCCACTGTTGCAGTGCGAGGCCGCCATGCAGGTCGCGGGCGATCGCGGGCAGCGCGAGGTTCACCACCGAACCGTCGAGAAACGCGACGAAGGACGCCAGGATGGCGACCACCAGCACGCGCCGGTTGCCGCCGATGGCCCTCACCCGGCCAGTATCGTCGAGTCAGCCCGACCGCGGGCTGGCCTGCGCGTCGATACCTTCCAGGAACGGCTCCACGACCCGCAGGAAAGCGGTGGGGTCAGACGAGAAGACGACGTGGCCGGTGTGCAGCACGTGCAGCGTGGATCCGGGGATCGCCTGCTGCGTTGCCCGGCCGATCCGCAGCGACAGCGTGGGATCGCGATCGCCCCAGACGATCAAGGTCGGCGCCACGATCCGGTGTGCGCGATCACGCAGGTCGTATTCGCGTGTGGCGAAGCTGCGCCACACCGACGCCGCCGTGCGCACCCCGTCGTCGGTGCGGGCCCTGGCCACCGCCCGGGCGACGATGCTCTCGTCGCTGGATGTTTGCGGCTTCATGTACGCGCGCACGAACCGCGGCAGCACCCGGCGCGTCACCGCTTCGGTGCCCATCAGCCGGCAGAACGCCACGGTGAACGGATTGTTCGGCACGAACCCGCCGGTGTTCACCAACACCAGGGCACGGACCAATCCAGGCCGGGTGATCGCGAGCCGGGCGGCGGCCGATCCCCCGACGGAATTACCGATCAGCACAATGTCTTCCAGGTTCAACTCGTCGACGATGTCGTCGAGAACGTCGGCCAGCAACGGGCCGGTGACGCGGTCTGCCGACTGCGACTCGCCGTGACCCGGCCAATCGATTGCGATGACGCGGCGCCGTCGGGCCAGCGCCTCGACGATCGGATCGAAGTCGCGTCGATCGTGCAGCGTGGCGTGAAGCAGTAGCACCGGACGTCCAGCGCCTGTTTCAAAGTAGGCCACCTCGCCGGCGCGCGTCGTCAGCGTCGCCATGCCGCCACCTCATTTCATGGACCCCGATTCATTGACCGGCCGGTCGGTCAACGCTAGCCTGCTGGCAATGGCAGATGCAACCGCGACCGCCCGGCAGGCGTCGGCCGCCCGCACCCGTGCCGCGTTGATCGACGCGGGACTGCGACTGGCCGAACGGAGGAGTCTGGCCGGGCTGTCGATCAACCTGCTCGTCGATGAGGCCAAGGTGTCCAAGGGGACGTTCTTCCATCACTTCGGAGACCGGGCGAGTTATCTTCTTGCGCTGCATCGGGAATTCCACGACCGGCTGCTGTCCGAGATCGAGCGCGCCACCGCCGACCTTTCGCCGGGACGCGAGCGGCTGCTGCTCTCGGCCACCACCTACCTCGACGGCTGCCTGCGCGACCGCGGCGTTCGGGCGCTGCTGCTGGAGGCGCGGGCCGAGCCGGTCATCGCCGGGGAGATCGGCGCCCGCAACGCCAGCACCGCCAAGGTGGTGCGGGCCGACTTCAGGGCGATGGGCTGGACGCAACCGTTGGAATGCGCGCAGCTGTGGATCGGCATGACGGCCGAGGCGGCGCTGCTGGAACTCAAGGCGGGCCGGCGCAGCCCGGCCGTACGCGCGGCGCTGGCGAGTTTCACACGCAGCGGGTGAGGTGGTTTCGCACCGAAGGCCATTCGATGTCGAGGATTGAGTAGACCACCGTGTCGCGCCGAGATCCATCGGGCAGAAGTTGGTGGCTGCGCAGCACACCGTCAAGCTTCGCGCCGAGTCGTTCGATCGCGGTGCGGCTGGTGAAGTTGAAGAAGTGGGTGCGGAACTCGACGGCCACACATGCCAAAACATCGAAAGCGTGGCCGAGCATCAGCAGCTTCGTCTCGGAGTTCACCCCGGTGCGACGCGCCGATGCGGCATACCACGTCGCACCGATCTCGAGCCGGCGGTTGGGACCGTCGACATTGAGGTAACTCGACGATCCGATAGGCGCGCCGTCGAGCCTGCGCACCAGGAAGGTGAGCCCGCCGTCAGCCTGCAGTGCCAGCATGCGGTCCACCCACTCCTGCGCCGTTCCCGGCGACGGCGCCGTGGTGAACCACAGCGTCCCCGGATCACCATCGGTCGCGGCAGCACGGATTTCGGCTACGTGGTCCGCAGTAAGGGGCTCGAGCCGGACCCACCGCGAGCCGGTGAGAGTCACCGGTGAAACGAACCGGCTCATTGCGCCGCGCGCGGCGACGACAACGCCGACAACAACGCCCACAGCGAGCAGATGGCCACCGCGGCGGTCGCGGCAGCGCTGATGTAAAGACCGTACGACGCGTCCATCCCCGGAAGGATCTTCTGCCGGTAATACACCATCGTCAGGCCGCCGATACACAACGAAAGCACCAGGGCCGCAACGGCGGACGCCCGAGCGGAGAGGCCGCGTGCCGTCATCGCGCCTGCCACGACCAGCCCCGAAGCCAGAAGCACGATCAGCTGGCCAGCGTCGAACTTCGGCAGCGGCGGCAAGTTCCCGACAATGCCGCCGATCGCGTTCGAATGCCCGCCGCCGTCGGCCCTCGTCCGCCACGGCAGCCACCCGCTGATCGCGATCAGCGCAGCGAACAGAACCACCAGCCAACCGGGCTGCAGGCGGGTCATGACTGGCACCCTAAAGCGTGTCGAGCAACTCTGTTGCGTGTTCGGCACCGCCGTTCTCGGGCGTCGTCGGTTCAGGCCGCGGGTGCGGTGTGAACGTCGGTTCCCGCGTCATCCGGGCTGGTTTCACCGGCACACGTGGGGTGCTGGTCAGCGCCGTCCCGTCGGCGGGCGTTGGTGGCCCGGCCCCCATGCTTGGGGGTCCGGGGATCAGGGGTTGAATCATGGTGTTTTTCGCCCCAGCTGGCCAGGTTGACCGCGGCGTTCGTGTCGCGGTCGGCCGAATATCCGCAACCGCAGGTGAACACTCGATCGGCGAGCGTGAGGGTGGTGCTGATGGCGCCGCAGGCCGGGCACAGCTTGCTTGACGGATACCAACGATCGGCGACCACGAGCATGCCGCCCCGCCAAGCCTGTTTGTAGCCCAGCAGCCGGGCGAACTCGGCCCACCCGGCATCGCAGATGGCACGGGCCAGGCGATGGTTGGCCAGCATCCCAGAAACGTTCAGGTCTTCGATAACGAGCCGGTCGTGGGTCTTGACCAGCGCGTTGGACACCTGGTGCAGGAAATGGCGGCGCACATTGGCGACATGATGGTGGTGGCGCCCCACCCTGGCGGCGGCGGCACGGCGACGGCGGGATCCCTTCTGTTTGCGCGACAACGATTTCGTCAGTCGCTGTTGGCGTTTCATCGAGGCCGCCAGCGCCTTGGGGGCATCGATGATCCGGGCCACCTCAGTCCCATCACCGGTGGCGGCGACGGCGAACGTCGACAGGCCCCGGTCCGCTCCCACCCAGCCGCCCTTATCGCCCTCGGCGCGCGGCGCGTGGTGGTGGGCCGGGTGCAGGTCGGCGGCCACCACGTTCAGCGACACCCACCAGCGCCCACCGTGGTGGCTGATGGTGGCGAACAGAATCCGGGCGCGGTCTTTGGCCAGCATGCGCCGCAACCGGCGGGTGTCATCGAACACTGCCACCTGCCCGATACCGGGCAGGGTGACCGAACGCGGCCGATCGCGATCGCCGACCCGGATGTCCGGTGGGCGGCCCTTGGGGCGCTTGTTGCGCAGCCGAAACGACGCCACGTTGCCGGTTTTCTTCTTGAAGCGGGGAAAACCGACCCGTTTACCCTTGCGCTTACCGCAGCGAGAATCCGACCAAGCGTCCAGCGCGCGCCCGCAGTCCACTGCGGCTTCCTCGAACACCTGCTGACACACCTGAGCCCGCCACCGCAAGCCGGTCACCACGATCTGGGTTTCACCGGTCGTGTCGACGCTGAACACCCGGCCCGCGTCCTGGGTTTTCTTCCATGTGTTGAACGCGTTGATCAGATCAAACCCCGTCCACGGCACCCACGTGTCCGGGTCGGTTCTGCGGTGGGTCAGCGCAGTTTTCACCGTCCGCAGGCACTGATTGAACGCGAACCGCGCCGCCCCGACATGCCGGTCCAACACCTCGCGCTGCTCGACCGTGGGATCGAGACAAAAGCGGAATGTGGTGTGCCGGCTCATCTCACCGGTGAGCATCCCAGCACCCACCGACAACCACCGCCGTTATCGGTGTCGTAACCAGCCCGCGTGATCACTATGGGTAGTCAATGTGACCCCAACCAACCGCGGCGGCGCCGGTATCCATCCGATCGTCCGACACTGCCCGGGCGCCTACAGGCCGCCACTACGGTGAAACCGTCACGGGCCCGCGCAGGACGCGACCGGGGAAGACGAAGGGTGCGGTGATGGCGGAAATTCCGGACTGGGCTCAGCGACTCAACATGTCGCCTCACCCCGAGGGCGGGTGGTTCTGTGAAACGTGGCGCAGCGAATTGACCATCGCACAGTCCGCACTTCCGCCCGGTTACCCCGGCCCGCGCAGCGCGGGCACCGCCATTCTCTTCCTGTTGATGCCCGGGGAGCAGTCGGCGTGGCACACCGTGCGCAGCGCCGAACTGTGGCTGTTCCATCGGGGCGGCCCGCTGCTGCTCGAGGTCGGCAGCGAACAGCCAACGGCGACAACCCATCTGCTGGGCGCCGACTTCCACGCCGGAGAAGAGCCGCAGGTGGTGGTGCCGCCCGGGTACTGGCAGCGGGGGCGGCCTCGCGACAATCAGCCGAGCCTGGTCAGCTGCGTTGTGGTGCCGGGGTTCGACTTCGCCGATTTTGCGATGGCCGACGACGATTGAGTCCCCCGCACGGTTCCCCGCACGCCCGGCGAACCTTCAGAACGCTGGGTAGCCTTACGGAGAATGCGGGGACATACCATCGTCTGCGGCGACGACGCGTTGGCGATGCGTATCGTCGAGGAGCTCAAAAGCGCCGGGACGTCGGTCGTGATGCTGTCCTCCGCTGCTGAACTGGCCGACGCGGGTGTCGATCACGCCATCGCCGTCATCTGCGTCGCCGACGATGACGCGACGAACCTCGAAATCGCCCTGCTGGCACGCAGCGCCAATCCCACCGTCCGGGTGGTGGCCCGGTTGGCCAACAGCGTGCTGCGCGAGGCGGTGGCAGCGGGCAACGGCCCCGGCGCGATCCTCGATGTCGCGGATCTGGCTGCGCCGTCGGTGGTGGACGCCTGCCTGGTGCGGACCACCCACACGTTCGAGGCCGCCGGGATCCGGTTCGTCATCTCCGACACCGAGGCGCCCCGCGACGCGTCACTGCGCGAGATCTACGGCGACCTGGCGCCGGTCGCGGTGATTCACGGTGAGCACTCGCCCACTCCGGGCCACGTGGTGGCCTGTCCGGGCCGCGACGAACGGGTGTCCACCGGGGACTGGACGGCGATGATCGGCACCGTCGACGAGCTCGCCGCCCGGGGCATCAAGACCAGGAAGCAAAAGACCGGCACCCGGGTTCGCCGGCCTGCAGTGCGGCGCGTGCTCGACGCCGTGCGTACGTTGCGCGACGACGTCAACCCGAACTTCTATCGTGCGCTGGCCTCGGCGTTCACGCTGTTGGCGGTGTCGACGGTGATACTCCGGTTCACCTATCAGCGCCGCGGCATGGGCTTCGTCGACGCCCTGTACTTCTCGACAGAGACGATCGCCACGGTCGGGTACGGAGACTTCAGCTTCGTCAACCAACCGACCTGGCTGCGGCTGTTCAGCATCTTGTTGATGTTCGCCGGGGTGACCACCACCGCGATCCTGGTCGCGTTCATCGCCGATCTGCTGCTTTCACGGCGGTTCACGCATTCGGCCGGCCGCCGCAAGGTGCGGCATATGCGCAACCACATCGTGGTCGTCGGGCTCGGCTCATTCGGTATTCGCGTGGTCAGCGACCTCTACGCCGCCGGATACGACGTCGCGGTCATCGAGCGAGACGACGACAACCGCTTCCTGTCCACGGCGGCCGACATGGACGTGCCGGTGATCTTCGGCGACGCCACGCTGCGTCAGACGCTGGAGTCGGCGCGTGTCGACGTGGCCCGCGCGGTGGCCGTGGTGAGCCAGGACGACATGGTCAACATCGAAACCGGCATCGTGCTGCGGGAGATGCTGGGGGCACGGTTCTATCGGCCCGACCTTCCGATCGTGCTGCGGGTCTACGACAAGGATTTGGGTGCGGCCGTCTCGCAGCGATTCGAGTTCGCCCACGTCCGCTCCGCGGTGGAACTGGCCACGCCGTGGTTCATCGGTGCCGCGATGGGGCTGGTGGTGGTGACCACGTTCTCGGTCGGGCAGCGCTCATTCATGGTGGGCGCCGTCAGGGTCGAGCCGGACAGCGAACTCGATGGCATCCGGATGTTCGAAATGTCAACGCAGACCCGGGTGTTCGCGATCACCCGCGACGGCGCGCCGGTCAGACTGCACCCCCGCCGCGACAGCCGGCTGGCGGCCGGCGACACCGCCTACATCGTCGGCCCATACCGGGAACTGCTGGACATGCTGCGCAAGGGGCAGCATGTCCAGCAGCCATCGGCGAAGACAGGTTGACCGGCTACGCTCGCGGGGCTTGGGTGAGCCCCAGCACCCGCATCGCGTTGTCCTTGAAGATCAATGGCAGGACGGCGGGATCCATGTCCAGGGCGTCGAAGTCGCGGCGCCAACGGTCGGCCTCGATGAACGGAAAATCGGTGCCGAACAGCACCTTGGTCTTCAGCTGACGGTTGGCGGCGTGCACCAGTTGCGGCGGGAAGTACTTCGGCGACCACCCGGACAGGTCGATGTACACGTTGGACTTGTGGCCCGCGATCGCGATCTGGGCGTCCACCCATGGGACGGCCGGATGGGCCATCACGATCGTCAGCTCGGGGAAGTCGGCGGCGACGTCGTCGAGAAACATCGGATCGGAGTAGCGCAGCTTGATCCCGTATCCGCCGGGCAGCGCCGCGCCGAGGCCCGTTTGGCCGGTGTGAAACAGCGCGGGCACGCCCGCTTCGGCGATCTCGGCGTAGATCGGATAGAACCTGCGATCGTTCGGTTCGAACGCCTGCATACTCGGGTGGAACTTGAACCCCTTGACGCCGTAGTCGCGGACCAGGGTGCGCACCCGGCGGACCGCGCGGTGAGAGGTCCACGGGTCGACGGTGCCGAACGGAATCAGAATGTCGTTGTTGCGGGCCGCACCTTCGACCATGTCTTCGACCGAGTTGGGCGGGTGCCCGGTCGCCGACCGGGCGTCGATCGTGAACACCACCGCCGCGATGTTGCGCTCACGGTAGTGGCCGGCGAGCGCATCGACGGAGAAGGTGCGCTCCGGGCCGAGCTTGAAGTACTGCTGGGTGGCGGCGCTCAGCTGATCGTCGGTCGCCCTGTGCCCGTGGCTGTCGACCTCGACATGCGTGTGGAAGTCGATCGCGTCGACACGAGCGAAATCGATGCCGTATTCGTACTTTTCGACTGGGGTTTCGACTGGGGCCATGGGCCGGAGTCTATGCCTGCGCCGCGCGCTAGCCGTCGGGCGGCGCAGGCGTTAGCCGGCGGGCGCGAATAGCGTCTTGAATCGGTTCAGCGATTCTCTGACGTCGCCCTTGAGAGCTCCGGCGACGACCATGCCGATCGGGCCGAACAGCGCGGGACCGCCCAGATGCACGTCGAACGTGACGGTGGAACCGTCGCCGCTCGGCTTCACCTTGCCGATCAGCTTCACCTTGACGCCGCCCCGGCCGTCACCGTCGAGCGTCATCGCCGCCGGCGGCTCGAAGTCAACGATCGTCCACCTCACCCGGTTGGGCATGCCCTTGACCTCGACGATCGACTCGATGACCGTGCCCTCGCCCAAGGTGTCGGGCAGCTTGCTGCGCCACACCCGGTGGATCGTCAGCCACTCCGAGAAGCGGGAGAGGTCCGACGCGCAGTCCCACGCCGTCTCCGGGGACAACGGGACGTCGACGGATACAGAGAGCTTGGCCATTTACGTCTTGGCACCGGTCATGGCTAGCAGCGTACCGAGATCAGCGGGTGAACGTGCCAAGCTTGTCGTGGTCGAAATACTCCAGCGTCAGGTCATTCCCGGCAAACGTCGCCTTGGAAATCGTCCCCGGCGGCGCGTTCTCGCCCTGCAGCATGAACGTGAACGTGTCACCGTCCCAATGCGATAACGGGAACGTGTCCCCGCGTGGCCCGAGGGATAGCTGCAGAACGCCATTTGACACGGCGACTTTCGCCGGCCCCCAGTAGGGATTGGCGTACTCGCCGACATAACCATCCAGCGGGCGGGCGGGCGCCGGATTGACCGGCGCCTGTCTGCCGACCAACGAACCCTCAGGTTTGTCCATCGCATCAAAGGCCTCCGTATACAGCGCAGCCCAGTCTTCGCGAATCTCGCCGTACTGCACGAGATCCATGAACTCGGCGGCAAGCGTCTCGGGCACGCCGATGGGTGCGGCGTTGGTCAGCGCGACGAGCCCAACATTCGCGGACGGCAACGCCGCGAACGTCGACGCGGCACCCAGAGCGAACGCGCCCGAATGGCTGTATTGCGTGCGGCCCGAGGATGTCACAGACACGTTGAAGCCGTAGCCGTAGAACGACGCGCGAGCCCCCGGGTTGCCGGCCGGCACGGAGACGATCTGCGGGGTCACCGCGGGCAACAAATCATCCTGCGCGGCAATCCGGATGCCGTTGTAGGTGCCGTTGCCCAGAACCATCATCAGCCAGCGGGCCATGTCGTTGACCGACGAGCTGACACCACCCGCGGGTGACTGGGCGTCAGCATTTCTCGTGTAGAGCGGTTGATATCCGGTGGGTGTCTTCACGTGCCCGACCGCGCGGTCAGCCCGGGATTGATAGTCGGCGAATCGCGAACTGGTGGACGCCATGCCCAGAGGGCGATAGAGCACCTCGTCGGACAGATCTTCCCATGGTTTGCCTGCGGCCGCAGCGACGGCCTCGGCCGCGGCGGTGATTCCGAAGTTGGTGTAGTCGTACGTCGTTCGGAACGCCGACAGCGGTAGATACTTCAGCCGTTCCAGCACCTGACGCCGGTCATAGCCGAGGTCTTCGAGGCCGTCGCCGGCGTGGTCCGGCAGGCCGGACCGGTGCGTGTACAAGTCGGCGACCGTGACGTGGTGGCTGACGTAGCCGTCCGACAGCTCGAACCAGGGGATCGTGACCCAGACCGGCATGTCCCAGCCGACCACGTTGTGCGTCACCTCGCGGGCGACCACCGTGGCCCCGACGGGCTTCGACAACGACGCGAGCTGAAACACGGTGTCAGCGTCGACCTTAGCGCCTGTTCGCACATCGTTGACACCAAACCCCCTGGCGTACACAACTTTTCCATCATGAACGACGGCGACGGCCATGCCGGGGATGCCGGAGCGTTTCATCAGCTCGTCGGCCAGACCGTCCAGCTTGGCGATCGCTGCGTCGACACGGCCCGACGGGATGTCGAGGCCGGACACCTCGTTGGGTGGCACCGGCGAGGTTGATGTGGTCGACGGCCCCGATCGCTCCGGCGCGCCGCAGGCGAGCGGGATCAACAACATCAGCGCAAGCAGCACTCGTACGGCCCGGTGGGTCACGGAATCGACGTTAACCCTTCACAGCCGCCACCACGCGGTTACCCTCGGTGACGCCGACGGATCGACACGGTCACCCGGCCTAGGCACCACCACAGCTACGTCGGCGTCACCGGCGGCGGCGAGCAGTCGCTCAACGGGTTCTGCCCACGGATGCGGCGCAAGCCGGAACGTGCACCAGTGGATCGGCACGAGCAGGCCCGTGCCGTTGATGTCGAGGTGCGCGCGGACGGCTTCCTCGGGATTCATGTGAATGTCAGGCCAAAGCGGGTTATACGCACCGACCGGCAGCAGGGTCAGGTCGAACGGGCCATGTTCGGCGCCGATGCGTGCGAAGCTCTCGGTGTAGCCGGTGTCGCCGCCGAAGTAGGCACGGTGCTGCGGTCCCGCGATCACCCACGAGGCCCACAGCGTCGTGTTGCGAGACAAGGCGCGGCCGGAGAAATGCCGGGCGGGCGTGCACACCAATGTCAAGTCATCGACCGAACCGCTTTGTTCCCAGTCTAATTCGACTATTCGCCGATCCGGGATACCCCAGCAGCGCAGGTGGGCTCCGACGCCGAGTGGGACGACGAACGGCGCGCGCTGAGTGCGGGCGAGCGCCAGCACGGTGTCGAAGTCGAGATGGTCGTAGTGATCGTGGCTGATGACGATCGCATCCAGCGCCGGCAGCGACTCCAGCGGAATCGGCGGCCGATGCATCCGCTGCGGACCCACCGTGCGCGAAGGTGAACACCGGTCGCTCCACACCGGGTCGGTGAGCACGTGGTAGCCGTCGATCTCGACGAGCGCGGTGGAATGTCCGAACCATGTGACGGCCAGCGCCGCCGCCGGCAGACCGAGGCCCACGGGCGCTACCACCGGAATGTCGCCGGCCGGCCGGCCCGTCCCGCCGCGAAGAATCTCGCCCAGCAGGATTCGCTGGTCCGCACGACTGATTTCGAGCTTGGATGCCGGGTCGACATTGGCGAACGCGCCGTCGCGATGGTTCGGCGAATCGTGGGCCACCGCGTGGATGTCCAACGGGCCGGCGCCCAGCGCCGCCGGTGCGCCGTGCAGCGCACGCAGAAACCAGCCACCGCCGAGCAGCGTGGCGGTCCCAACGCCCAACCGCACGGCCGCCCGCAGCATGGGGCTCAGGCGCCCTTGAAGTTCGGCGGGCGCTTCTGAATTCGCGCCACCTGGGCCTCGACCACGTCCTCGCTACCCCACGCCTTGTCGAACAGCACCTTGTGGACCGGGCCCTGCTCTTCGTAGGCACCGTCGTCGTTCAGGACGCGTTTCGCGTGCCGCAGCGCCAGTGGCGCGAGCCCGGCGATCTGTCCGGCCCACTTCTGCGCGTCTGCGAGCGTGCCGATCCGATTGGCCATCCCGGTTTGCAGCGCCACCTCGGCGGTGAGCCTCTCCGCGGTCAGAAGCATCGACCTGGCACGCCCGTAGCCCACCAACGACGACAGTCGACGGATACTCCAATTATCGAGGGCAAGACCATATTTGGACGTCGGGAATTGGAAGAACGCGTCCGGTGCCACCACCCGCAGGTCGCAGATCATCGCCACTTGAAGGCCAGCGCCGATCGCGGGCCCGTTGATGGCCCCGATCACGGGCATCGGCGCCTCGTCGATGGCCTTATGCAGCGCGATCAGCCGGTCGGGGTAGTCGGCGGCGAATGCGTCGCCGCTCAGGTCGGCGCCGGCACAGAACACGCTGCCCTGTCCGGTCAGCACGATAGTGCGGACGTCGTGCGCCACCGCCTGCTCGACGGCGGTGCGCAAACCTTCGACCAGCTCGGAGTTCAGCGCATTGCGCCGCTCGGGCCGCTGCATCTCGATGGTCGTGACGCCCTCGTCGCGGGTAACACCGATCATGGGACCAGCCTATCGGGGCGCTGGAGGAGCAAATGTCCGGCCGGTCCGCCGCCGATAGAGGGCCTCGAACGCGAAGCTGGCGGCCAGAACGGCCAGCAGCGTGATCCACGTGCTGGCCGGCCCGCTGTCGATCGTGTAGCTGAGCAGCAGAACGAACAGTGCGACGTTCATCGCCACCCCGACAGCCAGCAGCCACGGGTTCGCGCCGGTGTCGGAGCGGACGCGGAAGTGACCCATCGAGACGGTGGCGTAGATGAGCAGGAACGCGAGGCTGGCCATCTGGCCCACGGCGGACAGCGGGAAGAACACGACGAACAACGCGGTCAGGGCGGCCGCGACGAACAATCCGCCGGTGCCGCCCAGCCACACGTTGCGCGCGAAGCTCTCGGGTAGCCCCCCGGTCTTGGCCATCAGGTAGGCGAGGTTCGCGTCGCCGAACATCGTCGCGTTGACCCCGGATGCGGTGGCAAGCAGCGCCGCGACGCCGATCACCACGAAGCCCACCTGGCCGAAGATCGCTTTCGCGGACTCGGAGAGAACGTGGCCCGCGTTCGCCTCGATATCGGGCACGCTCAGCGTCATCACGATCACCGCACCGACGAGGACATAGATGGCCACGACGATCGCCAGCGCGAGGTACATCGCCCGCGGGAGCTGGCTCGCGGGGCTGCGCATCTCCCCTGCCGAGTTGGTGACAACGCCGAAGCCCTCGTAGGTGACAAACAGCAGACCCGCCGCGAACAGCACGCCGAGCACGCCGTGGCCGCCGCCGGCGGCGAGCCGACCGGTGTCGGACCTCATCAACCCCAGAACCACGAACACCAGCAGGATCAGCAGTTCGGCGGCGATCACCGCGGTCTCGGCGCTGCCGACGAGCTTGGTGCCGACCAGGTTCACCGCCACCACGACAGCGATCAACCCGATCCCAATGGCCTTTCCCGACCAGTCGGGGGTGGCCCACGGCAGCAGGTCACGGACATAGCCGGCGAAGCCTGCGGCATACAGCGCCATCGCGATGATCCAGCCGAGAAACTGAAACACGTTGAGGCCGCCCGCGATCACGCCGTCACCGAAGCATTGAATCAGGAATCTGGCAGCTCCGCCGCGGCTGGGGTAGCGGGCGCCGAGCTTTGCATACGAGTAGACGCTGAACGCCGCCACCAGCCCGCCGACCAGAAACGAGACCGGAACCCAGGGGCCCGCGGTGGTGGCGGCAAGACCGACAAGCGTGTAGAGGCCCGCGCCCATCATGCCGCCGACGCCGATCGCTGTTGCGCTGGTGACGGTGATGGCACCCGAACCCACCGCCGGGCCCGGCTTAGGAATCGGTGTGTTCATCGGGGCTACCTTAAGGCCCGCGCTGGCTACCCTCATCCGGTGAGCCGCATCCCCGCGTCGCAACTGCGCGATGCCGTGCTCGACCCGGGGTCGTTCGTCAGCTGGGACGCCGCCGGGCTCGAGGTGGCAGCGAATGCCCGCTATGCGCGCGAGCTGGCCGAAGCCCGCGCGGCGACCGGCGTCGACGAGGCGGTACTGACGGGCGAAGGCCGGGTGCATGGCCGTCGGGTCGCCGTGATCGCCTCGGAATTCGATTTCCTGGCCGGCTCGATCGGTGTCGCGGCCGCAGAACGGATCACCGCCGCGGTGGAACGCGCGACGGCGGAGCGGTTGCCGCTGCTGGCGTCGCCGAGCTCGGGCGGAACCCGAATGCAGGAGGGCACCGTCGCGTTCCTGCAGATGGTCAAGATCGCCGCCGCCGTCGAGCAGCACAAGCGTTCGCACCTGCCATACCTGGTGTACCTGCGGCACCCGACGACGGGCGGGGTGTTCGCGTCGTGGGGTTCGCTCGGCCATGTGACCATCGCAGAGCCGGGCGCGCTGATCGGGTTTCTCGGCCCGCGGGTGTACGAGCACCTGTACGGCGAGCCGTTCGCACCCGGGGTCCAGACGGCCGAGAACCTTCAACGGCACGGCGTGATCGACGGGGTGGTGCCGCTGAAGTGGCTGCGCCGAACGCTGGAGCGGGCGCTGAAGGTGACCGTCGACCCGCCGGCGGGGCCCGTTGTGCCGTCGCCTGCCGAGCCGATACCGGACGTGGGAGCGTGGGAGTCGGTAACCGCGTCCCGACGCCGGAACCGGCCCGGCGTCGGACACCTGCTCAGGCATGGCGCCACCGAACGGGTGCTGCTCTCGGGCACCGGGCAGGGCGATGCGGCCACCACGTTGCTGGCCCTCGCGAGGCTGGTCGGGCAGCCTGCGGTGGTCCTCGGCCAGCAGCGCTCGGTCGGCGCGACGGTCGGACCGGCGGCGCTGCGCGAGGCGCGCCGCGGGATGGCGCTGGCGGCCGGCCTGCGGTTGCCCCTCGTTGCGGTGATCGACACCGCAGGGCCGGCGCTGTCGGCCGAAGCGGAACAGGAGGGCCTGGCCGGCGAGATCGCGCGGTGTCTGGCCGATCTGGTCACACTGCCGACGCCGACGGTGTCCGTCCTTCTCGGCCAGGGCAGCGGCGGCCCGGCGCTGGCGATGGTCCCCGCGGACAGAGTGCTGGCCGCTCTGCATGGCTGGCTGGCACCGCTGCCGCCGGAGGGCGCCAGCGCGATCGTGTGGCGCGACACCGCGCACGCGCCGGAACTCGCCGAGGCGCAGGGCATCCGGTCGGCCGACCTGCTGGCGTCAGGAATCGTCGACGCGATCGTGCCCGAGCATCCCGACGCCGCCGATGAGCCCATCGACTTCACCAAGCGCCTGTCAAGGGCCATCGCCGCCGAGTTGGCCGCGCTGCGCCAGGTGCCGGACAACCGGCGCTACGCCGACCGGTTGACGCGTTACCGCCGGATCGGACTGTCCTGATCGCGGGTCGTCACCACTGGTTGGGCTGCTGCGGGGGCGATTGCGGATAGGACCCCTGCGCGGGAGCACTGCCGTAGTAGGGCTGCTGCGGCGGACTCGCCTGCGCAGGCTGTTGCGGGGGCTGGCCGTAAGCGCCGGTCTGGCCGTAGTAGCCGTACTGGGGCTGCTGCGACGGCCGGGGCGCCTTGATGACGCCCGACGCGAACAACAGCGCGGCAATCGCGAGCGCGGCCTGGACGAACGACGTGGCCAGCACAATGAACAGGCCGAAGCCGATATTCGCCTCGCCAGGAAGGGCGAGCATCTGGAACAGAAGCGAGACGAAACCGACGATGGACAGGCTCGCCACGACGCCGTCGTGGATCTCCTGCTTCGGCAGCATGCCGAGGGCGGCTACCAGAGCCGCGGCGAGCAGCAGAGAAATACCCACAACGCCGTTGGTCTGGAAGAAATTGGAGGACGCACTTATCGAGATGGATTCACCCCCGAACTGTGCGGAGGAACCACTGATGTATGGCGCGAACCCCAGGAAGAAGCTGACGACGCCCAGTGCGACGACGCCGATGTGCAGGAAGAACGGCAGGCCTTTGCCTTCGGCGGGCGCGGGCGCGGCGGCGGCGTAGCCCGGCGACTGTGGGGCATACCCCGGCGTGCCGGGTCCCTGCGGAGGGGCGCCGTAACCGCCCGGGCCGGTCGAGTAGGTCATGAAACTGCTCCTTATCCAGGAGACGCCCGGTCGGCGTGTCCCCCATCGCGTGCTCAACGCGTTCACCGAACTCTATCGCTTCGTGCCGACTGCCATGCCAAAGCCGGTGGCATGCTGGGCACATGGGGCCTGCGCTGCATTTCGCCGGAAGCTTCTGGTGGCTGATCTTCCCGCTGGGTGGCGTGATCGGCGGCGGCGTGCGGGCGATCGCCGCGGCCAACGAGCGGCGCGCCAACCGCCGTCTCGAGCGGTACCGAATCAAGCAGCAAACCAAGATCGCGATCGCCGAGGCCACCGGCCGTGCGCGCAGCAACGTCGCGGCGAATCGGCGAGAAATGACGAGGGTGCTCGAGGAGCACACCCGAACCGACGCCAAGTGGCTGGACTACGAGCTGGACATCGCCAAGCTCCTCGACTTCCCAATGATGACCGATGTCCGCAATCCGCTGACAATCGGATTCCACAAGGCCAAACGCCGCGCCGACCTGCTGCGGCCGGAGACGGTCGACGATCTGATGGGCGACCGCGATGCCCAGCGCCAGTACCGCGACGCAGTCGCCGAGTACGTCAGCGCGTTCGACATCGCCGAGACCGAGGCCATCCGGCGGCGCCGCAGCGACTTCTCGTCGGAGGATCAGCAGCGGATCGCGCGAGCCCAGAACTTGATGCGGCTTGCGACAGACGGCGGCGCGACAGCGCAGGAACGGCAGAGCGCATACAGTCGCGCGCGCAAGGAACTCGACGGGCTGATCGCGTTGCCCGCGATGACGCGCGCGAGCATCGAACGCAAGATCGCCGGCGAGATCCAGGCCTAGGTGTACCCGGGCGGGGCGGCGGCATCGAGAAGCCGCCTCAGCTGACGTTGCTGGGCCATGGTCAGATTGGCGAGCACCTGCTCGTCGGCGCCTCGCACGGCCGCTTCCGCGCGGTCGAGCAGAGCCTTGCCCTTGGACGTGAGTTCGGCGGGCAGCGCGCGTCCCGACGGGACGGATGCCGGCCGGGCCACGATGCCGCGGTCCTGCAGGGCTCGCAGCACGGTGTTCATCGCCTGCGGCGACACGTTCGTGTCACGGGCCAGCTCCGCACTGCACCGCCCGGGCGCCATCGACAGGATCCGCAGGCAGACGAACTCCCCCAACACCAGCCCGAGCGGCTGCAACCGGACAGTCACCACGGGGCGCAGCGCCGCCATCATGCGGTGCAGCAGGTATCCCAGCGGCTGATCGTCGGCGTCAGTCATATCAACCATCTTGATATATATATCAATTGAATTGATATGCCTGGAGCATGACCACCTCACCACGAGATTTCGAATTCGAGTCGGCCTACCGCGGACAGGTTGCGGAGCTGGGTCTGGGCGCCCGGCCACCGTGGAGCATCGACGAACCGCAACCGGAGCTCGCCGCCCTGATCGACGGGGGAAGTTCCATGGCGACGTCCTCGATGTGGGATGCGGGGAGGCCGCCATCTCGTTGCGGCTGGCGGAACTGGGCTACACCACTGTCGGACTTGACCTTTCACCCACCGCGATCGACCTCGCCCGGGCTGCGGCCGCCAAGCGCGGGCTGAGGGGCGCGATCTTCGAAGTCGCCGACATCAGTTCGTTCACCGGCTACGACGGCAGGTTCGGCACCATCGTCGACAGCACGTTGTTCATCGGTTAATGATCACAGCCTGGACCTGGGCTCTGGGACTTTAGTCACCGGTAAGTCACCAGCTCGGCCAATCGCTTGCGCCGATGCGTGGCGCAGGCTCACCATCCAGAAATCATGACCGCCGTCGACCCGCGCCACAAGCACCCTTCGACCTTCACAGACGCGGAACTCGTGCGCCTTCTGCGGGCCGAGAAGGTGGCGGTGGCGCGGGAGATGTGCGCCGCCAAACGAGAGATCCGCGCGAAGGTGGCACAGCTTGAGACTCTGCGCGTTCGCCTGCACCACATCGAAGACTCGGAGAACTACCTCGGCGGGAGCTGAACGTCAGCCAGACACCAGCGCGGTGGCGTCAGATTCGCGGCTGGCAGTCGATCGAATGCCAGGGCCATGCCTCAACCGATCCCGCGTTTCCAAAGTGTCGTGATAGCAGTGAGCACATCACGGGCCTGCCAATCCGGTGACCGAGGACGAACTGCGCGACGTGGTGTCGAGGTACTGGACCATCGACGAGATCCGGCCTGCCCGCATTCACGCGAACGTGCCCGATGACATGACGGCGATGACCGACGTCGAGCTCACCGACGAGCCCAACGGGCGCAAGTCGATTCGCGCATGGCTATTGACGGCGCACCTCGGCCGAGCATCACGCCAACGACTCGACCCACGCCTGGTGCAGCGACGCATAGTGTCCGTCGGCTCGCCGGATGAGTGCCGCCGGCGAGCCGTCCTCGACGATGCGGCCCTGCTCGAGCACCAACACGCGGTCGGCTATCTGCACCGTCGAGAGTCGATGGGCGATGACCAAAGCGGTCCGGTCGGCCAGCACCGTCTGAAGCGCCCGCTGCACCATCCGCTCGCTGGGAATATCCAGCGACGACGTGGCTTCGTCCAGGATCAACACGTCCGGATCGGCCAGAAATGCGCGGGCGAACGCGACGAGCTGGCGCTGACCCGCTGACAGCCGGCCACCGCGGCGGGCCACGTCGGTGTGATAGCCATCGGGCAGCGCAAGGATGAACCGGTCAGCGCCGACCGCGGCCGCAGCCGCGCGGATCTGCTCGTCGGTGGCGTCCGGGCGGCCGAACCGGATGTTGTCGGCGACCGTCCCGTCGAACATGAAGTTCTCCTGGGTGACCATCACGACATGACGGCGCAACTCGGTCTGCGCGATGTCACGCAGGTCGATCCCGTCCAGACTCACCGATCCGGACGTCGGGTCATAGAAACGCGCGATCAGCTTGGCGATCGTGGTCTTGCCTGCGCCGGTGGTGCCCACCAGCGCGACGGTCTGCCCGGCCGGAACGGAGAAGGTGAGCCCTGGCAGCACGAGCCGGTCCGGCAGATAGGAGAACCGCACCTCGTGGAAGGCGACATCGCCGCGAACGGATGTCAGTGCGACCGGTTGCGCCGGGTCCTCGATGCTCGGCCGCTCGGCAAGCACACCGGCCAGCTTCTCCAGGGCCGATGCCGCTGACTGGAAAGTGTTGAAGAACTGCGAGATATCCTGCATCGGCTCGAAGAACATCCGCAGGTACAGCAGAAAAGCCGCGAGCGTTCCGATGGTCATCTGCCCGTGCAGCACACGGTATCCGCCGTAGAGCAACACCACACCTGTGGTGATGTTGCCGACCAGCTTGACCCCCGGCATGAAGACGGCGAGCAACCGGAAAGTCTTCTCGTTGATGTCGCGGTAGCGGTCGGCGACATCTTCGAAGATCTCCTGGTTGCGCGGCTCGCGCCGGAACGCCTGCACCGCCTTGATTCCGGTCATGGTCTCGACAAACTGAACAATGACCAGAGCAGCGTTATCCCGCACCTTCCGGTATGTCTTGGCGGATTCGTTGCGGAACCACCAGATCAACGCCACCAGCACCGGAAAGGCCGCCAGACACATCAACCCAAGCCGGACGTCCAGCGCGACGAGCAGGATCGCCGTCCCGACCAGGGTGAGCGCCGCGGTGATGAGGCTGTCGAAGCCGGTCTCCAGCATGTCCTGTATCGCCTCGACATCGTTGGTGGACCGGCTCACCACCCGCCCGGAGGTATACCGGTCGTGGAAGGCGACGTCGAGCAGCTGGAAGTGGCGGAACACCCGCCGCCGCAACTCCACAAGGACCTTCTGGCCGATACGGCCGGACCATTGCAGGAAAAACATCCGGCTGCTGGCCTGAACTAGCACCACGACACACAAGGCGCCGACGATGAAGGCGAGCTCACGCGACGTCCCGCCCGCAACGATCGGTGGAATGCCGTGATCGATGCCGCGCTGGATCAACAGCGGAACCGAAAGGCGCGCAACGTTTTCCACCACCACAACGATTGCCAAGTACGCCACCGCCGTGCGGAATGGCCGCAGCAGAGAAATCAACAGGGCGCGAGCAGCACGGCGGCGGGGCAGGTTCTCGCCGGTATCGGTCGGAGCGTCGTCGTCCGGGCTGTCTTCGATACGACCGCGCCACCGGTCGACGTCGTCGTCGGGGACCTCGATCTGGCCGATGTCGGTTGCGGTCACCGGAGGTCAGCCTCAGACGTGGCGAACCGGCGCCCATTGTCCGCCTCGTTGTCCGTCTCGCAGGCGGCGTCGGTGGCCTCACGCTCCTGATACGCCTGGCAGAGCATGCTGCGCTGCTCGTCGTCCTCCCACGGGCACCACCGCTGGGCGTTGTCGTCGAGTTCGTCGTCGGCCGCCAGCAGGTAGCGGTACTCCGGCACCCCGGCCAGCAATTCGGCGTGCGTACCCAGATGGGTGATGGTCCCGTTCTGAAGCAGCGCCACCTTGTCTGCGAGCAGGACTGTGGAGGCCCGGTGTGCGACCACGATGCCGGTCACCCCGTGCAGGACGCGGCGCAGCGCCTGCTCGACGATCGCCTCGGTGTGCACATCGAGCGCGGACATGGTGTCGTCCAGCACCAAGATTCTCGGGGCCGCGAGGATCGCCCGGGCCAGCGACAGGCGCTGCCGTTGCCCGCCGGACAGGCTCATACCCTGCTCACCGATGCGGGTCTCAAGGCCGAACGGCAGGTCGTAGACGAACTGCGCCGCGGCGATGTCGATCGCCTGGCGCAACTGCGGGTCCGTCGCGTCGGGACGCCCCAGCCGCAGGTTCTCCGCCACGGACATCGAAAACAGCGTCGGGTCCTCGAACGCGGTGGCCACCGCCTGACGCAGCGCAGGTAGAGACAGCTCGCGAATGTCGCGACCGTCGATGAGAATCTCACCCTCGGTGACGTCATAGAGCCGCGACAGCAGTGCCGCCAGCACCGATTTGCCCGATCCCGTGGAACCGACCACCGCGAGAGTCTCACCGGGTTCGACGGTCACGCTCACATGCCGTAGTGCCCACGCCCGTTGCGGCGCTGTGCCGGGAAAGCGGAAACCGACGTCGATCAGCTCCAGGCGCCCGCCGCTGGGCACCTCGGTCCGCGGGCCATCGGCGATCTCGCGCGGCGAGTCGAAGATCTCGGCGATCCGGTTCGCGGCGGTCATCGATTCCTGGGTCATCGACAGCAGGAAGCCCAGTGACGCGATCGGCCAGACCAACGACAGCATCATCGTGATGAAGGCAACCAGCGTGCCCATCGTCACGAAGCCGTGCCCCGCCGCATATGCGCCGAACCCCAGCACCACGATGAGCGTCAGATTGGGGATGACCTCCAACAGTGTCCAGAATCTCGCCGACACCGAAACCTTGGCGACCTGAGTGTCATACAGGCTGGTGGCTTGCTTGTCGAAGCGGTCGAAGACGTAATCCTCCCGGCCGAACGATTTCACCACCCGCACGCCGAGAGCGGATTCCTCGACATGCGTTGCGACATGACCTGACTGGTCCTGCGCCTGCCGCGAAAGCCGGGTGAACTCCCGCTGGAAGTGCAGCACGGTGGCCGCGATCGGCACGGTCGACACCAGGACAATGACACCCAGCGGCCAGTACAGGGCCAGCAAAATGGCGGTCACCACGGTGATCTGAATGATGTTCAGCAGCAGGAACACCAGCCCGAACGATAGGAACCGGCGGATGGTGGACAAATCGTTCATCACTCGGGACAGCAGCTGTCCCGACTGCCAGCGGCCGTGGAACGACATCGGCAGAATCTGCAGCCGGGCATAGAGATCTTTGCGGATGTCCGCCTCTACCCCCATGGTTGCGCGAGCGACCAACCAGCGCCGGATGAACCAGAGCACGGCCTCGGAGATCCCGACGGCCATCGCCGCGGCGCCGAGTGTCCACAGACCGGGTTGGTCGCGGTGGGCCACCGGCCCGTCGATCACGGCCTTCGTCATCAGCGGGATCGCCACCGTGGCGCCAATGCTGACGATCGCGACCGCCACCATCGCCGTCCATCGCACCCGGTACGGGACCAGGTACGGAAGCAGCCGCCACAGATCCGAACCTGGCCGCCGGCGCGCAGGTGGGGGCGCGATTGCCGGAGTGGAGGCGAGAGGTTCACGAACGTCAGTCACGGCGATTCCGCTCCCATAATCATCGAATCCACAGTAGAAGCTCAACGAAAGTTGAGGTCAACTCCTTCCCGCGTTCGCGCCCGGCAGCGCCCACGCCCGGGTCACACGAAGCCGAGATAGCCAACCAGTCCGGCACCCAACACCACAATCAGGGGATTCAACTTGGTGGATATGAAGATCACCGTGCAAATTGCGGTGAGCGAATAGGCGCGCCAGTCGTGATCGGCCGCGCGGCTCATCACCAAAGAGCTGGCCAGTATCAGGCCCACCGTCAGCGGCGCGAAGCCCTTCTCAACGGCATATCGCAATCGGGATTTCTGTGCCTTTTGCCAGAAAAGCGTGAGCACATAAACCAGTATCGCCGCCGGAGTAATCATTGAAACGGTGGCGATCACACCCCCGAGAATTCCGCCGGCCACGCCGCCGACCGGCAGCCCCGCGGCATAGCCGACGAGCGTGACGATCAGAATGCTCGGCCCGGGCGCAGCCTGGGAGATGGAGAATACATCCGCGAATTGGGAGTTGGTCAGCCAGTGGTGTCCGTTCACAGCGTTCAAGTGCATGTCGGGCAAAACCGCATTCCCACCGCCGATCGACAGCAGTGACAGCGTGCCGAACAGCGCCGCTATCTGAAGGTAGGTATTCACTCCGCACTTTTCCGCGGCCACGCCCAGATCAGGCTAAGCGGTGCGACAATGGCGAGAACCAGCGGAAGCGGCAACCGCACGATGCCATTCAGGACAAAAGTCACGGCGAAAAGCAGAATGGGGACGAGCCCCTTCAGGCACTTCTGCCCGGTCTTGATCACCATCGCCACGGTCATTGCCACGGCGGCCGCGGACGCGCCATGAAGAACGCTCTTCACCGCGGGCACCTCTTTGAACCGGAAATATATGTACCCCATCACAAGGATGAAGATGACGGGCAGCAGACACAGGCCCAGGATGGCCGACGCCGCGCCCGGGACGCCGCCCAACTTGGTCCCGACGAACACCGCCATGTTCACCTGATTGGCGCCCGGCAGGATCCGGCACATCGTCATGGCGCTGAGAAATTCCTCTTCACCCATCCAGTTCTTCTCGACCACCAGCACTTCCCGCGACCATGCCGACAGCCCGCCACCGAACGATGCGATTGCAATGTGATTGAACGTCCACGCCAGTTCGACAAGCGAAACCTTTTCGCGCGGTAGCCCTATCTCACTCATGCATGAGATCTTCGTCGTGCGGGAAGTCGTCCTCGTGATGGGTGGACGGATCGAGCGGATCCGGGGGATCGTAGTGATGGGACAGGTCCCAGTCCGAGTCGAAGACCTGCTTGAGCCGCGTGATGATTTCTGGGTCGGTCAGCGTGATGCCCAGTTCGCGACGCATGTCGAAAGCGCTGCGGTCGATATTCATCGAACCAAGCAACGCACGTTCATTGTCGGCGATCAGCAACTTGGCGTGAACCCGCAAGTTCTTCTGCTTGTGCACCTTGACGCCGAACCGCCGCAATGTGCGCAACGATGCGAAAGTATCGAGAATGTCCCACTCGCTGATGCCGTGCCGGCCACCGCACAGGACGTTGACCTTGACGCCGCGATCAGCGGCGGCTGCGATGTGGTCAAGAATGACTGCATCGACATATTTGGGATGCTGGATATCGAGCCGCTCCGTGGCCGCGTCGATGAACTGAGCCATATGAAGACGCGAATTTGAATTGCTCCAGAGCAACCCCGCGTTGGCCGAACACGTCCAGTCCAGATGCTCCCAATCTGCTTCGAAAACCTCGGTTATCTGGGCAACTCGATGGGGTTGCTGTGTGATGACGCCGTAGTCGCGGGTCAGCGAGAAATACTTTTCACAGAGATTAAAGGTCGCGACGAGTGCCGCCGTTCCGTCCACCACCATAGATTTCTCGTGCGTAACGTAGAACTTCGGGTTCGCCCACTGAACATTTACCCCGGCCTTCTCGAACATTTCGAAGGTGTCGTCATTGGCACGGTCTCCGCCCGACCGCGCCGGATTGAGCATGACGCGTACATTGACGCCTGCATTCTTCCGCTCGATGACCGCCTGTATGAAGCTTTCCTCGGTGAACGTGAATTGCTTAATCAGAAGAGATTCTTCCGCGGATTGGATGAATTCGCGGACAGGTTGTAGGCCGTCATCAGGCTCTACAATCAGGCGGGGCGCAAATGGGAGCATAAGGACCGGATGGTAGCACCAGAACAATATCGTCGCTTTGCTTTCACACGAATTCACGGCAGGCACCCGCGCCGCCCGCACGCGCCTCCCTCCCCCGCGGGGGTTCATCAGGCAAGATTGCGGGCATGGAGACCGGTGTCGCCTCGCCCAAGGTACTCGTAGTGGACGATGACCCCGACGTGCTCGCGTCGCTCGAGCGTGGACTCCGGCTGTCCGGGTTCGACGTGTCGACCGCGGTCGACGGCGCCGAGGCGCTGCGCAGCGCCACCGAAACCAGGCCCGACGCGATCGTGCTCGACATCAACATGCCCGTGCTCGACGGCGTCAGCGTGGTCACCGCGCTGCGCGCGATGGACAACGATGTGCCGGTCTGCGTGCTGTCGGCCCGCAGCTCGGTGGACGACCGGGTCGCCGGGCTGGAGGCGGGCGCCGACGACTACCTGGTGAAGCCCTTCGTGTTGGCCGAGCTGGTGGCGCGGGTGCGCGCCCTGCTGCGTCGCCGCGGGGCGACGGCGACGTTCAGCTCGGAGACCATCCAGGTGGGATCGCTGGAGGTGGACATCCCGGGCCGGCGCGCGCGCGTGAACGGCGTCGACGTCGACCTGACCAAGCGGGAGTTCGATCTGCTTGCCGTGCTCGCCGAGCACAAGACGGCGGTGTTGTCGCGCGCGCAGTTACTCGAGCTGGTCTGGGGCTATGACTTCGCCGCCGACACCAACGTTGTCGACGTGTTCATCGGCTACCTGCGCCGCAAGCTGGAGGGTGGCGGCGCGCCCCGGCTGTTGCATACCGTGCGTGGAGTGGGATTCGTCCTGCGAACGCAATGAGTGCCATGAATCGGTTATCGCGCATTTTCCGCCAGACCCCGTCCCTTCGGACCCGGGTGGCGTTCGCGACGGCAATCGGCGCCGCGATCGTCGTGCTGATCGTCGGGACCATTGTCTGGATCGGCATCACCAACGACCGCCGTGAGCGGCTCGACCGTCGGCTGGACGAGGCCGCCGGTTTCGCCATCCCGTTCATCCCTCGCGGCCTGGGTGAGATCCCGCGATCGCCCAACGATCAGGACGCCGTCATCACGGTGCGCGAGAACGGTCAGGTGACGTCCAATTCGAACGTCGTCCTGCCCAAGCTGGACGCCGGCTATGCGGACACCTATGTCAACGGCGTGCGATACCGGGTGCGCACGGTGGATATCCGTACGCCCGGGCAGATGTCGGTAGCGGTCGGCGCAACCTACTACGCGACCATCGCCGAGACCAACAACCTGCACCGGCGGGTGATCCTCATCTGTCTGTTCGCGATCGGTGCGGCGGCGGTGCTGGGTTGGTTACTCGCCACGTTCGCGGTGCGGCCGTTCAAACGCCTGGCGCAGCAGGCGCGCTCCGTCGACGCCGGTGACGAAGCGCCGGACGTCGAAATCCGTGGTGCGACCGAGGCGGTCGAGATCGCCGACGCCCTCAACGGCATGTTGCAGCGGATCTGGAAGGAGCAGGACCGCACCAAGTCGGCGCTCGCGTCGGCGCGCGACTTCGCCGCGGTGTCGTCGCACGAACTGCGCACGCCACTGACCGCGATGCGAACCAACCTCGAGGTGCTGGCGACGCTGGACCTGCCCGACGAACAGCGCAAGGAAGTACTGCACGACGTGATCCGCACACAGTCGCGGATCGAGGCGACGCTGGGGGCGTTGGAACGGCTGGCTCAGGGCGAGCTGTCGACGTCGGATGATCACGTCCCCGTCGACATCACCGAGTTGCTCGACCGCGCCGCGCACGACGCGATGCGGATCTACCCGGATGTGGACGTGTCGCTGATGCCGTCACCTTCGGTGCTCATCGTCGGGTTGCCGGCCGGGCTGCGGCTCGCGGTCGACAATGCGATCGCCAATGCGGTCAAGCACGGCGGAGCTACCCGCATCCAGCTGTCGGCGGTCAGCTCGCGCGCCGGGGTGGAGATCGCGGTCGACGACAATGGCACCGGCCTTCCCGAAGAGGAACGCACGGTCGTGTTCGAACGGTTCTCCCGCGGCTCGACAGCGTCGCAATCGGGGTCCGGGCTGGGTTTGGCGTTGGTCGCTCAGCAGGCCGAGTTACACGGCGGCACAGCGTCATTGGAAGCCAGCCCGCTGGGCGGGGCGCGGCTGCTGCTGCGGCTGCCCGGACCCACGCCGCAGGCGGACACCCCGGCCTAAGGCGGTTACGTCGTTGCCAGCAGGTCGATGACGAAGATCAGCGTCTTGCCGGACAGCCGACGTTCATTCCGGCTCGATCGGCTACCCACGACCCCAGGAGCTGTCGAATTCCGCACCGGTGTCGTACTCAACACCCAGGTAATGCACCTCGACCGTGCTGCCGCCGGCCCGGACGGGAGGTCGATCTCGGGTTTATCTGTCACGGCGATGACGCCAGCGGGCACACTGATGATGTGGCAGAGGACAACGACACCCAATCGCGGATCAACAGGCTGGTCGCCGAGGAGAAGGACCTGCGGGCAAAGCTGCAGCGGGGCGAGATCAGCGGCGACGAGGAACATGCACGGCTGCGGACGGTCGAAACAGAGCTGGACCAGTGCTGGGACCTTCTGCGGCAGCGTCGCGCGCTGCGCGAGACCGGCGGTGATCCCACGGATGCTCACGTGCGTTCGGCCGACGAGGTCGAGGGCTACCTGAACTGACCTGCTACGACGCCGTCGTCGTCGGCGGCGGGCACAACGGCCTGGTCGCCGCCGCCTACCTGGGCCGCGCCGGCAAGCGGGTGCTGGTACTGGAGCGGCTGGACCGGGTCGGCGGTGCGGCGGTCTCGGCGCGGCCGTTCGACGGCGTGGACGCCCGGTTGTCGCGCTACGCGTACCTGGTCAGTCTGTTGCCGCCGCGGATCGTCGACGACCTGGGCCTGTCGATCCGGCTGGCCCGGCGCCGCTATTCGTCCTATTCACCCGACCCGCGGACCGGAGGTCGCACCGGTCTGCTGATCGGCCCACACAACGGCATCGCCGAGGACTTCTACCGCCGCTGCGGTCGTCTCACCCGAACGCTGTGGCCGACGATGACCGAGCCGCTGCCGACCCGCGGCCGGGCCCACAAGCTGGTCGACGCCGACGCGTGCTGGCGCGCGATGATCGAGGAACCGATCGGGCACGCGATCACCGGCGCGGTGTCAGACGACCTGGTGCGCGGCGTGATCGCCACCGACGCACTGATCGGAACGTTCGCCCGGCTCGATGATGACTCGTTGCGACAGAACGTCTGCTTCCTGTACCACCTGCTCGGCGGCGGCACCGGTGACTGGGACGTCCCGGTCGGCGGCATGGGGGCCGTGACCGATGCGCTGACACAGGCAGCCAGCCGCTATGGCGTCGACATTGCTTGTGGCGCTGATGTCTTCGCGATCACTCCGGACGGCGAAGTGCGCTACCGCGACGGGGATGACGAGCGCAGTGTGCACGCCCGCGCGGTGCTGGCCGGTGTGACACCCACGGTGCTGGCGTCGATGCTGGGCGAGGTGGCCCCGATGGCGGCGCCGGGGTCGCAGGTCAAGGTCAACCTCATGCTGCGACGGCTACCCCGATTGCGGGATACCAGCGTGACGGTGGAGCAGGCGTTCGGGGGTACGTTCCACGTCAACGAAATGTTCAGTCAGCTCGAGGCCGCCTACAGCCACGCCACCGGTGGCACCGTGCCGGATCCGCTGCCGTGCGAGATCTACTGCCACTCGCTGACAGATCCAAGCATTCTGTCAGCGGACCTGCGAGCGTCAGGCGCCCAGACGCTGACCGTGTTCGGGCTGCACACACCGCACGGACTCGGTACGCCCGAAGAACTGACCGATGCGGTGCTGGCATCGCTGAATTCGGTTCTGGCTGAACCGATTCAAAGTGTCCTGATGCCTGGCTGCATAGAAACGAAGACCACGGACGACCTGGAGGCAACGCTCGGCATGACCGCGGGCCAGATTTTCCACGGTGGTCTGACCTGGCCATTCGCCGAGGACGACGAGCCGCTCGACTCGCCCGCCCGCCGGTGGGGTGTCGCTACCCCGCACGCGCGAATCCTGTTGTGCGGCTCAGGCTCTCGTCGGGGTGGCGGAGTGTCGGGCATCGGCGGTCACAACGCGGCGATGGCCCTGCTGGAGTCCGGCCGGCTCGGCGAGTCGTAGCAGCACCTCAAGCAGGGCCTCGAGATCCTCGTCGCCCAGGCCGGCCAGGGCATCCGGTGCCGGCTCATCGACCTCCTCGATCGCAGCTACCACGTCGCGGCCCGCGCCGGTTAACGAGACCAGCTTGCAACGCCGGTTGTCGGGGTCGGTCCGCCGCACCACCAACCCACGCATCTCGAGGTCGTTGACCGCCACCGTCGCGGCCGGCGCGTCGATGGTCGCGGCGTCGGCCACCTGCTTCATCGTCATCGGCGCCCGGGCCAAGCGGCGAAGGATCCGAATTTTGCTGAACGGCAACCCTGTACGTTCGACGACCGCTCTGCGCCAACTGTCCCTGTTGTCGAGCACCAGCCTCGACATCTGCCGCCAGACCTGGTCGGCCAACGGGTTACGAGACACGGACCAACTCCCGCCCTGGTCCGGCATCCGGCGCTGCGATCAGGGGGGCAAGTAACTCCGCGGACCGGCGTGCCCACGCCGACGTTGAAATAATCGCCAGAACTGCGATCGTCACGGCAAAAGCGGCGCACACGAACCACAACGGTCGCGCCGACGCCGCAACGTCGACATTCGACGCGACCAGCGCCGTTCCCGCCACCGAACCACATAGCGCCACACCGATACTCACGCCGACCTGGCGGCTCGTCGACGCGACCGCCGACGCTGCACCCGCACGATCCCTCGGCATGCCGCTGACCGCCGCGTTGGTGACCGGCGCGTTGACCATCGCGAAACCGATCCCGAACACCGCGAACACCGCGACGAGCCGCCACACCGGTGTCGACCCGGTCAGCCCGGACAGCATCAACGTCGCCGCCGTCAACATGACCCCGGCGACGAGTAGCGAGGGACGCGCTCCGAACCTACCGACGAGCCGGCCCGACAGCGGCGAAAAAATCAGTGCCGCACCGGCAACCGGGAGATACAGCAGCCCGGTGTGCACCGCGCTGAAGTGTCGCTCCCCCTGCAGGTACAGCGACATCATGAACAAGAACGCGCCGTACGATGCGGACGCACAGACCGCGATGACGGTGGCCGACGAGAATGGGGCGCTGCGGAAGAACCGGAGGTCGATGAACGGATCGTGGCGACGCGCCTCGTACCGGATGAACGCCGCCAACGCCGCGGCCGCGACGGCCGAAATGGCCAGCGTCGGAAGCGCCGTCCACCCCATCTCCGGGCCCTGGATCAACACGAACACCACACCGAACAAGAAGGTGATCCCGAGCGCCTGACCGATCGGGTCGACGTCGCGCATGGTAGCCGAGCGCGACTCCGGGACGTGGATCGCGGTGAGGATGATCGCGGCCGCGCAGATCGGCAGGTTGATCCAGAACACCGACCGCCAGCCGACATACTCGATCAATGCGCCACCGATCATCGGGCCCAGCGCCATCGAGATCCCGATGACCGCACCCCACATGCCGACGGCACGAGCGCGTTCCACCCGCCCGGTGAACACCTGCGTGATGATCGACATCGCCACCGGGTTCAGCATCGAACCGCCGATCGCCTGCACGAGGCGCGCGCCGATCAGCAGATGGACATCCGGCGCAAGGCTGCACAACAGCGACCCCGCCGCGAAGATCGTCAAGCCGATCTGGAACACCCGCCGGCGGCCGAATCGGTCGGCGGTGGCCCCGGCCAACAGCAGCAGAGAGGCCAGCACCAGCGTGTAGACGTCGATCACCCATTGCAGCTGCGCGGGTGACGCGCCCAACTCAGTGCGGATCGAGGGGATCGCGACGTTGACGATGGTCGCGTCCATCGACACGATCAGCAGGCTCAGGCAGCAGGTCGCCAAGATGATCGCCTTGCGCCGCGGGCTGAGCATGTCCACACAACCATTGTGAAACTACAATTGTTTCGCCGGCAAGGAAAACTGGCGTGATTTGAATCGCATCGGCGCATCTGTTGCGGGTGCGGCCGTTGTTGCGGGGGATGCCTATCGGGCGTCGATGGGCTTGAAGTCGCGCTCGGTGTACCCGGTGTAGATCTGGCGCGGGCGGCCGATCTTCCCGTCACCGTCGTCGTGCATCTCCCGCCAGTGCGCAATCCATCCCGGCAGCCGACCCAACGCGAACAACACGGTGAACATCCTGGTGGGGAATTCCATCGCCCGGTAGATCAGCCCGGTGTAGAAGTCGACGTTCGGATACAGCTTGCGCTCGATGAAGAAGTCGTCGGTCAGCGCAACCTCTTCCAGCGCCTTGGCGATGTCGAGCAGCTCGTCGTCACCGCCGAGCTTGCCGAGGATCTTGTCGGCCTGCTCTTTGACGATGCGCGCCCGCGGGTCGTAGTTCTTGTACACGCGGTGGCCGAAGCCCATCAGCTTGACGTTGTCTTCGCGGTTCTTCACCTTCTTGACGAAGTCGTGAACATCGTCGCCCGAGCTGCGGATCTTCTCGAGCATCTCCAGCACCGCCTGGTTGGCGCCGCCGTGCAGCGGGCCCCACAACGCGTTGATACCACCGGAGATCGAAGTGAACAGGTTGGCCTGCGACGACCCGACCAACCGCACGGTCGACGTGGAGCAGTTCTGCTCGTGATCGGCGTGCAGGATGAACAGCATGTCCAGCGCGCGCACGACTTCGGGATCCACCTCGTAGGGCTCGGCGGGGAAGCCGAACGTCATCCGCAGGAAGTTCTCCACCAGCGTCAGCGAGTTGTCGGGGTACAGGAACGGCTGGCCGACCGACTTCTTGTACGCATACGCGGCGATTGTGGGCAGCTTGGCGAGCAGCCGGATGGTGGACAGCTCCACCTGCTCGTCGTCGAACGGATCGAGCGAGTCCTGGTAGTAGGCCGACAACGCGTTCACCGCGCTGGACAGCACCGGCATCGGGTGCGCGTTGCGGGGGAAGCCGTCGAAGAACCGTTTCAGGTCCTCGTGTAACAGCGTGTGCCGCTGGATCTTATCGGTGAACGAGGCCAACTGGTCGGTGTTGGGCAGCTCACCGTAGATCAGCAGGTAGCACACCTCGATGAACGTCGACTTCTCCGCGAGCTGCTCAATCGGGATTCCGCGGTAGCGCAGGATCCCGGCGTCGCCGTCGATATAGGTGATCGAGCTCTTGGTCGACGCGGTGTTGACGAAGCCTGGGTCGTAGGTCGTGTAACCGGACTTCGCAAGAAGGTTGCCCAGATCGATTCCGTCGGAGCCTTCGGTGGCGTGAGCGATCTTCAACTCGAGCTCGCCTGACGGGTAACGAAGGGTGGCGAACTCTTCAGCGCTGGATGAGTTATCGGCCACGGGTATCCCTTCTTCGCAGCTGAGGGTGATGGTGCCTACCAAACGGTAGCTGCATTCGCGGCGTCATGCCCGCGGGGGTGGCCAACAGCACGCTAACCCCGCTAGCCGGGGCCCGTGCAGACGTCGATGAACTGCTTGTAAGTGTCGTTGAGCAGGTCAACAAGGATGTCGACGTCCACTTGGTGCCAGTCGGTATCCGGGCCGAAGTCACCCGGCGCGGTCAGCAAGATCGCCGACCAGACGGCGACCACCAACCGCAGCCTCCTGTCGTCCAGCCCGACACCCATCCGCGCGGCAAGCACCCGGGTGACCGAGTTCGGCCGGAATTCACTGGCGGCGAGCCGCAGTGCGGGTGAGGAGTTCACGATCCGCGCGCTGGTCTTGAGGCGCTCCGTGGTGAACCCGTCAGGCGGGGCCGACGCCGTGGTCTTGACCATGTCGACGTGCGCGGCCAATAGTGCCTCGAGCTCGCTCAGACCCGGTGGCTGGTGCTCCAACTGCACCGCGATCGCGTCGACCATGTCGTCGATCAGGGCGAGAATGACGGCGTCCTTGGTGGCGAAGTAGCGGCAGAACGTGCGCGGCGACACGTCGGCCACCGCGGCGATCTGGTCGACGGTCGTCTTCTCGAACCCCTGCTTCTCGCACAGCTGGACCGCCGCGTCGATCAGCATCGAACGGGTGCGCTGTTTCTTGCGTTCACGCAAGCCCGGATTCGTCGCACCGATCACCTCCACCACGCTCAAGATCGTAACGCGCAGGCCCCGGCCGGTTCCGGTAGGAGACGAATGCAGGAACCGCGAGCGCCGCGATGAGCACGCCGACGACCACCATCGCGCCACCGCCGGCGACCACGACCGTGAACACGCCCTGCCAGCCGTCCCCGCACATCGTCGGATGCCGCCTGCTGCAGGATCGTCGACCGGAACGCCGCCGACACCATGTCCGCCGCCCCGCCCACCGCCAAGAACGCCAGCGCGGCCCACAGCATCGGGCCTGCCCGGCCTCCCCCGCCAGCGGGAGGTGCCCCCAGGCCGGCACCGCTGAACAGGCCGAACCCGAGCATCGCCCGCCCCCACACCACGATCGCGCCGACCACCACAAGGCCCTGGCGCCGGATCTGTGGCAGCCAGCCGGAGAACACCCCGCCGGCCACGGCGCCTGCCGCGATCGCGGCCGCCAGCAGCGCCATGATGGTGCCGCCCTCGACGGGTCCGCCGAAGCTCTGGTGAGCGATCTGCGGGAACAGCGCCCTGGGCATACCGAAGATCATGGCGATCAGGTCGACGACGAACGACATCAACACAACGGTGTTGCCCGCGAGATACCGGAACCCGTCCCAGACCGCGCCGAACCCCCAGCGCGACGACCCGGCGGCTTTGGTGTCAGTGGCCGGCATCGGACTCAACCGCACGGTGGCCCAAATCGGCGCGGCGCAGGTGATCGCGTCGACCAGGTACAGCGTGGACAGGTCGATCCAGCGCAGCAGCACCCCGGCCAGCAGCGGCCCGACGATCGCGCCGAACTGCATGACGGTCATGTTCAGCGAGTTGGCTGCGGGCAGTTGAGCGCTGGGCAGCATCCGCGGAATCACGGCCGAACGGGTCGGCGAGTTGATCGCGAAGAACGCCTGTTGCACGGAGAGCAGACACAGCACAACCCAGACGTTGTTGGCTGACAAGGCGGCCTGCGCCCACAGCAGCAGCGACGCCACCGCCAGCCCGCAGGACGCGATGATGAGCAGAATGCGCCGATCCATCGCGTCGGCCCATGCGCCGCCCCACAGCCCGAACACGATCAACGGCACCAGTGCGAACAGTCCGGACAGCCCGACGTACGCCGAATTCTGGGTGAGTGCGTAGATCTGCACCGGGACGGCGAAGATCGTCAGGTTCCCGCCGATGACGGTGACGACACCGGCCGCCCAGAGCCGACGGAAGTCGGGGGTGCGCAGCGGCGTGACGTCAGCGAGCAGGCCCACCGACGTCAGGGTTGCAGTCGCTCGACGCGATCGCCGGTCAATTTGATCCTGTTGTGCAACCGGTCCTCGCGACCCTGCCAGAACTCGACAATCTCGGGGCCGAGAAGGTAGCCGCCCCAGTCCGGGGGCACGGGCACCTCGTCGAGCCCGGCGAACCGCTCGGTGACCTCCGCGAGTTGCGCCAACAAGTCGGCACGCGATCCGATCGGCCGGGACTGCGCGGACGCCCACGCGCCCAGTTGCGAACCACGCGGGCGCTTGGACCAGTAGTCAGCGGTCGCGTCGGCCGTGACCTTGCTCACAGGGCCGCGCACATGCACCTGCCGACCCAGCCCAAACCACGGAAACGTGGCTGACGCGTAGGGATTTGCGGCCAATTCGACGCCCTTGGCGGAGTCGTAGTTAGTGAAGAACGTGATTCCGGTCTCGTCGACGCTCTTGCACAACACCGACCGGCTCACCGGTCTTCCCCGTGCGTCGGCGGTGGCGACCACCATCGCGTTCGGCTCCGCCAAGCCCGCGCGTTCCGCATCGTCAATCCACTTGCGCAGCAAGACAACCCAGCCGTCGGCGAGCCAGTCGACGTCCAGGTCGGGGCTGCCGTCCTTCTCCACCGATCCGTATTCCGCACGCATCCTCGCCAGATGCTCGTCGCCGGATTGCGCCATCGCAGCAACGCTACGCCCGGACATCGCCGCGGTGGTTACCAACCGGTAGCAAGTGCCCCGGCCATGAGTGCGAGAATCAGCCCATGACAGCGGTGCCGGAGAATTTCGTCAGCGGACTAGAGGGCGTGGTGGCCTTCACCACCGAGATCGCCGAGCCGGACAAGGACGGCGGCGCGCTGCGATATCGCGGGGTTGACATCGAGGAGCTGGTCGAGCAACGCGTCACCTTCGGCGACGTGTGGGGCCTACTGGTGGACGGCAGGTTCGGCCAGGGCCTGCGGCCCGCCGAGCCGTTCCCGCTGCCGATCCACACCGGGGATGTGCGGGTCGACGTGCAGGCCGGGCTGGCGATGCTGGCGCCGATCTGGGGCTATCAGCCGATCCTCGACATCGACGACCAGGCGGCGCGCGACCAGTTGGCACGGGCATCGGTGATGGCCCTGTCGTACGTGGCGCAATCCGCCCGTGGCATTGAGCGGCCCGCCGTTCCACAGCGCGAGATCGACCAATGCTCCACTGTCACAGAGCGTTTCATGAAGCGCTGGACGGGTGACCCCGATCCGAAGCAAGTCGAGGCCATCGATGCGTACTGGGTGTCGGCCGCCGAGCACGGGATGAACGCGTCCACGTTCACCGCGCGGGTGATCGCGTCGACCGGCGCCGACGTCGCTGCGGCGTTGTCGGGGGCGATCGGCGCGATGAGCGGTCCACTGCACGGCGGCGCACCCGCCCGGGTGATCCCGATGATCGAGGAGGTCGAGCGCACCGACGACGCCCGGACACTGGTCAAGGGCATCTTGGACCGCAAGGAGAAGCTGATGGGCTTCGGCCACCGGGTGTACCGCGCGGAGGATCCGCGGGCCCGGGTGCTGCGGTCGACGGCGAAGCGACTCGACGCGCCGCGTTATGAGGTGGCCGCCGCGCTGGAGCAGGCGGCGCTCGCCGAGCTGCGGGAGCGGCGGCCCGACCGTGCGATCGAGACCAACGTGGAGTTTTGGGCGGCAGTGATACTCGACTTCGCCGGGGTGCCGGCCAGGATGATGCCTGCAATGTTCACCTGCGGACGCACGGCCGGGTGGTGCGCGCACATCCTCGAACAGAAGCGCCTCGGCAAGCTAGTGCGGCCTGCCGCGATCTATGTCGGGCCGGCCCCGCGGTCCGTCGAGTCGGTAGAGGGCTGGCCGGAGATCGCGCCCGCACGGGTTTGATGCGGGGCCTACGAGCAGCTACCAGAAGGAGAGATCACCATGGCGATCGACGTGACGCCCGCTGTTTTGCCCCACCTGACGGTCGACGACGCCGCAGCGGCCATCGACTTCTACGTGAAGGCATTCAATGGCGTTGAGCTGGGCCGTGTTCCGGGCCCGGATGGCAAGAAACTGATCCACGCGGCCGTGCAGATCAACGGCTCGACGGTGATGCTCGCCGACGATTTCCCCGAGATGAACGACGGCAAGTCCAGCACCCCGACCGCGCTCGGCGGCACGCCGGTGACCATCCACCTCGTCGTCACCGACGTCGACGCGAAGTTCCAGCGGGCGCTCGACGCCGGGGCCACCGTGCTGATGCCGGTCGACGATCAGTTCTGGGGCGACCGGTACGGCGTGCTGCGCGATCCGTTCGGGCACCACTGGTCGCTGGGCCAGCCGGTGCGCGAAGTCAGCCCGGAGGAGATCGAACAGGCGGTATCGCAGGCAGTCAGGTAGGCGCTCCCCACTGCCCATCGCCGTGGTCGCGGCGTTCATCCGATGTGGGCGCGGCACCGTCGGGTGCGAGCCCAGCCAGCCTGAGCATGCGGCGCAAGTCGACGATCATCTGCTTGTCGATGTCTTTCCCGCGGGGCGCTTCAAGCACTTCGGTTTCGGGACCCAGGGTCACTGTGAATTTGCCATTGCGCTCTTCGGAATTCGATCCGAGGTACTCCAGCAGCGACAAGACTTGGCGCCACTCGATATTGCCGCTGGCCGGATGGCTGAAGATTTTCTCGATCGTGTCGCGGTGATGACTACTGAGGTGGGCGTCCATGAGCGGTCCTCCGAGCTGGATACGGCGAACTCCATCGTGTCACATCAGAGTCAGCGGGCAGGTTGTGCTGTGCTGCAGCCCGGCGTTTGATGGACAGACCCGGAAACCGTCGGCGTTGACGCCCCCTGCGGATGGAGTTGACCATGCCCAGTTTGCGGATGGGCGGTCGCGGCGAGCCGGAACAGGACCTCGCCGCTCGGGGTCATCACCACCTAGTGGGTCAGCCGCACAGCGACGCTGAAGGACCGATCGCCGAGGCCGAACTCCTTGCCGCCCAAATGCGTTCCGATGAGCACCCGCTCGGCCCGCGGGGACCGCGATTCGGCCGAAGCTCTCCGTTCTATGTGGGGTTGGCGGCCTCGGCGGGCGTGGCCGTGACATATGGGGCGGTGCTTGTCCTCGGGTCAATGTCATCGGTGCTGGTGCTGATCGGTGCGGCACTCTTTTTCGCGCTGGGCCTCGAGCCTGCTACGTCGTGGCTGGTCACCAAGAAACTGCCCCGATGGACGGCGGTCATCCTGGTGGTCCTGGTGGTGTTCGGCTTGCTGGCGGGGTCCGTCGCGGCGGCGATTCCTCCGCTTGCGCAGCAAGCACACCAATTCATCGAGCAGGCACCGCAATACCTGCACCAGGCTCAAGACCACTCCTCGATGCTCGGCCGGCTCAACGACCGCTTCCACCTCCAACAACGGATCACCGACATGGTGCACGGCTCGGGCGCCCCTGCCTTGTCGGGAGTCGTCAAGGCCGGATCGGCGGTGTTCGGTGCCCTGTCCGACCTCGGGATCGTGGCCGTCTTAACCGTCTACTGCCTGGCCGACATGCCCCGCATCCGCGCGACGTTGTACCGGCTGGTGCCAGGCTCGCGAAGGCCGCGCGCGATCCTGCTCGGCGATGAAATCCTCGCCAAGGTGGGCGCCTATGTGCTCGGCAACGTGGCGACCTCGATCATCGCGGGAGCGGCCACCTTTGCATGGTGTGTCATCTTCGATGTCCCATACCCGTTGCTGCTCGGGGCTTTCGTCGCGGTCTTGGACCTCATCCCATACGGGTCGAGCGTCGCCGGAATCGTCGTCGCCGCGGTCGCGCTGACCGTCTCCATCCCGGTCAGCATCGCCACCTTCGCCTTCTACATCGTGTTCCGGTGGTTCGAGGACTACCTGCTGGTGCCCCGGGTGATCGGCCGCGCGGTCAAGGTGCCGGGGGGTGTCACCGTGGTCGCCGTCCTGATCGGGGCGTCGCTGCTCGGCGTTGTCGGCGCGCTGGTTGCGATCCCGGTCGCGGCGGCGCTGCAACTGCTGGCCCAGGAGCTGCTGTTCCCTGCGCTCGACGAGGCGTGATCAGACCGAGCCGGCTGACTCACCGGCCACGCCGCCGTTGCCTCAAACTTCCTGCGCCGTGTTTCGCCCGTGGCGCGGCCACGGCCAGCATCTCGTCAACCGTTGCGAACTTGTCGCGAGGCCTGCCGTCGGCCTGGCCGCGTGCTATCTCGGCCGTGTCGATGGCGCGCCAGCGTGCGTGGTCGACGACGTCGCGCTGCCTGCCGGCCAACAGCTTGTCCAACGCGCGCGGACCGGCCACCGGGTCGGGCAGCAGGCCGCGGTTGAAGTCGTCGACGAGCGCATTGACCGTTTCCTGGGAGCACGACTTGTTGGTCCCGATGAAACCTGTCGGACCCCGCTTGATCCAGCCGGTGACGTACGAACCGGTGACCGGCGAACCTGTCTGCGGGTCGACGACGCGGCCGCCGCGATTGGGCACGACACCGGCGTCGTCGTCGAACGGCAAGCCGGGCACCGGGCGGCCGTGGTAGCCGATCGAGCTCAACACCAGACCCGCGTCCACTTCCCGGAGCTCATCGGTGCCGGTGACGGTGAACTCGACCGCGGCGGCATGCTGGTCGCCGAGCACCCGCGACGGGGTCAGCCGGTATGCGAGCCGGATCACCGGTGCGTCGTCGCGCTCGTCGTGGATGTCCAGCGAGGCAAGCAGTTCGAGCTTGTGCCGGGTCAGCGCGTCGGTGCGGCCGTCGGTGCAGGCGGCAAGGTCGGCACGAACAAGTTCGTGGTCGTCGGCGCTCAGCACGACCCGCGACGCGGCCGCCAGCCCGATCATCTCCGGCAGCGTGAACGCCGACTGCGCGGGCCCGCGACGGGCGGCGATGACGACCTCACGCACCTTGCTGTCCCGCAGCGCGGCCAGCGCATGCCGCGATATGTCGGTGGTGGCCAGCCGATTTGGATCCGCGGTGAGGATCCGGGCGACATCCAGCGCGACGTTGCCGTTGCCGACGATCACCACGCGCTCGTGGTCGAGCGGGACGGTGAGGTCGGTGTAGTCGGGGTGGGCGTTGATCCACGCGACCAGCTCGGTCGCGGTGGCGGTGCCCGCGATGCCGAAGCCCTCGATGTCGAGGCGGCGATCCGACGACGCGCCCACCGCGTAGATCACCGCATGATGGTGGGCCACCAGCTCGTCATGCGAAAGATGCCGACCGACTTCCACATTCAGGTAGAACTCGAAACCGCGATGGCGGGCCATCCGGTCGAACAATCGCGTCACCCGCTTGGTGGTCTGGTGGTCGGGCGCCACCCCGGCGCGCACCAACCCGTAAGGGGTGGGCAGCTTCTCGAAGACGTTCACGCGCACCCCGTGCTGCGTCAGCAGCTCGTCGGCGGCATACATCGCGGCCGGGCCTGAACCCACGACGGCGACGCGCAACGGCCCGGTACCCCGCTGCCCAATCATCGGCGCCCCGATCACGGGTGCCAATTTCGATGTCGGCGGCAGCTTTTCGCCGGCCGGCAGCTTCGGGTAGAACGAGGCGTTGATCTCGATGAACGGCAGCTGCTCGGTGGTCAGCTTTCGCTCCGGCGCGATCGCCCCCACGGGGCACGCCGACACACACGCGCCGCAGTCGACGCATGCCACCGGATCGATGTGCAGCATCTCGGCCATGCCGAAACCCGGCTCGTCCGGTGTGGGATGAATGCAGTTCACCGGACAGGCGTAGACACAGGACCCGTCGCTACAGCACGACTGGGTGATGACGTGCGGCATGGCGTCCTAGGCGGCGGTCACCGGGGTCGGGAGGTGCGTGCGCTGCGGCTCGCTGCGGTACCGCGACGGACGCCCCTCGATCTTGCAGATGCGCCACATCAGGCGCGCGAACGGGTTCATCAACCCGGTGTCGTAGCACAGCATCCGGACGTCGCCGAACATGTCACGCAGCCACTGGCGCGACTCGGCAGAGTCGAAGAACAGCTCCTTGCGCACCGACTTCGGGATGTCGAACTCCTTGAAGAACGACCGCGGCGGCACCACGATCGCCGAGCAGAGCACCCGCATGATGATCGGCACGTGCAACGACAGCCAGAACTTGCTGCGCGGCCGCATATGCGGAACACGCTTGCGCAGGTACTCGTGAGCGAACGAGATGTGACGGGCCTCTTCGGCGACGTGGATGGCCATCACCTTATCCATGATCGGATGCAGTGACTTGCCCTCGCGCAGCACGTTCTTCTGCGTGTGGTCGATCGGCTCCTCACCCGCGAGGACTCCGAAGAAGAACACGACGGGCAGCGGGCCGGCCACCAACGGGATCACCGGCGACACCCAGCGCAGCAGTCGCGGCATGCCGGGCACGTCCACGCCGATGTGGTTCACCATCTCCTGGAACATCATCGTGTGGTTGCACTCTTCGACGGACTCGTGCAGGCAGTAGCGGTACTCGGGTGATCCGTTGGGCACCCAGAAGGTGTACTGCATCAGCCCGCGGATCAGGATGCTCTCGAAGTGCAAACCGACCTTCGCGACGTTGGCCTGACGCCACATCCCGATCGCGATCTGCTTGTCGAGCGGCTGCGCCTGGTACCACGGATGACGGCCGAGCGGGTCGGTGGCCGGGAGCACCCAGCGGATGTCGTTGTCGATGACCGCGAACTCCGGCGCATCCCAGTCGATGTCGGTATACGGGTTGAAGTTGCGGCGCACGGAACCCTCCGAGAGGGTGGCCAGCGTCGCGACGTACTCCCGGTCGGTCTCCTGGTCGGCGTTGATTTCCATGTTGCGCTTCCAGCGCCTGACAATGCGCGTCCGGGCCATTCGATAGCCCTCCTTACGAGGTTTACATCGATACGCTTCGTGTCTACTAACGGTACCGTAGGTCCCAGGTTTGGTCCAGACCCTCATTGCAGATGTGGCCGATGGGGAGTTGACGCGTGTCACGTGATCCGCGTCACTTTTCGGCGCTCACTAACCTGGAAGGTATGGCCCAATCTTCATCATCCTCGTCCTTGTCGTCGTCATCGTCGTCATCGTCGTCATCGTCGACCACGCTGACGATCCCCGACTCCATCAAGCCCACCGACGGCCGGTTCGGATCGGGTCCGTCGAAAGTGCGCCCCGAACAACTGCAGGCCCTGGCGACCACCGCGGCACCGCTGTTCGGTACCTCCCACCGGCAGGCGCCGGTCAAGAATCTGGTGGGCCGGGTTCGGTCGGGGCTGGCCGAACTGTTCTCGCTGCCGGACGGCTACGAGGTGGTGCTCGGCAACGGCGGCGCTACCGCGTTCTGGGACGCGGCCGCGTTCGGGCTGATCGACAAGCGCTCGCTGCATCTGGCGTTCGGCGAGTTCAGCGCGAAGTTCGCCTCGGCGGTGAAGAAGAATCCGTTCATCGGCGAGCCGATCATCGACAATGCCGAGCCGGGCTCTGCGCCCGAGCCGCGCTCGGATCCGTCCGTCGACGCGATCGCGTGGGCTCACAACGAGACCTCGACCGGCGTCGCCGTGCCGGTGCGCCGACCCGCCGGATCCGAGAACGCGCTGATCCTCATCGACGCGACCTCGGGGGCGGGCGGCCTACCCGTCGATGTAACCCAGGCCGACGCGTATTACTTTGCGCCACAAAAGAATTTCGCCAGCGACGGCGGACTGTGGCTGGCGCTGATGAGCCCCGCCGCGCTTGGCCGCGTCGAGTCGATCGCCGCTTCCGGCCGCTGGGTGCCCGACTTCTTGTCGCTGCCGATCGCCGTGGAGAACAGCCGCAAGGACCAGACGTACAACACGCCGGCGATCGGCACCCTGATCCTGCTGGCCGAGCAGCTGGACTGGCTGCTGGCCAACGGCGGCCTTGACTGGGCCGTCAAGCGCACCGCCGACTCGTCGCAACGGCTGTACTCGTGGGCAGAGGCAACGTCATACACGACGCCGTTCGTCGCAGATTCCGGATTGCGGTCACAGGTGGTGGGCACCATCGACTTCGCCGACGAGGTGGACGCCAGCACGGTCGCGAAGGTGTTGCGGGCGAACGGCATCGTTGACACCGAGCCGTACCGCAAACTCGGGCGCAACCAGTTACGGGTGGCGATGTTCCCGGCCGTCGAACCCGACGACGTCAGCGCACTCACCGAATGCGTCGACTGGGTGGTGGAGCGGCTCTAACGTCAGGGAGCGTCGGGAGCGGTTGCGGAGCGGTTGCGCGGAGGGGTCGGCGCGGAGCGGTCGGCGCGGAGCGGTCGCGGAGCGGTCACGGAGCGGTCGCGGAGCGGTCACGGAGCGGTCGGCGCGGAGCGGTCACGCGGAGAGCATTCGGTCAGCGTGTCAGCGCCGGATTCACCCGGCGCAGGTCTAAAGTGCGCAGCTGACGGGCTTAGTGCGGCGGCCCGGAGGAGGTCGGCATGCGGGAACTTACGGTGGTTGGCCTCGACGTCGACGGCAAACACATCATCTGCGAGAGCACGAAGCCGGGCGAGCGGTTTCTGCTACGCGCAGACGACCGGCTGCGTGCGGCCGTGCAGGGTGAAGCGGTCCGCAGCCGCCAAAGTGAAATCGACACCGAGGTCGCAAGCGTGCTCAGTCCCAAGGAAATTCAAGCCCGCATCCGCGCTGGGGCTTCGGTCGAGCAGGTCGCCGAGTCGGCCGGAGCGGACATCACCCGGGTGGAGCGGTTCGCGCATCCGGTGCTGCTGGAACGCGCCCGCGCAGCTGAGCTGGCAACCGCCGCGCATCCGGTGTTGGCCGATGGCCCCGCCGTTCAGACCTTGCTTGAATCCGTGGCGACATCGCTGGTCGCCCGTGGACTCGATCACGGGGCGACTACGTGGGACGCGTGGAAGAACGCCGACGGCCGTTGGACGGTGCAGCTGACCTGGCGGGTGGGCCTCTCGGAAAACGTCGCGCACTTCCGGTTCACGCCCGGCGCGCACGGCGGCACGGCGACGGCGCTCGACGACTCCGCGAGCGAACTGATCGACCCGGACTTCGACAGGCCGCTGCGTCCGGTCGCACCCGTCGCGCAGCTGGACTTCGAGGACGAGCCCGTGCCTGACGAGCCGGCGGCCGACGAACCGGTGGTGACGTCCCGGCCCCGGCCACGGCGTCACAGGCCGGCCGTGCCCGCGTGGGAGGACGTTCTGCTGGACGTGCGCTCGGGCGCACGCCGCTAACTGACCGCGTCAGCGTTCCCGGAGGGCAAGCCGTAGACCAAGCGTGGGTTACCTGCGCGGGGGATGGGCTCTATCCATAGTGGCCCTGCGGTTGTGCCGAGTTGTCGGTGGCGTGTTGCCTCACGTCAAGATGCGCGCGAGGGTGGGTTCGTTGCCTCATGTGATTGTGCGCGCTTGGGGATGCGGGCCCTGCTGGCGGGTTCGGACTTGCTGGTGGTCACTTTGAGGAGCTGTGCGGTCAGGGCCTGGATCTGACGCTGAGTGGCGGCGGGGTTGATCAAAGCGTGGGTTCGGGCCATGGACGCTATGCGGTCTTCGGTCATGGTTGGGTGATCGATCGCGCGGCGGAATGGGGTGGTCGCAGTGTCGTATTTCTTGGTCACCTTGGCGCCGTCGCGGACCTTGAATACTAGTTTTTGCTGCGGGTAGAAGTAGTTGGTCAACTGGGACTGCAGCTGCCAGATTTCGTTGAGTAGCAACATTTCTGGGGCGGTGTCGTAGCGGTGGTAGCCGACCAGGGTGCGGACCACCGCCCAGTTTTTCTGCTCGACGTGGCAGCCGTCGTTCTTGTTGGTCGGCCGCGCGCGGGTGAAGGTGATCTGACGGTTCCTGCACCACAGGAACAGATAGACGTTGATGAACTCGGCTCCGTTGTCAGAGTCCACCCCCAGGATCGGGAACGGCATCTTGTTGGCGATGCTCTCTAGGGCAGCCAGGACGCACTTGGCCTCCTTGGTAGGCACGGAGCGGTTCTCGGTCCACCCCGTGGCGATATCGGTGACCGTGAGGGTGAATGCGAACGGCCCGATGGTGTTTCCGCCGTCGTGGGAGACCAAGTCGATCTCAACAAAACCCGGCTTCGCGTCGTCCCAGTCCGCCCAGGTGCGGACCGGGATCTGACTTCTCAGCAGCGACCCCGGCTTGGTGGCGCGACGCCCTTTGAGCTGGCGATTGGCCCGTTCACCTGCTAGGCGACGATCAATGGTGGCCGCCGACATCGACACTAAGAGTGCTGCGGTGTCATCGTCGATGGCCAGCTCCCCGAACTGCCGCAACACGGCCACGAGTTCGGTCAACATCGGCGCCAGCCTCTTGCCGGCCGGCATCCCCAGCACCAGCCAGCACGCCGTCAGTGCAGCAATGACATTCGGCCCGTATATGGGTGGCCGCGGACTTCGCCTCGGTGCCACCACCTTGGGTTGCAGCGCCGCCCTGAGCGCCTTGCGGGCATGGTTACGGTGCCAACCGGTGTTGGCGCACAACTCGTCCAGAATCCTGCTTTTGGCTGGCCTATCGGCCACCACGTAGCGGATCGCGGTCATCTCGGTCACAGCTCTGCGCTCGGCCAACGTCAACCCCATCGTCTGGGCCTACCGAGACCACCGATGATCCCTCAGGTAGGCACGCCGCACGCGCGCATTTTGAATGAGGCAACGAATACCCACTTCGCGCGCATAAAAGGCGATTCAACGCGGGCGGGCCGGTGTAGTATCGAATGTATGTTCGATTCCCTGGGGTTGGATCGGGTGGCGCTGTCGGACGCCGACGATGCGGCAGTGGTGGCGGCCATCGAGGAATCGGCCCGGGTGGAGGCGGCCGCGGGGGCGCGACGGCTGGCTGCGATCGCCGAGCTGGTCAGCCGGCGCTGCGACAAGCCCGGCGAGCGGGCGCACTGGTCATGCGACTTCTGGGACTTCGCGGCTGCCGAAGTCGCCGCCGCGCTGGGTGTCAACCACAGCAAGGCGTCGGGGCAGATGCAGCTGAGCCTGGCCCTGCGTCACCGGCTGCCCAAGGTCGCGGCGCTGTTCATGGCGGGCCAGGTCAGCCACCGCGTGGTGGCTGCTATTGCATGGCAGACCGACCTGGTCATCGACGACGAGCCGGCTGCGCGCATCGACACCGCGCTGGCCGAGCGCGCTACCACCTGGGGACGGCTCTCGGATTACAAACTGGCGCAGGCCATCGATGTCTGGGTCGATCACTACGACCCCGGCGCGCTGCGGCGCATCCGCGCCCGAGCCCGCAGCCGAGACCTTCACGTCGGCGACCGCGACGACGCGTCCGACACCACATCGGTATGGGGCCGGCTGTATGCCACCGACGCCGCGGTGCTGGACCGGCGGCTGATGCAGATGGCACATGGGGTCTGCGACGACGACGCGCGCACCCTCGCCCAGCGCCGCGCCGACGCCCTGGGCGCGCTGGCCGCCGGCGCGGATCGGCTCGCGTGCACCTGCGACAACCCGCACTGCCCTTCCGGCGGCAACGACGGGCGAGCATCCCAGGTGACCATCCACGTGGTCACCGAAGCATCAGCGCTCGTTACACCACCGGATCCGCTGATGAACGGCTGCGACCGCGAACCCGAAACGCCTGACGCACCGGTCAAACCGCCCGGTGTACTCCTTAGCGGCGGCATCGTCCCCACCCCGCTGCTCGCTGAGCTGATCCGCTCCGGGGCCACGGTGCGCGAGGTCCAGCGCCCCGGGCCGGCACCCGAATCGCGCTACCGGCCGTCGACTGCGCTCGAGGAATTCGTGCGCGTGCGGGATCTCACCTGCCGGTTCCCCGGCTGCGAGGAGTCCGCCGAGTTCTGCGACATCGACCACACTATCGCCTACCCGGCCGGACCGACCCACGCCTCGAACCTCAAATGCCTGTGCCGAAAACACCACCTGCTCAAGACATTCTGGACGGGAATCGGCGGCTGGGGAGACCAGCAGCTTCCGGACGGCACCGTGATCTGGAAATCACCGACGGGCACGATATACAAAACCCGTCCGGGCAGCCGGCTCTTCTTTCCCGCGTGGGACACCACCACCGCGGCCCTGCCGCGACTGTCACCTGTGGTGCAACAGCCCAACCGCGCTGTCATGATGCCTCGACGACGACGCACCCGCGCGACCGAGCGGACCCGGCGCATCCTCGAAGAACGCGCACTCAACGACGCCTACGTCGCCGAACGGAACCGACCACCACCGTTCTGATGTGGTAATTGGGAGGCCCGCTGCGTTAGAAGCAGGCATGGACTCCAATGATGCGGCGACCCCCGCCGACGCACACCGAGAATCCTGGCGTCCAGTCGCCATGTCTGTACGCCCGCGAGTGCGGAGGGGGAGGTTGTGCGGCAACTAAGCAGGTGTCCGATGGTGCGTCGTAGACAGTGCCCGGGCCGCACCAAGCGGCGGTACTTATCCCCGTCGGAACAATGGTCGCACCTGCGAGCGACGCAGCCGCTGCCGAGGTGATGAACACGACCCGATGAATGATGCCCACTGTCATGGCTGCCAACCTGCCTAGACAGAAAGCATAACGCTGGCGCGCATGTCGGAGTAGGGCGCAAAGACCACAACCAGGATGGCGGCTCGTAAGCTCCTTAACGACCAGCGGTAGAGGCCGCGGCGGCAGCTTTGCTCGAACGGTGCGGGCCGTGAATCGCCCGCCAGAACGTATTTCGCGTAGTCGGTGTCATCAATGGCGAAGTACATTCAACGCCTGCGTGCTGCGCTCGACCACCTTGAACATCCGCGGCGGACTTGTCGAAATCCGGCCTACAACACCATCACGCCACGTTGCGCGCTCGGCGCTGCGGCGGTCAGCCCGGTGAACCTCGCCGACGCCTATGAAACTGCAGTAGACCGAAGCCGCCGAGTGATAAGAAGAACAGTCCCATGCCGAGGAGTAGTGGTGGCCAGCGCTTGGCCTCTGATGTCTGGTGGGCGAGTTTTTGGTCATAGTTCTCGACGTAGTGCTCGGGGCTCCTACCGCCTGAGTCGTATCGACAGATTTCGTCACGCCGCATGGGGTGACCGTTGCATTCCACTGTTCCCGGTTGGCCGTAGTGCGGGCTGGCGAGCCCGACCGCGCCGAAGATCGTGGACGGGAGGCCGAGGACGACCAGAATGATCGCAGTACTGATGGCAACGACTAGGCGCACCCTTACCTGTGCAGGGCTCGGTGTCGTTCGGCCAAAAATTCGTCGGCGCGATGCCTTCGAGTATTGGTCGGTCCATGTGCTGCCGTTGAAATGACGCATACGACCACTACCCCCGGGATCGGGATACCACCCCGCAGGAGGAAGCTGCTTGGTCATCCCTTCTCCTACCACACTGCGATGTCAGCCTGGATTTATTCACGCTTCCATGACAGAGTCGCTGCCCGATGAACCCCGCGAAGAAGTTATCGAGCTGCTCGGGATGCTCCTAAGTATTTTGAATGTTCTTTGCGTATTCGGTGCCACCACCTGCTCAAAACATTCTGGAACGGAATAGGCGGCTGGGCAGACCATCAGCTTCCGGACGGCACCGTGATCTGGAAATCACCGACGGGCACGACATACAAAACCCGTCCGGGCAGCCGGCTCTTCTTTCCCGCGTGGGACACCACCACCGCGAGCCTGCCGCGACTGTCACCTGTGGTGCAGGAGCCCAACCGCGCTGTCATGATGCCTCGACGACGACGCACCCGCGCGACCGAGGTGGTTTTGCTGTTTCACACGTGTGCGGGGGAACGGGCATGCGTCCATCAGTGTTCGGGTTTGCACGTGAGGAGCGACGGATGAGTTGGACGATGGCTTCGGGAGTCCGCGGTGCGATGCTGAGAACAGCTGTGGCCGTGGCAGTTATCGGAACGGGCTGTATCTCGATCGGGGTGGGTCGAAGGTCGACCTCCACGACTGCAACGGCTGATGTCGCTCCATGGGCCGCCCGTCAGACCGCGATCGCCAGCAGCGCCAACCAGGCGACGGCGACCCCGATGCCGCTTCCGAGTACGAACCAGCGCAACACCGGAACGCCGCGCCATCCCCACAGTGTCGGCGCGAGCCCACCCACGGCGATGGCGTTCAGCCCGACCGCAAGCAATGGATGCACGCGCGCCACCCCGAGGCTCAGCACCACGATCGCCGCGGCGGTCACGGCGGCGACGAACGCAGCAACCGTGAGCCCCGTTCCCCATGGCGTGCTGTCATCGGTCACCGCGCGAGCCTAGCCCGGTCGTAGAACGCGAGCGCTGCCGCCGTGGCGACGTTCAACGAGTCGGTGCCCCTGGACATCGGTATCCGCACTCGCATGTCGCTGGCGCGCATCGCTGTCTCCGTGAGGCCAGGGCCTTCGCCGCCCACCAGAACGGCGACCTTATCGTCACCCACCTGTGCCATCGCGTCGGCCAGCGTCGCAGCCGCCGGATCGGGCGTCATCGCGAGAAGACGAAAGCCATTGTCGGATAACATGTTCAGACTGGCCGGCCAGCCTTCAGCCCAGGCGTATGGCACCAGCAGCGCATGCCCCATCGACACGCGGACGGCCCGACGGTACAGCGGGTCGGCGCACCCCGGGCCGAACACCACCGCGTCGACCCCGAGACCTGCGGCATTGCGAAAGATCGAGCCGAGGTTCTCGTGATCGTTGATGCCCTCCAACACTGCGACGGTTCGAGCGCCCTGGATCACGTCGACAACCGCCTGAGCCGGCGGTCGCCGCGCTGCAGCCAGCACGCCGCGGTTGAGGTGAAACCCCACCACCCGCGCCATCACGTCAGCGTCCACCCGGTAATACGGAACGTCGACGTCGGCAAGGTCTGCGTCAAGCTCACCCAGGCGCCGGTCGTTGCCCATCAGTGCGAACGGGGTGAACCGTGACGCCAACATGCGCTGCACGACGAGGACGCCCTCCCCGATCACCAGCCCCTTGCCACTGGGCAGGTCGGGTCGACGGTCGACGCTGTTGAGGTCACGGAAGTTGTCGAGCCGTTCGTCACCCGGTTCGGCGACGTCAATGACCCTGCTCACGGGCGAACATTACGACAGGTCGGCTACGTTGGTCCCGATGACAAACGAGCCGACCGACAACGGCGCGACCGACGCGGAGGACGACGTGCAGGTTCCGTCGCTGCCCGACGTTCTGCTCGATCCGCCGCCCGTCATTGCGGTGTTCACGCTGGCCTGGGTGGTCGCCGTCATCCTGGCCTTCACCGTGCCGGCGCTTAGAACGTGGCGGCCCATCACGGTGGCCGGCCTCGGCCTTGCGGCGTTCGGCACGTCCCTGTTCTTGTGGCAACGTCACGCGGCCCGCCGTGGAGCGCGGGGCGCCCAGACGGGGCTGCGTTGAAGTCCACCGAAGAGTCCTAAACCGAGGAGTCGTCAATGGCTGCACCGCTTTTGCAAACCCAGATCGACATCGATGCGCCCGTCGACAGGGTCTGGGAGTTGATCACCGACACTCGCCGAATGCCCGAGTGGAGTCCGCAGTGCCGGATGATGAGGCCGCTGGGGCCGGTGCGCCAGGGCACCCGCACGCTGAACGTGAACCGGCGCAAGCGACTGTATTGGACGACCACCAGCACGATCACCGAGGTGGTACCGCAGCGGAAGTTCGCGTTCCGGGTGAACACCAACAACACGATCTGGAGCTATGAGCTGGAGCCGACCGCGACCGGAACCCGCGTCGTCGAGTCGAGGCACGCGGAGAACGGTGTGAAGCCGATGTCCAACTTCCTGGTCAACACGCTGTTCGGCGGCGTGCCCAGCTTCGAAGGCGAACTGGTGGACGGGATGAACGCGTCGCTGGCGCGGATCAAGGCCGCCGCCGAAAACGCTTAGTTCTGTTGGGATTCCAGCAGATCGAGCACGCCGTCGTCGTAGGGGTCGTAAAGGGGCGAACCACCGCCCGCCGGCGAAGGCGTGTCGGAGTGCGCTCCGCAGCCGTATTCGGCGTCGACGACATGGCCGTCCGCGGACATCTCGTTCGCGCAGACCCCGAACATCCCGCCGAGCGCGCCGGCGAGCGGAAGGTAGAAGGCGCAGTCGCGGCACACCCGCCGCGTGGACCGCGCCATCGGTGACTGCGGGCCGTACTCGCCGTCGTGCCAGCGCTGTGCCGCCTCGGCCCGACCCGGTTCGCTGAGCACCTGGCGCCGGCCAAGTCCGAGCTCCACCGCGACGTCGTCGATGGCCGGGTCACCCGTGGCCGCATGGCCGGGTACCAGCCGCGGATCCTCGCGCGGCGGCGCAAGAAGGTCGCCGGGTCCCAGATCGCCGGGCCGGACACGCTCCTCCCACGGCACCCACAGGGGCGCGACGAGCGCCGTCGGTCCCGGCACCAGCACGACTTCGCTGATCGTGGCCTGCCCCGCCCCCGGATGCGCCGCCACAACGACGGCCCACTGCCATCCGCAATAGCCGGGCACGTTGGCCAGGAAACGGTGGGTGGCTGCGGTGTCGTCGTCGTGCCCCACTCCGAGGTACTCACCAACGGTGTCGCCGCTGTATTCGAGGATCGCCGCGCGCGCCTGCGCCACCGCGCTGTCCAGCACGGCGGTCACCGCGTCGGTCGTTTCCTCCATCGCATCCCATATTGCCCGACGCACGGACCCGCAGCCACACCGGCCAGCTACGCGACCCAGCGACAGCGAATAGTGGACAATCGACCCTGTGAGCGGACCCCGGCGTAACGCCCTGAGCGGTGATCCGGGAGGAGACCCGCGGTACTACCCGCCGCGCCCGGCTCCCGACACCGGCAGCGAGCACCCCGGGATGGCGAACTACCCCACCGACGGTGTGCCGCACCGCAGGACGCCCCGGCCGGCCATGCCGAGCGCGAACCGCTATCTGCCGCCACTGGATGAGCCGTCCCGCGACGACTACCGGCCGCCGCGCGACACGGGCGCCTCTGACGGCCAGAAACGGACCGTCGGACGGGCGGCCGCGATGCGCAGCCGGGACATGGGCGTCCGGATGTACGGACTGTTTCACCGGGCGGCCACCGCGGACGGGGCGGACAAGTCGGGCCTGACCGCACTGACGTATCCGGTAATGGCCAACTTTGCCGTGGACGCCGCGATGGCCGTCGCGCTGGCCAATACGCTGTTCTTCGCCGCCGCCTCGGCCGAAAGCAAAAGCAAGGTAGCGCTTTACCTGTTGATCACGATCGCGCCGTTCGCGGTGATCGCGCCGCTTATCGGTCCCGCGCTGGACCGGCTGCAGCACGGCCGACGGGTGGCGCTGGCGACGTCCTTCGCGTTGCGCACCGTACTGGCCATCGTGATGATCGCCAACTACGACGGCGCGACCGGCGGTTTTCCCCCGTGGGTGCTCTATCCGTGCGCCCTGCTGATGATGGTGCTGTCGAAGTCGTTCAGCGTGCTGCGCAGCGCGGTCACGCCGCGAGTGATGCCGCCGACGATCGATCTGGTGCGGGTGAATTCCCGGCTGACCGTGTTCGGGCTGCTCGGCGGCACGATCCTCGGCGGCGGCATCGCGGCCGCAGTCGAGTACGGGTTCACCAAGTTATTCCAACTCCCCGGCGCGCTTTTCGTGATCGTCGTGGTCACGATCGTTGGCGCCTATCTGTCGATGCAGATCCCCCGCTGGGTCGAGGTCACCGCAGGTGAAGTACCCGCCACACTGACCTATCACGGGCGCAGTAGTCCGCTGCGCCGAGACAAGTCGAGTAGTCCGCGACAACCGTTGGGCCGCAACATCATCACATCGTTGTGGGGAAACGTCACCATCAAGATCATGGTCGGATTCTTGTTCCTGTACCCGGCGTTCGTCGCCAAGCAGACCGGCCAGAACGGGCTGCATCAGGTCGCGATACTGGGCCTGATAGGTGCTGCGGCGACGGTCGGCAACTTCGCCGGCAACGGATTGAGCGCCCGACTGAAGCTCGGCCGACCGTCGGTGCTCGTGGTGCGCTGCGCGACCATGGTGACTGCCTCCGGGCTTATCGCTGCGTTCTTCGGCGACCTGATCGTCATGGCGATAGCCGCACTGATCACATCCGGCTGCAGCGCGGTGGGCAAGGCATCACTGGATGCCTGCCTGCAGGACGATCTGCCGGAGGCGTCGCGCGCGTCGGCATTCGGACGGTCGGAGTCACTGCTGCAGCTGGCGTGGGTGACGGGCGGCGCCACCGGAGTGCTGGTGTACACGGATCTACGGGTGGGGTTCACCGCGGTTTCGTCGTTCTTGATCCTGGGCCTGGCACAGACCATCGTGAGCTACCGCGGTGACTCGCTGATCCCGGGCTTCGGCGGCAACCGGCCGGTGCTCGCCGAGCAGGAGGGCAGGGAGCCCAACGGGGCGATGTTGAATTGACCCGCGTCATCGCCGCGCTGGCGGGGGTTGTCGTCCTGTGTTGCGGCGTTGTCGGCGTCGGTATTTGGGTGGTCACCCGCGATCAACCCCCGCAGCGGCCGGAGATCAGCGCGTATTCGCTCGGGCATCTGGTTCGGGTGGGCCCGTATCGCTATTGCAACGTGGTCAACCTCGACGACTGTGAGGACAACCGGACCGTGGGCGTGCTGCAGGTCAACGACCGCAACCCGGTGCAGTTGTCAGTGCCCACCGAGATCAGCCGCGCCCCCTGGTTGCTGCGGTCGTTTTACGACGACCCCCGCGACACGACATTGGAAGTATCCCGGCCGAATGCCAGGCTGGCTGCCACAATTCCCCCGGTCGGGTCCCACGGCGGACGGCTGAACCGGGTAGTCGTGCAACTGTTGACCCTCGTCAAGGACGAACAGGGCGACGTATTCCCGATGCCACACGCGGAGTGGTCGGTGCGCACGGCGTGGTCCTAAAGCGGCGCGCGGCTAGGCACCATTCAGACGCTGGCAGACTTCGAGCAGTCCCTGAGGGGCGAGCTCAAAGAAGTCCAGGATGATGATATTGGCACCCGTGCCCTGCCATTCTCGTGCAGCCATCGCGAGAACCTGGGGATTGGACAGTTCGGCCGCCTCCCGCAGGCTGCCGGGATGCGACATTATCAATTCTTCGCTCGGGGTGATCTGTCCCTGCGAGACGTAGAACCGATTGAGGTCCCGCTCCGGCTGCGACGTGATGTGGTCGAGCACGCCCGTAGCGGTGGGCTGATCCGGCCACAGCGAGATGATCTGACTCGACTCGCACGGAGGGAAGTTCTCGTCCTCCGAACACCAGACGTCAGTACGCCCAGACGGTGCGACGGCGGCGGCGGCGGCGAAGAGCAGAATCACCCGGGCCTTCCCGTCGGGATCGTGATCGAGGATCTCATTGACGGTGTTGTTCGGGCCAAGCGCCGGGGGGCCCTGGACCAGGCGGCCATCAAGAATCCCGGCGATGAAATTAATCAGATCAACTTGGGACTCGGTGGTGTCCATCCCGTAGACATGATTAACGTCGACGATGATCACCTCGTTGGGATACCGCTGGGTGAACGTCAGGACCTGCTGCAACGCGTCGGCCAGGGTCCCGCATACCAGGACATGGCCAAGTACGTAAGTGGAACCCACCAACGAAACACGAAAATCCAGGTAGCGGATCCCTGCGTGAAGCTGATCGGCGATGCTCAGGTCCTGAGCCTTCGACCAGGAGACAATCAGTGGCCTGGCGCCGGTCCCGCGCTGCTGAGCCAGACGGTTCGCCGCCGCCAGGACCCGAAGGCGAGCCCCCTCGTTGTACGGGTCGAGCGCTGACCGCGTCGTCATCGAATACGTGCCGGAATCGTGCGTACCGGGCAGCGCGACCCGACACAGCGGCACATCGCCGACCTGCTGCAGCATGTCGGCCATCCAGGTTGCGCTTGCAGCGTTCCCCGCGGCCGATGGCGCTAACACGGTGCTCAGGCCGACAACACCAGGGACGGCGGCAGCGTATTTCAGCAGATCACGCCGAGAAAGTGGCATCCGCACACCCTTCAGTCCGGGGCCGCTACGCCGGACGATCCTTTACCGAATAGCACGGCCCTGAAACCACGCGACGTATTAGGCGGGCCGTATTGATTCGCTCCACTCGTACCCGAAACGAACAACAGAAATATGACCGCGATAAGATTAACAATGGGGATCAAGCTGAGCAAAACCAGCCAACCGGTTTGATCCATATCATGCCAGCGCCGGATGGCAATACTCACCTGCAACACAGCGAACAGGAAAATCAAGATATACCCAACAACGGTGAGGACAGGATGTACAAATTTATCAATTACATTATCGCTCTCGCCCAGGTTGCCAACTAACTGATTAAGAAATACATACCCAGCAAGAAGCAGAACGTACAATAATAGGTAATAGGCAGTTCCGATAAGAAAACCTAATCTACCGAGCCTTCCTGAAAACATGAGCACACACTACGGCCCGGACCCGGCAGGCACACGCTCGCCCTCGGCCGGTGGACCCGGTGGTGTTCCGTCCCCAAATGGCCTGCCGCCCAGCTTTTCTCGTCCATGCGGTGTCAGCCAGTTCGACAAGTCCGGGCCTTTTGGGACGATCCGGGTGGGGTTGATGCCGGCGTGGACGATGTAGTAGTGCTGCTTGATCTGGACGAAGTCGACGGTGTCGCCGAAACCCGGAGTCTGGAACAGGTCGCGGGCGTAGGCCCACAGCACAGGTATCTCGGCGAGCTTCTGCCGGTTGCATTTGAAGTGGCCGTGATAGACCGGGTCGAACCGTGCCAGCGTGGTGAACAGGCGCACGTCGGCCTCGGTGATCATGTCGCCGACCAAATACCGTTGGCCGCTTAACCTTTCGCAAACCCAGTTAACTGCGGCGAACAGCCGGTCGTAAGCGCGGTCGTACGCCGCCTGCGATCCGGCGAAGCCGCATCGGTACACACCGTTATTGATCTCCGTGTAGATGCGCTTTGCCACCTCGTCGATTTCCGCCCGCAGCGGCTCGGGGTACAGCTCGGGAGCGCCTTCGCGGTGATACTGCCGCCATTCCGTCGACAGATCGAGGGTTATCTGCCCGAAGTCGTTCGTGACAACCTGCCCGGTGGGCACATCCACGATCGCGGGCACCGTGATGCCTTTCGGGTAGTCCGGGAACCGGGCGAAGTATGCGTCGGCAAGCCGGGGGATCTTCAGCACAGGGTCGACGCCACCGGGATCCAGATCGAATGTCCAGCTGCGAACGTCGTGCACCGGGCCGCAAAACCCAATCGACAGCACGGGTTCGAGGCCGAGCAGCCGCCGCACGATGATCGCGCGGTTGGCCCACGGACAGGCCCGGGCGACGATCAGCCGATAGCGACCCGGCTCGACCGGATAACCGTCACGCCCGTCCGCGGTGATTCGGGTGGTGATGTAGTCGGTGTCGCGCGTGAACTCGCCGGCCTCGGCGATGTAGGTGCCCACGTCTTCAGGATGTCAGGCGTCGAGTTCCTGGGCGACGGCCTTCACGACCTCGGACACGCGCCGCGCGGTCTTGCGGTCGGGGTAACGACCCTTGCGCAACTCCGGCTGCACCGCGCTCTCGAGCAGAGTGATCATGTCCTCGACCATGCCGTGCAACTCGTCGGGCGTGTGCTTGTGGTCGGGTGTACCGACCTCGCGGCGCGTGCGCAACGGCGACGGCGGCGGGTCGATCAGCTTGAGGCTCAGCGCCTGCGGGCCGCGACGGCCCGACGCCACGCCGAACTCCACGCGCTGACCCGCCTTGAGCGCCTCCACCCCGGCGGGCAACGCCGACGACCGGATGTAGACGTCCTCACCCTCCTCCTGGGACAGGAAGCCGAAGCCCTTTTCCGGGTCGTACCACTTCACCCTGCCGGTCGGCACTGGTCTCACCTGCTTGTCTCTACGGTCGCTCGCGAAGAACGCGCCCCGCCATTCGCAGGACGCGATTGGCTGATCCTACTCGGCCCTCGGATAAGCTGGGGATACCGCTGGAGGAGCAATGCGCCTGATCCTGAACATCATTTGGTTGATCTTCGGTGGCTTGTGGCTGGCGCTGGGCTACCTGTTGGCCGCGCTGGTGTGCTTCATCCTGATCATCACGATCCCGTTCGGAATAGCCTCGCTGCGGATCGCGTCGTATGCTCTGTGGCCTTTTGGACGGAAGATCATCGATAAGCCCGGCGTGCGGCCCGGCGCGCTGATCGGCAACATTATCTGGGTGATCCTGTGCGGCTTCTGGTTGGCGATCGGCCATATCGTGTCGGCGATCGCGATGGCCATCACCGTCATCGGTATTCCGTTGGCGCTGGCCAACCTCAAGCTGATTCCAGTCTCACTGTTCCCGTTGGGCAAGGAGATCGTCCCGGTCGAGGGCGCGAGGCCGCCCGCATGACGGTCACTGCGCTGGGCCTACCGTCGGTGCTCCGCCGAGACGCCCCGATGGATGAGACCGTCCCGGCCGACGGACCGCTCATCGACCGGTACGGCCGGATCGCCAAGGATCTTCGGGTTTCGCTGACCGACCGCTGCAACCTGCGATGCACCTACTGCATGCCGGCCGACGGGCTCGACTGGATGGCTGCCGAGAAGCTGTTGCGCCCCGACGAGCTGATCCGCCTGCTGCGTCTGGGTGTCGCCCGCCTCGGCATCGCGAGCGTGCGGTTCACCGGCGGCGAGCCGTTGCTGTCCAAGAATCTCGAACAGATCATCGCGGCGACGGCGAGGCTGCGGCCCCGGCCGGAGATCACCCTGACCACGAACGGCATCGGCCTGGCCCGCCGCGCGGACCGGCTGGCCGCCGCGGGGCTGGACCGCATCAACGTCTCCCTCGACACCGTCGACGCCGCCCGGTTCGCCGCGATCACGCGACGCGACCGGCTGACCGATGTGCTCGACGGGTTGACCGCAACGCGGGCCGCGGGGCTGGACCCGATCAAGGTCAACGCGGTCCTCGACCCGGTGACCGGCCGCGACGACGCCGTCGGGCTACTGCGCTTCTGCCTCGATCACGGGTATCAGCTGCGCATCATCGAGCAGATGCCATTGGACGCCGAGCATCGCTGGAAGCGCGGCGAAGCACTCACCGCCGACGACGTGCTGGCCGCGCTGCGGCGGCACTTCACCCTGCAGCCCGACACGACGCCCCGTGGCTCCGCTCCCGCCGAGTTGTGGCTGGTGGACGGCGGGCCGGGGACCGTCGGTGTGATCGCGTCGGTGTCGCGTGCGTTCTGCTCGGCGTGCGACCGAACCCGATTGACCGCCGACGGGCAGGTTCGCAATTGCCTGTTCGCGACCCAGGAAACCGACCTGCGCGAGCTCTTACGCAGTGGGGCCGACGACAGCGTGATCGAGGCGGCGTGGCGGGCGGCGATGTGGGCCAAGGCCGCCGGGCACGGGATAAACGACCCCAGCTTCGTGCAGCCGGACCGGCCGATGAGTGCGATCGGCGGCTGAAATGACGACGCAGCTGCAGGTGACAGTGCGTTACTTCGGTGCCGCCCGCGGCGCGGCAGCCACCGAATCCGAGACCGTGACGGTGGACGCCGACACCACCATCGGCGAGCTGTCACAACAGCTCGCCGGGCGAAACCGACACCTCGCGGCGGTGCTGGCGCGGTGTTCCTACCTGTGCGACGGCGTCGCAGTGCGAAACGCGGCCGCGCGAGTGCAAACCGGGCAGGTCATCGACGTGCTCCCACCCTTCGCCGGTGGATGAGCGTGATATGCGTCACATAACGAACTGGTCACAGCCAGGACTCGGGACGATGTAGGCCACATTCGACCTGCAAGAACACCGTCCGTTCTTGGGGTTTCCCGTTCCGTCCGCGGGCAAAACGCCGCAACTCGCAAAAGATGACGAAAATGGCGCAAACCGTTACGGTCATCCGCAAGCCAGCCCACCCCAATGCGGTTGGCTCTTCTTTCCTTTCGCGCCGATCTCCATCCGTGAGGAAAGGACAACGACGACACCGTGGATGGAGGCGGGGGACCCACCGGTCCACCGATATCGGACCAGGAACCGCACGCGGTTCCTTGGGGTGAAGCCGGAGTCGCATCCACTCGGGTGCGAAACCGGCCGGGCGGCCTCTCTTGCCCGAACCCGACAGCTGACCTCGTAGGCGCAAGCAGAGAGGACAGATCCAACGCATGAGTGGACGGCATCGCAAGCCCACCCAATCTAGTGTTAACGTCGCGAAAGTCGCCTTCACCGGCGCAGTTATCGGAGGCAGTGGCCTGGCCATGAGCGCCCAGGCGGCTGCGGCCACCGATGGCGAATGGGACCGAGTGGCCCATTGCGAATCCGGCAACAACTGGGCGATCAACACCGGCAACGGCTATCAGGGCGGGCTGCAGTTCTCGCCGGGCACCTGGCGTTCCGCCGGTGGCACCGACTTCGCCCCCGCCGCCAACATGGCCTCCAGGGAAGAGCAGATCGCGGTCGCAGAGCGGGTGCTGGCCCGACAGGGCCGCGGCGCGTGGCCGGTGTGCGGCACCGGGCTGTCGTCCGCCACACCCCGCGACCTCGCGCCACCCGCGACCGACGCCGCGCAACCGCTCGATGACGATGCAGCCATCGGCGACGGACCGGCGCCATTCGATGCCCCGCCGCCCGACGCGCCTGTCATCGAGGACGCCGCGCTGCAGGAGCCGGCGGTACCGCCCGCGCAGACCGGCACCATCGTGCTCAACGCGGCCGGACCTGTCGATGACTTGTCAGCCACCGAGCCCCCGGCAGAGGGCCAGTCGGCCGTCATCGAGCAGACCTCCCTCGAGGTTCCGCTGGCGCCGACCCAGCACCTGGCCGACCCGGACAGCGTGCCGGCGCCGGGCGCGAACAACGAGTACCTCCAGAACCTGCTGACGGCGATCCGCAACCAGGACGTCACGCTCAACGACGCGATCCTCGGGCTGACGGCCACCTAGTCGCGAACGGTCACGCGGATCCCACCCACTCGTCGGATCCGTCGGAGAAGAACTGGTGCTTCCACACCGGTAGCCGCGCCTTGATCGCGTCGACAAGCTTGGCGCACGTCTCGAAGGCCGCGGCGCGGTGGTCGGCGGCCACCGCCGCGACGAGCGCGACGTCACCGACGCTCAGCGTCCCAATCCGATGGCTTGCGGCCAGCGCGCGCACGCCGCGGGCCTCTCGGGCGACGTCGGCCAGCACTTCGGCGAGCGTGTCCTGGGCGCTCGGGTGGGCCGAGTACTCGAGGCGGATCACCGAACGCCCGCCGTCATGATCGCGGATCACCCCGGCGAAGCCGACCACCGCCCCGGCGGCGTCGTCTGCCACCAGGGCTTCAAGCTCGGCCAGATCGACGGACCGTTCGGTGATCTCCGCACGGAGCACCCGGGTCACCTGGTGTGGTCCTTACCTCGCAGCTGGTCAAGGGCATGGTCGAGGACGTCGGCCAACACCGCGAGCCCGTCGGAGACACCACCCGGTGAGCCCGGCAGGTTGATCACCAGTGTCCGGCCCGCCACCCCGCAGATGCCGCGCGACAGCACGGCCGTCGGGACCTTCGGCAGCCCCGACCGCCGGATCGCGTCGGCGAGGCCGGGAATCTCGTAGTCGAGCACACCCGCGGTCGCTTCCGGCGTGGCATCGGTCGGCGAGATGCCGGTACCGCCGGACGTGATGACGACGTCGGGAGTTTGCGCGATTGCGGCCCGCAACGCGTCGGCCACCGCCACGCCGTCGGCGACCACCACGGGCGCCGGCACCGAGAAGCCGGACCGATTCAGCCAGTCGACGATGATCGGACCGCAGCGGTCCTGGTACTGCCCGGCCGCCGCACGAGTCGACGCAATCAGAACCCGGGCCGTGCGGGCCGTCATCTGCGCCAGGCGCCGGTGCGGCCGCCGTCCTTACGCAGCACTCGAACGTTGTCGATGCGCGCAGCCCTGTCCACGGCCTTGACCATGTCATAAAGCGTCAGCGCCGCCACGCTGACCGCGGTCAGGGCCTCCATCTCGACGCCGGTGCGATCGGTGCTGCGCACCGTCGCGGTGATCTCGACGGCGGACTCGCCGAACCCGAAGTCGACGTCGACACCGGTGAGCGCGAGCTGATGGCACAGCGGGATGAGTTCGCTGGTCCGCTTGGCGCCCTGGATACCGGCCACCCGCGCGGTCGCCAGCGCGTCACCCTTGGGAAGGCCGCCTGCGGAGATCAGCGCCACCACTTCCGGCGTCGTCACCAGGACTGCGGCCGCGACCGCGGTGCGATTGGTCACCGCCTTCGCGGTGACGTCGACCATGTGGGCCGCGCCGCGTTCGTCGAGGTGGGAGAGTCGACCGGGGTCAGAGGTCACGATCTACTTGTTGACCACCGTGATCGGATGCGTGTACGGGAGGTCTTCGGCAGGCACCGGGAAGGTGACGTCGCCGAACGGCGACAACGCGCCGGTGCGATCGGCGGCGAGCTCACTGATGGGGTGGTCGTCCTCACCACCAGTCACCGGCCAGCCGTTGTCGATGTATCGGCTCTTCTGCGATTTGTTGTCAGCCACACGCCCATTCTGACAGGCGTAATGGCGGTCCGCGATACTGACGGGCTGCTTTACGCTGGTCAGCAATGACAGAAAACACCCCGCGCGTCTCGCTGGGTGCCTGGCTGGCCGACCTGCCCGACGACCGGCTGGTCCGGCTGCTGGAGCTACGGGGAGACCTCACGCAACCACCGCCCGGCAGCATCGCCGCGCTGGCGGCCCGGGCGCAGGCGCGTCAGTCGGTGAAGGCAACCAGCGACGACCTCGACTTTCTGGCGCTGGCAGTGCTGGACGCGCTGCTGGTGCTGCATGCCGACACGGCCCCGGTGCCGCCCGCGAAGTTGGCCTCCCTGATCGGTGACCGCGTGCCGGAGGGCGCGCTGACGGCCGCGCTGGACACGCTGCAGGAAAGGGCCCTGGTGTGGGGCGACGGGGCGCTTCGGGTGGTCGCCGAGGCGCCCGCGGCCCTGCCGTGGTACCCCGGCCAGGTCACGCTCGAGGACACCTCACGCACCGTCGAGGAGATCACCGCCGCGATCGATGCGCTGGACGACGCGCAGCGCCAGCTCCTCGACCGGCTGCTGGCCGGCTCGCCGATCGGCCGGACCCGCGACGCCGCCCCCGGCACACCGCCCGACCGGCCCGTGCAGCGGCTGCTCGCCGCAGGGCTGTTACGCCACGTGGACGACGAGACCGTGATCCTGCCGCGGGTGGTGGGCCAGGTGCTGCGCGGCGAGCAGCCGGGGTCGATCAGCCTGGCAGAGCCGACGCCCGCCGTGTCGACAACGGTGGCCGCCGATGTCGACGCGGCCGCGGCCGGCGCCGTGATCGACCTGCTCCGCGACACGGAGCTGATCATCGAAACCCTCGGCGCCGCACCGGTTCCCGAGCTGCGCAGCGGCGGCCTTGGGGTCCGCGAGGTCAAACGGCTGGCCAAGCTGACGGGCATCGACGAGCAACGGCTGGGCATGCTCCTGGAAATCGCCGCCGCGGCGGGGCTGATCGCTGTGGGCACTCCCCGGCCAGAGCCGCTCGACGGCGACGCGCCGTACTGGGCGCCGACCGTGCAGGCCGACCGGTTCACCGATTCGCCGGCCGCCGAGCGCTGGCATCTGCTCGCGACCACCTGGCTTGACGTCGCCGCGCGGCCGGGCCTGGCGGGCCGACGCGGGCCCGACGACAAGCCCATCGCCGCACTGTCGGATGCGTTGTTCTCCACTGCCGCGCCGCTCGACCGGCAGCTGCTTCTCCGCCTGTTGGCCCGGCTGCCTGTCGGATCCGGGCTCGACGCGGCGGAGGCGTCACGGATGTTGTTGTGGCAACGTCCGCGCTGGTCACTGCGGCTGCAGCCGGGGCCGGTCGCCGATCTCATCGACGAGGCGACGGCACTGGGCCTGGTGGGCCGCGCCGCGCTGAGCACTCCGGCGCGGGCGCTGATTACCGGTGCCCCCGACGGCGTGGCCGTCGCGGCGATGAACCGGATCCTTCCCGAGCCGATCGACCACTTCCTGCTGCAGGCGGATCTGACGGTCGTGGTGCCCGGGCCGCTCAACCGTGAACTGTCCGGGGCGCTGACCGAGGTCGCCAACGTCGAATCCGCCGGCGCCGCCATGGTGTACCGGATCAGCGAGGCGTCGATTCGGCGCGCGCTCGACATCGGTCGGACGGCCAGCGCGTTGCACACGTTCTTCCAGAAGCACTCCAAAACACCTGTGCCTCAGGGTCTGACATATCTGATCGACGACGTCGCCCGCAGACACGGCCAGCTGCGAGTGGGAATCGCCGCGTCGTTCGTGCGCTGCGACGACACCGCACTACTGGCGCAGGTGGCCGCGGCGCCGCTCGCCGAAGCGCTGCAACTGCGGCTGCTCGCGCCGACGGTCGCGGTGGCCCAAGCACCGATCGCCAACGTGCTGGACGCACTGCGCGATGCGGGTTTCGCCCCTGCCGCCGAGGATGCGACCGGCGCGGTCGTCGACCTCCGACCGCGCGGGGCCCGGGTGACCGGGATTGCCCACCGCCGCGTCTACCGGGGCAGTCCCCCGCCCACCACCCAGACGCTCGAGGCGATCGTCGCGATGCTGCGCAGGATCGCGGCCACCCCGCCCGCGATGCGCGTCGATGCCGGCACCGCGGTCTTGCTGCTGCAGCAGGCGGTGCGCGACCAGGCGTCGGTGATGATGGGATACGTCGACCCGGCGGGCGTGGCGACCCACCGCGTGGTGTCGCCGATCAGCGTGCGCGGTGGACAATTGGTGGCGTTCGATCCCGCGTCCGGACGGACGCGGGAGTTCGCTGTTCACCGGGTGACGTCGATAGTGTCGGTCGACACCGATTGATGGCTGGATAATGGTCCAAATGACCGACGGCCCCCTGATCGTGCAGTCCGACAAGACGGTGCTGCTCGAGGTCGACCATGGGCTCGCCAACGACGCGCGCGCTGCGATCGCACCGTTCGCCGAGCTCGAGCGGGCGCCGGAGCACGTGCACACCTACCGGATCACGCCGCTGGCGTTATGGAACGCCCGCGCCGCCGGGCACGACGCCGAGCAGGTGGTCGACGCGCTGGTCACCTACTCCCGGTACGCGGTGCCGCAGGCGCTGCTCGTCGACATCGTCGACACCATGGCCCGCTACGGGCGGCTTCAGCTGGTCAAGCATCCCACGCACGGCCTGACGCTGGTCAGTTTGGACCGCGCGGTACTGGCAGAGGTGTTGCGCAACAAGAAGATCACACCGATGCTCGGCGACCGCATCGATGAGGACACGGTCCTGGTGCATCCCAGCGAACGCGGGCACATCAAGCAGGTGCTGCTGAAGATCGGTTGGCCCGCCGAGGATCTCGCGGGTTATGTCAACGGCGAGGCGCATCCGATCAGCCTGCGCCAGGACAATTGGCATCTGCGGGACTACCAGGAGATGGCCGCCGAATCGTTCTGGGCGGGCGGCTCCGGCGTGGTGGTGCTTCCGTGCGGGGCGGGCAAGACGTTGGTGGGCGCGGCGGCGATGGCGAAGGCCGGCGCGACCACGCTGATCCTGGTGACCAACACGGTGGCCGGCAGGCAGTGGAAGCGTGAGCTGATCGCCCGAACGTCGTTGACCGACGAGGAGATCGGCGAATACTCCGGCGAGCGCAAGGAGATTCGGCCCGTCACCATCGCGACGTATCAGGTGATGACCCGTCGCACCAAGGGCACCTACCGGCACCTGGAGCTGTTCGACAGCCGGGACTGGGGCCTGATCATCTACGACGAGGTGCACCTGCTTCCGGCGCCGGTGTTCCGGATGACCGCCGATCTGCAGTCGCGACGGCGACTCGGCCTGACCGCGACCCTGATCCGTGAGGACGGCCGCGAGGGAGATGTATTCTCGCTGATCGGCCCGAAGCGATACGACGCACCGTGGAAAGACATTGAGGCGCAAGGCTGGATCGCTCCCGCTGAGTGTATCGAGGTGCGGGTGACGCTCACCGACAACGAGCGGATGCTGTACGCCACCGCCGAACCCGACCTGCGCTACCGGCTCTGCTCGACGGCCCACTCGAAGATCGCGGTGGTCAAGTCGATTCTCGACAGCCATCCCGATGGCCAGCGATTGGTCATCGGTGCCTACCTCGACCAGCTCGATGAGCTGGGCGAGGAACTCGACGCACCGGTCATTCAGGGGTCGACCAAGACGGCCGAACGCGAGGCGCTGTTCGACGCGTTCCGGCGTGGCGAGGTGTCCACCCTGGTGGTGTCCAAGGTGGCCAACTTCTCCATCGACCTTCCGGAAGCGTCGGTGGCGGTGCAGGTGTCGGGCACATTCGGGTCGCGCCAGGAGGAGGCGCAGCGGCTGGGCCGGCTGTTGCGGCCGAAGGCCGACGGCGGAGGCGCGTTCTTCTACTCGGTGGTCGCGCGAGACACCCTGGACGCCGAATACGCCGCTCACCGGCAGCGGTTCCTGGCAGAGCAGGGCTACGGGTATGTCATCCGCGACGCCGACGACCTGCTCGGCCCGGCGATCTAACCGAGCGCGGGGATGACCTCCCGCTCGAAAAGCTCGACGCCGGAGCGGTCGTAGGCGGCCTCAGGGAAGTAGCAGATCGCGTATTCACAGCCGAGCCGGCGGACGTTCTGCAGCCCCTCGATGACCTGCTCGGGCGTTCCGACAGCGGCTTCCGTCGCGGTCGCGGCGACCATCGCGTCGGCACCCTGTTCACCGACGTAGGAGACGAAGCGGTCACGGATCCGGCCCAGCCGCTCCTTCACGTCGGCGTCCGAATCGCCCACGACCGCGGTGAAGTTGGCCGACCGCACGATCGCGTCGAAGTCCGTGCCGACGTCGAGGCAGTGCTCAGCGAGAATCTCCGACTTCTTCTTGAACGCTTCCGGCTCAGGCGTGAAGTTGGTGTACTGGGCGTATTTCGCAGCGATGCGCAGCGTCTTGCGCTCGCCGCCACCGGCGATCCAGAACGGAATGCCGTTCGGCTGCAGCGGCTTCGGCTGCACGATCGCGCCGTCGGCCTGATAGTGCTCACCCGAGAACGTGACCACGCCGTCACGCCAGGCGGCACGCATGATCTGCACGCCCTCGTCCAGCCTGGCCAGCCGGACGCCGGCCGACGGGAAGCCGTAACCGTAAGCACGCCACTCGTGTTCGTACCAACCGCCCCCGATACCCATCTGTACCCGGCCACCGGAGATCACGTCGACGGTGGCGGCGACCTTCGACAGGTAGACGGGATTGCGGTAGCTCATCGCGGTACACATCTGGCCGAGCTTGATCCGCGACGTGCACGCCGCAAAGGCGGCCATCAGGCTCCACGCTTCATGGGTGGCCTCGGCCGTCGGTATCGGAACGGTGTGGAAGTGGTCGTAAACCCACAGCGAGTCCCATGCGCCGTTGTCGGAATACTGGGCGACCTGACGCATCACGTCCCACTGCCGCTCGGGCGCGATGCCTACCAGATCGAGACGCCAGCCCTGCGGAATGAACAGTCCAAAGTCCATAGCTCGCACTGTAGGTGCCGGCACCTAGCCGGCTGCGACCGCCCTGTCCGACATCACCGGAGGCGGCCGCCATCCGCCGAAGACCTTCTCCAGATGCCCGGCGACAGCCAGCGCCGTCGCGTCCTGGAACGGCCTGGCGACGATCTGCACCCCGACTGGCAGTGCCTCCTTGGAGGTGCCACACCGAACGACGGCGGCCGGCCAGCCGGTCAGGTTGTGCACCATCATGTGCGAAAAGTCCCGGATCTCAACCAAACCATGGTGGTGGAGTTTGGCCGCGGTCGGCATCGCCGGGCACACGATCACGTCGTAATCGGCCATGAACGTGAGCATTTCGATGCGATAGGTGTCGATGCCGACGAAGCGGCTCCTCGCCTCGGACAATGAGAAAGCGACCGTGCGCGCCTGCCGCAGGAACTCGGCCAGTTCCTCGGACGGATCGGTGGCGCCGATCGCCCGCAGGTCGTCTTCGAACCCCCGCGCGCCATCTCCGCCGAGGAAGACCGATTCCCAGAGCAGATCCAACGTGGCACCGACGCACGGCGGAGCGGCGTGCGTGACCGCAGCGGCCACGTCCGCTACGGCTTCGGCCGCGGAGGTGATGACGGTCGCCACGTCGTCGGTGGGTGGCGAAATGCCGTCGTCGAGGTACGTGGCGACCCGAAGCCGGCCCAGGTCGACGTCCTCGGGCCGGCCCAGCGGCGCGGGCACTGCGTACGGATCTCGAAGGTCCGGCCCGTTCATGATCGACAGACCTAGGAAGAGATCCTGCACCGACCGGGCCAGCGGACCGTAGCAGTTGAACGGGCCGAAGACGCCCAGCGCATCGCCGAATACGCTGCCCGTCCGTGGTATTCGCCCATGGGTGGGCTTCAGCCCGGCGATGCCGGTGTTATGGCAGGGCTGCCGGATGCTGCCGCCCCCATCGGAACCCACGCTGAGGGCGGCGCCGCCCGCGGCGACAAGCGCGGCCGACCCGCCGCTGCTGCCCCCTGGCGTCCGCGTCAGGTCGTACGGATTATTCGTGCGGCCGTACAGGTTGTTATTCGACTCGCCCCCTCTGCCCATTTCCGGCACGTTCGTCAGGCCCAGCACGATCACCCCTTCGGCCCGCAACCGCGACACCACCGTCGCGTCGTCGTCCGCGACCGCCCGAAGCGCGGGACTGCCACCCGAACACGCCAGCCCGGCCACCCGCATCACGTCCTTGACGACCACCGGCAGTCCGTGCGCGGAGCCCAACGGCTCGCCGCGGGCCCGTCGATCGTCGGCTTCGCCGGCGAGCCCCAGACACAGCTCGGGATCCGCAGCTTCCACCAACGCGTTGAGACGGGGATTGACCGCGTCGATGCGGTCCAGGTGAGCCTGCGTGACTTCGGAGCACGACACAATTCCGTCTGACATCAGACGGACCAATTCGTGAGCCGGTAGATAGCAGATGTCGTTTACAGTGGCGTCAATCACCCAAATGTAGGACGTCATGGCTTCGCACCAAGGCTTATCGCTGGAATCGTCGGTGTCGCACTACCAGCGGATGCGCGCCGCCCATCTCAGCGCTGTGCAGGCCGCCCTCGAAGACCACGTCACACGCCTGGACTGGTCGCGGGAGCAGATCACGCGCTACCGCGATCAGCGGCTGCGGGCCCTGCTCGGCTACGCGCGGGAGCGGTCACCGTTTTTCGCTCAGCGACTGCGTGACCTCGACCCCCCATCGGCATCGGTCGCGGATCTGGCGTCACTGCCGATGATGACCAAGCTCGACGCACAGGACCAATGGGATGCAATCGTCACCGCTAAAGACCTCACCCGCGCCTCGGCTGAACGCATTCTCGCTGAGCAACAATGGTTTTCGTACACACCCGGCGGTCGGCAGGTGTTCAGCTCCGGCGGCTCCAGCGGTGTACGGGGTATCTACGTGTGGGACTGGCAGTTCTTCGTCTCCGTCGCCTGCCTCGCGTGGCGAATGCAGGCGCGGGAGGAGCGACGCGGACCGGCGCCGTCGGAAAAGCTGCTTGCCGTACTGGAGGCGGGCACACCCCCGCACGCAAGCACACCGCTGTTCGACGTGCCGACGGCAGAGGGCATGGACACCGTCGTGATCGGTGCTGCGGCACCGTTCGACGAGGTGCTCACCGCGGTTTCGGCCGCAGCGCCCACACATCTGGTCGGCTACCCAAGCGTGATCGGGCGTCTTGCCCGCGCAGCGTCGGCGGGACAACTGGAGCTGCACCCCGTGCGCGTCAGCACCAACTCCGAACCACTTCTCGATGAAGACCGACAAGCGATCCGCGAGGCGTGGAACATACCCGTGCACAACCTATGGGGATCCACGGAGATCGGCGTGCAGGCGGTCGGTTGTGGCCGCGGTGAGGGATTGCACGTGTGCGAGGACGAAGTCGTGCTGGAACGCGTCGACGACAACGGCGTGCCGGTCGGCCCCGACCAGCCTGCCGCGAGGACGCTCGCCACCGGGCTCGCCAACCGGACCTTTCCGTTCATTCGGTACGACCTCGGGGATCAGGTGACATGGCTGCCCGGTCCGTGCGAGTGCGGAAGCGCGTTCGCCCGGGTGGCTGACGTCGGTGGGCGGCGGGACGACGATTTCCGCTACGGCACAGCCACGGTGCCTGCGAGCGTGTTCCGTTTCGTGCTCGGCACTGATCCCCGAGTGTCCGAATATCAGGTCAAGCAAACCGTCACCGGCGCAGAGATTTTCGCGGTGGGCACGCCTGACGTCGGCGCGCTGAGCACGTCGTTGGTCACCGCGTTGCGGCGGCACGGCTTGGCCGAGCCGAAGATTGCGATCCGTATCGTCGAGGAAATTCCTCGCCATCACGCAAGCGGAAAGCTGCAGCGGTTCATCGCCCGGCGGGCGCCGGCTGGCTAGCGTCGATGTTCATGGCCCTGTCGAAAGCCGAACGCGAAGAGTTCCTATCCCAACGTCACATCGCCGCCCTGTCGGTTCGTGCCGGCGACGACCGAGGCCCGCTGGCGGTGCCGATCTGGTACCAGTACACGCCGGGCGGCGAGCCGTGGATACTCACCGGCGCCGATTCGGCCAAGACACGGCTGATCGAAACTGCCGGCCGCTTCTCGCTGATGGTCGACCGCACGGAACCGACCGTGCGCTACGTCGCGGTCGACGGGCCGGTCAGCCGCATCGAGCCCGGCGGCGACGAGCTGCTCGTGGAGCTCACGCGGCGCTACCTCCCGCCGCACCGGGTGGACGTGTTTCTCGACTTTGCCCGCGCCGAACTCGGCAGCCAGGTCGTCATCGCGATGACACCGCAGCACTGGTTGTCCGCCGACCTCGGCGAGGCTTAACGCTACGTTTGCGGGACCAGAACCATCACCGGGATGCGGCGGTCGGTTCGCCCCTGGTACACCGTGTAGCCGGAATACAGGGCGTTGGCGGCCTGCCAGGCACGCTCGCGCTCGGCGCCGTCCGCTTCGTGCGCAACGCATGCGACCTCGCCACGGTCCGGGACGATCATGCTGCACTGTGGATGGGCCTTGAGGTTGTGGTACCAGGCGGGGTTGTTGTGCACCCCCGTCGCGGAAGCGATCAGCACCCAGCCGTCATCAAACTGTGTCGCGAGCAGCGGGACGTCACGGACCTTGCCGCTCTTGGCGCCGGTGCAGCGCAACAGAACCGCGTTCTCGCGAACGTCGGTGCCCATGGCGGTGTTCAGCTTGCCGTTCGACCACTTCATCAAACGCTTGTCGAGCGGATTCATCACGTGCAGCGCGAACCAGCCGCCGGCGCGCGTTTTCAAAAACCGCTCGATCACACCCTGATAGAGACTCACAGGTGGCAGCCTATCCGCGTCGGCTCCCGTCTACTGTGGGGTTCATGACGTCACGGCAGAGGATGTTTCGCGTTTTCTATCGGATCGGGTTCACACCGTGGGACGGTCATCCGATTGCGGCGAGCCTGCGCGCCCTCGTCGAGGGCACCGGCGATTCGCCCGCACTGGCGGCGGCGTCCGCGCTCGACGTCGGATGCGGCACCGGCGACACGTCCATCTACCTCGCACAGCACGGATGGCAGGTGACCGGACTCGATTTCGTGCCGAGAGCCGTGGACAAGGCGCGCGCCAAGGCCGCCGCCGCGGGAGTCTCTGTCGACTTCAGACGCGGCGACGCGACGCGGCTGACCGAAGAGGGCGTCGGTGACGGGTTCGGCTTGATCGTCGACCAAGGATGCCTGCACGGGATGAGCGGCGACGATCGCGACCGCTACGTCCGCGAGGTCACCGCGGTGGCGGCGCCCGACGCACGGCTGCTGCTCGTGGAGTTCACGCCCGACGGATCCCACGTCGTGCCCGGCGTCGACCAGGCCGAGATCGAGCGGCGCTTCGCTGGAGACTGGACGCTGCTCTCAACCGGAGACGAGCAGAACTCAGCCAACCGGGGCAGCGGCGGGCTGAGGCACTACGTACTGGCGCGCTGATATAGATCGTGGGTCCTTCACAAACGCCTCCGGGGGTGTCAGGAAGGGATTGTTAGCGATTCCCTTTGAGGACCGTGAGCGTTGCCGCGCTCGGGTTCTCCTGGCAGGCCCCCGGAGGTGTTGTTGTGTCTGTGCATCATGCTGCCCCAGTCACGCCGTCCACGATCGTCGTTGCCGTTGATGTCGGCAAGTGCTCGGCGGTGCTGTCGGTGACCAATTCTCAGCGGTCTCGGTTGCTGGGTCCGATCGGGTTCGAGTTGACGTGCTCAGGTATGTCGGCGGTCGTTGAGCTGATTGATTCAGCGATTGAGTCGTCGACGCAGGTCAAGCTGGCGGTGGAGGCGGCCGGTCATTATCACCGGCCGGTACTGGACTATGGGTGGCCGCCGGGGTGGGAGGTGCTCGAGCTCAATCCGGCCCATGTGGCCGAGCAGCGCCGAGTTGCCGGTCGGCGTCGGGTGAAGACCGACGCGATCGATTTGGAGGCGATCACCGAGCTGGTGTTGGCCGGCCGGGGACAACCGGCGGGAGCGACGCCGCAGCTGCTGGGTGAGATCGGGGCGTGGGCGGCCCATCGTCATCGGCGGATTGCGGTGCGTGCGGCGACGAAGAATCAGTTACTGGCCCAACTCGACCGCGCGTTTCCCGGGTTGACGATGGTGTTGCCGGATGTGTTGGCCACCAAGATCGGTCGGCTCATCGCCGCGGAATTGGCCGATCCAGTCCGCGTGCGCGCATTGGGGCCAAGTCGGTTGATCCGGTTTGCCCGTGCCCGTGAGGTTAGGCTGCGCCGGGAGTTAGCCGACCGTCTAGTGACCGCCGCCCGCGAAGCGTTACCGGTCGCTGATGCAGTGGTGGCGCGGCGGGTGTTGGCTGCCGATGTGGCGCTGCTAGCCGACCTGGATATCCAGATCGCGGCCGCCGAGACCGAGTTGGCTGTGCTGATTCCCCACAGCCCATTTTCGACGTTGACCTCGGTGCCGGGCTGGGGAATCGTTCGGGTGGCCAATTACGCTGCGGCCCTGGGTGATCCAGACCGGTGGCCGGGCCCACGGCAGATCTATCGAGCCGCCGGGCTGTCCCCAATGCAATACGAATCGGCCGGTAAACGCCGCGACGGAGCGATCAGCCGCGAAGGCAGCGTGGCGCTGCGCCGAGCGCTGATCGATCTCGGTATGGGCCTGTGGCTGCACGACGCGGCCGCCAAAGCCTATGCCGGCGCCCTGAAATCGCGCGGCAAGCGCGGTGGGATCATCGGATGCGCCCTGGCGCACCGCGCCACCCGCATCGCCTACGCGCTGGTGCGCGACCACGCCAGCTACGACCTATCGCGCTGGAGCTGACGCACCAGCCCTCTGGTCTTCCTCGGTCCCGGCCATCAGCCGCCGGAGACGCAGGAGCTGTCCACCTGCAGCGCCCGCAGCGCAGCGAGGACGAACGACGTGGACAGCGACGAGCACCGGCGCACTATGTGCCGCCGAGGAAACTCATCCCCCCGCAACAGAAAGGCGCGAACGAACTGCCACCTTCACAACTACGGTCGCGAGTGCGAAGCTGGAACCAACGAAGGGCCGGATCAGATGCCGATCGCGCTATGGCGGACCTCAGGGTTACGCCGTTCCTAGCTTGGCACCCGGCCCTTCGCCTGACCGCAGCCCGAACGACGCCAGATGACCCGCCAGGCGGTTGAGGTCGCATAAGTCAGCGTGGGCGCTCACGGCACCAATCTCTGGCCAGCCCAACACCCGGACCATCAATACCGACAAAACGACAACGGGACCGGCGCTATTGCTCTCGGCGAGCACGCCTGCGCCCACATCGCACTTGACAGGACATACCGCCAGCTAGGTGAGCGAGCCCGGCGGGTTGAACCGGTCGCCGTACTTGGCGGCCAGCTCCCGGGCCCGCGCGACGAAGCCGTCCTTGCCGCCCGGATAGCCGACGATGTACTGGGCGGTGCCGCCGGTCCACGGCGGGAAGCCGATGCCCATGATCGAGCCGATGTTGGCATCGGCGGTCGACGTCAGCACACCCTCGTCGAGGCATTTCTGGGTTTCCAGGGCCTCAGCGAACAGCATCCGGTCGATCATGTCCTGCAGCGGCGGCTGCGACGTCCCGGAGCGGAATGCCTCCCGCAGACCCGGCCACAGGCCGACCCGCTTACCGTCGGCGTAATCGTAGAAACCCTTGCCGCTCAACTTGCTTGGCCTGCCGAGCTCGATCATCTTGTCGACGACACGCTCGGCCGGGTGCGGCTGGTAGGTGCCGCCGGCGGCCTCCACGCCGTCGCGGGTGGCCTTCGCGATCTTGGCCATCAGCTCCATGTTGAGCTCGTCGGACAGCTGCAGCGGCGGCGCCGGATAACCGGCCTGGCCGCCGGCGTGCTCGATGCTGGCCGGCTCGACACCCTCGCCGAGCATCGCGATCGCCTCGTTGATGAACGTGCCGATCACCCGCGAGGTGTAGAAGCCGCGACTGTCGTTGACGACGATCGGGGTCTTGCCGATCGCCAGCACGTAGTCGAACACCCGGGCCAGCGCCTCGTCAGAAGTCTTCTCGCCCTTGATGATTTCCACCAGCGGCATCTTGTCGACCGGCGAGAAGAAGTGGATCCCGATGAAGTCCTCCTGCCGCTTGACGCCGGTCGCCAGACCGGTGATCGGCAGCGTCGAGGTGTTCGACCCGAGCAGCGCGTTGGGCTCGACGATGTCCTCGATCTCCTGGAAGACCTTGTGCTTGAGGTCCTGGCTCTCGAACACCGCCTCGATCACGAAGTCGACACCGGCCAGGTCGGCGGCGTCGGCCGTCGGCGTGATCCGGTCCAGCAGCGCCTTGGACTTCTGTTCTGTGGTGCGGCCCTTCGACAGCGCCCTGGCTTCCAGGCCCTCGGAGTAACCCTTGCCGTTGCGCGCGGCCTCGATGCTGACATCCTTGAGCACCACATCGAAACCGGCCTTGGCCGAGACATACGCGATCCCGGCGCCCATCATTCCGGCGCCCAGCACGCCGATCTTATGGATCGGGGTCTGGCCGATGCCCTCGGGCCGCGAACCGCCGGAGGTGATGTGCTGCAGGTCGAAGAAGAACGCCTGGATCATGTTCTTGGCGACCTGGCCGGTGACCAGATTCGTGAAGTAACGGCTCTCGATGCGGCTGGCCGTGTCGAAGTCCACCTGCGCACCCTCGACCGCGGCATCCAGGATCGCCCGCGGCGCAGGCATCGGCGCGCCCTTGAGCTGCTTGCGCAGCAGCGCGGGGAACGACGGCAGGATCGCCGCCAGCGCGGGGCTGCTCGGCGTGCCGCCGGGCATCTTGTAGCCCTTGGCATCCCACGGCTGGGTGTGCGCGTCGGGGTTGGCCTTGATCCACGCCTTGGCGGCGGGCACCAGCTCCTCGACGGTCCCCACCACCTCGTCGACGAGGCCGATCTCCTTGGCCTGGGCCGGCTTGAACCGGGTGCCCTGCGACAGCACATTCATGAACGCGTTCTGGATGCCGAACATGCGCACGGTGCGGGTGACACCCCCACCGCCGGGCAGCAGCCCCAGCGTCACCTCGGGAAAGCCGACGACAAGTCCCTTCACGTCGGCGGCCACGCGGTGGTGACACGCCAACGTGATCTCCAGGCCGCCGCCGAGCGCGGCGCCGTTGACGGCGGCGACCACCGGCTTGCCGAAGGTCTCCAGCGTGCGAAGGTCTTTCTTGATCGCCTCGACGGTGCTGAAGAACTCGCCCGCGTCCTCCGGCTGGGCCTGGATCATGCCCTTCAGGTCACCGCCGGCGAAGAAGGTCTTCTTCGCGCTGGTGATGACCACGCCGGTGATCGAATCCTGCTCTGCAACAAGGCGTCCGACGGCGCGATGCATGGACTCGGCGTAGTGCTCGTTCATCACGTTCGCCGAACCGGTCGGGTCGTCCAGCGTCAGCGTGACGATGCCGTCCGCATCCTTGTCCCACTGGATGGTGTTCTCTGCCATTTCTGTTCGTACCCTCTCAGACCCGTTCAATGATGGTCGCCACACCCATGCCGCCGCCGATGCACAGCGTGATCAGCGCGCGGCGCGCGTTGCGGCGCTCCAGCTCGTCGACCATGGTGCCGGCGATCATCGCTCCGGTGGCCCCCAGCGGGTGGCCCATAGCGATGGCGCCACCGTTGACGTTCAGCTTCTCGTCCGGGATGTCCAGGTCCTTCTGGAACTTCAGCACCACCGACGCGAACGCCTCGTTGAGCTCGAACAGGTCGATGTCGTCGACCGTCAGGCCGGCCCGGTCGAGCACCTTGCGGGTGGCCGGGGTGGGGCCGGTGAGCATGATCACCGGATCGGAGCCGCTGGTGGCGGTCGCCACAATGCGGGCCCGCGGCGTCAACCCCTGTGACCGGCCGGCCTGCTCTGAGCCGACGAGCACCAGCGCGGCGCCGTCGACGATCCCGGAGCTGTTGCCGCCGGTGTGAACGTGGTTGATCTTCTCGACCCAGTGATACTTCTGCAGCGCCACGTCGTCGAAGCCGCCCATCGAGCCGACTCCGTCGAACGCGGTCTTCAGCTTTGCCAGACCGTCGGCCGTGGTGTCGGGACGCATGTGCTCGTCGTGGTCGAGGATCAGCAGGCCGTTCTGGTCACGCACCGGCACAACGGACTTCGCGAAATAACCGCCCGACCATGCCTCCGCCGCCTTCTGCTGCGACCGCAGCGCATAGGCGTCGACGTCGGCGCGGGAGAAGCCCTCGATGGTGGCGATCAGGTCGGCGCCGATGCCCTGCGGGACGAAGCCGATCTGGTAGTTGGTCTCGGGGTCGGTCGCCCACGCGCCGCCATCGGAGCCCATCGGGACCCGTGACATCGACTCGACACCGCCGGCGAGCACCAAGTCATCCCAGCCGGAGCGCACCTTCTGGGCGGCGGTGTTAACGGCCTCCAGCCCGGATGCGCAGAACCGGTTGAGCTGCACGCCGCCGGTCGTCTCGGGAAGGCCCGCGGCCAGCACCGCGGTGCGGGCGATGTCACCGCCCTGGTCCCCCACCGGCGATACCACGCCGAGAATCAGGTCGCTGATCAGGTTCTCGTCCAGATCGGGGAACCGGCGACGCAGCTCGTCGACCAGGCCGGTGACCAGGTTCAGCGGTTTGACCTCAGTCAGCGAGCCGTTGCGCTGCTTGCCGCGAGGGGTGCGGATGGCCTCATAGATAAACGCTTCTTCGGACATGGCGGCAAGCCTAGCAGCGCGCTTAAACCAACCTGTTGGTTGGGCCGGTTGGAGGCGGGCGAACGTAACATTCGCGGCTATGACGGTTGCGCGGCTGGTGCCCTACACCACCACGGTGTTCGCCGAGATGTCGGCGCTGGCCGCGCGGATCGGGGCGGTGAATCTCGGGCAGGGTTTCCCCGACGAGGACGGGCCACCGGCGATGCTGGAAGCCGCCCGGCAGGCCATCGCCGACGGAGTCAACCAGTACCCGCCGGGGCCCGGCATTGCTGCGCTGCGTGAAGCGATCGCCGCGGATCGGCAGTCCAAGTACGGCATCACCCACGATCCGGACCGCGAGGTGCTGGTCACCGTCGGCGCCACCGAGGCGATCGCCGCCGCGGTGATAGGCCTCGTCGAGCCCGGCTCCGAGGTCTTGCTCATCGAGCCGTACTACGACTCGTACGCGCCGGTGCTCGCGATGGCGCAAGCCCAACGCGTCACCGTGCCGCTGGTAGGAGACGGCCGCGGGTTCGCGCTCGACGTCGATGTGCTGCGCGGGGCCGTCACACCACGAACGAAGGCGCTGATCGTCAACTCCCCACACAACCCGACCGGCATGGTGCTGCGCGAGACGGAACTCGCCGCCATCGCAGACGTCGCTGTCGAGGCGGATCTGCTGGTGATCACCGACGAGGTGTACGAACATCTGGTCTTCGACAACGCACACCACCTCCCGTTGGCCTCATTCCCCGGAATGGCCGACCGCACCGTGACGATCTCCAGCGCCGCAAAGATGTTCAACTGCACGGGCTGGAAGATCGGCTGGGCCTGCGGCTCCGCCGATATCATCGCCGGCGTCCGGGCGGCCAAGCAGTTTCTCAGCTACGTCGGCGGGGCCCCGTTTCAGCCCGCCGTGGCACTGGCCCTGGCCACCCAGCAGGACTGGGTGATCACGTTACGAAAGACATTGCAGGCCAGGCGAGACCGGCTCGCGGCGGGCCTGGCAGATATCGGGTTCGACGTCCACCACAGCGGCGGCACATATTTCCTGTGCGCAGACCCGCGCCCGCTGGGCTACACCGACAGCACCACGTTCTGCGCCGAGCTGCCGCACCGTGCCGGGGTGGCCGCGATCCCGCTGTCGGCGTTCTGTGATCCCGACGGTTCGCACGCCGCGGCGTGGAATCACCTGGTGCGGTTCACGTTCTGCAAGAAGGACGACACGCTCGACGAGGCGCTGCGCCGGTTGTCGACGCTGCGGTCCGGCGCTACCTGACCGCCTGTTGCGCGCCGCCGCGTGTCCAGGTCACGTTCAGCGGGATCGGGCCGTTGGGCAGCCACGGCTGTTGCGTCACCGTATCGGCCACCTTCCAGGTGCCGCGCTCGATCACGCCCAACGCCGGATCGATCACCTTGTAGTGCTGCACCTTGCTTCCGATGGGCTGCGACTCGACCCACACCACCATCAGCTCGCCGGGCTCAAACTGAGCCTCGTCCTGAACGGCCTCGATCAGATCCTCGTCGTGCAGGTGGCCGTCACCGAAGTTGAACCCGATCAACGTGTTACACACCACCTCCGCCTCGCGAACCGTTCTGCGGTCGATGTCGGGAAGGTTCTTCAGCAGGACGGAGAACAGTCCACGGCCCTGGCTGTGCATGGCCCGCCACGCGATGGTCTGCTGCGCGAAGATCTCGGCTTCGTTCGGTTCGTAGCCGTAGTCGATCAACTGCGCGACCTGGTTACCGGCCGACCTGGTCACCTTGTTCAGTTTGTCCTCTGCGCCCGGCGCGAACGCCCACGTGGCCGACGCCCAGTTACCCGCGTACTGGCGCATAGCAGGCAGAAACGACACCAGGTCGGGGCGAATGTTGCCGAGCACCGGGAAGAAACACAGGCAGCCGAGGATGGCGACGGTCAACCACGGCGAGGACATGTCCGTGATCGCGTAGCCCCGCCAGTTCGGGAAGCCGACAAACAAGAAGATCACCAGATAGGCGAACAGCGCGTTCCATTCCACCGGGACCGCCAGCGGGAACGTCGAAATGATGAACAGGTGGAAGGAGACCATGATCGCCGCAGCGATGAACGTCAGCCACGGCCACGGAGACAGAAGCAGGGTCAGCGGAGCGATGATCTCGACCACAGTGCCCGGACCATGCGCCATGAAACTGGCGAAATGAGACGGCAACAGGTCCTCGGGGAACTTGCGATAGTGCAGTCGCTTCAGCCATTTGAGCGGCATCGCAGGGCTATTGCTCACCATCGGCGGGATGACATGGGTGAAGTGCATCCCGAACTTCGAGACGCCTGCCCAGAACCAGACGGTGAAGATCAGCAGTTTGCCCGCGATGATCATGTCGACGAACGGCAACGCGGCGAAGAAGAACAGCGCGGGCAGGTACTGCTCGCCGCGTGCGGCCAAAAAGATGGTCTTGTCGCGCAGGCCGATGAGCACCAACAGCACCATCGGCGCCACCAGCAATGCCGGGTTCACCAGACCCGACGTATTGGACGGCACAGCCGCGGACAGCGAGGCACTCGCCACCGGAGGCAGCACGAGGGCCACCACGACGCTGACGCTCAGGGCCACGTACAGCGCGACGTCGAATGTGGTGCGCCGGTTGCCCGCGGTGAACGGAACCCACCGCCACGGCCTCAACCGGATGGTGTTGGGCCTCGCCCAGAATCGGTAGCCGCCCGTCATCGGCTTCGTCTTGCCGGCCAGCGGTCCCCACGAGCCGGCCAGGCCGAGGAGTTCCAGCAGTACCGTCCACAGGATCGCCTTCTGGTACACGATCGGCTGGTTCCACCAACCGGATACGTGCCAAAACGCCGGCAGGTGGGATGTGACGGTGGCGATCGCGATGCCGCCCACCGCGTAGAACAGCACGAGCTTGACGATGTAGATGAGGTGGACCAGCCGCGGAACCCCGTAACCGTGGTCCACCCATTTCAAGGTCAGTGTCTTGATGCGCTCCATCAGCGGCTGCTTGAGGAAGGTTTCGAAGTCAACCGCAGGCAAGGTCGGCGTGGTGAATCCCATGATCACTCCTTCAGCTGTGACCACAGGCTAGATTCGGCGGCGCGCTCGCGGTAGTGGTTCAGCGTTCGAGATCCGCGAGGGCCTGGCGAGCCGCGTTGTAGCCGGGGATGAACGTGATGCCGGGCCCGCCATGGCATCCGGCGCTGGCCAGGTAGAGCCCGTCGACTCCGATCGGCTGGTCGATGAAGCCCGTCGGCCCGGGGCGGTTCATGCCGATCTGGTCGGGGTGCAGCAAGCCATAGCAGTAGTCGCCGCCCGGAGCGCCGAACATGGTGCCCATGTGCCGGGGCGTGAACGTGGTGTGCAGCGTGATGAGCTGCCCGAAATTCGGGGCGATGCGGGTCAGCTTGTCGATGACGCGTTGTCCCATTTCGGTTTTGATCGCGCCGTAAGCCCCGTCCTTTTTCAAATTGTCCCCTTCGATGGGGAACCACAGCGAGAACGCCGACGCCGCGTGCTTACCCTCGGGCGCGAGCTGCGGGTCATGCACGGACGGAATCTGCAGCGCGACGGCGGGATCCGCCGGCACGATGCCGCGGCGGCAGTCCTCCCACTGCTGCTGGAGCTCCTCGGGTGTGGCGAACAGCCCGATGTTGGCCTGCAACGCGGGGTCGTTCAGCAGTTCGTACGGTGCGGCGAACTCGGGAATGCCGTCGAGCGCGAAGTGCATCTGCAAGTAGCTGCCGCGGTGATCGGTGCGCGAGAACCGCTCGCGCACCCCGGCGGGCACCGCATTCGGGTCGATGAGCCGGGTCAGCGTGAAATCGGGGGCGACGGCCGAGACCACGATCGGCGCGCTGATGGTCTCGCCGTCCTCGGTGCGCACACCTGCGGCCCGCCCGTCGCGGACAAGGACCTCGGCGACCGGGGTGCGCAGCCGCAGGTGTCCGCCGTCGCCGGTGAAGAGCGCAATCAGGTGCTGTGTCAGCGCGCCGATACCGCCGCGCAGCTTCTTGGTCAGCACCGCGTCTTCGTTGGGGACAGCCAGCCCGAACGCGAACGCTGCGGCGGTGCCCGGAGTTTCGGGCCCGCGGTAGGTGGTGTTGACCGCGAGAAACGCGAGCATCCCGCGCAGAGCCCCGTGCTTCTCCTTGTCGGGCAGGTACCTGTCGAGCACATCGCTGACCGAGCCGAACAGCATGTCGGTGATGGTCGATCGCTCGAATTCGTTCGCCGCACACGCATACATCTCGTCCAGCGTCTTCGGCGGCCGGCCGGCGTCGAACCTGCCGAGGGCCCGCGCCGGGGCCTGGCTCCACGCCATCAAGCCGGCCATGCCGTTCACCGCCTCGGCACCGTGTACCTCGTTGAGATGCGTCAGCAGCTTCATCGGGTCGGTGTAGTAGACGAGCGGTTCGTCTCCTATCCCGCGCATCGACACCGACATCACGTCCAGATCGACCGTGGGCAGGGTGTCCAGCGAAAGCTCGGCACTCACGACCGCCGACGTCGTGAGTTGCAGCGAGCCTGCGATCTCGAACTTGTAGCCCTCGAAAAGCTCCACGGTGGAGGCCATCCCACCCGCGTAGAGCTTGGACTCCAGGCACAGCGTCCGCAATCCGGCCCGTTGCAGTAACGCGGCCGCGGTCAGCCCGTTGTGCCCCGCTCCGACCACAATCGCGTCATAGGTCGCCATCATCGGACGTTCCCACGGTGACAACAGTTTTGTCAATATTGACGAAACAGCGAATCCCTGATGTCGAGCCAGCCGAGCGCTGTCCGGCACATCCCGGCCAGATCCGCGAGAGACCTGTCGTCGGCCACCATCCACAACTCCATCGCCCCGAAGGTGGCTGCCGCGATGCAGCGGGCGATAACCGCTATCCGAAGCGGGGCGCCGAGGTCACCGGGTGGTGTCCGGCGCCGAAGGTGTTCGGCGATCGCGTCGGCGAAGTCCGCCTCGACCTGGCGGATGTGCCGGACGATCCGATCCGGATCCAACTCCTGGGAGCGCAGCGCGGCGATCTGGGTCACGACCTCAACGTCGTACGGAAACGCGAAGATTGCGGCCTGAACCGACTCGATGAGCGGTTCGCCGGACGGGCGGGAGGCCAGCGCGGTCCGAAACCAGTGCAGGCCGGCGTCGTAGTCCGCGAAGAGCAGATCGTGTTTGGACGCGAAGTGCCGGTAGAACGTGCGCAGCGAGACACCGGCGTCCACGGCGATCTGTTCGGCCGACGTGTGTTCCACGCCCTGGTCGAGGAAGCGCAGCAGCGCCGCGCGGCGCAACGCCTCGCGGGTGCGCTCGCTGCGCACGGTCTGTGCCGGCCGGACCATGCCGGTACGGTACCTCAGAAAGTTATGTCAATATTGACATAACTTCGACGGGAGACCAGACTGCGGCACCATGGTCGCGCTCATCATCCATCTCGTCATCGCCATCGCACTCATCGCGGTCATCGTGGCCGCGAATCCGCAGATCTTCCGGCGGCCCGCGAGTCCCAAGGTCTCTGTCCTCGAGGCCGTCTACTACGTGGCCGGCATCGCGGCGACCGCGATCGGCTATTACTTCAACCTCAAATACGTCAACGAGTACTCGCACGGCACCCACAACGCGATCTGGGGGGACCACGGCAGCTGGAAGGAATTCATCCAACTTGGCTGGGCCAACCCCGCCGTCAGTTCGGCGAGCTCGGATTACTACATCATGAGCCTGGTCCTACTGCCGTTGCTGGTGATCATCGACGGCCGCCGCCGCGGTATCCGTCGGCCCTGGTTGTACTTCATCTTCGTCCTGACGGCGAGCTCGACGTTCGGGTGGGCGTTCTACCTGGCGACCGTCGAGCGGCAACGCCGGGTGAAGGCCAGTGAAACGTCCGAACACGGCGTTGTCACGGGCGATACAAGCCGGTAACACGCCTGCCGGATATTGAAGGTGGTGGCGTCGCGAATACTGGTCAGCCTGTTCGCGCTGCGGGTTACGCTCGCGTACTGCGCAGCGCTGACTGTCGTCGCCACAACGCTGATGGTGCTGGGGCCCGACGCGCAGAACAGCGCCGTCGCCCGGATGAGCACCAACCTGGACAACCTGAAGCACGGCCATCTCGACACGTTGTTCGGCAGCGCATTCGTGACCGATGGCGACCTGGTCTTCGCTTCGCTGCCCGGCCTCGTGTGTCTGCTCGCGGTCGCGGAACTGCTCTTGCGCGGCCGGCGGGTGGTACTCGCGTTCCTGCTCGGCCATGTCGGGGCCACGCTGATCGTCGCCGTCGGACTTGTCATCGCGATTCACAACGGTTGGCTGCCCACCGAAACCGCCCGGGCCAGCGACGTCGGGATCAGCTACGGCGTCGCTGCGGTGCTGGGCGCCCTGACGGCTGCCCTGCCGAACCGCTGGCGCGCCGGATGGACGGGCTGGTGGATCGCGATCGCCGTGCTGGTCGCGATGGTGAACAAGGACTTCACGTCGGTCGGGCACGCGCTGGCGTTCATGCTGGGCGTGGCGCTGTCGTGGCGCTTCGGGTCACCCGCGGGCTGGACGCCAACCCGATTCGGATTGCTGGCCGCCGGTGCCTGGTTCGGCTACCTGGTCATCGATGCCGGATCGGTACCGACCGCGCCGGTGGTCGGGCTGGCCGGCGCGGTGAGCGCAGTGGGCGTGCAGCGGTTGGTTCTCGGGTGGCGGTCAGCCGAACACGGCGCCCATCAGCCCCGACCGGCCGATGAGGTAAACACCGAGAACGACGAAAACCACGGGCACCAGCCACCGGCTGGACCGCTGCAGCATCTCGACAACCCGCTGATGAGATACGGCCAGCTGACCTGCTAGGCACCACAGCGCGGTACACGCCGCGAACACCGCGAGAGTCAGGGCCGCGTCGGCCGCGCCGATGATGCGAAACACCGGGGTGTAGAGCGCGATGTTGTCGCCGCCGTTGGCGACAGTGATCGCAACCACCGACAACAGCCCGGTTGCCATTACCGGCGGATCCGGCTCCCGGTCACGCCGGGTGCGGACGAACGTGAGCAGGCCCCGAATCCCGAGCAGCAACGGGATCAGGCCCAACAGTCCCACCCATTCGACCGGCACGGCCCGCAAACCGAGCGCGGCGCTGAACGAGACCAGCAGAATCACCGAGAACCCGAGGTATTGACCCGCCCAGATCTGCCACCGCTGCGGAATACCGCCGGCCTGTGATGCCACGTTGAGCACGACGAGGACGACGGCATCGTCGATATTCGTGGCCACGAACATCGCAAAGGCAGTGACGATCGTGGGGACAACCCAGGACACAAGCCAACTACGTCGCGTCAGGATTCATGCGAACGGGGTGCATCTCGCCGCAGACGCGCCTGCGCAAGCCCTCGGTCGCCACATCGAGGACATAGTTCTTCGCGCGCTTCAACAAGAACTCGGGAACCGGCGCCCGGAGCTCCAGGGTGATGTCGAAACGCACGCGGGTCTTACCGGCTTCCGGTCGCAGGGTGTACTCAACATGCTGAGCGTGCTGCTGAAACGTCTCGCCGGCGTCCCAGATCATCCAGTCCCGGCCCCAGTGGTATTCGAGCAGCTCCTTGTCGGTGATGCCCATTACCTTGTAGTGGACCTTGACGTGGTGCGGCCGGCCATCGTCGTAGCAGTCCAGCACCTCGATGCGTTTGTGCAACGGAGACCAGGAGGGCACCGACTCGAGGTCGGCGAGCGCGTCCAGGATCGCCTCCGGAGCAGCGTCGATCAACACTTCACGGGACGCGCGAACGGCCACACAACCGAGGGTACCGGTCAGCGATTGCGAAAGCCGTTTCTTCCCGCGCATCCAGCTAACTGGCTACCAGCCGATCTCGGCGACCGGCGTGGTGTCCGTCGGCGGCGGGCCGAACTCGCTGACCGACGTGCGCGAAAACCGCGGCGCCGGAGAAGCCTGGTCGTAGCCATTCCTGTCGGCAATCGTAGAGCGTGCTCGCAGGTGTTCGCCTTGAGCGGCCTCGGTCCACGTCAACACCGGGGTGGTGCACGCGTCGGTGCCGGCAAAGATGTCGGTCCACTCGTCGCGAGTCTTGCCGGCGAACTTCTCGGTGAAGATCTTGCGCATCTGAGGGAAGGAATCGCGGTCCAGCTGGCTGGGCACGTCGTCGGCGGTCAGGCCCAATCCGTTGAGGAGTTCGGCGAAGAACTGGGGCTCGATCGCCCCGACCGCCATGTATTTGCCGTCGGATGTCTCGTAGGTCCGGTAGAACGGCGCACCGCCGTCCAGCAGGCCGGACTCACGCTCGTCGGACAGCGTGCCGACGGCCTTCATCGTCCACTGCATCTGCGCCAGGATGCTGACACCGTCGACCATCGCGGCGTCGATGACCTGCCCCTTGCCGGACTTCTCGCGCTCGTACAGCGCGGCGACGATGCCCAACAGCAGGAACATCGACCCGCCACCGAAGTCGGCGACCAGGTTCATCGGCGGCAGCGGTGGCCGGTCCCGGTAGCCCATCGATGCCAACGCACCCGTCAGTGACAGGTAGTTGATGTCATGGCCGGCCGTCATCGCCATCGGCCCGTCCTGCCCCCAGCCGGTCATCCGGGCGTAGATCAGTCGCGGGTTGACCGCCGCGCAGTCGTCCGGCCCGATGCCGAGGCGCTCGCAGGTGCCCGGCCGGAACGGATCCAGCAGCACATCGGCCTTGGCCGCCAGATCGAGCAGCGCCTGCGGGTTGTTCTTCACGTCGAGGTCGACGACCCGCTTGCCCCGGTGCATCAGGTCACGGTCCTCGCGCGGCATCGCGAAGCCACCGGGCCGCCGCACCCGCACCACGTCGGCGCCCAGATCCGCGAGCACCATCGCTGCGTGCGGACCAGGTCCGATACCGCCCAATTCGATTACTCTCACCCCGGCCAGGGGTCCCGTGTTGGTCACACCCAGCACCCTAGAACAGCGATGAGCGCTTGCGCGAAGAGCATCGGTCGGCGATGAGCGCTTGCGCGAAGAGCATCGGTCGGCGATGAGCGCTTGCGCGAAGAGCATTCAATCGCGGCGATGAGCGCTACTTCTTGAGTGACAGAACGCGCTTGCGCAGTCCGTCGGTGGCGTCGTTCATCGCGCCCTTGATCGCCCTGCGCATCACGAAGCCCGGCACCGGGATCTTCGGATCGACGGTGAGATCGAATTTCACCCTGGTGTTGTCACCCCTCCGGGGTGAGCGTGTAGCTCGCGTCCTGTCGCCTCTGCACTGCCGAACTGACCAGCGACCACGAAACGACGCCGTCCGCCCAGGTGTACTCGACGACACATTCGTCGGTGATCCCGGCCGACTTCACCTTCATCTTCACCCGGTGCGGGCGACCCTGGTCGTCGGTGTCGACGATTTCGACGTTCTGCTGCGCGGGTGACCACTGCGGACTCGACTCGACGTCGGCGATCACGTCGAGAACCTCCTCGGAGCTCGCCTCGATGACCACTTCCCTGGAGTCGCTGATCGCCACTGCACGACCCTATCCGCGACCACAGGGCACCGTGCCAAGATGAGCATCGTGACCACGATGATCGATCCGTCCGTGCCGCCAAGCGGCACCGGTTGTGTCGAGTGCGAACAAGCCGGCGGCTGGTGGTTCCACCTGCGGCGCTGCGCGGCCTGCGGGCACATCGGCTGTTGTGACGACTCGCTGGGGCGCCACGCGACCGCGCACTGGCACACGACGCGCCATCCGGTCATCCAATCGTTCGAGCCGGGCGAGGGCTGGTTCTGGGACTATGCCACCAACGACTACGTGAACGGCCCGGAGCTGGCCGCGCCGACGAGTCACCCGAGGAATCAGACGGTGCCCGGGCCGCGCGATCGGGTACCCGGCAACTGGCTCCAGTTACTGCGCAACCGGACTTAGCGGCCGTTGCCGCCTAGCGCCGCAGCAGGTCCTTGGCGACGTGCGTCACCTGAACCTCGTTACTGCCCGCATAGATCATCAGCGACTTCGCATCGCGGGCAAGCTGTTCCACCCGGTACTCGGTCATGTACCCGTTGCCGCCGAACAACTGCACGGCATCCATCGCGACGTCGGTGGCCGTCTCCGAGCTGTACAGCTTCATCGCCGACGCCTCCGCCAGCGTCGGCAGCTTGCCGACCCGGATGCCCTCCAGCGTCGAGAACACCATGTTCTGCACGTTGATCCGGGCGATCTCCATCTTCGCCAGCTTGAGCTGAATCAGCTGGAAGTTGCCGATGTTCTGCCCCCAGAGCATGCGGTTCTTCGCGTACTCGACGCACAGCCGGTGGCATTCGTTGATGATGCCCAGGGCCAGCAGAGCCACCCCCATGCGCTCGCCGGCAAAGCTGGCCCGTGCGCTCTCCCGCCCGTCGCCACCGGTGTGGCCGCCGTTGTCGCCCAGCAGCCGGTCGGGGCCCAGCCGGACGTTGTCGAAGAACAGTTCGCCGGTCGGCGAGGCGTGCATGCCCATCTTCCGGAACGGCTTGCCCTGCGCGAACCCCGGCATGCCCGAGTCGAGCACGAACGTCAGCACCGGGCGGTCGCGTTTGTCGGTGACCCCGCCGCCGTCATCGAGCTTCGCGTAGACGATCACGGTGTCGGCGTAGGGACCGTTCGTGATGAACGTCTTCTGCCCGTTCAGGATGTAGTCGTCACCGTCGCGCCGGACGTACGTCTTCATCCCGCCGAACGCATCCGAGCCGGAGTCGGGCTCCGTGATCGCCCACGCCGCAACCTTTTCCATCGTCACCAGCGGCGGCAGCCAGCGTTCTTTCTGCGCCAGGGTGCCCCGTGACATGATCGTCGCTGCGCCCAGCCCGAGGCTGACGCCCATCGCGCCCACGGTGCCGAGGCTGACGCCCGCGAGCTCGCTGATCATGATCGCCGCCATCGACACCTGATCACCCATGCCGGCAAGGCCGCCGCCAGAGCTTTTCGACGACGGCTCACCGTCGCGCTCGCGGGCCCGTTCGCGGTCCAGCATGTTCTTGACCGCCTCGGCGGCCATCACATCAAGCCCGAACTGGCTGAACAGCTTTCGGATGATCGGGTACGGGGTCATCTCGCCGCTCTCGAGCGCGTCGACGTTGGGCCGGAGCTCTTTGTCGATGAACCCCCGTACTGCATCACGGACCAGCAGATCGCTCTCGGACCACTCGATCATCAGTGTCTCCTCTGTCAGCCGGGCAGCCGCGCGGCGATGTCGTCGAGCAGCCACGGCCCGTCGGTCTCGATGGTCTCGACGTCGTGCCAGCCCGCCAGCCGCGAAATCGCGCCACCCTGAACGGCGTACACGCGGCCGGTGATCGGGCATTTCTCGGTCGCCAGGTAGGCCACCAAGGGCGAGATGTTCGCCGGGCTGAACAGATCCAGCTCGCCCTCGTCGGGCTCGCTCATCAGGGAACCCATCCCCGGCGTGGCCAGCGTCAGACGGGTTCGGGCAATCGGAGTGATCGCGTTCACCCGCACCCCGTAGCGTTCGAGTTCTTCGGCCGCGATCAGCGTCAGCGCCGCGATCGCCGCCTTGGCCGAGCCGTAGTTGGCCTGACCGGGGTTGGGAATCGTCGTTCCCGACCCCGACGCGGTGTTGATCACCGCGGCGTTGGGCTGATCGCCGGCCTTCGACTGGGCTTTCCAGTACTGCGCCGCGTGGCGCAGCATCGCGAAGTGCCCCTTGAGGTGCACCGCGATCACCGCGTCCCAGTCCGACTCGGCCATGCCCGCGATGAAGGAGTCGCGCAGGATCCCGGCGTTGTTCACCAGCACGTCAAGCCGACCGAACTCGTCGATCGCCTGCTGGACAATTCTTTTTGCGCCGCTCCAGTCGGCGACGTTGTCGGTGTTGGCCACCGCCGTGGCGCCCGCCGCCGCGATCTCGTCGACCACTTCCTGCGCGGGACCGGCGTCCGCGCCCTCGCCGGTGTTATCGCCGCCGAAGTCATTCACGACGACCGACGCGCCCTGCGTCGCGAACAACAGCGCATGCTCGCGGCCGATGCCGCGACCCGCGCCGGTGATGACGGCGACCCGTCCCTGCAGAGCGGCCATGGTTTCGCGTCCTCCTATTCGGTGATCTCGGCGAGACCGTCGGTGATCACGAAGTCCTCGCCGCGCGCGGTCTCGAATGCGTAGCTGATGATCCCGTCGGTCGTTCCGGCGTTCCAGATTCTGGTCTCGAGGTCGTCACCCGGAAGAACCATCTTGGCGAATCGCACCGCAAACCTTTTGAGGCGTTTGGTATCTGAGCCGCCAACCTCGTTCAGCACGCCCCACGACGTCATCGCCATCGTGCACAGGCCATGCGCGATGATCCCGGGCAGACCCGCGCTACGTGCGATCTGGACGTCGAGGTGAATCGGCATCGGGTCACCGGACGCCGGCGAGTACCGGAACGTCTGGTCGAGGTCGACGTGCGCGTGCGCCTTCGCCAGCGGCGCCTGCTCATGCAGCGCGTCGTCGAACTTATGGCCGGGGCTGAGCTCGCCCACCGCCTTGCCGGCATCGAAGCCGCGGACGAACGTCGTCACGTACTGCTCGTTGACCAGTTCGCCCTCGTCGGTCCGACATTCGAGCAGGATTGCGGACCGGGTACCCTTCTCCAACCCCTGGTAGCCGATCATCTTCGCGCGCGACACCAGCCTGTCGCCCGGGTAGATCGGCCGGTGGAAATGGAAATCCTGTTCGCCGTGGACGATTCGCGGGATCAGCTCGACCGGCATCACGTCGACCGCCGGAACCAACAACGCCTGGAACACCGGCACGATCGCGAACACCGGCGGCGCGATGTCCCCGTTGCGGTGGGCGGCGATCGGATCATTGGTGGCCGCCGCGTATTCGGCGATCCGCTCCGCGGTGACCTCGAAGCGATCCTCGTCACTGAAGATGTCGAGGCGGCTGTCGTCGAAACTCAATTCGTCGTCAGGCATCCGCGGCCGCCAGCTCGGTGAGTTGAACGAGCGTCTTGTCGAGTTGCTTGGCGCCGTCCTTCTCAACGGCCTTGCCCAGCGCACCCTTGATCAGCGCACCCTCGAAGTCGCCGGACAGGGTGAACCGCGACGCGCTGTCGCCGGCCGGCTCAAGGTGAAAGGTGAACGCGCATCTCACCCCCGCCATGCCGGTGCCGCTCATCGAAAGCCGGCGGGGCGCCTCGATGCCGTCGACGGTCCACTCGATCTTGTTGGCCATGCCCAGCATCACGATCTTGGCCGCAAGCTGTGTCCCCTCGGTGAGCGTGGGCGGCACCTCGGAAAGCCACTTCTCATGGATGGTGAACCAGTCCGCCCACGTCGAGGGGTCGGCGATCATCGCCCAGACCGCGTCCACGGGCGCGGGCAGTTCGCGTTCGGCTTCGATGTGTCCCACGGTCAGTTGCTCCGATCGGCTCGCTGATACGCCGTGACGACTGCGGCGCCACCGAGCCCAATGTTGTGTTGCAGTGCCGCGGTGACGTCGGAGACCTGCCGCTTGTCGGCGGCGCCGCGAAGCTGCCAGGTCAGCTCCGCGCACTGCGCCAGCCCGGTGGCCCCCAGCGGGTGGCCCTTCGAGATCAGCCCGCCGGACGGGTTGACCACCCACCGGCCGCCGTACGTGGTGTCGCCTGCGTCGATGAGCTTGCCCGCCTCACCGGCTTCGCAGAGACCGAGGGCCTCATAGAGCAGCAGTTCGTTGGCCGAGAAGCAGTCGTGCAGCTCGATGACCTGGAAGTCCTCCGGCCCGAGCCCGGACTGCTGGTAGACCTTGCGTGCCGCAGCCTCATTCATGTGGTGGCCGATGATGCCCTTGGCGGTGCCGTCGTAGGTGTTCTGGAAGTCCGTGGTCATGGCCTGCCCGACGATCTCGGTGGCCTGGCCGGCCAGCCCGTGCTTGTCGACGAACGCCTCCGAGGCCAGAATCGCCGCGGCTGAGCCGTCCGACGTCGGCGAACACTGCAGCTTGGTCAGCGGGTCATAGATCATCCGCGCGGCCAGGATGTCCTCGAGGGTGTACTCGTCCTGGAACTGGGCAAACGGATTGTTCACCGAATGCTTGTGGTTCTTATACCCGATCTTCGCGAAATGCTCTGCGGTGGTGCCGTATTGCTTCATGTGCTCGCGCCCGGCCGCACCGAACATCCACGGTGCCGGCGGAAACGCGAACTCGGCAATCTCGGCCAGCGCCAAGATCTGCTTGTCCATCGGGTTGGTGCGGTCGCCCCACGTCGCCTCCAGCGAGCCGGGCTTCATTTTCTCGAAGCCCAGCGCGATCGTGCAGTCGGCCAGACCGCCCCGGACGGCCTGCGCCGCCATGAAAAGCGCGGTCGACCCGGTCGAGCAGTTGTTGTTCACGTTGACGATCGGGATTCCCGACAAGCCGAGTTCGTACAGCGCGCGCTGGCCCGATGTGGACTCGCCGTACACATAGCCGACGAAGCCCTGCTCGACCTCGCTGAAGTCGACACCCGCGTCGGCGAGTGCATTGGTGCCGGACTCCCGGGCCATGTCCGGGTAGTCCCAGTTCTCCCGGCGTCCGGGCTTCTCGAACTTCGTCATGCCGACACCGACGACGAACACCTTGTTGGCCATCATTACCTCCTGGCGCTACTCCGTTGAATGGAAACAAACATACACAGTGGTATGTAAAGGACAAACTCGCGGTCACGCACGCAACACCGCCCACTCTTCGACCAGCGGTTGGGCGAGCTTGCGCAGGCTCGCGGCGGCCCGATCCCAACGTCGCCGTGCGCGAGACGGATCGGCATCCACGAAGCTGGCGATCAGAATTCCGCGCAGTGCGTCCATCGCGATGTAGAGGAAGTCCAGCATGGGCTTCTGAATTCGCTGCGGAACATTCTCGCTGACGGCCGCCATCAGGTTGCTCGCGACGATCGACTCGAACCTGGCCACCTGAAGTCCCAACGCCGGATCGGTGCGGCCGGCGACCCACAGCTCGACCGCGGCGATGAACAACGGGCCTTGATGCACATCCCACAGCAGGTCAAGGACCTTGCCGATGGGATCTCCGGTGGCCGTCAGCTCGCCGACATTGGCCACCACGGTCGCGGCACGCCTGGCGGCGAGATGCTGCAACGCGGCGATCACCAGATCGTCCTTCGATCCGAAATGGTGCACCTGGGCGCCGCGCGTGACCCCGGCCATTTCGGCGACCCGCGGTGTCGTCGTCCCGTTGTAGCCGTAGGTCACCAGGCAGTCGATCGTGGCGTCCAGCAGCCGCGCGCGGGTCTGCGCGCTGCGCTGCCCCTGGGTGCGGCGGGCAGCCCTTGCCGGAATCGACACTGCGGGAGTCCTCACTTCGACGTCTCGGGTAAATACATACCAGAGTGTATGTAATTTGTCAGGTGCGCCCCCTCACACATCCCAACACGGGTTACCTCCGCCACCATTGGGCGCGGATGGGACCGGCAGGGGGGAACATATTCACATGGGCGAGCTGAAATTTCTCGAGCTGCACGGCGACCGCGTCGCATACCGCGACGAGGGCAGCGGCGAGGCGCTGCTGTTGATCCACGGCATGGCCGGCAGTTCCGAGACCTGGCGGGCGGTAATGCCCCAACTGGCGAAGAAGTACCGGGTGATCGCTCCCGACCTGCTCGGCCACGGCCAGTCGGCCAAACCGCGCGGCGACTACTCGCTCGGCGCGTTCGCGGTCTCGCTGCGCGACCTCCTCGACGAACTGGGCGTCGCGCAAGCGACGATCGTCGGCCACTCACTCGGCGGCGGCGTCGCGATGCAATTCTTCTACCAGCATCCCGACTACTGCCGGCGCCTGGTGCTGATCGCCAGCGGCGGGCTCGGCACGGACGTTGGACTGATCCTGCGCATGCTGTCGGCGCCCGGAGCGGAGTTGGTGCTTCCGATCATCGCGCCACGACCGGTGCTGGACGCCGGCAACAAGGTGCGGTCCTGGTTGGGCTCGGCCGGAATCCAGTCACCGCGGGGGGCGGAGATCTGGAACTCGTACTCGTCGCTGTCGGATCGACAGACCCGGCAAGCGTTCCTGCGCACCTTGCGCTCGGTGGTGGACTACCGCGGGCAAGCGGTCAGCGCGATCAGCCGGCTACGGGTGGCCGCGGATCTACCTGTGATGGCGATCTGGGGTGACAACGACAGCATCATCCCGGTCGATCACGGCTACGCCGCGCACGACGCCCGTCAGGGCAGCCGGCTCGAGGTGCTGGGCGGGATCGGCCATTTCCCGCAAGTGGAAGCGCCGATGGCGGTGGTGGACCTGATCGAGGACTTCATGGCCAGTACGGATCGTCCTGCCGTGCACAGCGAGGAGTTCAAGGCGTAGTCGCTGTCATGCGAAGGTCGAGCCCATCGAGCGTGCCCTCGACACGCCACGCCTTCAGGATGTCGGCGTATTCAGTGGGTCCGCCAATGAAGAAGCTGCCCTGCTGAGTTCGGTGATCGACCCGGCCCTCCCGGTTGTAGTAGCCAGGTGTGCACGCCTTTCTGCGCTGTGCAACCAAGGCGGACCGCTGCATGACGGTGTGAACCCAGCCGGCTTCGGCGGAGGCCGAGGCCTCCACCTCGGTGATCCCCTGCGCGAGCGCGGAGGCGATCACCCACGCCACATGAGACGCCTGGACGTCGAGAAGATACGGGAAATTCACGGTAAAACCTGACTGCGCAATGCTTTCCACGAAACAGTTCGGGAAGCCGCGGACATGCAGGCCATGAAAGGTCCGAACGCCGTCAGCCCATTTCGCGGTCAGCGTCAGTCCGTCACGCCCGAAGACCTCAAAGCCCGTCCGTCGGCCATAGTCGGTACCGACCTCGAAGCCGGTCGCAAAAATCAGACAGTCCAGCTCGTAAGTCACCCCGTCGACGACGACTCCGTTGTCGGTGATGCGGTCAACCCCGAGGCCACCCGTGTCGACCAGTGTCACGTTGTCGCGATTGAACGCCTGCAGATATTCGTCGTGGAAACAGGGCCGCTTGCAGTAATAGCCGTACCAGGGTTTCAGCGCTTCGGCGGTGGCCCGGTCGGTCACAATCGCGTCGACCCGCGCCCTGATTTCCTCCATCTTGGCGAAATCCGCGAGTTCGGTGGCCCGGGGGTCCTGCCGCATCACGGGGAGCTTCTTGGTGATGCTGGTCCACGCGTCGTTGACAAGATCCTCGTCGGCCGCGCCGCCGTTGGTGAGTAACTGGAAGTTCTCGATGCGGTCACGCTGCCAGCCGGCGGTCAGGCCGGCCGCCCACCGCGGGTCGGTCGGGGAATTCGCGCGAACATCGACCGAGGACGGCGTGCGCTGAAAGACGAACAGCTGCTGCGCCGATCTCGCCAGGTGCGGGACGCACTGGATCGCCGTCGCCCCGGTTCCGATGATCCCGATGCGTTTGTCGGTTATTTTTTCGAGTTCAGCGCCGGTGTACCCGTAGTCCCACCGGCTGGTGTGAAAGGTGTGACCCCGGAACGCCGTGATCCCGGGGATGCCCGGCAGCTTGGGTTTGTTCAGATAGCCGTTGGCCATCGACACGAACCGGGCCCTGATCGCGTCGCCGCGGTTGGTGGTGATGACCCAGCGGGAGTCAGAAGGGTCCCAACGGATTTCGTGAACCTCGGTCTGCAGGCACGCGTCGCGGTACAGATCGTAGTGTTCGGCGATGCGGCGGCAATGGGCGAAAATCTCAGGGCCCTTCGCGTACTTCTCGGTCGGGAGGTAGCCGGTCTCCTCGAGCAGCGGCAGATAGACGTATGACTCGACGTCGCACGCGAGGCCTGGGTAGCGGTTGAAGTACCAGGTGCCGCCCACGTCGGCCGCCTTGTCGATCAGCCGCACGCTCCCGACGCCGAGTTCACGCAGCCGAGCCCCGGTCAGCAGCCCGCCGAAGCCGGCACCCACGATCGCCACGTCCACGTTGTCGGCAATCGGCTCGCGGGTGAAATCCGCATCGGCCCACGGGTCGTCGGCGAAGGCGGCGAAGGCGCCCGCGATCTCGACGTACTGGTCGATCCCATCGGCACGCAACCGCCGGTCCCGTTCGCGGGCGTACCGTTCGCGCAACGCGTCCGGGTCGAACGACAGGTCGTGGGCGCTGGCGGGCATCGCATCAGGATATGCGCGAGTCACGGCTGCACGGTGATGGGCAGCAATGCCGTGGGGCCGGGGCCGATCGAGGTGTGCGTGTCGACGTTGTGTTCATGGCGCCCAGGCTACTGTCCGATGGTGCCGGCATCGGTAGTGGCAACGCCGCTTATGGTGGACACCTGATGAAAGTCGACTACACGCTCATCGGCCAGGCCGGTGACTGGGACAAGGCCGTGTCAGCGGAGCAGAGTGGCTACGACTGCGCCTGGATCCCGGAGGTCAGCCACGATCCGTTCCCGGTGCTTGCCATCGCGGCGAGCCGAACCGAGAAAATCGAGCTGGGCACCGCGATCGCGGTGACGTTCGCCCGAAACCCGATGTCGATGGCCCTGGTGGCCAACGACTTACAACTGTACTCGGGCGGCCGGTTCCTGCTCGGCGTGGGCTCACAGGTGAAAGCCCATATCACCAACCGCTTTTCGATGCCCTGGTCAGCGCCTGCGGCGCGGATGCGCGAATTCATCCTGGCAATGCGGGCGATCTGGCACTGCTGGGCCACCGGCGAAAAGCTGCACTTCGTCGGTGAGTACTACCGGCATACGTTGATGACCCCGTTCTTCAACCCGGGCCCGAACCCGTTCGGCACTGCCCCGGTGATCTTGGCCGGCGTCGGGCCCCAGATGACAAGGGTGGCAGGAGAAGTGGCCGACGGGTTGTTCCTGCACGGGTTCACCACCCCGCGGTATCTGCGGGAGGTGACGCTGCCTGCGTTGCGTGCGGGGCGCGCCGCAGCGGGCAAGGCCGATCTCGACGGGTTCGCAATGTGCGGCATGCCGTTCATCGTCACCGGCGTCGACGAAGACCAGGTCCGGGCCGCCGACTCGGCGACACGCAAGCAGATCGCGTTCTACGGCTCGACGCCGGCGTACTGGCCCGTGCTCGAGCTGCACGGGTGGGGACACCTCGGCGAGGAGCTCAACCGGCTGTCCAAGCTTGGTGAGTGGGACGAGATGGGCCGCCTGATCACCGACGAGATGGTGAACGAGATCGCCATCGTCGCCCCGCCCGATCAGGTCGCCGAGCGGTTGCTCGCGACGTACGGCGACGTGTTCACCCGCACGGGTTTCTACGCGCCCTACCCGGTGCCGGACGGCTTCTGGGATCCGATCCGGGCCGAGCTCCAATCGGCGTGAACACGGTCGAGGAGCATCTTGAGGCCGTATGAACTTGCCGCGGCGGCCAGGAACACCACCATCAACCACAGCGGCGGGCGCGCCAGCTCCCACACGAACAGTGCAGCCCAGATAGGCGCGCGCTGAGTGATCGCCAGTACCCCGGCGGCGCCGGCCAGGGACACCGCCGCGACGTTGATGTGGGTGCCTGCCGACGCATTGACCGCCAGCACGACGGCGGACCCGAGGGCTGCGCCGGTGGCCAACGACGGCGTGAGCATGCCACCCACCGCCCCGGCGCGCAGGAACAGAGCGGTCAACACCGGCTTGAGCACGAGAATCACCGCCGCCGCGCCCAGCGTCATCGAACTGTTGAGCGTGACGGTCAGGATGCTTCTGCCGTTGCCGGGTAACTCGGGCCACCAGTGCGAACAGATACCGGTCACCAGGCCCGCCGCGGCGATCGCCGGGATCAGCACCCAGGAACGCGTCGGGGCGTGGCGGCGCGCCAGCGCCATGATGCCGTTGAACGCCAGCCCCACCGCGAGGGTCAGCGGCGCGAACAGCACCGCGCCGATGGCGAGCAGGTAGGACAGCTGGGGACTGGGCCAGTCCAGGATCGGGTGATCGTGGGTCACCAGCGAGCCGACCGCCACCGCCAGACTCGAGGTGATCAGCGCCGTGCCGAGTGCCCGCGGGTGCCAGGTCCGCAACATGATGCGGGCCGAGAACAGCGCGCCGCCGAGCGGCACGGCGTAGACCGCGCCCAGGCCGGCACCGGCAGCACAGGCGAGCAGGATGCGGCGATCGTCAGGCGACAGCCGTTTCATCCACCCGGTGCCCAAATCGCCCAGGACAGCGGCGAATTGGCGGGGAGCCCCTTCCCTGCCGAGGGAGGCGCCGGCGCCGACCAGCAGCACCTGCACCGCGGCGTCGATGGTCAGGGACATCCGCGGGATCGGTTCGGGACTCGCGATGGCGTCGGCGAGCGGCGGAACGGTGGTCCTGCGGCGCAGGACCCACCAGCAGAGCCCGGCCAGCGCGCCGCCGATCAGCGGGCCCACCGTACGACGCACCGGGCTGCTGTCGGTGACGCCGGCAAGCAGGGTGCCGAAGGTGTAGTGGTAGGTCAGGTGCTCGACGGATCGGAGGAGCAGCGTGGTCGCCAGTCCGGCGACGCCCGCCAGAAGTCCGACAATGATGACCGCGCAACCGAAGTCAAGATTGTGCTGCGTCAGTCGGCCGCGGGGGCGGGCACGTTGGCCGACCATCTTTCCTCGATCTTCGCGAAGCGCCAGATCAGCAGCGACGCGATCCAGGTGACCACGAACAGACCCACGATGATGAAGCCGAGCAGGTTGATGTCCAACCCGTTGATCCAGTCCCAGAAGCCGCCGTTCAGGTTGAGCTGCTGAGAGAGCAGGCCGAGCAGTTCGACGCCGCCGATGATCAGGGCGACCGCGATGGACAGCCCGGTGATGGTGATGTTGTAGTACACCTTGCGGACCGGCTTGAGGAACGCCCAGCCGTAGGCGAAGTTCATGAACGAGCCATCGGCGGTGTCCAGCAGGGTCATCCCGGCGGCGAACAGCACCGGCAGGCACAGGATCGCATACCAGGGCAGGCCGGCGGCGGCGCTGGTGCCCGCCAGCACCAACAGGGCGACTTCGGTGGCGGTGTCGAAACCGAGGCCGAACAGCACCCCCACCGGGTACATCTGCCGCGGCTTGGTGATCGACTTCATCAGGCCGCCGAAGAAGCGGTTCATGAATCCCCGCTTGTTGAGCTGGTCTTCGAGCTCGGCCTCGTTGTAGGTGCCCGAACGCATCTGTTTGAACACGCTCAGGATCCCGGCCAGGACGAACATGTTGATGAGCGCGATGAGGAACAGGAACACCCCCGACACGGTGGTACCGATCAGCCCGGTGTAGTGATGCAACGCGGAGGAGTCGTCCTGCACGGGTCCGATGATCGCTTTCACCCCGACCGCAAGCAGGAGCGCGAGCGCGAACACCACCGTGGAATGGCCCAGGGAGAACCAGAACCCGACCGACAGTGGTCGCTGCCCATCGGACATCAGCTTGCGGGTGGTGTTATCGATCGCCGAGATGTGGTCGGCGTCAAACGCGTGCCGCAGACCCAGGGTGTAGGCGGTCAACCCGACCCCCAGGCCCAGGGTCTTATCACCCAGGCTGAAGTGTTCGGGGGCCACGAACGCGGCCAGGGTGACCCAGCCGATCACGTGCAGCGCCGCGACCACCCCGACCATGGCGGCCAGGCGGACCCATTCTGCCCGGGTCAGCGAGGCACGGATCGCGGCGAACCGGGAGCGGGCGGGTTCGACAGCGGTGCTCGTCATGGGATGTCCTCTCGCGGACCCGCACGATTAACCGAACACGTCGACGCTAAACCCGATCGCGAGTTGTTGCAATCAATTCGCAAACATTTATGCGATCAGTTCGCAGATGTCACCCGTGGCCGTGGGTGTTGCCGTTGGCCGTGCCGCTTACGGTGTGCCTTCCCAATGCTTGGCCAAGGGCGTACCGGCGAACCTCTCGAGCATCGCCCGGGACAGCACCAGCACCGAGCTGCGCGGGCGGTGGTTCACCACGAGGCGTTGGGCCTTCCCTTCGGCGTTGAAGGTGACCAGGACGATGACCTGGAGGGGCGCACCGCGGACCGATGAGGTGTAGTCCTCGAGGAAACTGTTCTCCGCGCAGGGCCGGCGTAGTGGAAGTCTTGAAACTCGTAGATCTCTTTGGCCGCGACCACGACTTCATGGACCGCCGCCGCGCCCTGGATCGCGCCGTCCCATGCCGGACCCTCGCCGGTCACGTCGTCGGCAAGGTTGTCCAGCCACGCCGGGTAATAGGGCTTTCCCAGATATGTCGATGCCATGTCGCGCCTCCCGTGACCCCTTACGGGGTGCCTTCCCAGTGCTTCGCATACGGAGTCCCGGCGAATGTCTCGAGCATCACACGGGAAAACTGCAGCATTGCGCTGCGTGGCCGGTGGTTCACCACGACGTGCTGGGTCTGCCCGGCGGCGTTGAAGCTCACCAGGACAACAACGTAGGTAGGCATGCCACGCACTGAACTGGAGTAGTCCTCGAGGAAACTGCTCTCCCCGCAGGGGCCGGCGTAGTTGAACTCCTGGTGCTCATACACCTCGCGGGCACTGACCAAAATGGAACGAACGTCTTCGGCGCCGCGCGCGGTGCCGTCCATCGCCGCGGCCTCCAACGTGACGTCGTCGGCCAGGTTGTCCAACCACAACGGGTAGTACGGCTTACCCATATAGGTCATACGACGCCTCCCAGGTAATCGTCGGCGAGCTTGCTCACCGAGTGCCAGTGCGGCGGCGCCTCGTCACGAGCGCATCGGCGAGAGCCGTCAGCGCACGTGTATTCGTGGTTCGCGGCGGCTAGTCGAAAACGTCTGGTTCAGTGTGGGTGTGCTGGACGTCGTGTCCTTCGCCCGCTGCCGTTCGTACGCAGCTGAGGGTGCAGTCCTGCATCACGATGGGCTCGGTCGTGCCCTGCACAACTTTGAACTGCCAGGCCGTTTGAACGGTGGCTTGGTCGCTGAGGATCGCGTCGCGCTCGCCGACCTCGCAGTGCAGCGTCCGGTGGCCGCTGTCGGAGGTCTCGTGCAGCAGCTCGTGCTCTGAGATGCCCAGCGGGTTGCGGATCAGGCGGATTCCGAGGCGATCGATCTTGCCGTGTGCCCGCAGCCGTTCGGCAATACCGGCCAATACGGCCTCGTCGTCATCGCTGAGCGCCGGGGTGTCGCCGAAGTCGGCCGGCTGGGCGAACTCCATGCCGATGACACCGACGCCGCAGCTGATCGTGTCGTCGAAACGGATCGCTGTCGTGCACAACCCCTGCTCGGCGAACGCGGACCGCGCGACGGGAGCGGTTTCCGTTTTCCGCGGTGCATGCAGCGCGCGTTCCACAAAGACCTCTCCGGGAGCCGGCTCAAAATGCTTGTGCAACAACCAGACACCGAATCGCGACCACGCATCGGTGGCGGCAAGATACTGCCCCAGCTCCTCAAGACACGCCCGGTCATCCTCGCCCAATACACCGACGTCGGTGGTATCCATGTGGGGCAACTTCGCATAATCCTCAACGCCGTGGTCCCGCACCGCCAGCATCTTTATCCCCTTAATCCTGTTCAACAACGCTTTGGCCGCCTGGCATATTAACAGCGCCGGGTGGACAGTCACTGAACGATTTAAATGAACATATCGCGACGTACGACGCCAGGGGTGATTCATTCCTAAGTGGGTCAGTGCTGGGGGCGCCGGTCAGCCCGGGCGACCGATGCGATACATAGGTCGAGACAGCCGTTGTTCCTTATCTGAGCCGGTGGTAGGCAGGCGGGAGCGGCAAACCCAGTTCGGCCATCACGGCGCGCAGGCGGGTCGGATAGTCGGTGATGATGCCGTCGGCGCCGGCCGCAATCTGCGCCCGCATCGTGTCAGGATCATTGATCGTCCAGGGAATCACCTTGAGCCCTAACGCGTGTGCCCGGTCGTTGAACGCCCGGTCGGCCACCAATCGAAAGCCGGGATCCTTGACGGTCAAGTCCGAAGGCACCGAGTAGCCCGGTGACAGAATGTTGGCGCCGACCAGCATGGCGCCGGTGATCGGATCGCCGGCGACCGCCGGGTTCACGCCGTCTGTCCAAGGCGATTCGGGCACCCAGGTCGTGTCATCCCACAAGGCCACCAACGGTATGGACGGCTCCGCCCGGTGCACCATCGGCAAGGTGCGCCAGTCGAAGCTCTCTATCTCGACTTTGTCCACCTTGCCGGCCGAGCGCACCGCCGCCAGGATGACGTCGACGAATTGCCCTGGCTGGGCTGATATTTCGGGCTCGTCCGCTTCGACTTTCGTTTCGATGTCATAGCGGACATCGGCGCCGTAGGAATCAGTGAGCGCAAAGACTTGCGGTAATGTGGCGATCTTGTTGTGGGGCACGGCTTCGGCGGTGGGAAAGTCAGAAAGCAGCTTGCCGCAGTCGAGGGTACGAACTTGTTGCAGAGTCAGCTCGTGCACCACCTTGCCGACGTACGGGTACATCGGATCGCCGGGAAACGCAGGACCGGTGTCGGCGCATTTGGTCGGATCAATCTTTGGGTCGTGCCACACCAGCGGCTGCGCATCTTTGGTCAGGACGATGTCGAGTTCGAGGGTGCTGACGCCCAATTCCAACGCTTTCCCGAAGGCCCGCAGCGACTCCTCGGTCGTCTCGCCGCGGCCGCCGCGGTGCGCCTGCAAGTCGAACTCGGGTGGCTGCGCGGCGACCGGCGCCAGCGAACCGCACATCGTGCCGATCACAACCAGCATGATGACGGTGGCCCCACGCATGGTTGACACGCTATCGGGCGCCCGGTGGTTTGACACGCATCAGGCCGATCAGCGACGCATTGGTCAGGCCGCGCTCAATTCCTTCATGTCCTTCATGAAGCAAGCGTCAAGGATCAGCCGTAGTAACTGTCAAGCATCAGCCGAGGTAATACATCTCCCCAAGGGAGCTAACGGGATTGGAACCCCGGACGCGCACACTGCCAGAACCGGGCGGGGCCCGTGACTAGGCACGACAACATAGCACCTACCTCACGCGGTGCTCTGGTCCTGGGCGTTCTGCGTGAAGATATCGCCGGAGGTTTGGCCCTGGTCATTGACGCCGCCACCGGTGTCGTCGTCGACGAAAGCAGTGGCTCGCACCGACCCCGATGCGACAGCGGTTTCCGCGCTACCGGGGGAAGCAGCGCTCAATAGCGTGAGGGTTGCGGTGATCGCGGCCCCGGCGAACAGCACCTGCGCCATACGGACTTGTCTACGCCAAGCTTCGGCTGTATTGATTACGTGCCCACCAGAGCTTGATGGTTTGTTCGTCATGGATTACATCTAGCGCCTGGTTCTTAGCAGCAGGATTAGGCCAGGTTATCGGTCCGCTGTGAGGTCATATCGGACTCTGCTCTTGTCAGCTGACTTGGCTCATGTCCATCGTCGATGCGCCCGACCGCCCGGGAGACACCGCGCTCGGCGTGTGCGATTCCTCCTGAGCCGATGTGGCATTCACACGCGGTCGCGTGCGGTCGGAGCCCGCGCAGGTGTTGCCGCAATTGACCGCGTGTCGGGGTGAGACTATTCTGGGTTGCATATCCCAATTTAACACGGACGGCCGTAAGGCACCCCACGCCGACATCGTTCTCGACCCTTGAACCCCCACCCACCAACGGAAGGTCAGTGCCGATGAGCCCGATGAAACTCGGCCCCACAGTCGTACTGGTTCACGGGGCCTGGGCCGACGGTTCGAGCTGGAGCCGGGTCATCACCGCCCTCCAACACGCGGGCACCGCCGTCGCAGCCGCCCCCATCCCGCTGACCTCGCTGCACGACGACGTCGCCGCGCTGAACCGGACAATCGACCGCACCGAAGGTCCCGTCATCCTCGCCGCCCACGCCTACGCCGGCGCCGTCATCGCAGCAAGCACACACCCACGTATTCACGATCTCGTATTCATCGCCGCACTGGCACCCGATGAAGGCGAAACCGTCGCCGACGTCTTCTACCGCCAGCCCCCACACCCGCAAGCACCAGCACTGCAACCCGATGACGATGGCTGGATCTGGCTGCCCGCCAGCGCGTTCGCCAGCGCTTTCGCGCAGCACGCGACACCAGAGCAAGCCGCGCTGCTATCGGCGGTACAACGACCCATCGCCGCCGCGTGCATACAGCAACCAGTGCCAAGACCGGCATGGAAAGACCACCGGACGTGGTACCTCATCGCCGAAGACGATCGGATGATCAATCCCCAAACCCAACATTTCATGGCCGAACGCATGGGCGCGCGCGCTTACTCGTACAACGTCGACCACGCCCCCCTGATCACCGACCCCTCAGCCGTCACCGACGTTATTTCCCAAGCCGTTTGTGCGCTACAAGACGACGCGCCAAGAGTCATCTGACCTGCGATTACTCCTGGTGGCCAGGGCCGGGATCGAACCGGCGACCTTCCGCTTTTCAGGCGAAATCACATCTTCGACCAAGGGATCAGAAGAGCCTCAGAAGGCCTCTGACCTGTGCGTTTTGGGCTATCGATGGCACTTGGAGGCGAACACACTGGGGCGCAACATATTTCGTAAATGCCCTTGCCGACTCCAACTTTGGGCCGATATATGTCTTCGGGTCGATAGGAGGGCCGACGGGCGCGTTGCTCGCGGCCCGGATCAGCCCTCGATCGAGCTGGTCCCCAGCTTTCTACCTGTATTGCCGGTTTCGGCCGCGTCAATAAATACGTAGTCGTCTACTCGCGCTCCTCAGCTGGGTGTCGGTTTTGGTGCGCTGCAGTGGTGTTGGCGGTCGAGCAGTTGGTGGCGTAGGTCGGCCAGTAGTCGGGTGCCGGTCGGTGTCATGGCCATGCCGCGCCAGCCGCGGAGGCGCGGTCGAGGACGGCCCAGACGAGGTTGAGGCAAGATGTCTCGCCAGGTAGCCGGCCGATCACCTTCACCCGTCGGCGGGTCTCGCCGAAGGTGCGTTCGATGAAGTTGGAGTGCCGGATTCGGCGGTGGTGCTCGACGGGGAAACGCAGGTAGCTGGTCAGCTGGTCGCGATCGGTGAGCAGGCACCTGACGGCGGCCGGGAACGCTCGGCCGTACTGGGCGGCGAAGGCGTCGATGCGCTGCTGGACAGCGGCGACCAGCTTCGGCCCGGGCGTCAGGCCGGCGGCGATCAGATCGTCGGTGTCGAAGATCGCCCAGTAGGCGTCGCGCAGCTCGCGCTGCGCCTCGGCGGGCACCTTGGCTAGTAGGTTGCGGCAGCGGTGAATCAGACAGCGTTGCCGCAGCGAGCGGGGCAGCGCGGTCTCGGCGGCGTTGATCAGCCCGGCCGCGCCGTCGGAGATGACCAGCAGCGGCGAGCGCAGCCCACGGCCGAGAAGCTCATCGAGGAAGTCACCCCACGCGTCGGTGGACTCGCTGCCCCCGGCGGCCAGGGCGACGAACACCGGCGCCCCGTCGGTGGTGATGCCCCATGCGGCCAGCACCGGCTCGGCCCGAGCGCCGGGGTGCATCTTGAACATCGACGCGTCCAAGAACAGGTAGTCCAACTCCAGGTCGTCCAGGCGCCGCGCCGACCAGGCGGTGAACTCCTCGCCGATCGCCTGGCAGACCCGCGAGACCGTCGACTTGGACAGCGCCGCCTCCGAACCCAGCGCATCGGCCAAAGTGTTCTCCACATCCCGGGTCGACAGGCCACGCACGAACCCGGCGATCACCAACGACTCCAACGCATTGGACTTGGTGACGCCCTTGCCGAACAGCTGCGAGGCGAACGCCTCGGTCGTGCCACGCAGCTTGGGCCGTGCCACCGTCACCGGTCCGGCGGTGGTCTTGATCGTCGACTCGCAGAAGCCGTTTCGGCTGCCCGCGCGGGCATCTGGACACTCGGCGGCCCGCTGGTAGCGGGCCCGGCCCAAGAACACCTCGACCTCGGCCTCTACCGCGGTCTGGATGATCAACCGGGCACCCAGGCGAGCGACATCTTCGATAACCTCCGACAGATCACGCGACCCGTCGAATAAGGCGTCGATCTCGCCACGGATCGATCGGGCGGGCCTACGTTGCTGGTGTCCACAGCCGGGGCCACCCCGGCGTTGCGCCTGAGTAGGAGAAGAAGAGATGTCAATTGAGACGCCGATAGCACCCGAGTCACCCTCGGCCGAGCTTGACCCAGCCCGGGCTGAGATGCCGGACACGGTCCAGCAGACTGACGGTCAAACCCGATTCGAAACCGATGACGCGACGGTTCTGATCACCGAGGCCGAGGTGCTCATCGGCACCGCTGCAGCGACAGGGTTGCGGAAAAAGCACCGCGGGTGGATTACGGTCTTGCGCCGGATTTTTGCAGCGTCGCCGGGTGATGCACGTCCGAAGCGACGTACCCCTCCGCGTCGGCTGGACTTTCTGGAGGACTCGCGGATGGCACGCGAGATGTTGCGGCTATGACTGCCGCGGTGGTGATACTCGCGGGCCGTCGTCGCGGTGGTCTTCCGTACCGTGACCCGAGCATGAGATGACAACTTGGTCGTCTGCACCTGCGTCCTTCAGAGCACGTCCTTCAGAGCATCCATCGAACTGGCGATGTTGTCGCGAGTCGCGTGGACGAAATTTCAGTCCCTAATGGCTGATAATTGCATTGGATCACGCGCCGTGAAAAGGGGGCTTGTTTGCGCATTGTCTCGAAAATCGGCGGTGTCGGGTGAGCGATTCCCGGGGCGCCACCGTTGTCTGGGGTCAGGTATGCCTTGGCCGCGTCCAGACCGCCCGCGATCATTTCGGTGCCAAGACGCAAATAGCCTTGCGGACTGGTGATTCTGCTGGTGGCCAGGGCCGGGATCGAACCGGCGACCTTCCGCTTTTCAGGCGGACGCTCATACCGACTGAGCTACCTGGCCGGAAGGCACCGGTGTGCCTCGCCGCGATCGCGACCCTGACGGGACTCGAACCCGCGACCTCCGCCGTGACAGGGCGGCGCGCTAACCAACTGCGCCACAGGGCCTTACTTTGCGACTCCAGCTTACGGTCGTCGCGGGTACCCCCTACGGGATTCGAACCCGCGCTACCGCCTTGAAAGGGCGGCGTCCTAGGCCGCTAGACGAAGGGGGCCGGCCGAATCTCTCCGGGGGACTCGCGACGCTGATGTCTGGAGCTTCGATAGCTTAGGCCACGCGCAACGCAATCCTCAAACGAGTGTGCCCGCGGCTGGCAGTATCCTGATTCGTCGCGCCCCTATAGCTCAGTTGGTAGAGCTACGGACTTTTAATCCGCAGGTCGCAGGTTCGAGCCCTGCTGGGGGCACAAGAGTTGCTGCGGAGGGTCGGGAACTGGGTGGCCATTCGCCGCCTTTCCCGCCGCGCATCCTGGCATACTCCACCCGTGCGCCTGTCAAAACGCTGGGTATCGGCCCCATCCTGGAAGTTCTTTGCCGAGTACTGGTTTCGCTACCTCACCAGCACCAGCGGTGATGATCTGGTGTTCATCAACTCGGGCTACGAGGAAGATCCGCCGATGGCCCTGCCCCTGGAGCCGTGCGACGAGCCCAACCGGTTCTTCATCCAGCTCTATCACCGCACGGCGACCCAAGTCGATCTCACCGGCAAACGGGTGCTGGAAGTCAGTTGCGGGCACGGCGGCGGGGCCTCCTACCTCGTGCGCACTCTGAGCCCAGCCTCCTACACAGGGCTGGACTTGAACCCGGCCGGCGTCGACTTCTGCCAAAAAAGCCACAATCTACCCGGCCTGGATTTCGTGCGGGGCGAAGCCGAGAACGTACCGTTCCCCGATCAATCCTTCGACGTGGTGCTGAGTGTCGAGGCCTCGTTTTTCTACCCTTCGGTGCCCCGTTTCCTCGCCGAAATGGCCCGCGTGCTGCGCCCGGGTGGGCATCTCCTGTACTGCGATCTCCGCCGACGCGACCGTATCGCCAAGTGGGAGCAGGAGCTGGGCGACGCCCCCATGCGGCTGATGTCGGAAACGGTCATCGCTGAGCAGGTTGCGCGGGGACTCGAGAAGAGTTTGCCGCGGTTAAAGGAGCTGAACAGCTCTGCCGGAGGGTACTTCGTCGATAAGTGGTGGACGAAGATCTGCAGCAAGCGATTGCTAACCGGAGCGACCTCTTACCGGATGTACTGCTTCGCCAACGAATAAGGCTGTTATCAGTTGCCGTGACCGCAGTCGGAGTTCGAGGGCTTCGAGGGCCACGTGCAGGCTTCGACGTCGGTCGTGCTGCCGTAGCCGCCTCCGGTGAATACGCCGTAGGCGTCGCTGTTGGTCCCCGTGTAGGTCGCGCCGCCGCTGTTTGCGCCGGCGCCCGAATTCTCGACGGTCAGAGACCAACCCTTGCCTTCGAGCGCGGTTTTGAACGCGTCCATGACCTGGGTCGGCGATCCGTTGACCAGGAAATGCGTATGAATACCGTTGTCGTGAATGGGGTCAGGACCGTCGGTCCGCTGAGTGTTCGCCGGTGCGGGTACCAGCGACTGCAGATTCGTGCTGCCGCTCGCGGTCGTCGTCGCCGCACCTTGCGGCGTCGTGGTGGTGGCTCCGATGGTCGCGGACGTCGTGGTGCTGGGGTTAGGAGAACTGCTGCACGCCGATGCCACTAGACCGATCACCACCGCCGCCGCGGCCACAGCGTAGATATCGCGCCTCATGTGCGGACCGTACCAACAGACCGTTGACCCCCTCCGGCAATCGGGATCACATCCGAACGCAACAGGCGTCCCAGAAATCACAGCAGCCACCCTAGTCGCAATATGTACTTCCGGGGAATACAGGGTCGGTGAGATCTGCTGTCACCACTGGTAATCCGTTTCGGATTTTGTGTTCGCGGGTATTCCGAGAGCGCGGAACCCGAAGGGCCCGTGTCTATGTCTTGTAGGCCACGGAAGGAGTGGAGATGAGGAAAATGAAGAAGTGGACGTTTGCGCTCACGGCAGCCACTGCCTTGGCCGCCGCGACCATCGGCCTGGCTGCACCGGCGACTGCCGGACCGTTCAACGCCGACTGCTCGGTGCACACCTGGTACCAAGGGGCACCCGTCGACGTTCAGTGGTGCTGATCGACAGATCGGCTGAGGCGCCGGTCTAGGCGCCCATGATGTGCAGCGCCCGCGTGTGCAGGCGCTGCACATCGCAACACCCGTGCGTCGCTACGCGGTGTAGCGAGACTTACATACTGCTTTCGCCCTTGTGGAGGCAAGCGGAAATGAGAAAAACAACCATCACCCTGTCTGCGGTGGCCAGTTTGGCTGCAGCGATTGTCGCCGTCGCCGCACCGGCGGCCGCAGTGCGATATGAGGTCGGCGCGGCTCCGCTCAGACAATGCATTGTGATCGACCCCGCCGCGTCCGGCACAAGCCACGACGCGGACCGCAACTCGGTGAAGCAGCTGGTGCCTACTTCGTGTTAGCCGGGTGAAACCATCGGGCCATATGTGAACCAGCTGTGAATATGCGTCGCGGGGCCGCGGCCGTATTACATTGGTGCTACTTCGCCTTCGGATAGGTCGGGTATTCAGGGGGAGGCCAGAAGATACCCAGCTGCACAGGAGACGGCACCATGACGACAATCAATGTGAAGAGGATCGCGGCCGCCGGCGCACTTTCAGGCGCGCTGAGCTTAGCCGCACTTGGACTCGGGGCGGGCGCGGCGAACGCCGACGACGGAAGCAATATTCCGTTCGCGCCCGGCGGGTCGGTTGGCGACTTGCAGTCGTATTTCCCGATGATCGAAAGACTCGGGGACTTCGCGGATCTCGCGAAGATCGGGAATTCAGGCACCCCCGCAAGCACGGACAACAGCGCAAACCTCGGCAACCTGGGCAACCTCGGGAACCTCGGCAACCTCGGAGGTGGCCAGTGGCAAGATCTCCTGGGAATGCTAGGCGGATAAGCGAGCGATTCGCTTCAGGTCACCGTGAGGTCGACTGCTGGACACCGTCGCGTCACCTCGTGACGTTAGGCAGCAGCGGTGATGTTTCACGTGCGCGCGGCGACGGTGCTTGCCCTGGTTGCCGCGCTCGCGGCGTGCAGTAACTCGACCCAAACCCCCACCAGCCCGACGTCATCGGTGCCAGCCTCGGCGCTGGACGGCCTACTGCTGAGCGCCGGCGACATCGACACCGTGATGGGCACCCACGGTATTGCTGCGGACGCGCCGTTCACGAACCTGGCTCAAAGCAGCAATCTGCTGCCCAACAGGAACTGCCTGGGCATCTGGCAGGTCGGCGAGGACGCCATTTACGGCGGCAGCAGCCTGACCGGCTTCCGCGGCCAGGAGCTGCGACAACCCGACATCGACGCCTGGGATGCCCTGGTCGTGCAGGCGGTGGTGTCCTACCCGGGCGCAGACGCAGCGCGGGCGTTCTTCTCCGACTCAGCGGACAGGTGGTCGAAGTGCACCAACCACCACGTCAACATGACCATCAACGACCAGCCGCAGCCAAAACTGTTCTTCGGGAACCTCACCAAGACCGATACCGAATTGAGCATGCCGGTGACTCGCGGTCAGAACGAAAGATCTTGTCAGCGCGTTCTTTCCGTCGTCAGCAACATCATCGTGGATGTGGCCGCGTGCAACCATGACGCGACCGACCAGGCTGCGACCATCGCGCAGAGGATCAAGGACCGCGTCAGCCACTAGCGGCGCGAGCAACCGGTCCGGTGTCCCAGAAGACGGAGGTCATCGTCGCGAGCTTCGGCTCGACGCCGGCCCCGGGCGTCAAACGCCGCAGCCTGCGAAACACCCACGGCGCGGCAAAGGTTGCGGCCCAGTACAAATCAGCGCGGAAGCTTCTGGCGCCCGGCTCGAAGGCTTCTGCATCGCAGGGACACATCAGCGTGTGTGGGACGGCAAGTGTCTCAAGGACGCGCACGGCGATCTGCTGATGGCCCATGGGGGACAGATGAATTCGATCGCCATCCCACATTCGTGGGTCGCGAAACTCCTTCAAGCGCCAGAAGTCGACCAGATCCACACCCAGGTCGTCGACGATCGCGCGCAACAGTTCGTTGTAGATCGCGGCGCGGCCGCGTAGTCGGCGGAACACCGGCACCGTACCGATATCGGCAGCGGTGAACGTCAGCACCCGTGCGCCCGCGCGTTGCAGGCGAGCCATCGCATCGCCGTAGCGCGCCATCATCGCGTCGATGTCGGTCCGAATCCTCAGCAGGTCGTTCAAACCCGCATAGATGGTGACCAGATCGGGCTCGAGTTCGATCGCCGCGTCAACCTGGCACGCGAGGACGTCGCCCATCGTGCGACCGCGCACCGCGAGGTTCGCGTAGCGAACGCCCTGGTTATCACCTGCCAGCTGGGCGGCGACCAGGTCGGCCCATCCCCTGAGTCCGTTGGCGCTACGGGGATGCGGGTCTCCGATCCCCTCGGTAAACGAGTCGCCCAGCGCGACGTACCTGCCGATCCCGGCCATGAGTTGTTCCCCGTTCAATACTCCTGAGACAACCGAGTCCTGCAATAAGCGTATGAGGTCCCCACCGATTCGGCCCGCAAGCCACCGCCTAAAGGTGCTTAAGGGGTCGATCTCGTCGCTTTAAACCCCGGCGACCGGGCAATAGTGGGTCGGCTTGTGCCGCTCGTCGGACGGAGGCAGATTGCGAGCCGGCGTGTGTACCAGCGGGCTGTCGGCCGCAATGCGGCCCGTGGCCCGGTCCCAGCCGGCCCGTGCACGCGGGTGCATCCGCGCCCGCCGTGGCAGCAGCGCGAACAGCAGGCGCACGGTGTCGCCGAAGCGCCGGTGAAGCCACTCGTCGCGCGCCGACCAGCTGTAACCCATCAGCCGGCGCACCGCGGGATCGTAGAGTCCGACGGTCAACCACACGAAGAACGGAGCCAGCAGTTTGCGCTGCAGAGCCCACAGGCGATCCGGGATCCGTTGTCCGAAAGGCGGTTTCGGCAGCTCAGTGAGATCGAGCACCGCGCGGGCGGCGAAGTTGTTCTCCAGCACGTCGCTGCACATCTGATCCCAGTACTGCCGGAACTCCTCCCACGTGTTCGGCACCGGCCGCATGCTCATCCCATACATCCGGTACCACTGGATGTGCTCGTCGAAGAGCTGACGCTTCTGCGCCTCGGTGATCCCGCCGCAGAACCGCTCCGCCACGATGATCGTGCCGACGAAGAACGTCGCGTGCGCCCAATAAAAGACGTCGGGGTTCAGCGCGTGATAGCGGCGACCGTGCGTGTCGACGCCCTTGATGTCGGTGTGGTAGTCGCGGACTTCGGCCCCCGTGACGGGGGCCCGGCTGCCGTCGAAGACGACGCCGCCGATCGGATACAACGATCGCAGCAACCGGGGCCAGCGCTCGCGGAAGAACGTCGAGTGATCCTCGACGGCCGCGCCGAGCTGCGGATGCATGTTCTGCATCGAGCCCGCCCATGGACCCTGCAGCATCCCGCGCCAGTCACCGAAGTACTTCCATGTCAGCGAGTCGGGGCCGAGCGGCGGCGGCGGTTCCTGGTATCCGCCCGGCGCCACCGGGCAACCGGCGGCCACGGCCCCATCGCTGGCCCTATCGCCGTACACCGCGTCGGCGGCGGACGTATGTTGAGTCACTGGAAGGTTCCCATCAGCGCCAAAGTCAACGGCGTCTAATACAGTTTTGACTACGTGCGTTGTCAAAACCGAGTGTAGGAGAGCAGTGTCGACGGGTCAACGGCGGTAACGATGAGCGCTGGCGCGAAGAGCAGACAGCAGCGATGAGCGCTGGCGCGAAGAGCAGACAGCAGCGATGAGCGCTGGCGCGAAGAGCAGACAGCCGGGTCGCTGGTCGGGCGTTCCGATCGAGGATCGCCAGGCGCTGCGGCGCGACGAACTGGTGGCTGCCGGCGTCACCCTGCTGGGCGGCGAGGGCGGCCCCGCGCTGACCGTGCGGGCAGTTTGCCGCGAGGCCGGGTTGACCGAGCGCTACTTCTACGAAAGCTTCCCGGACAGAGACGAATTCGTGCGCGCGGTCTATGACGACGTGTGCACCCGCGCGATGGCGACCCTGCTGTCGGCCACCACCCCGCGCGAGGCCGTCGAGCGGTTCGTCGCACTGATGGTCGACGATCCGGTGCGCGGCCGGGTGCTGCTGCTGGCGCCGGAGGTGGAGCCTGTTCTGACCCGCTTGGGAGCCGACTGGATGCCGAGCTTCATCGACCTCCTGCAGCGCAAACTCACCACGATCGGCGATCCGGCGGTGCAGAACATGGTGGCCACCGGGCTGATCGGGGCGCTGACCGCGCTGTTCACCGCCTACCTGGACCGGCGGTTGGCGGCCACCCGCGAGCAGTTCATCGACTACTGCGTGGCGATGCTGCTCAGCCGCGCGAGTTATCCCGAAAGTTCGTCGGCGACTTAGTGCTGGTCCGCAGCCGTAACAGCCTCTTCGGACTGCTGGTTCTGCAGGTTCTGGGCGTTTTGCTGTGCTTGTTGCGCAGCCTGTGCGTCGGTGTCTTGCTGTTGTTGCTGTTGTTGCTGTTGCTGTTGCTGCCCGGCCGCCTGTTGCTCCGAGGCGTAGGCCGCTGCACCCAACGGGGATTGCCGGGAGTAGCCCGGCTGCAGCGGCGAGGCCACGTTCGCGTAGCAGTTCAGATACACGTAGACCGTCTTGGAGGCGGCCGTGCCGGTGCCGTTGGTGAAGTTGGCGGGCTGGATCCTGTCGATGACGCACTTGTCGTCGGTGGCTACGTCCCCGACGCGGGTGGCCACGATCGGCGTGAGCCCTGCCTGGGACAACACCGACTTCGCCTGGCCATAGTATTTGCCGGTGACGTCGCTCAGCGCATCAGCCCGTGCTACGCCCTGGCCGGCGAACGCCATCGCAACGCCAGCGGCGCCGACCGCGCTGGCGCCGATAACAATGAGCTTCCTCACGTCTTGCGACCTCCGCTTTGAGCAGGAGTGAGCGGATATACAAAGTTCAGCAGGACGAATCCCCCACCGGATGGTATCGCGCACCTGCCACTTATGCACCAAGTCCGGCCCGGGAACTTGAATGTCACCGCGGTACACAGATATATTGACTGCAACTATCAGGTACAGATAACTGGGAGGGTTCATGTCTGAAGGCCTGACCGATTTGCAGCTTCTGCACGAACTTGAACCCGTCGTTGAGACAAACCTCAACCGCCACCTGTCGATGGCCAAGAATTGGAACCCGCACGACTACATCCCGTGGTCGGATGGCAAGAACTACTACGCGCTCGGCGGTGCGGACTGGGATCCGGAGCAGTCGAGGCTGTCCGAGGTGGCGCAGGTGGCGATGGTGCAGAACCTGCTGACCGAGGACAATCTCCCGTCGTACCACCGCGAGATCGCGATGAATTTCGGCATGGACGGCGCGTGGGGCAGCTGGGTGAACCGCTGGACCACCGAGGAGAACCGCCACGGCATCGCGCTGCGGGATTACCTGGTGGTCACCCGTGCCATCGACCCGGTCGAGCTGGAGAAGCTTCGTCTCGAGCAGGTGACGCGCGGCTTCAGTCCGGGCCAGAACGGCCAAGGTGACCTGTTCGCGGAGAGCCTGTTCGACTCCGTCATCTATGTGACGTTCCAGGAACTGGCGACCCGTGTCTCACACCGCAACACCGGAAGGGCCTGCAACGAGACGATCGCCGACCAGTTGCTGGCGCGGGTATCGGCCGACGAGAACCTGCACATGATCTTCTACCGCGACGTGTCCGAGGCGGGCCTGGAGATCGCGCCGAACCAGGCGATGAAGTCGCTTCACCGGGTGCTTCGCAACTTCACGATGCCCGGCTACACCGTTCCCGAGTTCCGCCGCAAGGCCGTCATCATCGCGGTCGGCGGCATCTATGACCCCCGTATTCACCTCGATGACGTCGTCATGCCGGTGCTGAAGAAGTGGCGGATCTTCGAACGCGAGGACTTCACCGGCGAGGCCGCAAGCATGCGTGACGACCTCGCGCTGCTCGTCGAGGAACTCAAGGAGTCCTGCGACAAGTTCGAGGAGTCCAAGCGGCGGCGGCTCGAACGCGAAGCCCGCAAGGCCGAGCGGCTGACCGCCAAGCGCGCGCTGGCATCAGCCGGGACGTAATGCTTCCGGCAGTCGCGACACCGGGGCGACTGCGCATCGGGCCGATTACCCTACGCAGCCCGGTGGTGCTGGCGCCGATGGCCGGCGTCACCAATGTCGCGTTCCGGACGCTGTGTCGCGAACTCGAGGTCGCACGGGCCGGAACCGTCAGCGGCCTGTATGTCTGCGAGATGGTGACGGCGCGTGCGCTGGTGGAACGTCACCCCGCGACGATGCACATGGTGACGTTCGCCCCCGACGAAGAGCCCCGTTCGCTGCAGTTGTACACGGTGGACCCGGACACCACCTACGCGGCGGCGCGGATGATCGCCGACGAAGGCCTCGCCGACCACATCGACATGAACTTCGGCTGCCCTGTGCCGAAAGTCACACGCCGCGGCGGCGGGGCCGCACTGCCGTTCAAACGCCGACTGTTCGGCCGGATCGTCGGCGCGGCGGTGCGGGCAACCGCGGGCGCGGGAATCCCGGTGACGGTCAAGTTCCGGATCGGCATCGACGATGCGCATCACACCCACCTGGAGGCCGGCCGGATCGCCGAGCAGGAGGGCGTCGCCGCGGTGGCGTTACACGCGCGGACCGCGGCGCATCGATACTCCGGGACCGCCGACTGGGACCAGATCGCGGCGCTGGCGGCCCATGTCCGGTCGATACCGGTGCTCGGCAACGGCGACATCTTCGACGCCGACGACGCGGTTGCCGTGATGGCAAGCACGGGCTGCGAGGGGGTGGTGATCGGCCGCGGCTGCCTGGGGCGACCGTGGCTGTTCGCCGAGCTTTCGGCCGTGCTGACCGGCGCCCCGGCAGCCGTGCCGCCCACCCTCGGCGAGGTCGCGCAGATCATCCGGCGGCACGGCGAGCTGTTGACCGCCCACTTCGGCGAGGACAAGGCCATGCGCGACATCCGCAAACACATCGCCTGGTACCTGCACGGGTTTCCCGCCGGCCCCGACCTGCGCAGGGCGTTGGCGTTGGTCAAGACGTCAGCGGAACTGAATGTCCTGTTGGACCGGTTGGACGCCGATGTTCCGTTCCCACCGGCCGCGACGGGCCCGCGCGGCCGCCAGGGCTCGGCCGCCGCGGTGGCGCTGCCGGACGGCTGGCTGACAGATCCCGACGAATGTGTAGTGCCGGTCGGTGCGGACGCGCTGCACTCCGGGGGCTGAACCGAGACGGTTCCGACATCACGTTCCTCAGGATGTCTCAGTACGATAAGCCCGGCTGCATCTCGCCAGGTGGCGAATGCATGCTTTGCCGTGTTAGACGACAGAGCTTTGCTGTGCCCGCTTGCGACTGGGAGGCCGGTAGGACATGAGAGACGGCGACGACGCCACTCCATGGCTTACCCGACGACCGCGGCCGCCGATGAGTGCCGCGCCGTGGGAACGTGGCGGTGTTTCCGAATCGACACCTCATCACCCTGACTATCACCCTGACCCCGACGGCGGTCACCACAGCGACGGAATATCGGTCGCCGAGCTCATCGCGAAGGTGGGCGGTGACGGACGGGTGCACGACCACGTGCCGGCCCGGCAGGACCCCGCCACCGACCGCATCCCGATCGTCGCCAGGCCGGGGATCCTCGACGGCCGGACAACCATCTTGCCGGCTGTCGGGGACGTCGATGACGAGGTGGACGTCGATGGCGAGGTGGACGTCGATGGCGACCCGATGGATTCACAGCCCGGCCGGAAGCGTCATCGACCTGTGCTGGTGGCCAGCCGCCTCGCGGCCGCGCTGCTGTCGGTCATCGCGCTCGCGCTGACCGGCGCGGCGTGGCAGTGGAGCGCCTCGAAGAACAGCCGGCTCAACGTCGTGTCGGCGCTTGACCCCGACTCGCGCGACATCGTTGACCCCAACGGACAGTTCGGTGACGAGAACTTCCTCATCGCCGGAGTCGACAGCCGCATGGGTGACAACGCCAACATGGGTGCCGGCACCACCGAGGACGCCGGCGGCGTCCGTTCGGACACGGTGATGCTGGTCAACATCCCGGCCAGTCGCAAACGTGTTGTCGCCGTGTCGTTTCCGCGCGATCTCGCGATCACGCCGATGCTCTGCGACGCGTGGGACCCGGAGACCGGCAAGTACGGGCCGCTGTACGACGCCGACACACACAGCTACGGGCCGGCCCAGGTATACACCGAAACCAAGCTCAACTCGGCGTATGCGTTCGGCGGGCCCAAGTGCCTGGTGAAGGTGATCCAGAAGCTTTCCGGCCTCGCGATCAACCGGTTCATCGCAGTCGACTTCGCGGGCTTCGCGAAGATGGTCGACGCCGTGGGCGGCGTGAAGGTCTGCAGCACCACGCCACTGCAGGACTACGAGCTCGGCACCGTATTGCCGCAGGCCGGCTGGCAGACCCTCGACGGGCGGGGCGCGCTGCAATATGTGCGCGCCCGCCAGGTGACCACCGAGGTCAACGGCGACTACGGGCGAATCAAGCGCCAGCAGCTGTTCCTGTCGTCGTTGCTGCGGTCGATGATCTCCACCGACGTGTTCTTCAGCCTCAGCAAGCTCAACGACGTCGTCAACACGTTCATCGACGACAGCACCGTCGACAACGTCAAGACCAAAGACCTGGTCGACCTCGGCCAATCGATCCAGGGCATGTCCGCCGGACGGGTGACGTTCCTGACCGTGCCGACAGGTCAGACCGACTCCGAAGGCAACGAGCCGCTCCGTAGCGCAGACAACCGCGCGTTGTTCGACGCGATCATCAACGACGATCCGCTGCCCGGCGAGAACAGCCAGAACGAGACCACCACGCCCGCCACCGCCGCCCGCACACCGCAGGCCAGCAGCACGGCGCCGACAAGTGGCGCGCCGGCGGCCACCGATGAACTGGTGAACGCGGTCACCGCCGCGCCGCAGACGATCACCGTGCATGTCTCCAACTCCACCGGCCAGGACGGCCTGGGTGCGAGCGCGACCAGCGGGCTGCAGCAGCACGGCTTCAAAGTGCTTACCCCAGACGACTATCCGCGCTCGCTACCGTCGACCACCGTGCTCTTCTCGTCGGGCAACGAGCAGGCTGCAGCCACGGTCGCATCGGCGTTCCCCAATCCTCAAATCCAGCAGGTGACGGGGATGGGCGACGTCGTGCAGGTGGTTCTCGGACCGGATTACAACACCGTCAACGCGCCGCCGCCCACCGGCTCGCCGGTACAGGTACACCTCACCCACAGCGGCAGCACCCCGCCGACCGACCTGCCGAAGGACCTCAGCGTTACCAACGCCGCCGACGTTAGCTGCGAGTAAACACATCCCCACGTGGGTATAGGTAATTCGGTATCGGCGCGTTCACCGTGAGTTCATTCGCGGCTCGTGACCTTGACCGATGCCAGAACGTAGGGTGGGAATATGCGGACCGCTTACCACGAGCAGCTCGACGCCCTTACCGCCCAGCTTGGCGACATGTGCGGCAAAGCCGGCGCCGCGATGGAACGGGCGACCCAGGCGTTGCTCCAGGCCGACCTGGTGCTCGCCGAACAGGTCATCACCGATCACGAGCAGATCAGCGCGATGAGCGTGCGCGCCGAGGAGGCCGCGTTCGTCCTGCTCGCGTTGCAGGCACCGGTGGCGGGCGACCTGCGGTCGATCGTCGGTTCGATACAGATCGTCGCCGACGTCGATCGGATGGGCGCGCTCGCGCTGCACGTCGCCAAGATCGCACGCCGCAGACATCCGCAGCATGCGCTGCCCGAGGAAGTCAACGGCTACTTCGCCGAAATGGGCAGGGTCGCAGTCGAATTAGGTAACGCTGCACAGGACGCTGTGGTCTCCGGTGATCCCGACAAAGCAGCACTGCTTCGCGAAGAAGACGATGCGATGGACGACCTGCACCGTCACCTGTTCACCGTGCTGATGGACCGCGACTGGAAGCACGGCGTGGCCGCAGCGGTCGACGTCACCCTGTTGGGCCGGTTCTACGAACGGTTCGCCGACCACGCGGTCGAGATCGGCCGGCGGGTGATCTTCCAGGCGACCGGCAAGCTGCCAGAGGAAGACGGCCTCCAAACGATCGACTGAGCTAGCCGAAGCGGCCGGAGATGTAGTCCTCGGTGGCTTTCTGGCTCGGGTTGGAGAACATCTTCTCGGTGTCATCGATCTCGACCAGCCGACCGGGCTTGCCGGTGGCCTCGAGATTGAAAAATGCGGTCTGGTCGCTGACGCGGGCGGCTTGCTGCATGTTATGAGTCACGATCACGATGGTGAAGTCGCTCTTCAGTTCGGCGATCAGGTCCTCAATCGCCAAGGTGGAGATGGGGTCGAGGGCCGAGCAGGGCTCGTCCATCAGCAGCACGTCGGGTTGCACGGCGATCGCGCGGGCGATGCAAAGGCGCTGCTGCTGACCGCCGGAAAGCCCGCCGCCCGGCTTGTCCAGACGGTCCTTGACCTCGTTCCACAGGTTGGCGCCCTGCAGGGAACGCTCCGCGACCTGGTCGAGTGTCTTGCCGCCGCGGACGCCCTGCAGCCGCAGCCCCGCGGTCACGTTGTCCTTAATCGACATGGTCGGAAAGGGGTTGGGGCGCTGGAACACCATGCCGATCGTGCGGCGAACGCCGACTGGATCGACTCCGGCACCGTAGATGTCTTCGCCGTCGAGCAACACCGAGCCCTGGACCCGCCCCCCCGGGGTCACCTCATGCATGCGGTTCAACGATCGAAGCACGGTGGACTTCCCACAACCTGATGGACCGATGAAGGCGGTGACGCTGCGCGGTGGCACCGACAGTGCCACGTCGGCGACGGCGTGGAAATTTCCGTAGTAGATGTTGACGTCTTTGAGGTCAATGCGCTTTGCCATGCGAGGTTCCTGTCAGTGGTTAGCGGCGGGCCATCAGTATCCGGGTGGCCACCGCGGCGAGCAGGTTGAGGACCGCCACCAGAATGATCAACGTCAATGCGGCGCCCCAGATGCGCAGGAAGCCGGCGTGCTGCGGGTTCGTGAGTTCGGTGTAGATCAACAAGGGCAACGATGCCATGTTTCCGTCGAAGAGGTCGAAGTTAATCGTCCTGCTGTAGCCGACGAGCACCAGCACCGGAGCGGTCTCTCCGATCACCCGCGCGACCGCGAGCAGGATCCCGGAGATGATCCCGGGCAGCGCCGTGGGCACCACGACCCGAACGATGGTCTTCCACTTCGGAACTCCCAAGGCGTAGCTGGCTTCTCGCAATTCGTCGGGAACGAGTTTGAGCATCTCCTCGGTTGAGCGGACCACAACCGGGAGCATCAATAACACCAACGCCAGGGACACCGCGAACGCGCTCTGCGGGAACCCCAAGGTCGTGATCCACAGGCTGAAGATGAACAGCGCGGCGACGATCGAAGGCACGCCGGCGAGCACGTCGACCATGAAGGTGGTGGCCCGGGCAAGAATTCCGGCGCGGTACTCGACCAAATAGATCGCGGCCATCAGGCCGAGCGGCACGGCCAGGACCGCGGCCACCCCCGCCTGGACCAGGGTGCCGTATATCGCGTGGTAAACCCCACCGGCGAACTGCTCCGGCAGCACCCCCTGCAGTGAGTGGCTCCACCAGGTGTTCCTTGTCACGGCGTACCAGCCCCGTTGGATGACCACCCACAGCACCCAGACCAGCGGGACCATCGCAATGGCAAATGAAGTCATAAACAGGACCAATGCGGTGTTGTTCTTGATCCGTCGCGCAATGCTGATCGGATAGAAGGTCGGTCCCTTGACGGGCGGGTCCAACGTGGTAGCAGTCATCCGTTGACCCTTCCGCCGGCGACCGCGCGGGCAGCGGCGTTGACAAGGAACGTCAGCGCGAACAGCACGAACCCCGCGGCGATGTAGGCACCCGTCGGCAGCGGGGCGCTGAATTCCGCTGCGGCGGAGGCGATCTTGGATGCGAACGTGTATCCGCCGTCGAACAGTGACCAGCCGCCGGCCTTCGCGGCCGAACGCAAGATAATCAGCACCGCCACGGTTTCGCCCAACGCACGTCCTAAGCCGAGCATCGATGCGGCGATCACGCCGCTGCGGCCGAAGGGCAGCACCGTCATCCGGACGACTTCCCATTTGGTCGCGCCGAGAGCCTGAGCGGCCTCGATGTGCGGAAGGGGGGTCTGCCGGAACACTTCTCGCGACACCGAAGTGATGATCGGCAAGATCATCACCGCCAGCACGATGCCAGCGGTAAAGATCGTGCCACCGCCCGCCAACGAGACGTTGCCCTGTTTGAACAGGAAGAACCACCCAAGGTGATTGTTGAGGAAGGTGGCAATCGGCCGCAGTTTCGGCGCCAACACGAAGATGCCCCACAACCCGAAGATGATCGACGGCACCGCGGCCAGCAGATCGACCATCACACTGAATGGCCGCGCCAGCCGCTTCGGTGCGTAATGGGTGAGGAACACGGCAATCCCGATCGAAACAGGCACCGCCAGCAGGAGAGCGAAGACTGAACTGAGCACCGTAACCATGAACAGATCGCGGATTCCGAAGAACAGGTGACTGGCGTCGTTGGTGTCGAATTTCCACTCAGTGAGGAAGTTCGCGTGGTTCGCACGCAGCGATGGAACCGCCCGGATCAGCAGGAAGACCGCGATGAGCACGATTGCGATCACGATCGTCGAGCCGGCCGCGATCGCGACGGCCTTGAACAGACGATCGCCTAACCGTCCAGTACCGGTACTGATCGACCTCGGCGCCTTCTTGATCTCGAGCTGATCAGGCATGAGTGAAGTCTCTCCCTCCGCGGGCGCCGCCGCAGCGGACGGCGCCCGCGGAGTTCCCGATATTTCGGGCTCCAGAGCCATCAGGAACTCAAGATCAGGAGATCGCGTTGATCGCCGTGGTTAGCTTCGTCATGAACTCCGCTGGCACCGGGATGTAACCGTTGTCGGCCAGACCGTTCTGGCCGGGGCCGACCGCGGACTGCAGGAATGCCTTGACCGCCGTGCCGGTGTCGGCGTCGGCGTACTTCGAGCAGACGACCTCGTACGTCGCCAGCACGATCGGGTACGAACCGGCCTGAGTCGGCTTGTAGAACGTCGAGGTGTCCAGCACAAGGTCGTTGCCCTGGCCCTTGACCTTTGCGCCGGCGATCGTCTTGCCGACCGAGTCCGCGCTGATCGCGACCGCGTCAGGGCCGGCGGATGTGACGATGCTGGCCATGTTCAGCTTCTGCGCCTGTGCGAACGACCACTCGTTGTAGGTGATGGAGCCGTCGGTGCTCTTGATCGCCGCCGACGTCCCGTCGTTGCCCTTGGCGCCTTCACCGACACCGCCGTTGAACGTCTTCCCGGCGCCCTTACCCCAGGCACCGTTGGAGGCGGCATCCAGGTATTGCTGGAAATTGTCAGTGGTGCCCGACTGGTCGCTTCGGAAGACGACGTGGATAGGAGTGGCGGGCATGGTGGCGCTCGGGTTGAGACTCTTGATAGCAGGGTCATCCCACGTTGTGATCGCGCCGTTGAAGATCTTGGCGGTCGTCGGACCGTCCAGATTCAGCGAGCTGACACCATTGACGTTGTAGGTGACCGCGATCGGGCCGAATACCGTGGGAAGGTTCCAGGCCGGCGAGCCGCACCGCTTCGCGGCTGCGTCGACCTCACCCTTCGCCTGGTTCAATGGGGAGTCAGAACCGCCGAAATCGGTCTGGTTGCCAGTGAATTCGCTGATCCCGGCGCCCGATCCGTTAGCGGTGTAGTTCAGTGTCTGGCCGGGGCACGCTTGTTCGAATGCATTCACGAACCGGGTCATCGCGTTGGCCTGCGCGGTGGAGCCGGAGGACTTCAGTGTCTTCTTGCCGCCACAGCTAACCTGCGACGCCGACGCGCCGGGAGACGAACTGGATCCGGACGAGGAAGACGAGGAAGTGTTCTTGTCACTGCCGCACCCGGACAACACCAGCGAACCGGCGGCCAGCACGCTCACCGCAGCGCCAAATCGGTTGAGCTTCACAAAACTCCTTGACGAGTCGGGGTGACGAAAGGGACGCACTCCGCCACCGGGTCGGGCCTAACCACGGAACACCGTTCCGCCTGAGCAGATTCATCGCTGCTCCGGCACCAGAACCTATGGGGCCACTGTGAATACGCCCCCCTACCAAGATGAACGAAAGATGAACCGGGTCGGCCGGCGCCCAAGGCACGCCACAGTTTGACGAAACGCGGTGGACTTTCGCGTCCGGCGTCACCCTGAGGCGTACGCCGTGTCAACGCCGGACACCTCGAAGCCGAGCTTCTCATACGTGCGCACGGCCGCCGCGTTGTCCGCCTCGGTGTAGAGCAGCACGGTCGGGTCCGGGTGCGCGGCGAGCCGCTGGGCGAGGTAATGGAGACCTTCGAGGGTCAGCGCACGCCCGAGTCCGCGGCCCTGCTCGCTTGGATCGACGCCCAGCACATACACCTCGCCCACACCTGGGCGGTCGAGGTGCACCTTGGTCCAGTGAAAGCCCGCCAGCTTGTGCGTGCGTTCGTCGAAGGCCAGGAACAGCCCGGCGGTGTCGAACCAGGGCTCCGAAAAGCGCTCGGCGATATCGTCCGGCGTCAGCCCGCCCTGCTCCGGGTGCCACGCGAACGCGGCGTTGTTGACCCGCAGCAGCTCGGCGTCGTCCGCCGGACCACGGTAAGTGCGCAGTTCGATGCCGGCCGGGAGCACGGCCGGCGGCAGATCCCGCAGCGAGCGACGCATCCGCCACAGCTCCCGAACCGGCGTCAGGCCCAACGCCGCGGCGGTCGCACGCGCCGGCGCGAGATTGCCGTGCGCCCAGAAGCGGGTGGAGTCGGCGGATCTCTGGCGCGCCGCATTGACCATCGCCGTACCGATGCCGCGCCGGCGGGCCCCGGGTGCGACCACGAGTTCTGCCATCGCAGCGGCCGCGCCGGTTGCCGGGGCGAGGTTCAGGTAGCCGACCACACGGTCCGCGTCGGTCGCCAGCAGGTGCTCTGTTCGCCGCAACGGCAGTTCGCGCAACACCTGTTCGGAGACCGGCGCGATGCCGTCCGCGCGTGCGGCCGCGGCGATCACCGCACGGACTTGGTCTTGGACGTCGAACCGCAGACCCGGATGCCAGGCGACGCCTGTCACGGAGTGCGACCTGTCACGGAGTGCGAAGAGGATCAGTCGCCGATGGGCCGGTGGCGCGAAGAGCATCTGCGACGGCTTGCGGCAATTCGCCCGCGGGCTCGAACTCGGCTTCGTCCTCGGTGTCCAGCTCGGCGTCGGGCGACGGCCGGCCCCGGGCGGGCCGGACAGCCTTATAGCCGACGTTGCGCACAGTGCCGATCAGCGACTCGTACTCGGTGCCCAGCTTGGCGCGCAGCCGCCGGACGTGAACGTCGACGGTCCGGGTGCCACCGAAGAAGTCGTAGCCCCACACCTCCTGCAACAGCTGAGCGCGGGTGAACACCCGCCCGGCATGCTGGGCCAGATACTTCAGCAGCTCGAATTCCTTGTAGGTCAGGTCGAGCGGGCGGCCGCGCAGCCGCGCAGTGTAGGTGCCCTCGTCGATGATCAGCTCGCCGAGCGTGATCTTGCCCATGTTCTCCTGATTGGCCGCGCCGCCGCGGCGGCCGACGAGCAGGCGCAGCCGCGCGTCGATTTCGGCCGGCCCGGTGCTGGGCAGCAGGATGTCGTCGAGTCCCCAGTCGACGTTGATCGCGACCAGGCCGCCTTCGGTGACGACGGCCACCACCGGCACCAAGGTTCCGGTGGAACCGAGCAGCCGGCAAAGACCGCGGGCGGCGGCCAGGTCGGTGCGCGCATCAACGAGGGCGACGTCGGCGCTGCCCGCCTCCAGAAGAGACGACACCTCGCTGGGCGCCGTCCGCAGGTTGTGCGCCAGCAGCGCCAACGAGGGCAGCACCGATTCGGGATGCGGGTCCCCGGTCAGTAGCAGTAGGTCCAACACACCCCCCAATACGCGGGTGTACGACGGCTCGACGTACGACCGATGTCAGTCCGGGCGTCGGACTGTGGCCACCTAACGATAACCTGCGACCTGCACGGCAGCCTCCCGGCACGATGGTCGCCCGGGCCAGGCCCGGCTATCCGGGGCAGTCACCGCGGGCTCGTGGGCCAGAATGTGCGGGTGCGCGGGCTGCTGATCGGAATCATTGTGACCCTCGTCGCGCTTTGCGGCGGGGCGGTCGGAGTGGACTTCGGCACCGCCATCTACGCCGAATACCGGCTATCGCGCACGCTGCGTGCCGAGGCCGGACTGGGGTTTGACCCGTGGGTCAGCATCCTGGGTTTCCCCTTCATCCCGCAGGCGATGCGTCATCGCTACGACGAGGTCGAGTTCCGCGCCAACGGCGTCGACCGTCCGATCATCGGGGAGGCGTCGCTGGAGGCGACGATGTACTCGATCGATGTGACGCAAGCGTCCTGGCTGGTCCGGGGCAGCGCCCCGCTTCCCGCGGGAAAGGTCGAAAGCCGGGTCATCATCGACTCGACCCATCTCGGCCGATTCATGGGCATCAACGACCTACTGGTCGAGGCCCCGTCGAAGGAGACCAACGATGCGACCGGCGGCACCACCGAGTCCGGCATCTCGAGCAGCGTCGGGCTGGTGTTCACCGGAACTCCGAAAGCCGCGGGCTTCACAAAGCGGGTCAGCGTCGCAGTGGACCTGTCGATGACGGGCCCGGACAGCACCACGCTGGTGTTCACGGCGACCGGAATTCTCACCGGCCCGGCCACCGCCGACCGCAAGGTGCCCGACGACAAGCTGGCTGCGGTGCTGGCCGCGTTCAGCAAGCGCCTGCCCGGGCAGAAGCTGCCGTTCGGCATCGCTGCCAGCCACGAGGGTGCACGAGGCTCCGACGTGATCATCCAAGGGATCGCCCAGGGACTAACCCTGCGGCTGAATGAGTTCACTGGATTATGACGTCTTCTCTGGTCGCGGTGCTGTGCGTGATCGCCGGCGCCCTCGGCGTGGCCGTGGCGGTCGGCGTACTGGCCAATCGCCGCTCGGGCACCGTGCGGGAGAGCTCCGAGCCGTTGGCGGATGCCGATGTGGGTGATTTGGGCTTGTCGGGCACCGGCCCGACCGTCGTGCACTTCAGCGCGGTGTGGTGCGGGCCGTGCGCCGCGGTGCGCCGCATCGTCGACGAGGTGTGCGCCGACCTGCCCGACGTGGGCCACGTGGAGATCGACATCGACGCCAATCCCAACGCGGCACGCCGACTTTCGGTGCTGTCGCTGCCGACGACGTTCATCTTCGACGGCGACGGCCGGCAGCGGTATCGCGCCGCGGGTGTGCCCAAGGCCGCCGACCTGCGGTCGGCGCTGGTCGGACTATTGGCGTGATTGGCTTGATCACACCGGCATTAGGTAAGCTTGCGGCCGTGTCCACCCGCCTCGAGCAGACGCTCACCAAGCGGCGCGCAGTAGATCTGTGCCGCACCGCGGGTTGTTTCTGTTGCTGTTGTCGCTGAGCGCCTCGCGCTCGTAGCGGCCTGAGCCGTGCGTTTCCCAGCCAGCTCGTCCAGTACAGGAGCATTTTCATGTCAACCAGTCCGACTGAAGTAGATATTCGCGGTCCCCGGTTCGCCGCGTGGATCACGACCGCGGTGCTGGTGGTGACGCTGTCCGTGTCCGCCGTCAGCCTGCCCGCCGCAGCGGTGATCCTCGGCGTGCAGGCGGCGGTATTCGCGATCAGCGCGCTGCGCGGTCCCCGGCAGAGCCCGTACGGGCTGCTCTTCGCGAACGTCGTCGCCCCCCGCCTCGGTCCAGTCACCGAACGCGAACCGGTACCGCCGCTGAAGTTCGCCCAACTCGTCGGCTTCGTCTTCGCGTTGATCGGTGTCGTCGGGTTCGCGACCGGCGCGACGGTGCTCGGGGAGATCGCGACAGGGTTCGCGCTGGTGGCCGCGTTCCTCAACGCCGCTTTCGGCATCTGCCTGGGTTGTCAGCTGTATCCGTTGGTCGCCCGGTTACGGCGCCCGGCGCTGATTATCGAGCAACCTGTCAACCAAGCTGTCAACGAAGCTGTCAAGCAACGAAAGGAAATTCATGGCTCGCTCTGAAGTCCTGGTCACAGCCGACTGGGCGGAGAGCAATCTCAACGCGCCCAACACCGTGTTCGTCGAGGTCGACGAGGACGCCAGCGCCTACGACACCGGCCACATCGCGGGTGCGGTGAAACTCGACTGGCGCAAGGACCTGCAGGACCCGGTCATCCGCGATTTCGTTGACGCCGAACAGTTCTCGAAGCTGCTCAGCGACCGCGGCATCGCCAACGACGACACCGTGATCTTGTACGGCGGCAACAACAACTGGTTCGCGGCGTACGCGTACTGGTATTTCAAGCTGTACGGGCACGACGACGTCAAGCTGCTCGACGGCGGCCGCAAGAAGTGGGAGCTCGACGGGCGCCCACTGTCCAGCGATGCGGTGCACCGCAACTCGACCAGCTACACGGCCAAGACGCCGAACAACAAGATCCGCGCGTTCCGCGACGAGGTGCTGGCGGCCATCGGCGACAAGAACCTCGTCGACGTCCGGTCCCCCGACGAGTTCTCCGGCAAGATCCTGGCGCCCGCGCACTTGCCGCAAGAGCAGAGCCAGCGGGCCGGCCACATCCCGGGCGCCATCAACGTGCCGTGGAGCAAGGCCGCCAATGAGGACGGCACCTTCAAGTCCGACGACGACCTGAAGAAGCTGTACCTCGAGGCCGGCCTCGACGATTCCAAGGAGACGATTGCGTACTGCCGCATCGGGGAACGGTCATCGCACACCTGGTTCGTGCTACGCGAGCTGCTCGGGCACGGGAACGTCAAGAACTACGACGGAAGTTGGACCGAATACGGCTCTCTGGTGGGGGCCCCGATCGAGTTGGGAAGCTGATATGTGCTCTGCACCGAAGCAAGGCCAGACGCTGCCGGCCAGTGTCGACGTCGAAAAGGAGACGGTGATCACCGGCCGGGTGGTGGACGGCTCGGGGCAGCCAGTAGGCGGCGCGTTCGTGCGTCTGCTGGACTCATCCGACGAGTTCACCGCCGAGGTCGTCGCGTCGGCCACCGGAGACTTCCGGTTCTTCGCGGCACCCGGGTCGTGGACCGTGCGTGCCCTGTCGTCGGTGGGCAGCGGTGACGCCGTCATCGCCCCGCACGGCGCGGGCATCCACGAGGTCGACGTCAAGGTCGCCTGAGGCGCACTCTCGCGGGAGCAGCCCACTAAACTGGACGCCGTGGTGCTGTTCTACGAGATACTGCTGGTCGCGTGCACGGTGGTGATCGCCTGGTTCGCGCTGTACGCCGTGTACCGGCTCATTTCCGACGAATCGTGAGTTCGCCTATTCCGGGGTCCGGATCAGGCGACCGGGCGGTGGCCGCGGCGGCAGAGCGCGCCAAGATCACGGCGGCCCGCAATATCCCGGTCTTCGACGACCTGCCGCTGCCGGCCGACACCGCGAACCTGCGCCAGGGCGCTAATCTTGACGACGCGTTGCTGGCGCTGCTGCCGCTGGTCGGCGTCTGGCGGGGCGAAGGCGAGGGCCGCGACCGGCACGGCGACTACCGGTTCGGCCAGCAGATCGTGGTATCCCACGACGGCCGGGACTACCTCAACTGGGAGGCACGATCCTGGCGACTCGACGAGCGGGGCGAATACGACGAGGGCGGGCTGCGGGAGGCCGGCTTCTGGCGGTTCGTCGACGACCCCGCCGACCCGAGTGAAACTCAGGCGATCGAACTGCTGCTCGCCAATTCCGCGGGCTATGTGGAGCTGTTCTACGGTCGCCCGCTCAACCAGTCGTCGTGGGAACTGGTGACGGACGCGTTGGCGCGCACCAAGTCCGGTGTGCTGGTCGGCGGCGCAAAGCGGTTGTACGGCATCGTCGAAGGCGGCGACCTCGCATACGTCGAGGAACGGGTGGACGCCGACGGTGGGCTGGTGCCGCACCTGTCGGCGCGGCTGTCCCGATACGCGGGCTGACTCGGGGCTCAAACTGGGGGCTCAAACTGGGGGCTCAAACGTAGAGCGGCCCCCGAGCCGGTGTTCCCGGCTGGACAGGCCGGGGGCTCGGGGGCCGGGTGACTGCGGGGAATTCGCCAGCGCTCAGCGGTGAGTTCCTCGCCGCGCGGCGGCTAGCCGACAGTCACCTCACGTGTCCATAAGCCAATCAATTCGCGGACCACCTCCTTTCCCGTGTACCGGCGAAGTTACCACTGACACTTCGCGGCTTCTAGTGAGTTTTTTGGCTCGAAACTGAAGCGGCCGTGCTACTTCGCGGCGTGTCGTCGCAGCTGCGTCAGTGTCGGTCGCGAACGATCGCGAGGTCGACGAGCCCGGCGAACTCGGCGGCCAATTTGGGCTGCGGCAGCGGCCGGCCGTCCAGCGTGTGCACCCGGGCGGCCAGCGTAATGCTCGACACCAGCCAGATACCGCGCGCGGCAAGCAGATCCGCCGGCCGCAGCGGCCGGTACTCACAGCGGTGCCCCTTCTCGGTCGCAACCTCGAACAGCGCCTGCTGTGTGGTGCCGTGCAGGATCGGCAGCGTCGGCGGCGGCGTCTGCAGAGCGTCGTCGGTGGCGATCACCACCGTCGAGCGCGGCCCTTCCAGGACGTAGCCGTCGGTGCTGACGAAGATCACGTCGCCCGCGCCGCGGTCGACGGCGTACCGCAGCGCGGCCATGTTGACGGCGTACGACAGAGTCTTGGCGCCCGCCAACAACCACGGAGCGCCCGACGCCGCGGTCGGCATCTCACGCGCCAGCGTCAACGCGGCCAGCCCGTCGCGGCGCACCGCGCCCACCCGCGCGGGCAATCGACCCACGGTGACGTAGGCGGTGGGCGGGCCGCCGGTTTCCCGGCCGCGGCTGTACACCCAGCGCATCACGCCCTCGTCAGGGCTGCGCGCCACCCAGTGCGACGCCGCGGCCTGCGACGCACGACGCCACGCATCGCGATCCGGCACCGGCAGGTCCATCAGCTCAGCCGACTGTGTCAGCCGCGTCAGGTGCGCATCCGGCAGGCAGGGCACCCCGTCGCGCACCAGCAGCGTCTCGAAGATGCCGTCGCCCCGCACGGCGGCCAGGTCGTCGGCATGCAGCAGCGGCGCCTCGGGGTCATGGAGTTCACCGTCCAGGGTGACGACAACCGACATGGGCAGCGACATGGGCAACACGGTAAGCGACCGTAGAGTTGAGAGGGTGACCGCCGTGCCCGCGCCCGCCTCCAGTCCCGATGCCGGGGCGACCTGGCACTACGGCGATCCGCTCGGCGAGCAGCGCACCGCGCTCACCGACGCGGTGGTCATCGACCGGTCGCACCGCGGCGTGATCACGCTGACGGGCCCGGATCGGCTGTCGTGGCTGCACAACATCTCGTCGCAACACGTCGCGGACCTCGCTGACGGTGCGACGGTGGAGAACCTCAGCCTGGACGGGCAGGGCCGCGTCGAAGACCACTGGATTCAGACCGAACTGCGCGGCGTAAGCCATCTCGACACCGAGCCGTGGCGCGCGGAGCCGCTGCTGGCGTACCTCAAACGGATGGTGTTCTGGGCCGATGTGGTGCCCGACGCCGCCGACTACGGGGTGCTGTCGCTTCTCGGTCCGGCGCTGGCCGACAAGAAGGTGCTGGACGCGCTCGGAATCGACGCGCTGCCGGATGAACTCGTCGCGGCGCCACTCGCGGGCGGCGGATTCGTGCGGCGAATGCCGACCCAGCCCGACGGGCCGGCGATCGCCCTCGACGCCGTGGTGCCCCGCCAGGGGCTAGCGGCATGGTGCGAACGGCTGGCGGCTGCGGGAATCCGGCCGGCCGGCGTCTGGACATACGAAGCTCACCGGGTCGCCGGCCTGCGCCCCCGGCTGGGCGTCGACACCGATGAGCGGACCATCCCGCACGAGGTCGGGTGGATCGACACCGCGGTGCACCTGGACAAGGGCTGCTACCGCGGGCAGGAGACCGTCGCGCGGGTGCACAACCTCGGCAAGCCGCCGCGCATGCTGGTGCTCACCCACCTCGACGGCTCGGTGTCGCGTCCGGTCACCGGCTCGCCGCTGCTGGCGGGCGGGCGCGCGGTGGGCCGCCTGGGGACGGTGGTGGACCACGTCGACCTCGGACCCGTGGCGCTCGCGCTCGTCAAACGCGGGCTGGCGGCAGACACCGCGCTGACGGCAAGCAGTGAAGATGCCGAGGTCGCGGTGAGCATCGACCCGGACACCGTGCCCGCGGCCGACGGCCCCGGCGCGGGCCGGGCCGCCGTCAACCGGTTGCGCGGCGTGACACGGTGACCCGCGTCGCACCCGCGGGAAGCCCTACCAGCGCACCGCGCGGAGGCACGGTAAAGTGTTGTCAGGACTAACAAACACACACTCAGATCGGAGCCGCCTTCACCTCGGGCCGCTCCGTTATTGCGCGAGGGGGTTCCCCCATGGGCCGCGGCCGGGCGAAGGCGAAACAGACCAAGGTTGCCCGGGAGTTGAAATACAGCTCCCCGCAGACTGACTTCGAGCGACTCCAACGCGAACTGTCCGGCGCCGAAGGCACAGACGCCGATGGCGAAGATCCGTGGGAAGAACGGGACAACCGCCGCCGCTAGCCGGTCGCGGCCCGTCAGAACCTCGGGTGCCGTCCGACCAGCTCGATCCGGGTGCTACTTTTCCCGGCCTTCTTGACGGTGCCCAGCACCCAGCAGTCCAGGTGACGTGCGGTCAGGATGGCTAACGCCCGGTCGGTGTCGTCGGGGCTGACCACGGCGACCATGCCGACACCCATGTTGAACGTCTTCTCCATCTCGGCGCGGTCGACCCGACCGCGCTGAGCGATCATTTTGAACACCGGCGCCGGGGTCCACGTGCCGCGGTCGAGCTCGGCCTGCAGGCCGTTCGGGATGACACGCACCAGATTGCCGGCCAGCCCGCCACCCGTCACGTGGCAGAACGTCTTGACCTGGGTTTCAGCGGCCAGCGCCAGGCAATCCTTCGCGTAGATCCGGGTGGGCTCCAGTAGTTCCTCGCCGAGCGTGCGACCGAACTCCTCGACATGGCCCGCCAGATCCATCCGGTCGATCTCCAACAGCACCTGGCGGGCCAGCGAGTAGCCGTTGGAGTGCAGCCCGGTCGACGCCATCCCGATCACGACGTCACCGGGCCGCACCCGATCGGGCCCGAGGACGTTGTCGGCCTCGACCACGCCGATGCCGGTGGCCGAAATGTCGTACGCGTCCGGCGCCATCAGCCCGGGATGCTCGGCGGTCTCCCCGCCGAGCAGTGCACATCCGGCCTGCAGACAACCCTCGGCGATACCCCCGGCCAGTGCTGCGATCCGCTCCGGCACAATGCGGCCGACGGCGATGTAATCCTGCAGCAGCAGCGGCTCGGCGCCGCACACCACGATGTCGTCGACGACCATCGCCACCAGGTCCAGCCCGACGGTGTCGTGCTTGTCCATGGCCTGAGCGATCGCGACTTTGGTCCCGACGCCGTCGGTGGACGCGGCCAGCACCGGCTCGCGATAACCGCCCTTGAGCGCGAACAGCCCCGCGAACCCGCCGAGCCCGCCGACCACTTCAGGTCTGGTGGCTTTCTTCGCCAATGGCTTGAGCAGTTCGACGGCTCGATCGCCGGCCTCGATGTCCACGCCGGAGGAAGCGTATGAGATGCCCGCCGAGGTCCCGCTGTCGCCGGCCCGTTTGCTCACTGGTTGTTGATTCGCTCGGTCAACTCGCCCATCGCGTGCAAGGGTACCGGTATGTGGAGCCGCGGTGTCTTGTTGACGGCCGCGATCCTCGCCGGCTCGGTCGCGGTGCCCGCAACCGCTTCGGCCACGGCCGCCGACGGCGTCAGCGCGACCGTGCTGTGGCAGCGCAGCGCCGACGGCACCGATTACGTGTTCCGCGAGATCACCATCGCGCCGGGCGGCAGCACCGGATGGCATTGGCACAACGGGCGGCTGTACGGCGTGATCAAGGCCGGCACGCTCACCCACAATGCCGCCGACTGCTCGGTGGACGGCGTATATCCCACCGGCGCGGGCATTTTCGAACCCAGCGGGCCCGACCACGTGCACATCGGCCGGAATGTCGGCGACACGCCGTTGGTGATGCAGGTTCTTTACATCCTGCCGGCCGGCAGCGCGCTGGCGCAGGACGCGCCCGATCCCGGTTGCGGGGTCAGCTGAGGTTCGCGGCCGCTACGGTCGGCGCAACGCCGAGACGTTGTCGTTGTCGGCCTGGACCGGCGCCCCGCTGCGCGCAGCGTTGGCCAGCATGTGCTCGATCACGTTCTTGCCCAACGCGGATTCGCTCGGCAGCTCGATCGGGTACTTGCCGTCGAAGCACGCGCAGCACAGCCGGGACGCGGGCTGTTCGGTCGCGGCGATCATGCCGTGCAGCGAGATGTAGCCGAGCGTGTCGGCGCCGATCGCGTGGCGCACCGCGTTGAGAACTTCGGACTCGCTAGCCTGATTGCTTGGTGCGTTAGCGATCAACTCGGCCGGGGTGGCGAAGTCGATGCCGTAGAAACACGGCCACTTCACCGGCGGCGACGCGATCCGCACGTGCACCTCGATCGCGCCGGCCTCGCGCAGCATCCGGACCAGCGAGCGCTGGGTGTTACCGCGCACGATCGAGTCGTCGACAACGATCAGCCGCTTGCCGCGGATCACTTCGCGCAGCGGATTGAGCTTGAGCCTGATACCGAGCTGACGGATCGTCTGCGACGGCTGGATGAAGGTGCGCCCGACGTACGCGTTCTTCGTCAGGCCCTGGCCGTACAGAATGCCCGACTCCTGCGCGTACCCCACCGCGGCCGGTATGCCGGACTCGGGCACACCGATCACGAGGTCGGCGTCGATGGGGTGTTCGCGCGCCAGCGCACGACCGATGTCGACGCGGGTCTTGTGCACCGAACGCCCGGCAATCGTGCTGTCCGGCCGGGCCAGGTACACGTACTCGAACACGCAGCCCTTCGGCATCGGGTTGGCGAACCGCGACGACCGCACGCCGTCGGCGTCGATCGCCAGCAGCTCGCCGGGCTCGATGTCGCGGACGAACGACGCACCGACGATGTCGAGGGCGGCGGTCTCCGACGCCACCACCCACCCGCGGTCCAGCCGGCCCAGCGACAGCGGCCGCACACCGTGCGGATCGCGCGCCGCGTACAGCGTGTTCTCGTCCATGAACGTCAGGCAGAACGCTCCCCGCACGGTGGGCAGCAGTTCCAGCGCGGCCTGCTCGAGCGTCGAGTCCGCCGCCGCGTGGGCGAGCAGTGCACCGAGGATGTCGGAGTCGGTGGTGGCGGCACTCGCGCCGCGAGTGTTGACCAGCCCCAGTTCCCGGGCCTTTTTCACCAGCTCCGCTGCGTTGACGAGGTTACCGTTGTGGCCCAGCGCGACACCGGTGCCCGCGGCGGTGTTGCGGAACACCGGCTGAGCGTTTTCCCAGGTCGTGGAGCCGGTTGTGGAGTAGCGAGTGTGACCGATCGCGACGTGGCCCTCCATCGCGGCCAGCGTCTGCTCCTCGAAGACCTGGCTGACCAGGCCGAGATCCTTGAACACCAGCACCTGTGAGCCGTCGGCGACCGCGATCCCGGCGGCCTCCTGGCCGCGGTGTTGCAGCGCGTAGAGGCCGTAGTAGGTGAGCTTGGCGACTTCCTCGCCGGGGGCCCAGACACCGAAGACGCCGCATTCTTCGCGCGGCGCATTTTCGAGCGCTTCGGTGTCGTCGATCTGCTGGCCGGTCACGATAGGGCTGCTCCCAAGGAGGGGGTCGGTGACAACCCGAGCATACGTTCATCACCCCCCGGTAACGAAAACGGCGCGTGGGTGTCGCGGTGTGTTCAACAAGATTTTCGGTCCGGGCATTTCCCGGTGGGTGCCTGCCGTCACGCCCGCAGCGATACCAGAGGCAGATACGACGCGATCTCGCCGGCCCGTGACCCGGACAAATGCAGCGCGCCGGTGTCGGCGGCTTCGGTCACCGACACCAGCCCGCCGGCCAGCAGCAGCCAGGTGCGCGGGTCGGTCTCGACGACGTTGGGCGGGGTGCCGCGCCGGTGCTGTGGGCCCGAAATACATTGCACCGCGACGAACGGCGGAACCCTGACCTCGACGCTCGTCCCCGGTGCCGCAGCGGCGAGGGTGCGCGCGGTCAACCGGACCGCTGCGGCCACGGCGCCGGAGGCCGGGGCGGGCCGGGACCCGTCGCGCAGCCAGTCCGCCACCGCCAGCACCGCGGCGCGGGTCTGCGCCGGGTCGTGACCCCGGGTCATTCGGGAAGGCCGAAGAGCTTGATGACGCCGTGATCGCGGCCCGCGGTGTAGCCACCGTCGACCGCGATCGCCTGACCGGTGACGAACGACGCATCGGGCGACACCAGGAACGAGGCCATCGCTGCGACCTCGGCCGGCCGCCCCCGGCGGCGAAGGGCATGCTCGGCGGTGATGGAGCGCAGCGGGGCCGCCATGCCTTCGAAGCCCATGATGCTGTCGAGCATCGGCGTGTCGATGAAGCCGGGACAGATCGCGTTCGCCCGGATGCCGCTGGGGCCATAATCGAGCGCGATGTTCTTCGTGAGCAGCACGACACCGCCCTTGGACGCGTTGTAGGCACTGCCTCCGGCGGTGCCTTCGAGGCCCTCGATGCTGGCGAGGGTGACGATCGAGCCGCGCTCGCCATCAACGCGCGGCTGCCCGATCATCCGGGCCACCGCCGCCTTGGCCACAAGGAACGTCCCGGTGAGGTTGATGGCGATCACGCGGTCCCACTCGGACCGATCGAGCAGGTGCACCGGCCCGCCCCCGGCGACACCCGCGGCGTGGACGACGGCGTCGAGGCGGCCGGGCACCGCGGCCAGCGCGGAGACGACGGCGGTTTCGTCGGTGACGTCCGCGGCCACGAAGGTGAACCTCCCGCCGAGGTCTTCGGGCGGTGCGACGAGGTCGGCGCCGACAACCGTGCCACCCTCGGCCAGCAGCCGCCGGGCGGTCGCCAGGCCGATGCCTGACGCGGCCCCGGTGACGACGAACGAGCGCGCACGCGCACGGTCGGTGTTGATCATGGCTGCCAACCTTCCCTCGACTCAGAATTCGGGACCGCCGGCGGCCTCAACCTTCTCCAGCGCCCGCCGGATGCGCTCGGTGTCCCCGGGTGTCCAGCCGTCCGGCGGCGCTACCGCGACCCATCCGTCCAGCTGGGTGTTGCCGTAGTTATGGCCGTGGCCGGCGGGCACACCGGCCGCGTTGGTCATGTCGGCGCCGACCTGCCAGAACGTGATGATCGGGTACCACCGCATCAATGGGGTGCGGTCGGAGCCCGGCGGCTCGACGAGCCAATCGGGCCGGTCGAACAGCAGATCCGGTGACCACCACACGATGGGGTCGGAGGCGTGCTGCACGAACAGCACGCGGGGGCGGGGCCACGGCGGGGCCGCGATACCGGCGACCTCGTTCCCCAGACCGTCCCCCAGGTCTTCCCCCAGGGAGAACCGGACGGTGCGCCCGCCGTCGTAGCGCGGCCGTATCTCCGGGGTTCCCGGGTCGCGTCGCACAGTCAGCGCGTGCCACAGCGGGCTCGCGTTCGGCGGGCCCACCCACAGCACCGACGAGAAGCCCATCCGCTCGATGTCCGGCAGGAAGTCGAACGCGCCCTGACCGGCCATCGACCCGAGGCTTTCGCCGTACAGTGCCAACTTCGGCCGGTGCTGCAGCGGCTGCGCGGCCCACCGCCCCTGCACGGCGTCGATCAGCTGTTTGCCGGATTCCATCGACCTCTGTTCGTCGGCCAGGAAGGAGATCCAGCTGGGCAGGTATGAGTACTGCAGGGCCACCATCGCGGTATCGCCGTTGTACATCGATTCGATTGACCGGGCGGCAATCGGGTCGACCCAGCCGGTGCCGGTGGTGGGCACGATCACCAAGAGCTTGCGGCTGAACGCGCCGGTGCGCTGCAGCTCCGACAGGATCACGTTCACCCGGGCCTCGTCGGTGCCGGCGGTCGCAAGGCCGGCGTAGATCCGGATCGGCTCCTTGGCCGGACGGCCGTTGAGTTCGGCCAGCTCGTCGGCATGCGGCCCGGTTGACACGAACATGCGGCCCTGGTAACCGAGAGTGTCCCAAGCAGCGAAAGAGACTGGGCTGCCTGATCTTTCGGGCTGCATCGGCTGAGTTATCCCCGGTCGGGTGCCGGCATTCTGCGGCTGGAACACCCGGCTGGCGCCTGCGACGAAGCCGCGGATCAGCACGCCGTTGACCAACGTGATGACCAGCGCGGCGACGATCGCGGTGCCGATGAACAGCGCGATCTCGTCGTTGACATGCCACCGCCTGATCAGGTAGCGGGCCAGCGCCCTGATCGCGTCCAGCACCACGCGCGCCACCCCGACCAGCGCGCCGCCGACCAGGACGGCGACCAGCAACGTGCGCAGGTACGGCAGCGTCGACGGGCCCTCGATGCCCATCAGCGCCGACACCTGGCGCTGCCACGCCGCGGCGGGTATCACCATCAGCACGCTGGCCGACACCGACGCGGTCACGGTCGCGGCCTTCAGCCCGTAGGCCACCCGCGGGCCGGGCGGCCACCAGGGCCGCCCGCGCACCAGCGTCCGCCACACCAGCGTGCCGATCACCACACCGATGCCGTAACCGATCGCGGCGTTGATCCCGCCGATCAGGCCCGCGAACAGATAATCGCGCGGCAGCAGCGACGGTGTCAGCGACAGGCAGAAGAACAGCGCCCCGAACGCGACGCCCACGAAGTCCAGCCGGACCAGACCCCACGCCCACACCAGCAATGGGTGCCGCTGGTCAGTGTCGGCGGCGGCCATCAGTTCAGTCGCTTACCCGAACAGCTCGGGCAGCACACGTTCGTAGGTGGCGCGCAGCTCGTCCAACGACACCGAGAACAGTCCCTGCACCTCGACCGAATCGCTGCCCTGGTCCACCACGCCGATCCGGGTGGCCGGCAGTCCCCTCGCTTCGCACATCGCGGCGAACCGAGATTCCTCGGTGCGCGGGACCGCGACCAGCACGCGGCCCGCGGACTCGGAGAACAGAAACGTGAACGCGGCTGTGCCGGATTGAAAGCCGTCGGGAATGACTATGCGGCAACCGGTTTCGCCAGCGAGCGCCGATTCGACCACCGCTTGGATCAGCCCGCCCTCGGACAGGTCGTGGGCCGCGGACACCAACCCGTCGCGGGATGCGGCGACCAGCACGTCGGCGAGCAACCGCTCCCGCTGCAGGTCCACCGTCGGGGGGCGGCCGCCAAGGTGGTCGGCGGTCACCTGGGCCCAGATGGACCCGTCGAACTCGTCGGAGGTGTCGCCGAGCAGGATCAGCGTTTCGCCGGCCTCGGCGCCGAAAGCGGTAGGAATGCGCCGGCTCACATCGTCGAGGACACCCAGCACGCCGACGACCGGCGTTGGCAGGATCGCGGTCGAGCCCGTCTGGTTGTAGAAGCTGACGTTGCCGCCGGTGACCGGAATGCAAAGCTCGGCACAGCCATCGGCCAGACCGCGGACCGCCTCGGAGAACTGCCACATCACGCCGGGATCCTCCGGGGACCCGAAATTGAGGCAGTTCGTGACGGCCACCGGGGTGGCGCCGGTGACCGCGACGTTGCGGTAGGCCTCGGCCAGCGCCAGCTGGGCGCCGGCGTAAGGGTCGAGCCGGGTGTAGCGCCCCGACGCGTCGGTGGACACCGCGATGCCGCGGCCGGTCCGTTCGTCGATGCGCAGCAGGCCGCCGTCGGCGTGCTCGGCCAGCACCGTGTTACCGCGGACGTAGCGGTCGTACTGCTCGGTGATGAACGCGCGGCTGCACAGATGCGGACTGCCCAGCAGCGCAAGCAAAGTCGCACGCAGCTCGGCACCGGTCGCCGGCCGTTGCAGCCGGTCGGTGGTGTCGGCGTTCAGCGCGTCCTGGCTGTCGGGGCGCGCGACGGGACGCTGGTAGACCGGCCCCTCGTGGGCGACGGTGCGCGGTGGCACGTCGACCACCGTCTCGCCGTGCCAGGTGATGTGCAACCGGTCGCCGTCGGTGACCTCCCCGATCACGGTGGCCAGGACGTCCCACTTCCGGCACACCGCAAGGAATGCGTCGACGTTGGGAGGCGTGACCACAGCGCACATCCGCTCCTGCGACTCGCTGGCGAGCACCTCGGCGGCCGTCATGTTCTCGGTGCGCAGCGGCACCTTGTCCAGCTCGATCGCCATCCCGCCGTCACCGGCTGACGCCAACTCCGATGTGGCACAAGATAATCCGGCCCCACCCAGATCCTGGATGCCGACGACCAAGCCCGCGGCGTACAGCTCGAGGCAGCACTCGATCAGCACCTTCTCCATGAATGGGTCACCGACCTGCACGGACGGCAGCTTCTTGCGCGACTGGTCCGCGCCGAACGTCTCGGACGCGAGCACCGACACCCCGCCGATCCCGTCCAGCCCGGTGCGGGCACCGAACAGGATGATCTTGTTGCCGGTGCCCGACGCGAACGCGAGGTGCAGGTCCTCCTTCCGCAGCGCCCCGACACACAGCGCGTTCACCAGAGGGTTTCCGGCATAGGAGGCGTCGAACACCGTCTCGCCGCCGATGTTCGGCAAGCCGAGGGAGTTCGCATAGCCGCCGATGCCGCGGACGACCCCGTCGACCACGCGCCGGGTGTCGGGGGCATCGGCCGCGCCGAAACGCAACTGGTCCATCACCGCGACCGGGCGCGCGCCCATCGCCATGATGTCGCGCACGATGCCGCCCACACCGGTGGCGGCGCCCTGGTACGGCTCCACATACGACGGGTGATTGTGGGACTCGACCTTGAACGTCACCGCCCAGCCGTCGCCGATGTCGACGACGCCGGCGTTCTCGCCGATACCGGCCAACATGGCAGAGGCCATCTCATCGGTGGTGGTCTCGCCGAAGTAGCGCAGATGCACCTTCGACGACTTGTACGAGCAGTGCTCGCTCCACATCACCGAATACATCGCGAGCTCGGCGTCGGTCGGACGGCGGCCGAGAATGTCGCGGATCCGGGCGTATTCGTCGTCCTTCAGACCTAGTTCGCGGTACGGCTGGGGCAGGTCCGGCGTCGCCGCGGCGTGTTCGGTCGTGTCCAGCGGGGACGTCACCGGACCAGCTTAGAGCCTGTGTCAGCTACTGCCTGCGATGCAGAACACGTTGCCAGCCGGGTCGGCAAGCACCGCCCAGCCGAAGTTGTCCCCGAACGCGTGCCGCCCGGTCTCGGTCGCGCCGGCAGCCACCAGTCGCGCGACCTCGGCGTCGACGTCCGCGGCGATGAAGTCCACGTGGACGCGGTTCTTGCCCGGCGTCGGATCGGGGACCTTCTGGAAGCCGAGGGTGGGACCCGCCGAGCGGGCAACGGCCACGAATTCGCCGGGTATCAGCTCCCGCGTCGTCCCGTCAAACTGCTCCGCCCACCACTGCGCCAGTACCGCGGGCTCGGCGCAGTCGAACGTGATCATCCCCACTTCGAGTGTCATGCGCCGAGGATATCCGGCTCAGGCCGGATACAGAAAGGCTTGCAGCGCGGCCGAATACGCAGCCACGTCGTGGGCGCCCATCAATTCCCGCGCGGAGTGCATGGCCAGCTGCGCGGCCCCGACGTCGACCGTCGGAATGCCGGTGCGTGCCGATGTCACCGGCCCGATCGTCGAACCGCACGGCAGGTCGGCGCGGTGCTCGTAGCGCTGCAGCGGCACGCCGGCCTGTTCGCAGGCCAGCGCAAACACCGCCGCCGACCGGCCGTCCGTGGCGTAGCGCAGGTTCGGCTGGACCTTCAGCACCGGGCCGGCGTTCACCTCGATCAGGTGCCCCGGCTCGTGGCGCTCCGGATAGTTCGGGTGCGTGGCATGCGCCATGTCGCCCGACGCCACCACCGAAGCCGGCAAGCGACGGAGATAGTCTTCCCGACTTCCACCTTCCGCCAACACAATTCGCTCGAGAACCGTGGTCAGCAGATTCGACTGCGCGCCGTGATCGGATGTCGATCCGACCTCCTCGTGGTCGAACAGCGCCAGCACGGGCAGGTATTCGCGCGGCTCGCCCGCCAGGAGTGCCTGCAGGCCCGCGTAACAGGTGGCTTGGTTGTCGAGCCGCGGCGCGCCGAGCAGATCTCCTGCCGCGCCGATCACCCGGGATCGTTGCACGTCGTGGGTCATCAGGTCGGCACCCAGCACGTCGTCGACGTCGATCCCGGCCCCCTCGGCCACGTAAGCCAGGAACGACCGCGCACCGCCGCCCGCGCCCCAGACCGCGTTCACGTGCCGCTGCGGATCCAGCGTCACCGACTTGCGGTCCTCGGCCAGGTGAATGGCCAGCTGCGGCACGGTCAGCACGGGTGAGTCGATGCAGACCAGCCGGTCGGCGACCGAGCCCCGGTCACGTACCGACAGCCTGCCGCTGACGCCCAGATCCCGGTCCAGCCATGAGTTCAACCACGCGCCGCCGTACGGCTGCAGCGCGACCACCTGCCAGCCGGCCACGAACCGATCGGGGTGCTGCTTGACCCGCAGATTCGGGCTGTCGGTGTGACCTCCGACCACCCGGAACGGGCGGCCTGCCCGGCCCCCGGAGTGCCACGCGACGATCGAGGCGCCCCGCACCGTGAAATACCGTCCGCCGGCCTGCCACCGGTCCCCTTCGGCGAGCTCGGTGTAGCCGGCGGCGGTGAGCGCTGCGGCCACGGTGGCGCAGACGTGGTACGGCGACGGCGAACGGTCGATGAACCGGCACAAGCCGTCGGCGCCGGCCGACCCGGTTGGCTGCGACATGTTCCCATCCTTGCTGCCGACGCGAACCGGGTTCGGGCTAGGGTCGAACTCGTGTCTGCATCAGGGTATGGGCCCGAGCCGCAACCCGTCCTGACGCCGTTGACGCCCGCTGCCATCTTCCTGGTCGCCACGATCGACGAAGGCGGCGAGGCCGCGGTGCACGACGCTCTGCCCGAGCTCCCCGGATTGGCGCACGCGATCGGTTTCCGCGATACCGCCAAGCAGCTGAGGCTGGTGACATCGATCGGTTCGGCGGCCTGGGACCGGTTGTTCGCCGGGCCGCGTCCCGCGGAGCTGCATCCGTTCGCCGAGCTCAGCGGGCCGCGCCACGTCGCGGTATCCACCCCGGGCGATCTGCTGGTTCACATTCGCGCACAAGACATGGGCGTCTGCTTCGAGCTCGCGCACCGCATCCTCGACGCGCTGGACGGCGGTGTGACGATCGTCGACGAAGTGCACGGGTTCCGCTACTTCGACAACCGCGACCTGCTGGGTTTCGTCGACGGCACCGAGAATCCCGACGGAGCGCTGGCCGAGGCCTCGGTGCGGGTGAGCGACGAGGACCCCGACTTCGCCGGCGGCAGCTACGTGATCGTGCAGAAGTACGTGCACGACATGGCGTCGTGGAATTCGCTGTCGATCACCGAGCAGGAGCGGGTGATAGGCCGAACCAAGCTCGACGACATCGAATTCGACGACGACGAAAAGCCCGCCAACGCGCACATCGCGCTCAACGTGATCACCGACGAAGCCGGCCGCGAACGCAAGATCGTCCGGTTCAACATGCCGTTCGGCACGGTCGGAGACGGTGAGTTCGGAACGTATTTCATCGGCTACTCCGCCACTCCGGACGTCACCGAGGAGATGCTGCGCAACATGTTCCTCGGTGATCCGCCCGGCAACACCGATCGGATACTCGACTTCTCCACCGCGCTCACCGGTGGGCTTTTCTTCAGCCCGGCGCTCGACTTCCTCGACAACCCGCCGGCGCTGCCCGGCGCGGCAGCGGAGCCGACCGCGGCGGCCCCACCCAGTCCCGACGGTCCGCACGGTTCGCTGGCAATCGGCAGCCTGAAAGGAACCAGCTAATGAACAACCTCTACCGCGATCTGGCCCCGATCACCGAACTGGCCTGGGCGGAAATCGAATTGGAGGCCACCAGGACGTTCAAGCGGCACATCGCCGGGCGCCGGGTGGTCGACGTCAGCGATCCGGGTGGCCCAGTGACCGCGGCCGTGAGCACCGGTCATCTGGTCGACGTCAAGCCGCCCACCAAGGGTGTGGTCGCACACCTGCGGGACAGCAAGCCGCTGGTACGGCTTCGTGTTCCGTTCAGCCTGCGGCGCTCCGACATCGACGACGTCGAACGCGGTTCACAGGACTCCGACTGGGACCCCGTCAAGGACGCCGCGAAACAGCTTGCGTTCGTGGAAGACCGGGCGATCTTCGAAGGGTACGCGGCTGCCGGGATACAGGGCATCAGGCAGTCCTCGTCCAATCCGCCGCTGACACTTCCCGAGGATGCCCGCCAAATGCCCGATGTGATCAGCAGGGCGCTGTCCGAGCTGCGCCTCGCCGGTGTCGACGGGCCCTATTCGGTGCAGCTGTCGGCCGACGTCTACACCGCGGTCAGCGAGACAACCGAGCACGGCTACCCGATCCGCGAACACCTCAACAGGCTCGTCGACGGCGACATCATCTGGGCGCCGGCCATCGACGGCGCGTTTGTGCTGACCACCCGGGGCGGAGACTTCGACCTGCAGCTCGGCACGGACGTGTCGATCGGGTACACCGCCCACGACGCCGATACCGTGCAGCTGTACCTGGAGGAAACGCTCACGTTCCTGGTCTACACCGCCGAGGCGTCCGTCGCACTGATGCCAAGCTGAAAGTTACGCGGCCAGAACAGAATCCAGTGCCGAGTAGAACAACCCCAGCCCATCGTCGGAGGGACCGGTGAGCGGCTCGGTGGCGTGCTCGGGGTGCGGCATGAGTCCCACGACGCGCCGATTCGCGGAGCAGATGCCCGCGATGTCACGCATCGATCCGTTCGGACTGTTCCGGTAGCGGAAGACCACCCTGTCCTCGCCGTCGAGCTTGTCCAGCACGGCCTCGGAGGCCACATAGCGGCCCTCACCCGACTTCAACGGCACCAAAAGATCGGCGCCGGGCTCGTAACGGGATGTCCACGCGGTCGCCGTGGAGGCCACCTGAAGCCACACGTCACGGCAGACGAAGTGCAGTCCCGCGTTGCGGGTCAACGCGCCCGGCAGCAGGCCGGCTTCGCAGAGCACTTGAAAACCGTTGCAGATCCCCAGAACCGGCAGTCCGCGAGCGGCCGCGGTGATCACCTCGCCCATCACCGGCGCGAACCTGGCGATAGCTCCAGCGCGCAGGTAGTCGCCGTACGAGAAGCCGCCGGGCACCACGACCGCGGCCACGCCCTTCAGGTCGGCGTCGGCGTGCCACAGGCTGACCGCCTGCGCTCCGACCGCACGGACAGCCCGGGCGGCGTCGACGTCGTCGAGCGTGCCGGGAAAGGTGATGATCCCGATCCGCGCGGTCATCACGGCTCCCTGTGCACCGTGAAGTCCTCGATCACGGTGTTGGCCAACAGCGACTCGGCGATCTCCGCGACCGTCGCGTCATCGACCGCGTCGTCGATTTCCAGCTCGAACCGCTTGCCCTGCCGGACATCTGAGATTGCGGCGTGCCCAAGCCGGCGCAATGCGCCGACGATCGCCTGGCCCTGCGGGTCGAGGATCTCGGCCTTCGGCATGACGTTGACCACCACCCGCGCCACGCGCTGCTCCTTGCTGATCGTCGGGATTGCAGCGACAACTCTACCGGCGGGTGGGTGGGTACCGGGTCACCGGCACGAGGCGATGTAGGCGGTGCACAGCGGTGCCAGGAGCGCGTCGAGGACCTGCGCGTCGGGGATCACCGGCCAGGCCTGTCCCGGCGGCGACGGCGCCCACATGGCCAGCTCGGCGACCGTGCCGCTCTGCGGGTGCGAGACAAGGTAGGAGTGAAGAACCGTCGGCGCCGGTCCGGCGACGCTGAGAACCGATGACAACCTGCCGGGTTCGTCGGTGGTTATCGACGGCGACGCGGATGGCGCGGTGACCTGGCACGCGCGCAGCGCCGTCGCAGCCGAACGCACCACCTCGTCGGCGAGCTGCCCGCCATACCAGGAATCGCCCCGCCAATGCAGCACTTGAACCTGCAGCTGCCACTGGTCCGGCGCGTTGGCGAGGTTGGCCTTCGCCGCCACCGCGAAGTCCCGCGGATCGTTCGTCGTCGGCGGGCTCGCGCACATCTCCTCGAACCGGAACCGAGGCCGCTGCACGAACACGGCGACCCCGGCCGGATTCGGCCAGGCGTACTTCGCGTCCAGCGGGATCGCGGCCGGGTCGATCCAGGCACTGGCGGGGATGCGATCGCAGTTGGGTGGACACGTGTCGGGATCGGCCGGTGCAAGCGGTTGGCCAAACAGGCTGAAGGCGGCCGTCATCGCGGCCACACTCACGGCAGCCAGGAGTTTGGTCACCGGCCACCCCCTAAACCGGCCAGGATAGGTGAGCAACGAGCCTCCCGGAGCACAATCGACGCATGCAATTGACCCATTTCGGCCATTCCTGTCTGCTCGCCGCGTTCCCCGGCATCGACACGACGTTGTTGTTCGACCCCGGCGTGTTCTCGCACGGGTTCGAAGGCATCACCGGCCTGTCGGCGATCCTGATCACCCATCAACACCCCGATCACGTCGACAGGTCGCGGCTCGGGGCGCTGATCGAGGGCAACCCGGACGCGGCGCTGTACGCCGACCCGCAGACTGCGGCGCAACTCGGTGAGCCGTGGCAGCCGGTGAGTGTCGGCGACGAACTGACCATCGGCGGTTTGCGGGTGCGGGGCGGCGGTGGCGTACATGCGGTCATCCACCCGGAAATCCCTCTGATCAACAACATTTCGTATCTCGTCGGCGATGCGGATCATCCGGCCCGGCTCATGCATCCCGGCGACGCGCTGTACATCCCGCAGGAACCCGTCGACGTGCTGGCGTTGCCTGCGGCCGCGCCGTGGATGAAGATCTCCGAGGGAGTCGAGTATCTCAGGGCGGTAAACCCCAGCCGTGCCATACCGATTCACCAGGGCATCGTGAACCCGGTGGCCTACAACCTGTACTACCAACGCTACGTCGAGATGGGCCGCACCGACTTCCGGCTGCTCGAAGCCGAAAACGAAACCCAGTTCTGACTCGTCGGCCGGTCAGGCCGCGTCGGCCGGTCAGGCCGCGTCGAGGAGCGACGGGCGGTCCGGGCGCCACTGGTACACCGTCGGGGTCGCCCCGTACATCAGCGCCAGGTCGACCGCGTCGATCATCGCCTGGCGCGGGCCGGACCCGCTCAATTGCTTTGCCGAAACGGCGATCCGGACAATGCCGCCGCGGCGGGCGACACGCTCGGCCGACAACACCAGCGTCCGGCACCACCAGGGTTCGGTCAGAAATCCCGCACCGATACCGATCACCCGCGCCCGGGAGGTGGTCTGGCGCACCAGATCGATGATGCCGGTCATGTTCGCGAGCAGTCGGAACCCGTTGCGCGGCAAAGCATCGACGGTGCCGGCTGATGCCAGCCAACCTGGTGGTGCGAACAACCTGGTGCGCAGACCGATCTGCTCCAGCACGCGGTCGGCGGCCATCAGCCTCAGGTTGGCCTCATGAGCGGGCAGCGCAGCGAACTCGGGAACGCGCTTCTTGGTCGCGGCAGCGTCGTAGCCGTGCAACACGATGGCGTCACCGTGCTCGCGGCGAGCGCGCAGAAATTCCGCGGCCGAGGCATCGTCGGCCAGCCGGTAGCCGCCCGCCAGCCGTGGCGCAACCAGGAAGGAGACCGGTACCTCGCGGGTGTCCAGCGATCCGCAGAATTCGCTGACATCGGCGACGGTGCGGTCTCGCAGGCCGGAGACCGAGACGATGAGCTGTCCAGCCACATCTCAAGTGTGGCCAGTTGAGGTGTCCGAACGGTGGCGTACACGCCGACGGCAGGTGTCCAAATTTGACGCAGGTGCACGTCAGCGGGTCCTGCGCACTAGCCGTCGAAGAGGATGTGCGCTATCCGCTCGGCCGTGTCCATCGGATCGGCCGTCGCGAAATCGGCCGGAACCGCGTGGTTCAGCCACAGCATCGCGAACCCGTGCACCAGCGACCACGCGGCGAGCTCGGCGCCGGCGGGGTCGGACTTGGCGTGCGGGTCGGCGAGGGTCGCCACGCCCTTTGACAGCTCAGAGCCGGCGGCGGCCTGCGCCGCGACCAGGTCGCCGTCGGTGGTGTCCACCAGTGAGCGGTCGAACATCACCGCGTAGTGCCCGGGATGCTCGATCGCGAATCGCACATAAGCCAGCGCCGCGTCGGCAAAGTCGCCCCGGACACCCTTCAGCGACTCGGCGAGGAGCCAAAAACCCTCCGCCGCAAGGGCCGTGAACAGCCCGCGTCGATCGGTGAAGTGATGGGCCGGGGCGGCGTGGGACACCCCCGCTTTGCGGGCCAACTGCCGAAGCGAGACCCCGTCGGCACCTTGGTCAGCAACCAGCCGGGCGGTCTCGGCCAGGATCACCGTACGGAGGTCGCCATGGTGGTACTGAGGGCGCGACGGCGCGCTCATCAGCGCATCGTAACCCCAAAACTTGACACTGCCTAGATTTGGGCCTACATTGATTTTTGATCTTGTCACTGTCTAGATTGGAGAACCCGAGATGGCCCCACTGATCTCTCTCGTCGCCGTCACCCTCATCGCCCGCCTGGCGGGCTGGCTGGGGTGGGGCTACACCAATGGCTGGCCCGTGGCCGTCGCGGTCGGGCTGGCGGCAATGTTCCTGGTCACCGGCATCGCACACTTCGTCGCCCCGGTGCGCGGCGGGCTGATCGCCATCGTGCCGCCCCGGCTGCCCGCGCCCGGCCTGCTGGTGACGATCACCGGCGTGCTGGAGTTGCTCGGCGCGGTCGGCCTGCTGATCCCGCAGACCCGGGTCGCGGCCGCGGCCTGCCTGGCGCTGCTCATGGTCGCGATGTTTCCGGCCAACGTCTACGCGGCGGGCGCCAAACGCTCCGAGCACGCCCCGGACACGGCGCTGGTGCCGCGCACGTTGATGCAGGCGCTATTTCTGGCCGGCGCGGTGCTGGTCGCGGTTAGTTATTGATGTCGCCGGTGGTGCTCAGAAGCCACGCGAACTGGAACGCGACTTCCTTCCACCGTTCGTAGCGGCCGCTGATGCCCCCGTGACCGGCGCTCATCTCGATCTTCAGCAGGACCGGATTCGGGTCGGTCTTGGTGTGCCGCAGCGCGGCGACCCACTTGGCCGGCTCCACGTAGTAGACCCGGGTGTCGTGCAGCGACGTCATCGCCAGGATGGCGGGATAGTGGTTTGCCTCGACGTTCTCGTACGGCGAGTAGGACTTCATGTAGCAGTAAACGTCCTTGTCGCGCAGTGGGTTTCCCCACTCGTCCCACTCGGTGACCGTCAGCGGCAGCGACGGATCCAATATGGTGGTGAGCGGGTCGACGAACGGGACCTGGGCGAGGATGCCCGCGAACAGATCGGGTGCCATGTTGGCCACCGCGCCCATCAGCAGGCCGCCGGCGCTGCCGCCCATCGCCACCAGATTTTCCCGCCGCGTCACGCCGGTGTCGACGAGGTGGGCCGCGGAGCTGATGAAGTCGGTGAAGGTGTTCTTCTTCTTCAGTAACTTGCCGTTCTCGTACCACAGCCGGCCCAGCTCGCCGCCGCCGCGCACATGCGCGATCACGAACACGATGCCGCGGTCGAGCAGTGACAGACGGGCGATGGAAAACCTCGGGTCTTCGCACATTTCGTATGCGCCGTAGCCATAGATCACCGCGGGCGCCGGAAACTCGAGCCCGGCGCGGTGGATGATCGACAGCGGAACCCGGGCGCCGTCCGCAGCGACCGCCCAATCCCGCCGCTCGACATAGTCCTGGCGACGGTAGTCGCCGAGCACGGGCTGCTCGCGCAACAGAGTCCGGCGCCCGGTGGCCAACTCGAGGTCATACACCCGCACCGGCGTCAGAAACGACGTGGCCCCGACCCTCATCACCGGGGAATCCCAGTCCGGGTTGGCGCCGAGCCCCGCCGACATCAAGGGAGAGTCGAACGAAATCTCCTCCGGCCCACCGTAGGCGCCGTGGGAGTCGATGGGCCACACCTGAATCCGCGGCAGCGCCTCGCTCCGGTAGCTCACCACGAGGTGGTTCGCGAACGCGTCCACACCGTCGATGCGCACGTCGTCGCGGTGCTCAATCAGCGTGCGCTGGGCCGACGGATCGGCCACTGGCGCTTCGACCAACGTGAAGTTCACTGCCCCGTCGTTGTGGACGATCAGGAACCTGTGCTCGCCGCCGATCACCGCGTGGTCCACCGAATACTCAACGCCCTCCCGGCGCGGCAGCACCGTGGTGAACTGCGCCTGCCGGTCGGCCGCGTCGCCGTAGCGGATTTCCGATGTGATCGCCGAGCCTGCGGCGATCAGGATGTAGGCGTCGCTGCGGGTGCGGCCGACGGCGAGCCAGAAGCGCTCGTCGGGTTCGTGGTAGACCTGCTCGGCCGGCGTGCCCGAACCCAGCCGGTAGCGCCAGACCGTATCCGGCCGCCAGGCTTCGTCGACCGTCACGTAGTACACGGTCTGGCTGTCGGCGGCCCATGTCACGCCCGCCCCGATGCCGGCGATCTCGTCGGGATAGCGCTCGCCGGTTCGTAAGTCCTTGAACCGCAGGGTGTATCGCTCGTCACCCACAACGTCCACGGAGTACGCGAGAATGTTCCCGTCGATGCTGACTCCAGCGGCCCCCAACGCGAAGAACGTGTGCCCCTCGGCTTCCTCGTTCTCGTCGAGGAGTACCTGTTCGCCGGGAACCTCCGTGTGTTCGTCGAATTGAGGCGGTGACCAGTCGTCGACATCGGCTACCGGGCAACGGCATTGCACCGAATACTGCTTGCCCTCGAAGCTGCGCCCGTAATACCACCAATTCCCACGACGCGTCGGTACCGAAAGATCCGTCTCCTTGGTGCGGGCTTTGATCTCGTCGAAGATCTTTTGCCGCAACGGCGCAAGGTCGTCGGTGAGCCGCTCGGTGTACGCGTTCTCGGCGTTGAGGTGGTCGATGACCTCCGGGTTGGACTTATCGCGCAGCCACTCGTAAGGGTCGATGAACACGTCGCCGTGGTACTCGCGCACATGGTCGACGCGCTTGGGTTGGGGCGGCTCTGTACTCATCCGGCTGTGCCCATCCAATCGGAGAACCTCAGGCCCGAAATACGTTCGTAAGCATCGATATAACGGGCGCGGGTGGCGGCCACGATGTCGGGCGGCAGCGGTGGCGGCGGGTCGCCGCCATAGCGGTCCCATCCGGAGCCCGGGTCGATCAGCCAGTTACGGACGAACTGCTTGTCGAAGCTGTGCTGCCGGACACCGGCCCGGTATTCGTCGGCGGGCCAGTACCGCGACGAGTCGGGTGTGAACACCTCGTCGGCCAGAACGAGGTCGCCGTGCTCGTCGACGCCGAATTCAAACTTGGTGTCGGCGACGATGATCCCGTTTCGCAATGCGTGATCGGCCGCCTGCAGGTAGATCCGCAGCGTCAGGTCGCGCAGTGCCAGGGCCCGCTCGCGGCCCACCAGCCGGGCGACGTCGTCAAGCGAGATGTTCTCATCGTGTTCGCCCAGCTCGGCTTTGGTCGCCGGGGTGAACACCGGCTCGTCGAACTTGCTGGCTTCGAGCAATCCTGGCGGCAGCTCGATCCCGCACAGCGTGCCGGTTTTCTGGTAGTCCAGCAGACCCGACCCGGTCAGATAGCCGCGCGCGACGCACTCCACCGGCAGCATCTCGAGTCGGCGCACCAGCAGCGCCCGGCCCAGCACCTCCTCGGGAATCCGCGGATCGTCGGGAGGGCCTGCGAGGTGGTTGGGCGCGTCGAGGTGGTCGAAGAAGAACACGCTCATCGCGGTCAGGATGCGGCCCTTGTCGGGGATCTGCGTCTGCAGCACGTAGTCGAACGCGGAAATGCGGTCGGTGGCGACGAACAGCAGGTGCGTGGCGTCGACCTGGTACAGCTCGCGCACCTTGCCGCTGGCCAGATGGCGGTAATCGGTCAGGGCGGGGCGCACCGCGTCAGCCTAACGGCAACGCCGCCGACGCCCGCTGTGCTGGGATCGACGGATGATGACCCGTTACGTGCCCTACGCCAGCAGGCCGCATCGGTTGGCCTTCCAGCTCATCAGCGACATCGTCGTCATCGGCTGGGCAGTGCTCTGGGTGTGGATCGGGCTGGCTGTACACCACGCGATAGCAACTATCGGATCGGCCGGCCGGCAGGTGGAGAACGGCGCCAACGGAATCGCCGGCAACCTGCAATCCGCGGGCCACAGCACCAGCCATGTGCCGTTCATCGGCGACACACTGAGCAAGCCGCTCAGTGCGGCCGCCGACGCCGCGCGCGACATTGCCGGGGCAGGACACAGCATCGAGACGACCGCCGACTGGCTGGCCGTGCTGCTCGCACTGGCGGTGGCGGCGCCGCCGATCCTCGCGCTCGCCATGCCGTGGCTTTTCCTGCGGCTGCGATTCTTTTGGCGCAAGCAGAGACTGGTCGGGCTGGCCGCGACGCCGGCCGGTGTGCAGCTGCTGGCGTTGAGAGCGTTGGCGAACCGGCCGCTGCGCCGGCTCACGAACGTGCACGCCGATCCGGTGGGTGCCTGGCGGCGAGAGGATCCGGTTGCCATTTCGGGTCTCGCCGCGCTGGAACTGCGCGCCGCCGGTATCGGGTCCCGGCGCCTCAGGGGCTATTAGGCCTCGGGGCTTTAGACCGGCGCCAGGCTACGACGACCACGGCCAGGGCGACCAGCAGCCACGCCGCGAGCGCGACCCAGAAGAACACCACCGACGCCATCTTGAATGGCCGCCAGCCCGTTTCGACCCTCATCGCGAACGTCGCGGACGAATACATTCCGAGCGGGAAGACCATCGCCCACCATGCCGCGGTGAAGCGCAGATGCAGATGGCGCAGGGTGGCATACGCCAGCGGAGCCAGCCACAGCGTGGCGGCCACCCAGGTCAGCACCGTCGCCGAGCGGATGGCGGTGAGCAGCCAGTCATGGGTGATGACGGCCAGTCCCGCGCGGTGCAGCCGATCCCCGGCGAGTGTGGCAATGGCCAAGCCGCCCATCAGGATCCAGATGTCCGGATGCCAGATGTCGTCGGCCGGCCCCGCAGCGGCCCGCCACAGGATCAGCCAGGTGGCCACACCGTAAAGGCCGATTGCGGCCAGCCACATCACGATTCCGATGGTCAGTAGCTCAATGTCGCGGCCGAGCAGCGCCAGTTGTGCGGTGACGATGGCCAGGCCCGACGTCGCGACGCTGACGAGCTCCCACGCCCCGTGAGCGCGGTCGCGCAGATCGGCGCCCCGGTGCGGCCACATGCCACGAACGGTCGCCGCGATCAGCACAAACCACGTCAGCCAGGCGATCGTGGCGAGGATTCCGAGGACGCCCGGATGAGCCTGCCATCGCACACCCAGCACCGTGCAGGCCGCGACGAACGTGAACAACCGGACGGTCACGTCCGGATCGGTCACATCGAACGGAAAGCGCTGTCGAACCGCGGTTTTGACGATCACCAGGGCGGTCAGCAAGACCATCGCCACCGCCGCGACCACCACGAGCAAAAAGCTGATCACGCGATAGTGATGGTCCTGCGCCGAGATCGACACGATGCCGGTCGCCATCACCGACGCATACGCGTCGGGCGGCAGCCGGACGTCGGCGAACCGGGACCGCATCGCGGCTACAGGATCGCGCCGGGCGTGTACTTCGCGGCCTCGGGATAGCGGCTCACGAGGTCGTCCACCGCAGCCGCCACCGCGTCCACCTGGTCGCCGGCGGCACCGATGAACGCCTGCCGGTCGGCGAGCACCGCGTCGAGCGCGGCCCGGTCCAGCGGCAGCCGCGGGTCGGCGGCCAGCCGGTCCAACAGGTCGGGTTCGGCGCCGCGCTCGCGCATCGCCAGCGCGACCGCGACCGCGTGTTCGGAGATCAGCCGGTGTGCCGCTTCCCGGCCCATGCCCGCCTTCACCGCGGCGATCAGGATGCGGGTGGTCGCCAGGAAGGGCAGGTAGCGGTCGAGCTCCCGCCCGATCACGGCGGGATACGCGCCGAACTCCTCGAGCACCGTCAGGAACGTCTCGATCTGCCCGTCGATCGCGAAGAACGCGTCCGGCAGTGCCACCCGACGCACCACCGAGCAGAACACGTCACCCTCGTTCCACTGCGCGCCCGCCAGTTCGGCGGCCATCGAACCGTACCCGCGAAGCACGACCTGCAGGCCGTTGACTCGTTCGCAGCTGCGGGTGTTCATCTTGTGGGGCATCGCCGATGAGCCGACCTGACCAGCGGCGAATCCCTCGGTGACCAGCTCGTGGCCGGCCATCAGCCGGATGGTGTGCGCCAGCGACGACGGGCCCGCCCCGAGCTGCACCAGCGCCGAAGTGACATCGTGGTCCAGCGAGCGCGGGTAGACCTGTCCGACGCTGCTCAGCACGGCGCCGAAGCCGAGAAATTCCGCGATGCGCTGTTCCAGCTCGGTGAGCCGATCCGCGTCGCCACCGAACAGATCGAGCATGTCCTGGGCGGTGCCCATCGGCCCCTTGATGCCGCGCAGCGGGTAACGATCGATCAGCTCACGCAGGCGGGTCAGCGCGATCAGCATCTCCTGGGCGGCCGATGCGAAGCGCTTACCCAACGTGGTCGCCTGGGCGGCGACGTTGTGGCTGCGCCCGGCCATCACCAGGTCGCGGTAGGAGACGGCCCGCTCGGCGAGCCGGGCCACCATGGCGACCCCGTGCGCGTGCACCAGTTCCAACGACCTGCGGATCTGCAACTGCTCGACGTTCTCGGTGAGATCTCGGCTCGTCATCCCCTTGTGCACGTGCTGATGGCCGGCCAGCGCGTTGAACTCCTCGATGCGGGCCTTCACGTCGTGGCGCAACACCCGCTCGCGTTGGGTGATCGACGCCAGGTCGACATCGTCGAGGACCCGTTCGTAGTCGGCGAGCACCGTCGACGGCACCGGCCCGATCTGGGCGCCCAGCGCGATCTGGGCACGAAGCACGGCGAGCCAGAGCCGCCGTTCGGCGACGACCTTGGCCTCCGGTGTCCAGATGGACACCATGGCGGCGCTGGCGTAGCGGGTGGCCAACACGTTCGGGATCGTCACAGACACACAGCTTACGGTCGTGATGCAAGCGATTCGGTGTTCAGCGCAACGGGGCCAGCACGTCGATCACGTCTATCAACGCGGCGGTGGCGGTGGCCCGGAGGTTTCCGCCATCTTCGACGAGCGCGGCGACCACCGCCCCGTCGATCGCGCATGTCAACGCCTTGATCCGGTCACGGCGCACCGTCCGGCCGCAGCGTTCGATCGCCTCGATCACCGCGGCGGTCCGCTCCGCACCGATCCCGCGCTGGGCGTCACGCAGCCACGGATGCCGAGCACATGCGATGTATCGCTCATATCGCGAGACCAGCTCCTCGCTGATCTCCGGGGAGGGGCAGTCACCCAGCAGCAGCCGGACAAACACGTCGGCGGTCGCCTCCACCCCGCGACGCCGCCGGGAGATACGCGCCAGCCGGGCATGCAGCTGCGCGGCCTCCTGCGCTCCGGTGTACTCGACCGCCTGGACCACCAGATCTTCAAGCGACGAGAAATAGTACGTCGTCGCGGCCAGCGGCAGGCCGGCTCGGCGGGCGACCGAGCGGTGGCGCACCGCATCGAACCCGCCCTCGCACAGCAACTGGGCGGCCGCCGCGATCAGGGCGTGCCGCCGGCGTTCGCCCTTCGGGGTGACCGCGGCTGTCATGTTTAATGATGGTGCCAGCAATATGGCCGTCAATCTGGGCTTTCGCCCAAAGCACTCGGCTCTTCGCGCAAGCGCTCATCGCAATCCTTCCGCTCTTCGCGCAAGCGCTCATCGCAAGCCTTCCGGTCCCAACGGAACGTTTCGCGGCCCGATGGCATGATGGCCCGCATGCCACAGCTGAGCCGTCGAGCGTTGCTGCGACTCGGTGGTGGCGCGGCCGTCGGTGCGGCGGGCGCGTACGCGTTCGGCACGATGCTCGAGTCGCAGCCGTCGACCGCCCGGGGAGGCGTTGCGATGACCAGCGTCGGCGCGCCGCTCGCGCCACCGCTGGAGCCGCCGCCCGCCGCGGTGGCGCCCACGATGGTCACGGGGTCGTTCGTATCGGCGGCCCGCGGCGGTGTCGCCACCAACTGGGCGATCGCCCGCCCACCTGGTCAGACCAAGGCCCTCCGGCCGGTGATCGCCCTGCACGGGAAAGGCAGCGACGCGGCCACCGTGATGGCCGGAGGCGTGGAACAGGGCCTGGCGCAAGCGGTTTCGGCGGGCCTACCGCCGTTCGCGGTGGTCAGTGTCGACGGCGGCGGCAGCTACTGGCACAAGCGGTCGTCGGGAGAAGACTCCGGCGCCATGGTACTGACCGAGCTGCTGCCACTGCTGGACGGCCAGGCGCTGGACACGTCGCGGGTGGGGTTCTTGGGCTGGTCGATGGGTGGCTATGGGGCGCTGCTGCTCGGCGCCCGACTCGGAGCCGCCCGCACCGCCGCGATCTGCGCGGTCAGCCCCGCGTTGTGGATGTCCTACGGCGCGACGGCGCCCGGAGCGTTCGACAGTGCCGACGACTGGTCGGCAAACACGGTGTTCGGCCTGCCTGCGCTCGCGTCGATCCCGATCCGCGTCGACTGCGGCGACAGCGACCCGTTCTTCTCGGCGACGAAGCAGTTCATCGCCCAGTTGCCGACGCCGCCGTCGGGCGGCTTCTCACCCGGCGGTCACGACCCCGGCTTCTGGAGTGCGCAACTGCCGGCCGAGCTGACCTGGATGGCACCGCTGCTGGTCGCCTAGGCGCCGACCTTGATCCGGCCCTCGGCGGCGGCCAACCCGATGTCGCTACGAAAATGGCCGCCGGGCAGTCGAATTGATGTGATTTTCTGATAGGCGGCGGATCGGGCCGCGGCCAGATCTTCTCCGGTGCCCACCACGGACAGCACCCTGCCCCCTGTCGAGATCAGCGCACCGTCCTCGCGGCGGGCGGTCGCCGCGTGCAGCACGCCGTCTACGCCGTCTACGTCAGCTACGTCGGCGCCCACGATGACATCGCCCACCCGCGGCCGGCCGGGGTAGTTCTCGGCGGCCAGCACCACCGTCACCGCGGCACCGGGACGCCAGCGCAGCGGGGGCTGGCCGGCGAGAGTGCCGGTCGCGGCGGCGTGCAGGAGTTGGCCGAGCGGGCTGTCCAGCAGCGCGAGCACCGCCTGCGTCTCCGGATCCCCGAAGCGGCAGTTGAACTCGACCACCGCCGGCCCGGCCGACGTGATCGCCAGGCCCGCGTAGAGGACGCCGCTGAACGGGCATCCGCGGTGGGCCAGCTGCACGGCCACCGGCTTGATGATCTCGCCGACGATCCGGTCGGTGAGCTCCCCGGGCAGCCAGGGCAGCGGCGCATAGGCACCCATGCCGCCGGTGTTCGGTCCGGCATCGTGGTCGCCGACCCGTTTGAAGTCCTGCGCCGGCAGCAGCGGCACCACTATCTCGCCGTCGACAATGCACAACAACGACACCTCGGGGCCGTCCAGAAACGACTCCAGCAGCACCGGGTGGCCAGCGTCGAGCAACGCGGCGGCGTGGGCTCGCGCGGCATCACGGTCGGCGGTCACGACTACGCCCTTGCCTGCGGCCAGCCCGTCGTCCTTGACCACCCACGCCTTGTCCCCGGTGTGTTCGGGACCGAAGCGGTTCAACGCCGCATCGAGACGCGCGGGATTGTCGACGATCTCGCTGCGCGCCGTGGAAACGCCGGCGGCCGCCATCACGTCCTTGGCGAACGCCTTGGAGCCCTCGATCCTCGCGGCGGCCGCCGACGGGCCGAAGCACGCGATCCCGGCGGCGCGCACCGCGTCTGCGACGCCGAGGACCAGGGGCACCTCGGGCCCGATGACCACCAGGTCGGCGGCGGTGTCGGCGGCCAGCTTGGCGACGGCCTCGGCCGAGGTGACATCGACGGCGTGCGCTTGCGCGACCGCCGCGGTGCCGGCGTTGCCCGGCGCCGTGATCAGACCGTCGACGTCCGGATCGCGCCGCAGCGCCATCAGCAATGCATGTTCACGGGCACCGGAGCCGATCACCAGAACGCGCACAACTGCCAACCCTAATCGTGTCACGCGAACATTCGGCGAAAGCCCGAGCATACACTTGGTGAGAGCCTGTATGGTCTATGGAAAGCCGCGGACGAGGAGGTTTGCGATGACGGCAGCCGGCACGGTCTGTCCCTTCGGCCAGGACTTCGACTTCACCGACCCGGACGTGCTCGTCAACGGCATACCCGTCGCCGAGTTCGCCGAGCTGCGAAAGACGGCCCCGGTCTGGTGGAACGAGCAGCCCGCGGGCGCCACCGTGTTCGACGACGGCGGGTACTGGGTGATCAGCCGCCACGAGGACATCAAGGCCATCTCGAAGAACAGCGACGTGTGGTCGACCAACGCGAAGGGCGCCGTGATGCGGCTCCCGGCCGGGACGACCGGTGAGCAGCTCGAGCTCACCAAGGCGCTGCTGATCAACCACGACGCAGCTGCGCACACTCGCCTGCGCAAGCTGGTGTCCCGGCTGTTCACGCCGCGATCGGTGGCCGCGCTCGAGCAGAAGCTGGCCGCCGCGGCGCACCGAATCGTGGAATCGGCCGCCGACAAACAGACCGGGAACTTCGTCGACGACGTCGCGATGAGCCTCCCGCTGCAGGCGATCGCCGACCTGATCGGCATTCCGGAGGCCGACCGCGGGCGGCTGTACCACTGGACCAACTCGATCATGAACACCGACGACCCGGACTTCGACGACGACCCGATAGCCGCCAACGCCGAGCTGATGGGCTACGCCTACGCGATGGCCGAGGAACGCAGGCGCTGCCCGGCCGACGACATCGTCACCCGGTTGATCGAGGCGGACATCGACGGCGACGCTCTCGACGACACCGAGTTCGCATTCTTCGTGATCCTGCTCGCCGTCGCGGGAAATGAGACGACCCGAAATGCGATGACGCACGGGATGAATGCGTTTTTCGACCATCCCGACCAGTGGGAGCTGTTCAAGCGCGAACGGCCCGACACTGCCGTCGACGAGATCATCCGGTGGGCGACGCCGGTGCACTGCTTCCAGCGAACCGCACTGGCGGACACCGAGGTCGGCGGCGTCGGCATCCGCAAGGGCCAGCGCGTCGGCCTGTTCTACAGCTCGGCAAACTACGACGAGAGCGTCTTTCACCGGCCGTTCGAGTTCAACATCCTTCGAGATCCCAACCCACACTTGGCATTCGGCGGCAACGGCGCACACTACTGCATCGGCGCGAATTTGGCACGGATGGAGATCAAGCTCATCTTCAACGAGATCGCAGACATCATGGGAGACATCACGCGGCTGGCGGAGCCTCGCCGGCTGAGATCCGGATGGCTCAACGGCGTGAAGGAGCTGATGGTCTGCTACCGCACATAGCAGAATCGTCGAGAGGCGCTCAGCGGTAATAAATGTCGAGCGTTTGCACCAGCCCGTTGTCGTTCAACGTGAAGATGTCGCAGGTATGAATGGTGGTGTCCTCGCTGAGTGGGCTGGTGCCCTGCAACTCCGCAACTTCGATGTTGCCCTGCTCGAGGGCGCGCGAAAGCGTGATACGCACCTGGCTGGCGAAGATGACGTCGGTGTGGAAGTCCGCGATCTCGGTGTGCCCCTGATCGGTGCCGACCGGGTGCGTCAGCGTGGCGTCCTCGGCGAAAAGCGCCAATAACGCCGGGGTGTCGGCGTTATTGACTGCTTCGATGTACCGTTCGGCCACGCTCATGGGTCCAATGTAGCCGACTATGCTGCCGGTATGGTCCGCCCCGGTGCTGTGTGATGCGCACCCACGGCTGGTCCGGGTCGGCCCCGGCGAGCGACGAGGAAGCCGTCGCGCGGATCCTGGCCGCGGCGAGCAAGGCCATCGACGCCCACGGCGCCGACATCAGCATCGCCGACGTCGCCCGCACACTCGGCGTGACCCGGCAGACCGTCTACCGCTACTTCGCCAGCACCGACGCGCTGCTGCACGCCGCCGCGTTGGACGCCGTCACCGGCTACCACGACCGGATGGCCGATCACCTCGCGGGCATCACCGATCCGGCGGACGCCGCGGTCGAGGGCATCGCCGCCACGTTGGAGTGGCTGCCGAAGGACAGACACATGGGTCTGCTGCTCGGGCCCGACCGCGTGGGCGCGTACAGCGCGGACGTCACCTCCGACATCGCCCTGCAATTCGCGCGCACCATGCTCGATCGCTTCGAGGTGGACTGGGCCGGCATCGGCTTCGCGGACGACGACCTCGACGAACTCGCCGAACACCTGCTGAGGATCATCCAGTCGTTCGTCATCGACCCCGGACGGCCACCGAAGACCGGAGCGAAACTCCGGCGGTACCTGCGACGGTGGGTCGCCCCGGCGCTGAGCGCCGTTGCCGTCAGCAGCTAACAGCACCCGCGTTGGCCGAAGTGGCCCGCACCGCCCACCGATGGCGGTTATATAGGGGTCCGGGCCATGTAGGAGGGGGCTGGTGTGAAGCGACTCAGCGGCTGGGACGCGATGCTGCTGTACAGCGAAACCCCCACCGTGCACATGCACACGATCAAGGCCGGCATCATCGACGTCAGCGGCTTCGACGGCACCCCCACCATCGACGCGTTCCGCGAGATCCTGCGGCACCGGCTGCACAAGCTCGACCCGCTGCGATTCCTGCTGGTCGACATCCCGTTCAAGTTCCACCACCCGATGTGGCGGGAACATGTCGACGTCGACCTGGACTACCACGTGCGGCCGCTGCGGTTGGGAAGCCCGGGCGGGCGGCGCGAGTTCGACGAGGCCATCGGCGAGATCGCCAGCACACCGCTGGACCGCAGCAAGCCGCTGTGGGTGATGTACTTCGTCGAAGGCCTGGCCGACGGAAACGTCGGGATCATCAACAAGGTGCACCATGCGCTCGCCGACGGGGTCGCGTCGGGGAATTTGATGGCACGCGCGATGGACTTACAGGACGCGCCAGACGACGACAGCGACTCCTACCAAACCGACCCGGCCCCGTCACGATCCGAGCTGATGACCGCCGCCCTGCGCGATCACTTCCGGCAGATCGGACGAATTCCGGCAACCGTGCGATACACCGCGCAGGGAATCGGCCGGGTCCGTCGCAGCTCGCACACGGTCTCGTCGTCACTGAAAGGTCCGTTCACGCCACCGCCGACCTTCATGAACCACGCCCTCACCGCGGAGCGCCGGTTCGCCTCCGCGACACTTGCGCTGGACGACATCAAGGAAGTCAAGAAGCATTTCGGCGTCACGATCAACGATGTGGTGCTGGCGATATCGGCGGGAGCCGTCCGCACGCTGATGTTGAAGTATGACGGCCGGGTGGAGGGGCCATTGTCGGTCTCGGTTCCGGTGAGCATCGACAGCGACCCGAACCGCATCTGGGGCAACAAGTTCACCACCATCATGGTGGCGGTGCCCACGCAGATCGCCGACCCGGTCGAGCGTGTCCACGCGGTGCATGCCGCGGCCGAGTCGGCGAAGGAAACCCATCAACTGCTCGGTCCCGAACTGTTCGCGCGGTGGGCGGCCTACTTCCCGCCCGCGCCGGTGGAAGCCATGTCGCGGCGGTCCGCGCTGAGCGAAAAGCAAACCAAGCTACTGAATTTCGCGGTGTCCAACGTTCCGGGTCCACGCGAGCGGGGCAAGGTGGCCGGTGCCGTCGTGCGGGAGATCTACTCGGTTGGTCCGCTGATCATTGGCAGCGGTCTGAACATCACCGTGTGGAGTTATGTGGACCAGCTCAGCATCTCGGTGCTCACCGACGGAGCCACGGCCGATGACCCACACGAGGTGACCGCGGCGATGATCGATGATTTCCGCGAACTGCGCAAGGCAGCGGGGCTTACCGGCGAGCTGAGCACGGTGGCCGACGCGATGCCGCAGGCGACGGGCTGACCGCGCACCGCCGGTTTCTCGCGAGTGTGAAGTTTTTGCGGTGCGCGTCGGCGTGTCGTCCCAGGATTTTCACACTGGCGAGACGAACTAGACCACGGTCAGCGGCAGCGAACGCCGCGGCGCGAACTCGAAGGTGGCACCGCGGCTGAACTTCGCCACCGACACCTCCGAGAACTCCTTCGCCGGGGTGTCGGTGCGCACCACGCGGGCCGTCCAGTCGGCGTCGGTTCCGGTGATCTCGACGTCCAGATGCGGATCGACGGCAGCGACGATCGCCCGCAGCGGGCGTGGCTCCTCGGGTGAGCACAGCGATATCCATGCCTCGTCGGCGTGGGCGGGTGACGAATGTACGTGCACCGCATCAGAAGCGACCTGGGCGTCGACGTATGCCGCCGGATTGAGCAAGGGATGCAGCTCAAGCACTCGCAGCGCTCCCTGGACGCCGTCGGGGAACTGCAGCGCCCGGTGGATGCGCTCGGCGCCGACCCCGGCGATGCCGATCAGCTGCCTGGTGCAGATATCGGTGGCCTGCCGCTCGTTTTCGGCCCGCGCCCGCACCGCGACACCGAACGACAGGTTCAGCAGGTGCATCTGCAGGCACACCTCGTCGGCGATGCGCACCAGCGCCGAATGCGAGAACGCGCCGAAGTCGAGGTCCGACAACAGCGGCCCGGAGTAGTCCGAGTCTCCCTCGTCGTCCGGGTCGATCGGATCGAGTTCGAGGGTGGCAGCACGGGTTTGGCGGATGATGTCGAGGGCGGGGATGCCGCTCACCGGGGGATAGGACTCGTCGATGATGACGGTCCATCGGCAGTGCGGATGCTGGTCGACGGACACCCGCGGCGGCCGGTGGACCGGTCGCACCCGGGCCTTCGGATTGGTGGCCACCGCCGTGGCGTCGAAGGTCGGATCCTCGATGTCGTGGCACATGCCGCGGACATAGTCCTCGCCCATCGGCTCGACGTCCATCAGCGCGCCGCAGAAGTCGAGATGAAATTCGCCGTGCCAGCGGTCGTGCACCGTGTAGCGGAAATCCATGAACTGCGGCGGGGCGCCGATGTCCAGCTGCAGGCCCTTGAAGATCGTGACGACGTCGACCCCCTCGTACTTCAGGGCCTGCTGCATGCGTCTGGTGTAGACCGGGCTGCACCCCGCCCACTCCTCGATCGCGATCTGCAGCATCTCCTCGCGGCCGAACTCCTGGATGCACCAGGCCATTCCGGACCGGTCGATCAACTGCCCGATCAGCAGCAGCTCGGGCACCAGCGTGGCAAGCTCATCGCGCGACAGTCCGGCGTACCTACTTGTCATGGATGGTCCGACCCACGTGCATCTGAACGGCGTCGTTGACGTTGTCCTTCTTGTCCCTCGCGGCGCCGGCCGCCTCGGCCTTCTTGCGCTTAGCCGTGACCCGTTTGATTGCGCCGTCCAGCTTCGATCCCAACGGGAACCCGACATAATGGGTGAGGAAGATCGCCATCTCGCGCAGTTCCTCTCTGGTCAGCTCCTCGTTCTGCAGGACGGCGTTGATCTGCACCTCCATCAGCTCTTCCTGGCAGAGTGCGGTCAGCACACCGAACAACATCATCCGCCGGTCACGCATCGAAAGGCCCGGCCGGGTCCAGATAGTGCCGAAGAGGTGATCGACCGTCAGCGCGAAGAACTCGCCGGGCATGTCCGGCATCTCCCACCCGTAGACCTCGTTCATCTTCTCAAGGCCCCTGCGGCGCAGTTCGTCCATGGTCACTCCTTGGTGGTGGGCACGGTGTGCGGCACTCCCAGGCCGGCCGCCAGGTTCTTCAGCGCGACCTCGGCCAGCGGCAGCTCGACGTCAATCGCGTCGCCCAGGGCCAACGCCAGGCTCAGATCCTTCTCGCCGAGCCCGCGGGTGTGGGTGAAAGCGTCGTACAGCCAGTGGTCCGGAGTGAGTTCTTTCATGTCCTCGCGGACCATGATCGCGCCGGGACCACCGGTCAGCGCGTCGGTGTGCCGAACCACCCGGCCGAGCGCCTGCAGGTCCAGCCCGGCGGCCTCGGCCAGCCTGGACGCCTCACAGGCGGCGACATAGGACGTGAACGTCAACATGTTGCGCGCCAACTTCATCCGGGTGCCGGCGCCCGGCTCACCAGCATGGATCACCATCGACGCCCACTGTTTGAACACCGGCTTGATCCGCTGGTAAACCTCGCGGTCGGCGCCCACCATGGTTGCCAGCTCACCCTTTTCGGCCGCTCCCCCACCTCCGCTGACCGGCGCGTCGACGACATGGATGCCCTGGGATTGAAGCTCTTTCGCCAACTCGACGGCGGTGGTGTCGCTGATGGTGGAATGGATCGCGATCACCGTGCCCGGCTTTGCAAGACGAGCCAACTCGCCGACCACCTCCCGCACCTGCTCGTCGTTGAGCACGGTGACGCTGATGATGTCGGCGGCGGCAACGTCCGAGACGCTGTCGGCCAGGCGCGCGCCCGCTTCGGCCAGCGGAGACATCGCCTCGGGGCGGATGTCGAACACGGTCAGCCCGCCCGGCCAGTCCGCCATCCGCTTGGCCATCGGAGCACCCATTTTGCCCAGGCCGACGTAGCCCAGCTTGACCTCATTGTCACTCATGAAAACTCCTCTAGGACCGGATGATCTGGCCGCCATCGACGTTGAAGATCTGCCCGGTGATCCACTTCGCCTGGTCGGACAGCAGGAACAGACACATCGGAACCAGATCGTCGGGTGTGCCCATGCGGCTCAACGGGATCCCCTTGACGATGTCGGCGACCATCTCTTTGGGAGTGGTGGTCCTGGTGGCTTCGGTGTCGATCGGGCCGGGCGCGATCGCGTTGATCCGAATGTTCTGGCCGCCCAGCTCGCGGGACAGCTGCTGAGTCAACCCGTTGATCCCGACTTTCGCCAGCCCGTAGAAGTTGGAGTACAGCCATGCCGCGGTGGAGGACTGGTTCACGATCGCGCCCCCGCCGCGCTTGGCCATCTTCTTGTACACCGCGCGCGTGCACCACAGCGCGCCATCGTGGTTGACGCTCATGAACTTCCGGTAGTACTCGGCGTCCACGGTGAGCAGAAAGTCCAGCTTCATGCCGCCGTAGATCGCGGCGTTGTTGACCAAATAGTCGATCCCACCGTACTCGGCCAGCGTGCGGTCGGCCATGGCCTTGGCCGAGTCCGGATCCGAGACGTCAACCGCGATGTGGGACGCGGTGCCGCCGTCGGCAACGATCTGCTTGGCCACCGCCTCGGCGGCCTCGGCGTTGATGTCGGCCACCACGACCGCGGCGCCCTCGCGGGCCAGCGCCTCCGCGTAGGCCTGGCCGATGCCGCCGCCGGATCCGGTGACGATCGCGACCTTGCCGTCGAACTGCCCGCGGCTCACGGGCAGGCCTCGGCGACGAGCTTGGTCTCCAGGTACTCCTCGAAGCCGGCAAGGCCCATCTCACGGCCGACGCCCGACTGCTTGTATCCGCCGAACGGCGCGTCACCGGAGTACCAAACGCCGCCGTTGACGTTGATCGTCCCGGTACGCAACCGTGACACCACCCGGTTGACCCGCCCCGGATCGTTGCCGAATACGGTGCCCGACAAGCCATATGGCGAGTCGTTCGCGATGCGCAGGGCATCGGCGTCACCGTCGTGGGCAAGCACCACGAGCACCGGCCCGAAAATCTCCTCGCGTGCCACCCGCGCGTCGTTGGTCAAGCCGCTGATCACCGTCGGTTCGATGAAAAACCCGGTGGGCAAGTGTGCGGGCCGACCGCCGCCGCATGCGAAGGACCCGCCGTCGGCTGCCGCCAGGTCGAGGTAGGACTCGACGCGGGCACGCTGGCGCGCCGAGATCAGCGGCCCGCATATCGTCGCCGGATCGGCCGGATCGCCGACCGAAATGTGTGCCATGGTGCCCGCCGCGGCGGATACCGCTTCGTCGTAACGCTCACGAGGGACCACCAGCCTGGTGGTGATCGCACAGCCCTGCCCGGCGTGCGTGGCCACCGTGAATGCGGCCACCGCGCAAGCACTTGCAAGGTCGGCGTCGTCGAGCACGATGAACGCCGACTTCCCGCCGAGTTCGAGGAACACCTTCTTGATGGTCTGCGACGCGGCGGCCATCACCGCACGGCCGGTCGCCGTGGAGCCGGTGAACGACACCAGGTCGACGCGGGGGTCCTCGGAAAGCTGCGCGCCCAGACGGTGATCGCTGGACGTCACGATGTTGACCACGCCGGGCGGAATATCCGTCTTCTCGGCGATGACGCGGCCGACCTCGGCCGCACACCACGGGGTGTCGGGCGCGGGCTTCAGCACGACGGTGTTCCCGGCGGCCAACGCGGGGCCAAGCTTGGCGAAGTTGATCTGGTGCGGAAAGTTCCACGGTGTGATGGCGCCGACGACACCGAACGGCTCGCGCACGATGGTGCGTTTGGTCTTGATACCCAGCGGCGAGGCGACGCCGAGATCGGTCGTCCACGCGTATTTTTCGGCAGTGTCGGTGGCAACGGCGAGATCATTCACCGGACCCTGCAGCTGAGCACTTTGCGTCAGGACGACCGGGGCGCCGACCTCTGCGACCGTGATCTCGCGCAGTGATTCGATCTCCTCGTTAAGTGCGTCTCGCAGCTGCCGCAGGCAGTGCACCCGCAACGCCACATCGCGTGACCAATCCGATTCGTCGAACGCGACGCGTGCCGCGGCGATCGCGCGATCCATGTCGGCGGCATCGGCGTCGGCGGCCTCGCCGAGCGGCTCCTCGGTCGCCGGGTTGATCGTGGTGAAGGTGCCGCCGCCGGCCCCGACGAGCCGGCCGTCGATCAACAGCTGGGTCAGTTTGGTCGACGCCGATGCAGTCATGAACAGTCTCCTGGACAAGTGTCTGTTTGATTCGCTTCGAACACTAGTTATTGTGACGCTCAAAGGCAAGCGGCGGGTGGTTTCGTTGACTTAATGGTCTTATCTTTCCAGCTCACGGTCGCTATTTCGGGACGGTGTTGTGCAGGCGAGTCACCGTGCGATATCTTGGACAGATGTCCAGTGAAGCGGTCACCGCCGTCACCGATCTGGGCGAGCGTCGACGCAACCGCCGCCAGGAGGAAACGATCCGCAAGGTGCTCGACGCGGCGGTCGAACTGCTGCGTGAGACGGCCTATTCGGAGCTGACGATGCGGATGGTGGCGGCCCGGGCGGGCGTGGCACCGGCCACCGCGTACACCTACTTCAGGTCGAAGAACGCGCTGATCGCGGAGGTGTATCTGCGCCTGGTCCGGGACGTACCGCTGTTCACCGACGTGAACCAGACGACGCAGCAGCGGGTGACGGCCCAGTTGCGGGAGTTGTCGCTGCTGGTGGCCGACGAGCCGGAGCTGGCGGCGGCCGCCACGACCGCGCTGATGGGAAACGAGCCCGAGGTGCGGGGAATACGCGACAAGATCGGGGCAGAAGTGCACCGCCGGATTGCGTCGGCGCTGGGTCCCGGGGCGTGGCCGGAGGTGTTGGCGACCCTCGAGCTGATCTTCTACGGCGCCCTGGTGCATGCCGGCACCAGATCTGCGACCTACTACCAGATGGCCGACCGGCTGGACAGCGTCATCGCGCTGATCATGGGAGGAGCCGACTGGTGACCACGGACGCGAGCGCGCTGCACAGCCCGGTGCTGAACCCGTACGACTACGACTTCCACGAGGACCCGTACCCGTGCTACCGGCGGCTGCGCGACGAGGCGCCGCTGTACCACAACGAAGAGCTCGGCTTCTGGGCGCTGTCCCGGCATCACGATGTGCTGCAGGGATTCCGCAACAGCACCACGCTGTCCAATTCCGAAGGGGTGTCGCTGGACCCGGTGTCGCGTGGGCCGCACGCCGCCAAGACGATGTCGTTTTTGGCGCTGGACGACCCCGCGCACCTGCGGCTGCGCACCCTGGTGTCCAAGGGCTTCACGCCGCGCCGTATCCGCGAATTGGAGCCGCGGGTAACCGAATTGGCGGTGCAGCACCTCGACGCGATGCTGGCGGCCGCACAGTCGGGGACCGTCGACTACGTCGCCGAATTCGCGGGCAAGCTGCCGATGGACGTCATCTCCGAGCTGATGGGCGTCCCGCAGGCCGACCGGGACCGTATCCGTGCGCTCGCCGACGGCGTGATGCACCGCGAGGACGGCGTCACCGACGTGCCGGCGTCGGCGATCGAGGCGTCGATCAGCCTGATCGTCTACTACCAGGAGATGGTCGCCGAGCGCCGCAAGAAGCCTTGTGACGACCTGACTTCGGCGCTGCTGGAAGCCGAGATCGACGGCGACCGGCTCACCGACGACGAAGTCCTCGGCTTCATGTTCCTGATGGTGATCGCCGGCAACGAGACCACCACCAAGCTGCTGGCCAACGCCGCGTTCTGGGGGCACAAGAACCCTGATCAGCTGACGCCGATCTACGACGACCTGTCCCGGGTCCCGCTGTGGGTCGAGGAGACGCTGCGCTACGACACGTCGAGCCAGATCCTGGCCCGCACCGTCGCCGGGGAACTCACCCTGTACGACACCACGATTCCCGTCGGTGACGTGCTGGTGCTGCTGCCGGGCTCGGCCCACCGCGACGAGCGCGTGTTCGATGACCCCGACGCCTATCTGATCGGACGCGACATCGGTTCCAAGCTGATGAGTTTCGGCAGCGGCGCACACTTCTGCCTCGGGGCCCACCTGGCGCGGATGGAGGCGCGGGTGGCGCTCTCGGAGTTGTTCAAGCGAATCCGACGCTACGAGGTCGACGAGGACAACGCGGTGCGCGTGCACTCCAGCAATGTCCGCGGGTTCGCGCACCTGCCCATCACCGTGGAGGTCGCCTGAATGCCCCGGTTCGAGCCGCATCCGAAACGCAGGCCGGCAATCGTGGCCGGTGCGTCGTCGGGCATCGGCGCCGCGACGGCCATCGAGCTTGCCGCCCACGGCTTTCCCGTTGCGCTGGGCGCCCGCCGCGTCGAGAAGTGCCAGGAGTTCGTCGAGAAGATCCGCGCCGATGGCGGCGAGGCGGTGGCGCTGCCGTTGGATGTCACCGATCCGGAGTCGGTCAAGGGATTCGTGCACCGTGCCACCGAGGAACTCGGTCACATCGAGCTGCTGGTCGCCGGGGCGGGGGACACGTATTTCGGCCGGTTGCACGAAATCAGCACGGACAGTTTCGAAGCGCAGGTCCAGATCCATCTGATCGGCGCCAACCGGCTGGCCACCGCGGTGGTTGGCGCGATGGTGGAGCGGCAACGGGGCGACCTCATCTTCGTCGGCTCCGACGTCGCGCTGCGCCAGCGCCCGCACATGGGTGCCTACGGCGCCGCGAAGGCAGCGCTGACGGCGATGGTGACCAACCTGCAGATGGAGCTCGAGGGCACCGGCGTCCGGGCGTCGATCGTTCATCCCGGGCCGACGAAGACGAACATGGGCTGGAGCCTGCCCGCCGAATCGATCGGACCCGCGCTCGAGGACTGGGCCAAGTGGGGGCAGGCCCGCCACGACTACTTCCTGCGGGCAGCCGATCTCGCCCGGGCCATCGCATTCGTCGCCGAGACGCCGCGCGGTGGCTACGTCGCGAACATGGAGCTGCAGCCTGAGGCGCCGCTGGCGACCGCGCCGAAAGAACGCCAACAGCTCAAACTTTCAGATGAGGGGATGCCGTCGTGACAACCGCGATCGTTCCGCGCGTTTCGGGTGGCCAGGAAGAGCACGGCCACCTCGAGGAGTTCCGCACCGACCCGATCGGGCTCATGCAGCGGGTCCGTGACGAGTGCGGCGATGTCGGCTGGTTCCAGCTGGCGGACAAGCACGTGATCTTCCTGTCGGGCGCGAACGCCAACGAGTTCTTCTTCCGCTCTGCCGACGAGGATCTGGACCAGGCCGAGGCGTACCCGTTCATGACGCCGATCTTCGGGAAGGGCGTGGTGTTCGACGCCACCCCGGAGCGCCGCAAGGAGATGCTGCACAACGCCGCACTGCGCGGCGAGCAGATGAAGGGTCACGCGACGACGATCGAGAACGAAGTACAGCAGATGATCGCCGACTGGGGCGAGCACGGCGAGATCGACCTGCTGGAGTTCTTCGCCGAGCTGACCATCTACACGTCGACGGCTTGCCTCATCGGCACGAAGTTCCGCAGCCAACTGGACAGCCGATTCGCTCACCTGTACCACGAACTCGAGCGCGGCACCGACCCGCTGTGCTACGTCGACCCGAACCTGCCCATCGAGAGCTTCCGCAGGCGCGACGAGGCCCGAAAAGGGTTGGTGGCCCTGGTGCAGGACATCATGGACGGCAGGATCGCCAACCCGCCCGCCGACAAGAACGACCGCGACATGCTCGACGTGCTGGTCATGGTCAAGGACGAGGACGGCAACCCGCGGTTCTCCGCCGACGAGGTGACCGGCATGTTCATCTCGATGATGTTCGCCGGACATCACACCAGCTCCGGCACCGCGTCGTGGACCCTGATCGAATTGCTGCGCCACCCCGCCGTGTACACCGAGGTGATCAACGAACTCGAGGAGCTCTACGCCGACGGGCAGGAGGTGAGCTTCCACGCACTGCGCCAAATCCCGAAGCTGGAGAACGTGCTCAAGGAGACGCTGCGGCTGCACCCGCCGCTGATCATCCTGATGCGGGTGGCCAAGGGCCAGTTCGAGGTCGAGGGGTTCGGAATCAACGACGGCGATCTGGTGGCCGCTTCGCCCGCGGTCTCGAACCGGATCCCCGAGGACTTCCCCGATCCCGATGCGTTCGACCCGGACCGCTACGAGAAGCCGCGACAGGAGGACCTGATCAACCGGTGGACGTGGATACCGTTCGGGGCCGGCCGGCATCGCTGCGTCGGCGCGGCGTTCGCCACCATGCAGATCAAGGCGATCTTCTCGGTGTTGTTGCGCGAGTACGAGTTCGAGATGGCGCAGCCCTCGGACAGCTACCGCAACGACCACTCCAAGATGGTGGTGCAGCTGGCCCAGCCGGCCAAGGTGCGCTACCGCAGGCGCACGTCGTAAGCAGGTCGTCAGCAGGTCGTTAGGAGGCAACGCCGATGGGGTTTCGCGTCGAAGCCGATCTGGACCTGTGCCAGGGCCACGCGATGTGCGAGCTGGAGGCCCCGGACTACTTCCAGGTGCCCAAGCGGGGAAAGGTCGTGATCGTCGACCCCGAGCCCGCCGAAGACGCCCGGCCTGATGTCGAACGGGCCGTCGAAATGTGCCCTACCCAAGCACTGTTCATCAAAGAGAAGGAAGACTGAGATGCCCGCACTCTCTCGCGAGGAACTCGACGACTGGGTCGAGCGGTGGCTGGAGGCGAACCGCGTCTGCGAGCAGAAGGGCGACTGGAAGCCGCTGGCTGATTTCTACACCGAGGACGCCACCTACGGTTGGAACATCGGCCCCAAGGAAGACGTGATGTGCGTGGGCCGCGACGAGATCCGCGACGTCGCATTGGGTCTGGAAATGGAAGGCCTGGACAACTGGGTCTACCAGTACCAGAAGGTGCTGGTAGACGAGAAGCTCGGGGAGGTCGTCGGCTTCTGGAAGCAGATCGTCAACAAGACCGACGGCAGCCAGGACGAGATCTACGGCATCGGCGGCAGCTGGTTCCGCCTCGACGGTGACCTGAAGATCGAGTGGCAGCGTGACTTCTTCGACTTCGGTCACGTGTCCAAGATGTTCATGAAGCTCATCGAGTCCGGTGACCTCAGCGAAGGAATGCAGAGGCGGATCGAGCGGTCGCTGGCCGGTGAGAAGTTGCCAGGCTACTACCCGCTTGGCACGTCCCCGGTGCCGATCTGGTAGGTGGGTAACTTACGCTGTCGCTGACAGCTCTAACGGAAAGCAGGCGAGATGAAGACCAAAGGTGCTCTCATCTGGGAGTTCAACCAGCCGTGGTCGATCGAGGAGATCGAGATCGGCGATCCTGTCAAGGACGAAGTCAAGATCCAGATGGAAGCGTCGGGAATGTGCCATTCCGACCATCACCTCGTCACCGGCGGGATCCCGATGGCCGGGTTCCCCGTGCTCGGCGGCCACGAGGGCGCCGGAATCGTCACCGAGGTAGGCCCCGGCGTCGAGCACGTCGCGCCCGGCGACCACGTCGTGCTGTCGTTCATCCCGTCCTGCGGGACGTGTCCGTCGTGTCAGGCCGGGATGCGCAACCTGTGCGACCTGGGCGCGGGCCTGCTCACCGGGGCGGCGGTCTCGGACGGCACGTTCCGGATCACGGCCGGCGGCAAAGACGTCTTCCCGATGACGCTGTTGGGCACCTTCTCGCCGTACATGGTCGTGCACAAGAGCTCGGTGGTGAAGATCGACCCGTCGATCCCGTTCGAAGTGGCCTGTCTCGTCGGCTGCGGTGTCACCACGGGTTACGGCTCCGCAACGCGGTCCGCCGACGTCCGCCCGGCCGACGACGTCGCGATCATCGGCATCGGCGGCGTCGGCATGGCAGCCCTGCAAGGAGCCGTCGCCGCGGGTGCGCGGCACATCTTCGCGATCGATCCGGTGGAATGGAAGCGCGACCAGGCGCTGAAGTTCGGTGCCACGCATGTCTACCCGGACGTCGACGCCGCCCTGATGGGCATCGCCGAGGTCACCTACGGGCTGATGGCGAAGAAGGTGATCGTCACCGTCGGCGAACTCAAGGGCGAAGACATCGACAGCTACCTCAACGTCACCTCGAAGGGCGGCACCTGTGTGCTGACGGCCATCGGCAGCCTGCTCGACACGAACGTCACGCTGAACCTCGCGATGCTGACACTGATGCAAAAGAACTTGCAGGGCACCATCTTCGGCGGCGGCAACCCGCAGTACGACATCCCGCTGCTGCTGTCGATGTACAAGGCCGGCAAGCTCAACCTCGACGACATGGTGACGAGGCAGTACAAACTCGAGCAGATCAATGACGGCTACCGGGACATGCTGGAGGGCCGCAACATTCGCGGCGTGATTCGCTACACCGAAGCCGATCGGTAGGCAGCGCAGATGTCGGAGAAGGTAATCGCGGCCTCACCGGCGCTGGCCGCATCGCACGCGTCATGGCGGTGCGTGCAGACCGGCGACCGCGAGGGCTGGCTGGCCCTGATGGCCGACGACGTCCTCATCGAGGATCCGATCGGCCAGTCCGTGACAAACCCCGACGGCCACGGCCTTCGCGGTAAGGAGGCGGTGGGCGGGTTCTTCGACCAAAACATCGCCCCCAACGAGCTGACCGTCACCTGCGAGGAGACATTTCCCTCGAGTTCGCCGAACGAGATCGCGCACATCTTGTTGCTGCACACCAAATTTCCGAACGGCTTCGCCAGCACTGTCCGCGGTGTCTTCACGTACCGGGTCGACGACGCCGGGTTACTCACGAGCCTGCGGGGTTACTGGAACCTGGACGTGATGACGTTCGGCCAGGAGGGCAACTAGCGCCGGCCTGCGAACAGCAGCCGGGCCGATATCTCGAGCCTGTCGGCGATCTCGGCGTACGTCACGTAGCCCATGCCGGCATGGACAAGTGCACCTGTGTAGAGCAGCTGGAGAGCCTCGAGGCGACCGCGATCCCCATCGGCGCCCAACGCGTCGGCCAGGCGCCTGCTGATCTCGCGCGCAATGCGGTCCCGCAGGTGCTGGACATCGGGGTCGCGGCCGAGCAGGGCATTCGTCACCGCGCCCGCGAACTCGGGTTCGTCGGCCACCAGCAGCGCAATGTGGCGCAGCACCGCGGTCACCCGCTCGACCGGCGGCTGCTCGCCGGTCTGCGGCGGCGGGGTCGACGACGCGAGGCGACGCCAGAACACCTCGGCGACCAAATGCTCCTTGGACGAGAAATAGGTGTACGCGGTGGCCGCCCCGATGCCCGCCTCGGCGGCCACCAGCCGGATGGTCAAGCCGGCAAAGCCCTCCCGGGCGAGCACAGCCAGCGCGGCGTTGCTCAGCCGCTGGATGGTGTCGGCCTGCTTGGCCGTGAGCCTGCGCCGGGTCGACTCCATCGACACCGAGTCGGACACGTGTCCGGACACTACTACATGCCGGTGACCGGGGCAATCGCCCTGCCGGCCGCCGGGCGAGGGCTTCGGTGACGGCGAAAGGTTAGGTTGAGGTTCATGACGGTTTCAGTCGAGCGGTTGTTCGCGCTGTCCGACGAGGTCACGGGATTCATGCCGGCCGACGAGGGCCGCGCGCTGTACGACGCCGCGCTGCGCTACCTGCGCGACGGGGCGGGCGTGGAGATCGGGACCTACTGCGGGAAGTCGACGCTGCTGCTCGGCGCGGCAGCCCAACAACGCGACAGCGTGCTGTACACCATCGACCACCATCACGGTTCAGAGGAGCACCAAGCGGGGTGGCAGTTCCACGACGCGTCGATGGTCGACGAGGCGACCGGGCGGTTCGACACCCTGCCGACGCTGCGCCGCACCCTGGACGCGGCGCATCTCGACGACCATGTGGTCGCCATCGTGGGTTCCTCGACGACGGCGGCCCGAGGATGGCGGACGCCGCTGCGGCTGGTGTTCATCGACGGCGGGCACAGCGAGGCGGCGGCCGTCGCCGATTTCGAGGGCTGGGCGAAGTGGGTGGCGGCCGGCGGTGCGCTGGTCATCCACGACGTGTTCGACAATCCGCGCGACGGCGGCCAGGCGCCGTACCACATCTACCGCCGTGCAATCGATTCCGGCCAGTTCGAAGAGGTGTCGGCGACAGGCTCGTTGCGAGTTCTGGAGCGGGTTCATGGCCAACCGGGCGAAGACGTCAGCGCCCGGTAGTGACGCATTCGCAGTCGAAGTCCGCCTGCAGGCCTCGCGGCAGGTCCTCGGCACGGAAGAGGCCGCCGGCGGGCGTGGCATCCGACAGCGCATCTGCGGCCAGAATCATCGCCGCACCCGTCCAGGTGGTGCGCTCCTCAGGCCAGCGCTTGCCGTCGGCGAAAACCAGACCGGTCCAATAGGATCCGTCTTTCTCACGCAGATGCTGCATCGCGGTGAACAGTTCGGAGGCCGCTGCGTGACAGCCGATCGCGTCCAGTGCCATGACCAGCTCGCAGGTCTCGGCGCCGGTCACCCACGGCCGGTCGTCAACGCAACGGATGCCAAGGCCCGTCACGACGAAGTCGTCCCAGCGCCGGTCGATCCGCGCGGTCGCGGCGGGTCCGCGCAGTGCGCCGCCGAGGATCGGGTAGTACCAGTCCATCGAATGACGGTCCTTCTCCTCGAACGCTTCCGGATGCGCGACGATCGCGTGACCCAGCACGCCGACGGCGACCTCCCACTCCGGCTGAGGCTCGCCGAGGTAGTCCGCGAGTGCCAGCGCACACCTCATGCTGTGGTAGATACTCGCGCAACCGGTCAGTAGCGCCGCCGGCTCCGGGCCCGATTCACTTCTGGCCCAGCTGATCTCGCCATACCCGGTCTGCAGGTCCATCACGAAGTCGATCGCCGCGCTGACCACGGGCCACATCGCGGCGGCGAATGCGCGGTCTCCGGTGACCAGCACGTGATGCCACACCCCGGCGGCGATGTAGGCACAGAAGTTGCTGTCGCTGTTGGCGTCCTCGACCGCCCCGGCACGCAGCTGGATCGGCCACGAGCCGTCGGGACGCTGCATCTGCCGACACCATTCGAACGCAGCGCGGGCCGGCCCGAGCAGTCCCGCAGCGGTGAGCGCCATCGCGCATTCCACGTGATCCCACGGGTCGGTGTGGCCGCCGGCGAACCAGGGGATGGCGCCCGACGACTCCTGCGCGGCCGCGATCGACAGCGCCGTCTGCCTGCACTGCTCTTGCGTGAGGACGCCCGGAACAGACGGCAGGTCGTGCGACCTGCTCATGCGGTACCCCGGGCGGCGTCGGGGACATGGGCTTCGGGAACAGGGTCACTGAGGTGGGCGCCGGCGGGCTTGACGAAATACATCGCCACGCTCTTACCCACGAGCGGGTTCAGCACCGCCTCGGCCACGCGAGTGACCCTGGGCCGGTGTATCAGGTCCCACACCAGCATCCGGTGGTATGCGCTCACCGCGGGATGGTCTGAATAAGACACTCCGACAGCGCATTTCAGCCACCAGTACGGCGAGTGCAGGGCATGCGCGTGATGGGTGTGGGTCAGGGTCAGTCCGCGGTGGGAGAATTTGGCGCCCAACTGGCTGGCGCGATAGATCCGGACATGGCCGCCCTCGTTGCTGTGGTATTCGTCCGAGAGCCACCAGCAGACCCGTTCGGGCAACCATCGCGGAACAGTGACAGCGAGCGTGCCACCGACCTTCAGCACCCGGATCAGCTCCGCGACTGCGGCGTCGTCTTCCGGTATGTGCTCGAGGATCTCCGACGCGATCACGCAGTCGAACGTCCCGTCGGCGTACGGCAACGCCAACGCGTCCCCCACCACCACCTCCGCGGTCGCCGACGCCGGCGCCTCGCCGTTGTCTGCCATCGCGGTGAGGATCGCCTCCACCCCGTGCAGTTCGCCGGCATCCTGATCGAAGGCGACGACATCGGCCCCCCGGCGGTAGGCCTCGAACGCGTGACGGCCCGCGCCGCATCCCACATCGATGACCCTGGTTGACCGCCGGACGCCGAGCCGATCGAAATCAACCGTCAGCATTGCTCATTGCCTCTGCGGGACGTCCGCGCGATCGCCCGTTCGTAGACCCGGACCGTCTGGGCCGCGACCGACTCCCAGCTGAACACATCGAGGGCACGGTGGCGGCCCGCATCACCGAGCCCGCTCCGCTTGTTCGGGTCGTCCAGCAGATCGCCCAGGGCGGAGGTCAACTCGCCGACATCGCCGGGCTTCACCAACTCGGCGCACGCGCCGTCGGTGCCGAGTACCTCGGGCAGGGCGCCGACGCGGCTGGCCACCACCGGCGTGCCACTGGCCATCGCTTCTACGGCGGGTAGCGAAAACCCTTCGTAGAGCGAGGGTATGCACGCAACTTCGGCGGATGCGAACAGCGTCGCGAGTTCCTGGTCCGGCAGCCCGCTGGTGATGTGGACGATGTCGGAGATACCCAGCTCGGCAATGAGCTTGTGGGTGGGGCCGTTCGGTTCGACCCGGGCGACCAGCTGAAGCTCGAGATCACGTTCGGCGCGCAGCCTGGACACCGCGTGCAGCAGCGTGCCAACGCCCTTGAGCGGGGTGTCCGCGCTGGCGATCGCGATGACACGGCCGGGCCGGCGCGGCCGCGACGACGGTTTGAACAGCGTGGTGTTCACACCCAGCGGCACGACATGCAGCTGCTCCGGCGATACCCCGAAGTCGGTCGCAATGTCGGCCGCCGACGACGACGAGACCGTCAGCAGTTCTGGGATGCGCCGGGACACCTGCTGCTGCATCCGCAGAAACCCGTACCATCTGTGCACCAGCGGTTTTCGCCACCAGCGCGCGGCCGCCAGGTCCAAAATGCGGTCACGGGTGATCGGATGATGGACCGTGGCGACGACCGGCAGACCGGTCGCGGCGATCCTGAGCAGCCCGGTGCCGAGACTCTGATTGTCGTGCACGACGTCGAACTGCCCGGCTCGACCGGCCAGCAACCTCGCCGCGCGCAGGCTGAAGGTGCGCGGCTCCGGGAACCCGGCGCTCCACATGGTGGCCAGTTCGAGCAGATCGATCCGGTCCCGAATCTCGCCGGGCCACGGCACGCGAAACGGATCGGGTTCGCGGTACAGGTCGAGGCTGGGCACCTTGGTGAAGCGCACCCGCGGGTCGAGTACCTCGGGGTAAGGCTGACCGGAGAAGACCTCGACATCGTGGCCCAGCTCGACCAAACCCTGGCTGAGATGCCGGACGTAGACTCCCTGCCCTCCGCAGTGCGTCTTACTGCGATAGGACAACAAGGCAATCCGCATACTCAACTCTTCTCTACCGCTGCGTCTGTCTACGTCTACGTTTCTCTGGGTCTCTCTGGCACCTGCCAACGAATCTGCCACATGTGGTGCGGCGCTCCGGTCGGGGGTCAGGCAGGCCCCGGTGCGCCGAGCCGGCGCCGTCATGCGAGACTCGGGCGATAACTGGACATGTGTCCGGACTATAGTTCGACCCTGATAGGGGCGCAACGCGCGACGGGAGCCGGGGTGACAGAAGAACGCCTGCTGGCCGACCGCGCCGCCGTCGTCGTCGGCGGCAGCCGCGGCATCGGCAAGGCAGTGTCGGAGCTTCTGGCCGCGTGCGGCGCCGGCGTGGTGATCAACGGCCGCGACGCCGACGCAGCTGGTGACACCGCGGCAGCGATCACCGACCGAGGCGGTCGCGCCTTCGCCCACGCCGGCTCGCCCGCGGACGAGGCCACGGCCGACGCGCTGATCGAAAGTTGCCTGCGCGGGTTCGGCCGGATCGACATCCTGGTCAACTGCGCGGGCACCGGAAACCCACCGGGTTCGTCGATCCTGAACGTGACGACCGCCGACTTCACCGGGCTGCTCGAGGCGCACTTGTGGACAGTGTTCCAGACCTGTCGCGCCGCGGCGCCGAGGATGGCCGAGCAGGGCAGCGGCGCGATCATCAACACCAGCTCGTTGGCATTCCTCGGTGACTACGGCGGCACCGGGTACCCGGCGGGCAAGGGCGCCGTCAACGGTTTCACGATGGCGATCGCCGCGGAACTGAAGGAGCACGGCGTGCGGGCGAACGTCGTCTGTCCCGGCGCCAAGACCCGGCTGTCGAGCGGCCCGGACTACGCGGCCCAGATCACCGACTTCCATCGACGGGGCCTGCTGGATGACGCGTACCTGCAGCTCTCACTGAACCCGCCGCCGCCCGACTACGCCGCACCGATCTACGCCTATCTCGCCAGTGACCTGGCTGCCGACGTCACGGGTCAAATCTTCGTCGCCGCAGGCGGTTTCGTCGGCCGCTTCGATCGCCCGACGCCGGCGTTGCTGGGCTACCGCGACCACAGTGACTCTCCCCCGTGGTCTCTGACGGACATACAGGCGATGGTGGCACAGAAGATTCAGAAGGTGAGGTCGCACTGATGCTGAACGTGTCCGACGACAACCGCGTGCGAACGCTGACGCTGAACCGGCCGGAGACGCTGAATGCTTTCAACGAGGCGCTGTACGACGCCACGGCACAGGCGCTGTTGACTGCTGCCGACGACCCGGACATCGCTGTTGTCGTGATCACCGGCGCCGGACGCGCGTTCAGCGCCGGCGCCGACCTCGTCGAGATGCAAGCGAATATCAGCAACCCGCGCCAGAATGCCGGGCAGCACGGCTTTTTCAGGATGCTCGAGGTACTCAGCGCGTTCCCCAAGCCGCTGATCTGCGCCGTCAACGGTGTCGGGGTGGGCATCGGCGCCACCATACTGGGCTACGCCGACCTGGCGTTCATGTCGTCGAACGCGCGGTTGAAGTGCCCGTTCACCAGCCTCGGGGTTGCGCCGGAAGCGGCGTCGTCGTTCCTGCTGCCGCGGCAGGTCGGGCGGCAGAACGCGGCGTGGATATTGATGTCGTCGGAGTGGATCAGCGCCACGGAGGCGCTGGAGATGGGCCTGGTGTGGAAGGTCTGTGAGCCGACCGAACTGCTCGCGGAGACCTATCGGTACGCGAATGTGCTGGCATCGAAACCGATTTCGAGTCTGATCGCGGTCAAGACGACGATGACGGCCCCGCTACGGCCGCAGATCGATGCGGCCATCGAGCGCGAGACCGCGTGCTTCGCCGAGCTCATCGGGGCTGCGGCGAACGCTGCGGCGCTGTCGGAGTTCACGTCACGCGGACAGTCCGAGGCCTAACCGGGCGGGCGTACGCCGTCCCGCGCGGCTCGCGGACCCACAACTGGCCGCCACCGGCAGTTGCACCCTGGGCGATCAGTTCTCGTTTGAGTACCTTGTGGGTGGCCGTGCTGGGCAGATCCGGCGCGATGCGCACGTAGGACGGCCACGCCTTCGGAGACAAATCCGGCTGGTCGGCGAGAAACGACTCGAATTCCCCGGGAGTCAGCGTGGCGCCCGGCTTCAGCACGATGGCGGCCATCACCTGATCGCCGACATTCTCGTCCGGCACCGCGTAGACGGCGACGCGACTGCAGGCGTTGCACCGCAACAAGATCCGCTCAATCGGGGCGGCAGCCATGTTCTCGCCGTCGACACGCATCCAGTCCGCCGTGCGGCCGGCGAGGTAGATCCAGCCGTCCGCGTCGCGGTAGGCCAGGTCGCCGGACCAGTACATGCCGCCCCGCAGGCGTTCGGCGTTGGCGGAATCGTCGTTGTAGTAACCGCTGAAGAAGCCGGCGCCTTGTGTGTTCACCAGTTCCCCGATGGCCTCCCCGGCGTTGAGCAGGACGCCGCGGTCATCAAACCGAGCGACTGGGCATTCGGTGGCGGTCTCGCTGTGGTAGATCGCGACGCCGGGGAAGCCCTTGCCGATCGAGCCTTTCGGGGTGCCGGGTTCGCGGGTGACGATCACCCCGTTCTCGGTCGAGCCGAACCCGTCCTCCACCAGGACGCCGAACCGCCGGCTGAACTCGTCGACGTCTTTGTCGCTGGCCTCGTTGCCGAACGCGACACGCAGTGGGTTATCGGAATCGTCGGGCTGCTCGGGCGTGGCGACGATGTAGGCGAGGGGCTTGCCGACATAGTTCATATATGTCGCGCCGTAGCGACGAATATCTGACAAGAAGCTCGATGCCGAGAACTTGGCGGGCACCATCGCGGCACCCGAAACCGCTGCGGGCGCCCAGCCACCCGCCAGCGCGTTGGAGTGAAACAGCGGCATCGACATGTAGCAGGTGTCGTCGGTGGTCAGCTCAAATTTCTCGGCCAGCGCCTGCCCCGCGAACAGCACCATGAAGTGGGGTACCTTGACTGCCTTGGGATCACCGCTCGTCCCGGACGTGAAAATCATCATGTAGGTGTCCGCCTGGCCGGCCTCGAAGTACGGCCGCAGCTCGCCCGCCGAGTCAAGGCGGCGCCGCCATTCGTCGCTGGACACGTCGATCAGCCGGATTCCGGTGAGGTCGAGTCCGTCGAGCAGCTTGCGGTGCTCGGCGTCGGTGACCAGCACCTGGCAGTCGGCGCGCCGCACGTCGGCCAGCAAGCCGTCGCCACGGCGAGTGGTGTTGATGCCGCACAACACGTATCCGCCCAGGCCGGCGGCCGACATCTGGGTGAGCATGTCGGGGGTGTTGGGAAGCAGCGTGCCGATGTGCATCGGGCGGGCGGGATCCGCGATGGCCAGCAGCGCGGCCGCCGTGGCGGATGCATCGCGCAGATGCTCGCGCCAGGTCCATTGGCGACCCTCGTACTTCACCGCAACCGAGTCGTCGTTGCAGCGTTCGCGCAGCAGGTGCTGGACGGTATCGGTCACCACGTCAGTCTGCTCAGTGAGACGTGGTTCCGCAGATGGTTCGCCATCTGGTTTCATGACCTGGTGAGCTTCGACACCCCCATGGCGGGCGTCGCCGCCACCGTGCTGGGGCTGTGGCGGGCGCTTTCGAAGCGCGACTGGCAGGCCGTACAGACCTTCCTGTCCGACGATTGCATCTACCTCGACATGCCGGTCGGCCCGACGGCCGCCGCCCGCGGTCCCGTCGACATCGTCAAACGACTCAAGATCGGACTCGAGTCGTTGGCCGACTACGTCAACCACGACGGCTTGCTCCTCACCGACGGCGCCGACGCGATGTACGAGCATTCCGAGACGTGGACGTGGGACAGCGGCGAGGTCGCGGTGCTGCGCTTCGTCACCGTGCACAAGGTCCGCGAGGAGAACGGTGCCGGCAAAGTCACGCTGTGGAAGGACTACTGGGACATGGGTTCGATGGTGAGCCAGGCGCCGTCGAACTGGCTGGAGGACCTCGCGAAAGCCGACACCAGCTGGGTTTTTGATGCCACCGGGCTGGTCTGAGGTCGATGTGGGTTGAACGGAACCAGGCTAATTCGCGTGTCGTCGCCTTGAACGGGGCGACATTCCCGCGGGAGGTGACGGACCGATGAGTAAGCAACCGCTGAGCGCATCGGGCCCGCTGAACCACATCATCAATGTCACCAGCAACGCAAACAGCATCACCACGTTCGGAACCGGCCTCAACAAGTGTTCAGCCTCAACAACAACGGCAGTAACATAACCGCGGGACCCGGCCCCTTGGCGACCATTATCGCCACCGACCAGACAGGCAAGACCATCACCCAAACCACCCCGGGCCTGAATATCAATGGCAAGTAGTGGAATGGTCTGATGTCACTCGACATTTAATGTCGGGGCGGATGCCGGCAGCAACCGACAACCCACTCTATTGTCGCGTCCATTGTCGCGTTCATTGTCGCGCGAATTACTGTTTCTTCTACACCGGGACCGGCGAGCAACCTCGGCGGCCATTCGCACAGCACCTACCGCAGTCGGCGGTGGGCGCCGAAGACCCGGCGCAGGGCGACGAACCGGATCAGGGTCGCGACGAGGTTCGCCACCACCAGGACCGAGAGTTGTACGGCCCGACCGGCGTCCGGGTCGAAGTGCTGCAACAGGAACAGTGAACCGCTCGTCACTGCCAGCCCGAACGCGAACACCAGCAGCCCGTGGAACTGGTGGCGTGCGGCGTTTGCCGGGCCATGGATCCGGAACGTGAACGCCCGGTTGGCCGTGGTGTTCCCGATCGCCGTCACGAGCAACGCAATCAGGTTCGCCGTTTGCCCGCCCAGCGTGGGGTGCAGAACCCAATACAGCGCGGTGTAGGCCAAGGTGCTGGCCACGCCCACGATTCCAAATCGGACCAGCTGCCCGACCATCCCCGGCGGCACGCCGGCAACCAAAGGTTCGCGACCGAAGCTGGCCTGCAGCTCCCGCAGCGGCAGTGCGCCCGTCGCCAACGCGCGGCCGACACGCCAGCATCCCTTCAGGTCGTCGATCGCGGTGCGGACGATGTCCACCCGGGAATCCGGATCATCGACCCAGTCGACCGGCACCTCGTGGATACGCAGGCCCGCGCGCTCGGCGATCACCAGCAACTCGGTGTCGAAGAACCATCCGGTGTCCGCCACCAGAGGAAGCAGCTGGCGCGCCACGTCCGTGCGTACCGCCTTGAACCCGCACTGAGCGTCGGAGAATTTTGCGCCGAGAACGCCGCGCAGCAGCAGGTTGTAGCTGCGGGACACGAATTCGCGCTTCGGTCCGCGCACGACGCGCGACGAGGCGGCCAAACGTGAACCGATGGCAACGTCCGAGTGTCCGGAAATCAACGGCGCGACAAGCGGCATCAGCGCCGACAGGTGAGTGGACAGGTCGACGTCCATGTAGGCCACGACCGCGGCATCGGACGCCGACCATGCCGCATGCAGCGCGCCGCCCCGACCCTTCGCGTCGAGGTGGATCACCGCGACGTCGGGCAGCTCATCGGCGAGTTGGTTTGCGACCGCCAGTGTTTCATCGGTGCTGGCATTGTCGGCGATGGTGATACGAGACCGGTACGGCACCTCACTGGCCAGAAACGCGTGCAGCCGGTGCACGCAGGTAGGCAAGTCGACCTCTTCGTTGTAGACCGGGATCACGATGTCGAGGACGTAGTCCTGCGGTCGTGGATTGTCGGACTCTTCATCAATTTCGAAGATCGCACCGCGATCCACCCCTGCCACCAGATCGGTCATGATTCCCCACGTTCTCGGCTCAAGCTGCCACGGCACTGCAGCCAGACTGGGAGCTTACTGGGAGGTAGATAACAACTTGATAGCTTGACGCTCGCACGACGGTACCACCATGCTCGTGCGCATGGCGTCGGTGTTCAGCAAGATCATCAACGGCGAGTTGCCGGGGCGCTTCGTCTACGAGGACGACGATTTCGTCGCCTTCTTGACGATCGCACCGGTCACCCAGGGGCACACGCTGGTGGTGCCGCGCGCGGAGATCGATCAGTGGCAAGACCTCGACGCCGACGTCTTCAACCGCATGATGGCGGTGTCACAACTGATCGGGAAAGCTGTCCGGCTCGCGTTCGGCGCGCCGCGCGCCGGTTTGCTGATCGCGGGGCTCGAGGTTCCGCACATGCACATCCACGTGTTCCCCGCGTATTCGTTGGGCGACTTCAACATCGCCGGTGCCGACCCGAACCCGTCGCCGGAGACGCTGGACGAAGCGCAGCTGAAAATCAAGAAGGCGCTGGCTCAGCTGGTCTGAACGGGCACTGAATCGACCTGCATCTCGTCCAGCTCCACGTCGTCAACGGGGATCTCGTCGGCCGGCACGTCGGCAACCCGCGGCAGGCTGACCCGGAAACGACAGCCTTGCCCGGGTGCGGTCACGACCCTGACGGCGCCGCCGTGCGCATACACCAGCGAGTCGACGATCGACAAGCCGAGTCCGGTGCCACCGCTGGTCCGCGACCGCGACGAGTCGGCCCGGTAAAACCGTTCGAAGATGCGGTGGGCGTCAGCCTGGCTCATACCGGGACCCTGGTCGATCACCTCGAGCACCGCGCTGTCGCCCTCGGTGCCGACACGCACGGTGACACGGGCGCTTTCGGGAGTGTGCTGAAGCGCGTTGGACACCAGGTTGCCCAACACCTGCCGCAAACGCGCCTCGTCGCCGATCACCTCGGGTGTGCCCGGTCCGTCGAACACCTCCATCGCGATGCGCCGGTTCGGCGCGATCGACTGCGCGTCGTGAACGGCGTCGGTGGCAAGTGCCAACAAGTCGACGCGGTGCTGGTCGAGCGGTCGCTGTGCGTCCAGGCGGGCAAGGAGTAAGAGGTCTTCGACGAGCAATCCCATTCGGCGCGACTCACTTTCGATGCGTGACATCAGCATCTCCATGTCGCGGGCGGCTCCTTGCCGGTAGAGCTCGGCGAAACCGCGGATGGTCGTGAGCGGAGTGCGCAGTTCGTGGCTGGCGTCGGTGATGAACCGCCGCATGCGTTCCTCGGAGGTACGGGCCTGAGCCGCCGACTGATCCGACGACGCGACCGCGCGCTGGATCTGCGCGAGCATGCCGTTGAGCGCCAACGACAGTCGGCCCACCTCGGTGTGCGGATCGCGTTGGGGCACCCTTCGGTCGAGCTCGCCGGATGCGATCGCCGCGGCGGTCTGCTCCACCTCGGCCAGCGGCCGGAGGCTGCGATGCACGACGAGGTAGCCCGCGATGCCCAGGACAAGCAGGACGGCAAGGCCGATGCCGACCTGCGACCAGGTCAGCGCGCGGACTGTCGACTGCACCTCGGAAAGGTCGATGGCCACGGTGATCAACTCCCCGCGCCTGCCGTGGACGGAGACGGCACGCCACTGGATGTTCGAGCCGTCGAGCGAGCCGACGGTCACGGGGTCCGGCCCGACGTCGTTGTCCGCCGGCAGGGCGGGCTCCGCGTCGCGATCGTTCACCGCCATCCAGACCCGGCCGTCGGAGCCAATGCCGCGCACATAGAAATTGGAGGGCGGCCGGCCGGGGTTCGGCCCCTCGATGGGCGGCTGGGGTAATCGCCGCGGGGCCTGCGCCCAGCCACGGGACGCGTCCCCCAGTGTCTGGTCCACGCGGCTGATCAGGCTGTGGCGGAGGATCGATGTCACAGCAATGCCGGAGGCCAGCAAACCGAAGCCGACAAGTACCAGCATTGCGGCCACGAGGCTGACCCGGAGCGGGACACCTCTGGGACGCTGTACGGGCATGCCCCTTATTGTCCGCCCCAACAGGTCATCGCGGTTCGCGAAGCACGTATCCGACACCGCGCAGGGTGTGAAGCAGCCGCTTCTCGCCGGTGTCGATCTTGCGGCGCAGATACGAGACGTAGGACTCGACGACGTTCACATCGCCGCCGAAGTCATAGCGCCAGACGTGGTCAAGGATCTTCGGCTTACTCAGCACGGTGCCCGCGTTGATCATGAAGTACCGCAGCAGGGTGAACTCGGTCGGCGAGAGGGATACCGGTTCGCCGGCCTTCCACACCTCGTGGGTCTCTTCGTCGAGTTCGATGTCGGCGAAGGTGAGACGGGCGGCGCGGGGCTGGTCGGCGCCCCGGCCGGTGCGCCGGAGGATCACGCGTAGCCGGGCGACCACTTCTTCGAGGCTGAACGGTTTAGTGACGTAGTCGTCACCGCCAAGCGTGAGACCGGTAATCTTGTCCTGCAACGTATCCCGAGCAGTGAGGAACAGCGCTGGCGCATCGATGCCGTCGGCCCGGAGCCGTCGCAGCACGCCGAAGCCGTCCATGCCGGGCATCATCACATCCAGGATCACCGCGTCGGGGCGAACCTCGCGCGCGCGGTCCAGGGCGGCCGGACCACTGGAGGCGGTATGGACCTCGAAACCCTGAAACTTCAGGCTCACGGACAGCAGCTCGACGATGTTCGTCTCGTCGTCTACCACAAGGATCTTGGCTTCAGGTGACGAGTCGTGTAACGGGGCGGCACTCATGCGGTTAATGTCCACCCTCCAAATGAGGTCAAGCTGGAGTTTACCTGGCAAGATTCTGTAGATCTCACAGACTTGCCTTCGAGGAAAGTGACAGCCAGGTGCTTAAACTACGCGAATGACCGTCGGAAAAGCCCTCATTACGCTGGCGACTGCACCGGCGAGGGTCAGCTTGGCGGTAGCTGATGCCAGCCTGGGAGTGGCGCGCGGAGCGCTCGGTCTAGCCCGGCGGACCCTGGAAGACGCCGGCACAACCGCCGCCCCGGTTGGCTCGGTTGCACAACTGTTGGGGATCGACTCGACGATCGAGCGGGCCAACAGGCTGGCACACCTGATGGACGACGACGCGCCGCTGGGACGGGCGCTGGCGCCGGACGGCCCGATCGAACGCTTGATGCGCCGGGGCGGGGCCATCGACAGGCTGACCGAGCCGGGCGGGGCGCTGGATCGGTTGACCGCCGGCGGCGGGCCATTGGAGCGGGCGCTGGCCCCGGGCGGCCTGGTGGACCAGCTGCTGGCGGAGGACGGAATTCTCGAGCGGGTGCTCGACGAAGACGGCCTGGCCGAGCGGCTGCTCGCCGAAGACGGGCTGCTCGACAAGCTGACCGCACGCAACGGCCCGCTCGATCAGCTGGAGCTCGTCGCCGACACGCTGAACCGGCTGGCGCCAGGGCTGGAGGCACTGACCCCGACCATCGAGATGCTGCGAGACGCGGTCGACACGCTGAGCGTGGTGGTCGACCCGCTGAGCAATATCGCCGACCGGATTCCGCTGATGCCGCGGCGGCGCCGGTCGCGCTCCGGGCCGCCGCGAGTCATCCCGTCGGAGCGGGTCATCGCCGAGGACGACGACACCCGCTGACCCGATACGCTGGGGTCGCTGCCTCCTTAGCTCAGTGGTAGAGCACTCGCCTTGTAAGCGAGCGGTCGTCAGTTCAATCCTGACAGGAGGCTCCGCTCAGTAAGGCTCTTACCTGCGGATATGCCTCCGGGATGCACCGCAAACGTGTTCGACGACGGGTTCATTGACACGACGGTGACACAACTCGCTGCAAGTCGTCGCGGCGCTCTTGAGCGCGTCGTTCTGCACGTGCACATAGGTCCGCATTGTGAACGCGGCGTCGGCGTGGCCGAGCCCCTCGGAGATCGCCGCGATCGGGACGCCTTGCGCGTGCATGATCGACGCGCAGGAATGGCGGGCGTCGTGCAACCGGATTCTCTTCACCTTCGCCTGGCCGCACAGTTCCCGCCAGAAGTCACTGAGCGTATCGGGATGGTACGGGCGGCCGGCCTCATCCACGACGACGTGCCCACCGGCTCCGTAGTCCTGTCCCAGCCTCGGTCGCTCGATCTTCTGCCGGGTCTGGGCTCGCCGCAGCGCCGCCTCGAGCCCCGGTGTCAGTGGCAGCACCCGAGCCGACCTGTCTGTCTTGGGCTGGCTGTCCATCGCCTGCCCATTCACGGATACCCGGTTGTGAGCGATCGTCACGGTCTGTGCTTTCAAGTCGACATCCGACCAGCGCAAGCCAGAGATCTCACCGCGCCGCAGACCGGATAGCGCCAGGTGCCACGCGTGGCCGAGCCGGTCGTTTTCGACGTGCTTGAGCAACTTCCGCACTTCGGCTTCCGTGAAGGTGTTCAGCTTCGTGTCTGGTCGCTTGAGCCGATCGACCAGTGCGGCGACGTCTCGCACCAGTTGTCCCTGCTTTACGAGATCGGCGAGCACCCGCGAGATCAAGTTCAGCATCGGATTGATCGAGTTCGGAGCCCACTTGCGCTCGTGCCCAGGGAACGTCCCGGCCCTAAGGTCCGCGACTAGTCCGTCCAGGTGGGCCTTGCTCAGCTGCTGAGCTGGCACCTCTCCGTGGCGGTCCCGTAACGGCTGCAACGCGTGTTCATATGCTGCGCGGGTCGTGGCCCGGATGCTGTGCTTGCCCGCCAACCAATTCGCGCAGGCTTGCTCGATTGTCAGCGCCGAGCGCGACACGAAGGTCCCCTTCGTGTGCCCTGGTCGCCGATCTCGGCGAGCGCTTCGCGTGCTTCTTTCTCTGCGCGGTAGCGGCGCTTCACCTGCTGCCGCTGACCGGTCTGCTGGCCACCCGGCGTTTCGTTTCGCCGCGCACCGTGCAAACCCACCTCACCCACGTCTACGCGAAACTCGGCCTCACCGGCCGCGTGCAACTTGCCCAAGAAGCAGCCCGCCACACGTAACCCCTGGGTGCCCACGCCTTTCCACGGGGTCGGATTATCGTGCCACTACCAAAGACCACGGCTTCGCTAGCGTGCGGACCAAAAACTTCGGCACTCTCCAGTGGGTGCGGGCCAAACGCGGATAACGCACATAGAGCTCGGCTCCCGATGCTGTCATCGGGCCACGGCTGACGCGGGCCTGCGCCGAGCACCCCCGTCAGCAGCGGGTACGCCAGCGCGGCACCCGCCACGGGTGCACACCAGACGGGTGTGCGATGCGGCTCTCGGCATCGAGGGCCAGCTTGAGCACCGCCCAGTCGTGCAGCTGCATTCCGCGCTCGGCGGCCTCGCGGGCGAGCCGGTCCTGCAGCGTGGGCGAGAGCTTGACATGCGGCTGCTCGTCGCAGTCGCGCCGGTATTCGTTGGGCGTGGCTCTATGATGTGCGATACCCGTCACATAGTGGGTAACCATGTGGAGTCGCTCCTTCATCCCCGGTTGGTCGATTCAGCCTGCTGTGCCGGTGTACTCGGTTGTGCAGTGGTCGCAGGATGGGATGACTCGGTTGAGAGTTCACTGCGGCGCTCCCGACGGATACAGACCGTGAGGCCAGATGGCGCACCTTCGTGCGGCCCTCGTAACGCCGCTGAGTGGCCCGCTAAGCCTCTTCGGACGGGCAGGCGCGATAGCGCTTGCTATCTGGGCAAAGAGCGCGGCCCTTCCACCGCCATGGACGAGCGTCGGGCTCGATGTACGCGGCACCGGGAAAGATATTCGAGCGGCGATGCAGGCTGCCTTGGCAACGCAGCCGGATGTCCTCTTCGGACCATATGGCAGTGGTCCCATGCTCGGCGCCGCACGCGCCTGTGAACGCGTGCTGTGGAACCATGGTGGAGCGAGTTCTCGTCTACGCCGGCCCGCCTTTCCACAGGTAATCAATATCCTTGCGCCGGCTTCCACCTATTTCAGCGGGGCCCTGCAAGCCGCGCACACCGTCGACCCGTCAATCACGACGATATCCCTTCTTTACAGCACGACGGGATTTGGTAAGGACGTGGCAGAAAGTGCTGCGACAACGGCAGCCAACCTGCACCTTGATCTCACCTCAACCGCGTTTGCGCCTTCTCAGGCGCCGGCGATCGTTCCGGCGGTGCCCGACGGCGATGTCCTCCTTGTGGTAGGGAACTTCGCGGACGAACTGGCTGTTGCCTCACTCTTACTCACCCGTCCCTGGCGCTTTGCCGCATTTGTGGGAGCTGGTGTGGACGAAGTCCTAACCACACTGGGCCATCAACGAGAAGGCCTGCTCGGGCCTGCCCAATGGCTCCCCGCGGCAGCCATCGAGCCCGATGAAGGCCCAGATTCGGATTGGTTTGTTGAGGCCTATCGAAAAGAGGCGGGGATTGATCCTTCTTACGTTGCGGCACAGGCTTTTGCGGCCGGCGTTCTGTACGCACGATGTCTGCGAGACGCGCAGGAAACAACCGACACAGCCATCCAAGCGGTCGCTCAAACGCTAGAATGCACAACGCTTTACGGCAAATTTCAGCTCGACCCTTCCAGCGGCTTGCAGTCGGGGCATCAGGGTCTGATCGTCCAGTGGCAACAGGGGAGGCGCCGTGCCGTGTGGCCGCCGGAGCGGGCGGAATGCCCCGTTATTTTCCCCTTACCGTCGCAGCATCGCCGAGAAGGCCGATGAACCTCGGAGGTACCACACGACTTCGCTCGTTGGGACACCTGTTTACGTCGCAGCTGGTGGAATAGGAACAAACGGGCGTGGTCACCCGCCGGGGGAGGGCCGCGTTGACCCTCGGGGCGTAGGAGGTGCGGTATGACAGCGGCGGCGAGAAAACGCGCCGACCTTATTCTCTCGGGCGGCGGTATCAAAGGTGTGGCCCTGGTGGGTGCCGTCGGCGCGCTGATCGACGCCAGCGGGCTAACGATGTCTCGAATAAGACCACATATGAGGGTCTCAAAACTCGGCCTCAGAACTGCTGCGACTACCAACGTTTCGGCTACACGCCGGTGCGGTCCTTGATGCGCTGCGTGACAACGTCCTTCAGTTGTTTTCGTTGAATTAGGTAGAAAGATGAGGGACGGGGCAGATCGCTTCGGCACTGCGCGCAGCCACCGGATCGGGTTGGTGCACCGCGGTATGAAGCCGCCCAACACTGGATCGCCGAAGACGACTTTGCCCACCTCATCGACTTCGGAATCGCACCGACAGCTGTAGATACTGCGTTGACGAGGCCGGAGGTCCTATTGGCACTTGGGGCTTATGGCCCCGGAGCGTCCCCAGGTAGGGACAGCTGATGGGAGCACCGAATATACGCTGCCGGGTGCTGTACCATCGCCCGCGGTCAGCGCCGTTCCCAGGTCAAAGCCTTGAGCAGATCAACCGGACTCTGCCCTCCAGTGCGGCGGCCACGCTGGAGGCCACGCTCTTACCCGGCTGCTGGGTAATGCCCAGTACCGCCGCCACAGCATCGGGCACCGCACCCGGATCAGCCACACGGCCAGCTCGAAAAACCAGACGCCGTCCGGGAACTCATCGACCATGTGCGCGGCGACTTCCTGGCAAAGGTCTTGCCCACCCCTCCGACGCCGGTCAAAGTCACTACCGGTGTTCGCGGATGCCGCTTGCACTCGGCAGCTCAGCATCGCGCCCGACGAAACGTGGCTGCAAGACACTGGTTCCCAGGTTATCGAGCGCCCGTCACGAAGGAAAGTCGCTCAGCAGACCCGGCGCTCGGACCAGGAATACCCCGACCGGCGTCGGCACATCCCGAAACCGCCGCGGCCCCAGATCCAGCAGATCCACTCCGCTGAGCAGACCCGCCGTCGACTCGACCAAGAGGATCCGACCACCGTGGCCGCGGCCATCACTCGTGCGGCTCGATTGAGCACCGTTCCGAAGTAGTCCCCGTCTCGCAGCTCGGCCTCGCCGGTCGCAAGCCCATTCGCACCGGCAACTGAACTCCCGTTGCGCGTCGATCGCGGCGTTCACGGCGGACATCGGCGACGCGAAGCCGCCACGCAACCGTCGCCCGTGTGGCTGAACAAGAAGCCGTCATACGCCTCGATCGCCGTGCGCAACACCTTGTCATGGACGACTCCGCCGCCCGCATCGCTCCCGTCGGCTTCCCACCGACGGGTCGCCCGCAGCATCGGTGAACAGGACGTCAATACCCCCGAAATCATCCGCCGCAGAAGCGAACACCCCTGCAGAATCTACAATCGACACGCTCCGACCTCACGGATCGGCGGAATCCGGCCCCGGACCAACGCCCCGAGGCACGGCGCAGTGCGCTACCCGCAAGAGATCGCACCGGCGATAAGGCACATGTTGGCTGGCTAGAGGTGACACGATGTTGGCGTGAGCGATGCTCCTGACGGCAGTGGCGCAACATTCGCGGCCAGGACATGACCGCAACCGGGTTGGCGTGCGGGTCGTGCGGTGCTGAGCTGCCGCCGAACTCGAAGTTCTGTAACGAGTGCGGTGCGCCGGTTGTGACTGCCGCGACACTGGCCGAGTACAAGCAGGTGACGGTGCTGTTCGCCGATGTGGTGCACTCGATGGACATCGGCGCGGCGGTCGGTGCGGAGCGGCTGCGCGAGATCATGGCCGAGCTGGTCAACCGCGCGACGGCGGTGGTGCGGCGCTACGGCAGCGTGGACAAGTTCATCGGCGACGGGATGATGGCAGTGCTCGGCGCGCCGGTTGCAATGGAGGACCACGCGCTCCGGGGGTGTTCCAACTCAAATCCGCCGAGCGCAAAAGTGGCGAAGGCGTCGTAAGGTTGTTTATGCCGTATTACATGGACATTCACGAATTTCCGGGCGGCATCATCACGCCCGAAGAAGTGGCCAAGGCCCATGCCCAGGACCTTGCCGTCCAGGAAAAGTACGGCGTCAGCTATCACAAGTATTGGGTTAACGAAAAAGCCGGGAAAGCTTTTTGCCTTTGTCACGGACCCAGCGCGGAAGCCGCGGAAGCGGTCCATCGCGAAGCGCATGGCCGGGTGGCGCAGAAAATCATTCAAGTCGAACCAGACGTTGCCGATCTGTTCATGGGCGGCAGCGAACTGGATGCGAGCGGCGCGGTTATGCTGCAAGGTGCGAAGGCCGATACACGAGACCCCGCGATTCGGACAATCCTGTTTACCGACATTGTCGGATCCACTTCGCTCACTAGGAAAATGGGCGACGAAGCCGCTATGAAGGTGCTCCGTGTGCACGATTCCATCGTGCGCCAGGGGCTCGACGAAATGGGCGGCCGTGAAATCAAGCATTTGGGCGACGGCATCATGGCCTCATTTGTGTCCGCCGCGGCCGCGGTCAAATGCGCGACTCGGATTCAACAGGAGATTAAGAAACATGGCGAAGAAAACGAGGCGAACGCGTTCCAATTGCGGGTCGGCATTGCGGCTGGGGAACCGGTCGAACATCATGACGACCTGTTTGGCTGCACGGTCCAGCTCGCCGCCCGGCTGTGCGCCTACGCGCGCCCCGAAGAAATCCTGGTTTCAAATGTCGTCGCTGAACTCTGCGAAGGAAAATTGCTCCCGTTCCAAAATTTCGGCGAAATCAGTCTGAAAGGTTTCGAGCAGCCCGTCCGGACACACGCAGTCGCTTGGACAAATTAGGAAAGCTGCAGCGGCGCTTCAATCCTGACAGGGGGCTCCACAAAAGCGCCATCGCGGACATCGCTACGACGTTTCGCGGACATGTGGGACAGCTGCCCGGACATCTCGGACAACCCACGGGACATTCGGGAAATCTCACCAACATTTCCCAGGTCACCACCCGTCAGGTGCGATCGGGGGACCGCTGTCACCGTCATGTCGGGCTCCTTCCCGGCCATCCCCTGAGGTGCGGGCAATGGCCCTGGAACCGGTGCAGCGCGACAACACCGCCCCGCCTAGATGACACCGGGTGGGTCACCTGAGCCTGGCCTGCCTGCAGATCGCGCCCATCAGTTCCACCATCAGGACACCTCCCGCCGCGCGCACGCCGCTAGTGATATCCAGTGACAGCCGGTGACACCCAAACGCGCGCACCCACCTCGACCAGCGCAAACCCCGGAAACGACATATCGGTTGCCGCCCGAACGCTGCCCAGCGCGGCCTAGCCAGCGCCGCTTGAGCACCAGCACCGGCAGATCCCGGCACCGCCCTATCCCGTCGTCAACCGTGCCTCGCCGCTAGCCGCAGACCACGAAATTCTCGACGACCACACAGAGGTGGGGCGGCTCCCGTCCGCGTAGCCGCTCCCATCCACCGCCCCACCAAACAACCCCAAGAAAACGTCCCTACTCAAACCACTTGCCACAACATCGGTAGGATTTCAATCTGTTATCAAGCCGCGCTACGCGTGGATGTGGCGAATGACACGCCGTGCGACGTCGATTCGGGAGATAACGCACGGTTGCGCAGGTCGTCCTGGTGCTGTGCGCCGTCGGGGAACACTGCGATGGCTGAGATGTAGGCGCTGTGCAGGATCTCCGTGACGCTACCCCCACTCATTGACCCCCGGGCGTCCAACCGACAGGCAGTCGCTTGATGCCGTGGATGAACGCCGAGCGCAGGATGGCCGGTTCCTCGACGGCGACGATATCGGGGATACGTTTGTGCAACTCCTCGAACAGCACCCGGATCTCCCGCCGGGCCAGGTTGGCGCCCAGACAGAAGTGGGCTCCACCTCCGCCGTATCCAAAGTGCGGGTTGGGATTTCGGGTGACGTCGAACAACCACGGGTTGTCGAACTTGGTTTCGTCGCGGTTGGCCGAGTTGTACCACATCGAAACCTTGTCGCCGGCCTTCATCGCCACACCGCCGAGTTCGACGTCCGCATTGAGATTGCGTCGCATGAAGATCACCGGAGTGGCCCAGCGCACGATCTCCTCGACCGCGGTAGCGGCGACGCTGTCGAAATCGGCCCACCATTTGTCCCGCGCATCGGGGTAACGGCTCAACGCCACCATGCCGTGACTGATGGCGTTGCGGGTGGTCTCGTTGCCCGCACCGGACAACAGGATGAAGAATGAGGCGATCTCCGCAGACGACAGCCGCTCACCGTCGACCTCTGCCCGCACCAGGTTCGAGGTCAGATCGTCGGCGGGTTCGGCACGGCGGGACTCGGCCAACTCGGCGCCGTACGCGGCGAGGCCGAGTACCGCCTGAATCGCCTCGTCGTGGCCGGTGGTCACCTCCTCGTCACCGGCTCCCAAGATGACCGACGTCCAGTGGAAGACCTTGTGCTCGTCCGCTTCGGGGATGCCCATCATGTCGCAGATGATCTGCAGCGGAAGCGGACCCGAGAGGGACTCGACGAAGTCCGCCTCCCCGTCGGGGTGGTTGGCCAGCATGTCGCTCACCAGTTGCTGCGCCCGGGTACGTACGCTCTCCTCGATGCGGGCCACCATCTTGGGGGTGAACGCGCGGTTGACGATCGATCGCAGCCGCAGGTGGCGCGGGTCGTCGAGGTTGATCATCGATCCGCTGAACTCCGCGATCGCCGGGTCGATCTCGAGCAACGTCACGCTGGTCGGGATCGAACTGAACACTTCCGGGTGCCGGCTCGCATGGTGCACATGGTCGAACGACGTCAGTGCCCAATGCCCGGGGCCCGATTCGAATCCGGGCATGCGGGGAGCCTCGAAGAACGTTATCGGCGCTTCGCGGCGAAGCGTGACGAACGCCCCGTCGCGGCGGTCGTCGTCCCAACTCCAGAACTCGAGCGAGCCCAGGTCGATATCGCTCAACGGCACCTCCGGTGGCGGTGAGCCGTTTTCGCGGTGCGTGATACCCGAGTCAATCGTTGTCATGGTGACCTCCCGGTCCGACCCTGAGTGTGACACCCTGTCACGTCGGTGGTGCACAGAACGCATTTTCCCGAGGCTGTCGGCGGCCAACGCTGGCCTGCGCCCCCGCAGGAATCGAAACCAACGGCGATGCGGTAATCGGAGCGATGGTTGCGAACGTCTGTTCGCGTGTCCTAGCGGTGTCCCAAAACGCTCGATTACACGCAAACACGCACTAGACAGATGAGCACAGTAGTGGCCCTGTGACGTGGACGTTTGGGCACACACCAGACACCGGGACACCTACCAGCACACCCGGTTTCACACTTGGCAGTGTGGGGATCACCGCTTAGTTTTATCCGCTCCAAATCCGCCACGGCGCTCGTATCGCGTGGTCCGAATCCTGAAGGCAGGTCCAGTTCGTCCAGCTTGACCAGCACAAACGATAAGCATCTGACACCGCGTCCGCTTGAAAAGTGGAAGGTGTTGACGACGGTCGAAAAGGGGGCCAGTAGCGCCGGTTGAAAAGTAGTCCACAGAAGGTCGCTGCGCGTGGAGCCACAGGGCGGCGTGTGACAGTTTTCCTTGCCGCAATATAGACATCTGTAATCGAGGTGTGCGTCGAGGGGCAGCACAAAGACCCTGAGTCCGGGTGAATCGTAAGCGGTGCATCTTCCCGCCCGCTAGATGCGGTTCAAAAAAGCAGCCTGAACAGGGTGAATGCCCGATCCCATGCTGTGTCGAGGGGCTTTCCAAAGTCGGATCTATCACACGGAACGATCGGGCCAGCGCGATGCTCAACCCGCCGAAGAGTTCGGGCAACATCTGTTCGGTGTCCTCATCAAACGTCACATCCGCCGGGGGGCGCCGCTCCACCTGGCTTAGCAGGTTCCGGATGTCCTGCGCGTCATCGAGCTTGTCGAACTCGCGCATCCGTTCCTGAAGGCCTTTGGTGATCGACCGACGCCAGGGGTGTAGGTAGTGACCGGACGGTGCGCCGCATCTCGGCACGACCGACGTCCAGAAAAGGCCTGCTCGGGGGCAGAATCGACTGCGGCTCAGGTGTTCTTGCCGCGCCGGATCACCTCGGCCAGCGCTTCACGGTCCGAGACGTCGAGCTTGATGCATGCCCGGTAGATGTGGCCCTCGACGGTGCGGGTGGACACAACCAACTGTTTGGCGATCTCGGGGCTGGAGAGTCCGGCAGCCACCATGTTGGCGATTTCGCGTTCCCGGGTGGTCAGCGGCAGCGGACGGGCGGCGCGGATCAGCGCCGGGGTTTCGATGCCGCCGCAGTCCGTGGCGATGCGGTCGGCGGTGGCTGCCGCCCCAGCCGTCTGGCGGCGGTCGTTGCGGTCGTCGAAGATTTCGGTGGCCTGCGCGGCGGCGTCTGCAGCCGACAGCAGCGCGCCGATCTGTTCGAATTGTTCTGCGGCGGCATATAATTCGGTGCCGTCGCGGTTGAGTAGAGCGGTGGCGTACGCGGCGTGCACGGCCGCCAGCCGACCCTCGACCGTGCTGGCCACCTCGACGAGCCGGGGCAGACAGGTGCGGTCCCCGAACCGGGCTGCGTCATGCAGGGCCAGCATTTCGATCGCGCTCTGGCCGGAGAGCGTGGCCAGCCGGGCAGCTTCCAGCGCGGATTCGATTGCGGCGCTGACGTTTCCCTGCGCGGCGGCCAGCCAGGCCTCGGCGATACGCAGCTGCGGTTTGAATACCGCCACGTGGCGGCCGAAACGCGTCCTCAGTTCGGCGATCATCTTGGCGCCGGGCTCGGTGCGCCCGAGCACGCAGTAGGCCTGTGCTAGCAGCAGCCTGGCCGGGAAACTCCACGACGCGGCCGATTCCGCGGTAAGCGCGGCCACGGTCTGCTCCATGCGCGACACCGCGTCGGGGAAGCGGCCCCGGGCCACTTCGACCGTGCCGGCGAGCACGTTGGCCATACCCCAGGCCAGGTACTGGCCGGGCGAGGAGATCGCGACGATGTCGCTGGAGCGCTTCTCGGCGGTGTCGAAGTCGCCGGTGACCGCTAGCGCGCGGATCTCGCCGAAGGCCATCAGGTAGCGCAGCAGGCCGTCGGCCTTGTTTTCGATCGTGCGCCCCCGCTCGGCGACGGCGGCGACGTCGCCGCCGCGTCCCATCAATGCCAGCGCCAGGGCACCGCCGAACACCGCCCACTCCAGGGCGGACGCGGAAGCGGTGGGATCGGCGAGCACCCGTTGGGTCAGTTCTACCGCCTCGTCGAGTTGGTTCTCGAAAAGCCGCGACGCCGAGGCCAGCCCGTCGACGACGAGTCGCAGCCCGTGTTCGTTGACCCGCGAGCGGAGCAATTCGAGAACGTCGTCGGCACCTTCAGCGTCACCCATCGACCACTGGAGGTTGGCGATGCGTGCGGCGCCCCAGCGCACCAGCTCCACCTCGTCCATCGCGTTGGGGTCGAAAGCATTCAGGATTTCCTCGGCCTCGGCGGCGTTGCCCTGCCACAGCAGCGATCTCGCGAGCAGCTCGCTGGCGACCAGACCACCGCCGCGGTTGACCGCGGCACGGGCCAGACGTTCCCCCAACATGATGTTGGTCAGCGCGATCGCGTCCCTGGCCGCGGCCACGAGCAGCTCGACGTCGGGGGACACGTCGCTGTCCAGGGTCAGCTCGGCCAACCGGATGCGCTCGGTGGGACCGCGGGTCGGCTTGCCACCCAACGTGCGCACCAGTTCGCCGCGCACCCGGCGGGCGGCGGCCATGCCCAGGCGCCGACGCATCACCTCGCCGAACAGCGGATGGTTGAACTGGACGTCGCAGGCGTCCCGGTCTTCTGTGATGCGGATGAGTCCCCGGGTTTCGGCCTGCTCGATCGCGTCGGCGCCCACCATGTCGGTCAGCGTGTCCAGGCTCAGAGGCTCGCAGAACGTCAGTAGCCGCAACGCATGCAGCACATCGTCGGGAAGCTGCTCGATACGGGCCTCCAGCAGCGAGGCCAGCTCGGAGGTAACCGCGGTGCGCCCGCGCAACTGCCACACGCCGCGGACCTGGCGCAGCGTGCCGGCCTCCAACGCGCCCTCGACGAGATGGCGGACGAACAGCGCATTGCCGCCGGAGGCCTCCCACATCACATCGGAGCTCAAGCCTTCCACCCGACCGCCCAGCGCCGTTTCGATCAGCTCCACGCATTGTTGCTTGGAAAACGGCGTCAGATGCAGGCGCTGCAGGTAGCCGTCCTTCCACAGCGACGTGATCGCGTCCGGTGCGGATTCGCCGGCGCGCACAATCGCGACGATGCGTATCGTCCCGTCCAGCGCGAGCTGGTGCAGCAGAGTCGCCGACAGCTCGTCAAGCAGGTGCGCGTCGTCCACACCGACGACCGAATTGTCCTGGGCCAGAAGGGCCTCGCGGGCGGCAGCGAGAAACGCCATTGGGTCGCGCGAGCTCGCCGAGGTGATCAGATGAGCGAACACACCCAACGGGATACTGCGCGCTGAGTCGGTTCCCGCGACCCACTGCACTCGCGACGGCAGCGACTGGGTGACCAGCCGGGCCAACGTAGTTTTGCCGACACCGGCGTCGCCAACGAGCACGATGCCGCGGAATTCGGTCGACCCGATGAGGGCCGAGCGTATCGCCGCGAACTCCTTGTCGCGTTGAACCACAGGCCACGCGCGCACCACCATTAACTGCGGACTTTATCCGAGGGCGGCCGCGGCGTGCGTGCTTTCGGCACGTTCGCACAAGTCTTAACGCTGGCGCAATACCGTGCTGATCACCGACGACGACCTATCACGAGAACTCGTGAAGAACGGCGATGACCCCGTTAGAGATGCCCCCAAGCCTGGGAGCAGCTCGGGGCCATCTTCCTGCTGCTCAGTGCGGTGAAGACGACGAGCGGTTAGGCAGCGAGCTACTTGATCCCCGCGGACTGGCATGACGGAACCCCCGCGGGAGGTCCGTTTCGACGACGGGATGGATCGCAGCGAGGGTGAGGCTGAAGGATTACTGCTGAGCTATCGCGGCCAGCACCGCCCGGGTGGAGGCGCGGCCACCCACGGTGATCCGCACTCCCCCGTCGGAATAGTGGCGGACGCGCAGCCCGGCGTCGTCGAACGCTTGTCGCCAGGGCCGGCCCTGCTCGGGCAGGTAGACGAAGTTGGCATGCCCATCGGTGGTGTAGACGCCCATCGCCCGGATCCGACGCTGCAGATAGCGGCGCTCGCCAGTGATCAGCCGGATACGTTGGCGTAATTGGTTTTCGGCGTCATACGACGCGGCGACCGCGACCGCGCTGGTGATGTTCATCCCGAACGGCAGCTGCATCGTCCACAGCGTCTTGGCCAGCTCGGGTGCCCCGAACCCGTACCCGATCCGCAGACCTGCCAGGCCGTAGGCCTTGGAGAAGGTCCGCACCACGACCACATTGGGGAAGCGCTGGATCAGAGCGGGCGCGTCGATGCGGTGCTCGGCGGCGACGAATTCGATGTAGGCCTCATCCAGCAGCACCACCGTGTCGCTCGGCACCCGCCGCAGGAACCGCTCAACGTCGGCGATGGACTCCAGGGTTCCGGTCGGATTATGCGGCCGGCACAGCACCACTACCTTGGCATCGGCGGCGGCGTCGGCCATCGCGTCCAGGTCGTGGTGACCATGTTTGTCCAGTGGCACGGTAATCGACATCAGGCGGGCCATCTGCGCGAAGATCGGATACCCGTCAAACGTCGGCGACGTCATCACGATCCGGTCACCGGGGGCGGTCACCGCATGCAGCACCTGCATCACCACACCCGTCGCACCCGCACCCAGCACCACCTGCTCATCACGCACGCCGACACGGCCCGCGATCAGGGTGCGCAGCTGCTCAGGCAGGAACTCCGGATAGCGGTTAGCCGCGTCGATCGACTCGATCAGCGCCGAGCGCACCGCCGGCAACGGCCCGAACGGGCTCTCGTTCAGCGACAACGCGAACGGGTCGACCGCAGCGGGCAGCGTGTCAAGGATCTCCGCGGCGATTGGGGTGGCTTGCCGGACCGACGTCATCGTTTCCGACCCCCCCAACGGATGGACGCGGTGCCGGCGAAGTCGCCAGTTGTGCCAGGCCGGTCCCCCCCGGTCAGCGGCACAATCCGGGTAAGCAATGCCCACGGCTCGGTCAGGTGATGCTCGCAGACACCCTGATCCCGATTGATCAGGATGAGTTGCTCGACGACATGATCGACAACTCGAGATTGTCCGGCCATCTGTTCACCTTCTTCCCGTCCGTGCTAGTGACACGACTGATGAGCACCTTCGGTTCACCGGGTGCGCTCGGTCACAGACTGCGCTGCAGCAGCACATGCCCGTCATCGGCGGAAACGATTTGTACCTCGGCGATTTGGTCGATCGGCATCGAGGTGCTGCCGCCGCGGGTTGCGGTCACTCCGGTGAGCGCGACCCAGGTGGCCAGTTGGTTGCGGCTACCGTCGCGGCCGACCACCACCAAGGTCAGCTTGTCGCCGGGTTCGTCGCCACCACGGCCGGAGTTCTCGGGCGCCTTCGGGTAGCTGCACGTCACCTCGATGCCAGTGCCCCGGCCCTGGCTGCTGATCGTCGCGGTGCACGCCAACTTTATGGACGCGTGGCCGGCGTCATCGTCAGTGCGGCTGCGGCCGCATCGGAGCCGCTACCGGATGGGATTGGACGCCGTCCAGCACACCGACCGCCAAAACCGCGGCGGCAGCGGCGGTCACCGTCCATATCGCCAGACGTGAACGGCGGCCGAGGCCCACCTTTGTCAGCAACGCGGTCACAGTGGCGGGCTCAGCGGTGGCAGCACTCCCGGTCCGCCGTCATCGATCC